>NZ_KB905600.1 GCF_000380965.1 Paenibacillus ginsengihumi DSM 21568 | reverse complement strand
TGGTTTCCTTGTACGGATCGAGTTTCGATCCCCGTTTTGCACGCTCCTTCGCCTCCGGAATATGACCGTCCCGTACATATTTTCGCACGGTGTTTCGGGAGTGGCCGGTTTCTTTGGCAATTTGACGAAGACTCTTCCCATCCGCTTTCATTTCGTGTAATCTCAAGACAGTCCCGCCTTTCAGCACTTGATATTCTCCTCTCTCAGGTTCCTTGGTCGGAAATCTCTGAGAGAGAGATTCGCTGAAGGTGGGTCATTTTCATTCCGGCGCCGGTGGGTCAATTATAACCCGGCTGTGACAGGGGCAGCGCTAACGCAGAGTGTTCGGGGGCCGCCTGCTGAGTTTCACAGCCGCAATAGCCGCAGTAAAGTATAGGTTTCGCACGCTTAAGAACTTTTCCGAAGGAAAGGTTTTCCTTCCAGTCCGCAAATAACCATTCTTTTATTCGTTGACGAATGCATTTCCCCCATATATAATTAGGTTGCCAAAATAAATAATAACTGAAATATTTGGATTTCGAACTATGTGCTCCAGGGGAAGGAGAGAAAACATTGCAGGATGATGAGCTGCGAAATATCGCTAAGCAATTCATGGAATCGTTTATCCAATCGAGGCCTCGGGCGAATATGATGCAAGACCGAAGGATGGCCAATCGAAAACCGGCCGAAATTATGGTGCTTTACTGCATTAGCAGACATGTTCAGGATGACTCGGAAGGGATGATGGTTTCTGAAATCAGCGGAAAACTAGGCGTCACCTCGCCGACGGTCACGCAGCATATTAACAGCCTGGAATCGCAAGGGTTTGTCGAGCGGCACGCTGACCCTGCCGACCGGCGAATCGTGCGGGTTCGGCTGACAGAGCAGGGGCATAAATATATTCAACGCATTAATGAAGCACGCCTGCAAATGTTTGTTGGCCTCGTAGAGCATTTGGGCAAGGAAGAGAGCGTCCGTTTTATCGAGACGATGAAGAAAGCATCGGAATATATGCTCAAACAGCAAGAGACGTATATGCGAAATATGATGGCGGATGGAGATGAAGGCCCTTGAGCAAGCTGCTTATTTATTTGAAGCCTTATCGCGGTTTGGTGGCTATGGTATTGGTATTAGTATTTCTCCAGGCGCTGTCGGAGCTATACTTGCCGACGATCATGGCCGATATCGTCAATATAGGCGTTCAGCACGGCGATACGCCATATATCCTGAAGATGGGAGGCTGGATGCTGCTTGTTGCGGCGTTCGGCGCGATCTGTACCATTATCGGCAGCCTTTATTCCGCCAAGGCAGCGGCAGGCTTCGGAAGGGATCTTCGCAGCGAGTTATTCGCCCGCGTCAGCGGCTTCTCGCAGCAGGAATTCGACAAGCTTGGCACCGCATCGTTAATTACGCGGACGACGAACGACATTACGCAGGTGCAGCAAGTGCTCATCATGATGATGAGAATGATGATCGTAGCTCCGATGATGGCGGTCGGAGGCGTCATCATGGCGCTGATGAAGGATGCAACGCTGGCGCTGGTTATTATCGGCGTCATGCCGGTCCTGGCGCTGGCGATCTTCCTCATTGCCCGCAAGGGCATTCCGCTGTTCAAGGCGATACAGACCAAGCTGGACCGGCTCAATCTTGTGCAGCGTGAAGGACTGACAGGTATCCGCGTCATTCGAGCATTCAATCGCATCGACCATGAGAAGCGACGATTCGAAACGGCGAACCGGGATTTGACCGATACCGCGTTGAAGGTAAATCGCATTATGGCTCTGATGATGCCGACGATGATGCTGATTATTAACTTCGCTTCCGTCGCCATTATTTGGTTCGGCGGCATTCGTATCGAGCAGGGGCATATGCAGGTCGGGGATTTGATGGCTTTCCTTCAGTATGCGATGATGATCCTGTTCTCACTCATTATGCTGTCGTTTATTTTCGTAATGCTGCCCCGAGCCGCTGCATCGGCTGAGCGAATCCGGGAAGTATTGGAGCATACGGGAAGCATTAGCGACCCTCCTCATCCTGCCGCTACGGGTCGGGGAGGGAATGTGGAATTTCGTAACGTAACGTTCCGTTATCCAGGAGCGGAACAGCCTGCACTGGAGAACATCTCTTTCGAAGCCAAGCCGGGTGAAGTGACGGCGATTATCGGCGGTACCGGTTCGGGGAAATCGACCTTGATCGGCTTGATTCCGCGATTTTACGATGCGGAAAGCGGCAGCGTGCTGGTAGATGGCATTGACGTGCGGGAGATGACGCAGGAGAGCCTGCGCGAAAAGATCGGCTTCGTTCCGCAGAAGGCGGTGCTGTTCTCCGGCACGATCGCCGACAATATTCGTTACGGCAAGGAGGATGCCGACGACGCGGAAGTGCGGCGGGCAGCGGAGACGGCGCAAGCCATGGATTTTATTATGGAGATGGAGGGCGGCTTTGAGGCCCGCATTGCCCAGGGCGGATCGAACGTATCGGGCGGCCAGAAGCAGCGCTTGTCCATTGCCAGGGCTTTAGTGCGCAAGCCGCAAATTTATATATTCGACGACAGCTTCTCGGCGCTCGATTACAAGACGGACGCGAAGCTGCGGCAAGCGCTGAAGGCGGAGACGGGGAATGCGACGGTCATTATTGTGGCGCAGCGCGTCAGCACCGTTATCGATGCGGACCGCATCATCGTTCTGGAGGACGGCCGGATCGCGGGCAGCGGCACGCACGAGCAGTTGATGCAGGATAACGCGGTGTATCGGGAAATCGTTGCCTCGCAGTTGTCGGAGGAGGAGATCGCATGAACGGACGACACGAGCAAGCTTCGCATAGGCGGCAAGGCCCGAGACACGGCGGCGGCCCGATGGGCGGGCCATCCGGCATGCCGGCCGAGAAGGCGAAGGATTTCAAAGGCACGCTGAAACGGCTGCTGGCCTATTTGAAGCCGCATAAATATTCATTGATCGCCGTGTTCGTCATGGCGGTTCTCAGCACCGCGTTCTCCATTCTCGGCCCGAAGATTATGGGGCTTGCCACGACAGAGCTGTTCAGAGGCGTAATGGCACGGATGGGAGGCGCCCAAGGAACCGGCATCGATTTTGATTATATTTGGAGCATTGTCGTAACGTTGATCGTGTTATATTTGTTCAGCTCGGTATTCGGCTTTTTTCAGCAGTATGTGATGGCCGGCGTAGCGCAGAAGACCGTATACAATATGCGCCGCGATGTGAACGACAAGCTGTCCCGGTTGCCGCTGAAATATTTCGACTCTCGCACGCACGGCGAGACGCTCAGCCGCATTACGAACGATGTGGACAATATCAGCAATACGATGCAGCAAAGTCTGACGCAGTTAATGACTTCCGTCACGACCATTATCGGCGTCATTGTCATGATGCTGACGATCAGCCCGCTGCTGACGCTGATCTGCATCGTGACTTTGCCGCTAAGCGGGATCGTCACGGCCAGAATCGCCAAGCGCTCCCAAGGCTATTTCATAGGCCAGCAGCGCTCGCTGGGCGAGTTGAACGGCCATGTCGAGGAAATGTACGCAGGCCATCAAATCGTCAAGGTGTTCGGAAGGGAGAAGAACTCCATTCGGAGGTTCAACGAGATTAACGAACAACTGTACGATTCAGGCTGGCGCGCGCAGTTTGTCTCGGGGATTATGATGCCGCTCATGAGCTTCATCGGCAATGTCGGTTATATGCTCATTTGCGTGGTGGGCGGCCTGCTTGTCGCCTGGCAGCGCATCGCGATCGGCGACGTGCAGGCGTTCATCCAATATGCCCGGCAATTCTCCATGCCGATTACCCAGGCGGCGAATATTGCCAATATTATTCAATCGACCGTCGCGTCGGCCGAACGGGTGTTTGAACTGCTGGACGAACAGGAAGAGGAACGCGAAGCCGATCATGGAATTGGGCTAGAGAAGCCGCGGGGAGCGGTGGCGTTCCGTCACGTGCGGTTCGGCTATACGGAAGATGCCCTTCTGATGGACGATCTGAATATCGATGTGAAACCGGGCCAAATGGTCGCGATCGTCGGTCCGACCGGCGCCGGCAAGACGACCCTTGTCAATCTGCTGATGCGATTCTATGAAATTAACGGCGGCAGCATTGCGATCGACGGCCGCGATATTCGCGATATGAAGCGCGGCGAGCTGCGCAGCCTGTTCGGGATGGTGCTGCAGGATACGTGGCTGTTCAACGGAACGATTCGCGACAACATCGCCTATGGCCGGGAAAATGCGACGGAGGAGGAGATCGTGCAGGCGGCCGTCGCCGCGCATGCGGACCATTTCATTCGCACGCTGCCGGAAGGGTACGATACGATTCTGAATGAAGAGGGGAGCAACCTGTCTCAAGGCCAGAAGCAGCTGCTGACGATTGCGCGCGCAGTGCTGGCCGATCCGTCGATCCTTATTTTGGACGAAGCGACCAGCAGCGTTGACACGCGGACGGAGGTTCATATCCAGGAGGCGATGGCGCGTCTCATGGAAGGGCGAACCAGCTTCGTGATCGCCCACCGTTTGTCGACGATCCGCAATGCGGATATGATTCTCGTCATGAACAAGGGCAGTGTCATCGAGCAGGGGACGCATGAGGAGCTTCTGCAGCAAGGCGGATTTTATGCGGACCTGTACAACAGCCAATTCCAATCGCCGAATGTGCAGGAAGCGATCTGAGTGGGCTAGACGCCGCTGGACGAGCGGCGTCTTTCATCTTGTTGAAGGCCAAAAGGCAAAAGGGCGGACAAAGCGGCATCATTGCGCATAGCACGAGGTATCGCTCTCGTTGATTTTCAAGTACCCTACATGCCGGTGGGCTCGCATTCGGAACAAAATCCAAAATCGCGGCGCAAGAATCCATAAGTGGACCATGACCAGGCGGGCAATCAGCTCGTGGTCAATCCAAGGGAAGAAGCAGCCGATGATGGCCAGCGCAATGCCCAACAGCTGCCAGTGGAGACGCAGCATGCGGTCCATGGCGATATGCGTGCCGGCAATCCAGCCGAGCCAAGGCAGCTGATAATGCCACTTCCAGCCGGTCAGGCTGCGGCGTTCCTTCACTTTATGCAAAATATACAATAAAGCGGCATGCAGCAGGACGATGAGGGCGAGGCTGAGCGGTACATACCACAGCCTCAGTCGAAACAAGTCCCATATCCACCATCCGGCGGGAAAAATCCAGTACAGCGCCAGCAGCTTCGGATGATAACGGATACGCTGCAGCAGCGTATAATGATAGATCGTCGAATTGGCGGACAGCCGCTTTCGGGTCATAGTGGCCACGATCCAAGTCCTCGCTTATTTTCAAGATTCGGGCAGGGTAACATCTATTATATCGGAAAAGAGGCGAAAATAAATGAGCGCTGTCACCGCAAAGGCGTTTTCTACATAAAAATATAGTACCCAGCGTATACGTTTGAGAGAATCGGGACATACTGGTAGAAAACAAGAATAGAGGTGATTCGGATGAGCGAAGCGCTGCAGCAACAGCATGAGCTGACTCACCATTGCATTATTTGCGGACGGCAGAAGGAAGAAGGCATTATGATCGTATCGGAATTTATTTGCGAGGATTGCGAGACGGAAATGGTCAAGACGGACGTCCGGGACGCCAAATATCCGTTCTTTATACATCGAATGAAGCGAATCTTTTACAAAAAAGAGGGGTAGGCAGAAAGTCCATCCTTTACCGCTTGCCGCGCATCCTTTTGGCGAAATACGGGGCCTCCATTCCAACGGGCAGTTGGAGGAGGTTTTTTTGTTTGTTACAATACGGTTAGACGAGAAATGCACGGGAGGTGCCGGGAGATGACAGACGGGCAGCGAAGGGCGCCCTTGTATGAACAGCTTGTCCGCCACCGGGAGCGGGCTCCGGCCAGCTTTCACGTGCCGGGGCACAAATCGGGCCGCGGGCTCGACCCGGCAGCTTCCGGGCTGTTCCGGGATATCATGAGCATCGATCTGACCGAAATACCGGGACTGGACGATTTGCACCAGCCGGAGGAAGCGATTCTGGAGGCTCAGCGATTGGCGGCGCGCTGTTTTGGAGCGGAAGAGACGATGTTTCTGATCGGCGGCAGCACTGTCGGCAATCTGGCCATGATCTTGTCGGTTTGCAGTCGCGGCGACGTGCTGCTCGTGCAAAGAGATGCCCATAAATCGGTGATTCACGCTCTGATGCTGGCCGGCGCGAAGGCCGTGTTCCTGATGCCGCGCATCGGCCCGCGGGGAGTCGCTTGCGGCCTGGCGGTGGAAGATATCGCCGAAGCCTTGAAGACATACCCGGAAGCGAAGGGGCTGCTCATGACGAACCCTTCGTATTATGGCATCGGCGTCGATCTGAAGCCGATCGCGGATTTGCTGCACCAGCACGGGAAGGTGCTGCTGGTGGACGAAGCGCACGGCGCGCACTTCGGCCTGCACCGCGAGCTCCCCGCAAGCGCCATGGCGTCGGGCGCCGATGCGGCCGTGCAGTCGACGCACAAAATGTTGACGTCGATGACGATGACGGCCATGCTCCACGTGCAGGGGCCGCGCATGCCGCGCAGCGCGCTCAAGCGGCTGCTGGCCATGCTGCAAAGCTCGAGCCCATCGTACCCGCTGCTGGCCAGCCTGGATGTGGCGCGGCGGCAGATGGCGCTGCAGGGAGAGGCCTTGCTGGGCCAAGCGCTCTCCGCCGCCGGATTGCTCAGAAAGCGAATCGGTTCGCTATCGCGTCTGCGCTGTCTTCATGCGGCAGAAGCCGAGTCGCCGTTTCCGGCCGATTGCACGTATGATCCGTTAAAGATTCTGATATACGACAGAGCGGGAACGGGGGACGGATACAGGCTGAAGGCGGAGCTGGAGCAGGCCGGCTGCTTCCCGGAGCTGGCCGACCCGGCGCATGTGCTGCTCGTGCTCGGCCCGGGAAGCCGGGAAGCCGATATCGAGCGGTTGGCCGCAGCCCTGCGCGGGATCGACGGCCGGCTGCCGTCTGGCAGCGCCTCCGCCTGTAACCCTTCCGGCCCCGCCGAGGCGCCTCTTCGGCTCCTGCCGGATATGGCGGCGATGTCCGCGCCGGTGGCCTTCGATCTGAGCCTGGCCTCTCAGGCGCCGGAGCGCTGGGTGTCCGTTGCCGAATGCGAGGGCTATACAGCCGCGCAAATGATCGTGCCTTATCCGCCCGGCATTCCGCTGCTGTACCCGGGCGAGACGATTACCCGGCCGGTCGCGGAATTGTTGGCGCGGCTGGCGGACAGCGGCTGCCGGTTTCACGGGCATGATGTGGCGAAGGAGCGGACCGTGCCGGTCAGCGGGCGGGCGCCGGTGTGAGCGTGATGCATGCATGGATCGGGAAAGCGGAAGACATCGCCTTTTCAATTATGGTATAGTGTAACAAATACAAAGAATTATCATGGCAGGAGTCCGAACGATTTGAGACAAGGGTACTTTATTACGATAGAAGGCGGAGAAGGCGCAGGCAAGACGTCGGCCATCGCGATGTTGCGGGACTGGCTGGAGCAGCGCGGCCATGCGGTCACGACGACGCGGGAGCCCGGCGGGATCCGGATTGCGGAAGAGATTCGCTCCATTATTTTGGATACGAGCAACACCGGCATGGACAGCCGGACGGAAGCGCTATTGTATGCTGCAGCGCGCCGCCAGCACCTGGTGGAGAAAGTCATCCCCGCCCTTGAGGCCGGGCAAGTGGTGCTGTGCGACCGGTTCGTCGATAGCAGCCTGGTGTATCAAGGCATTGCCCGCGGCCTCGGGCTGGAGGCGATCCGCGAAATCAACCGCTTCGCCATTGAACGGTGGATGCCGGATTTGACGATCTATATGGATGTCGCGCCGGAGATCGGGCTGGCCCGCATTCGGGCCGACCGGGAGCGGGAGATGAACCGGCTCGATCTGGAGCCGGACGACTTCCACCGGAAGGTGCGCGAAGGCTATCGGCGGGTTGCATCGCAGCATCCGGAGCGGATCGTGACGATCGATGCAAGCTTGCCTCAGGAGCAGGTCTATGAAGCGATTCGCCGTTGTTTGAACCATAAGCTGCCGCCGCGAGTATAATGTAGAACATTCCTATATATAATGAAGGAATTTTTGCAGGCCGCGTCAAATGTATTATGATATCCAGGCGCGAGCGCAGCGGTCTCGGGCTTGTCCCGGGCAGCGCCAAGTTCCATGATAAGGGAGGCTGGTCATATGAAGCTGGTAATCGCCGTGGTGCAGGATAAGGACAGCAACCGTCTGTCGAACGCTTTGATCAAGGAAGGGTTTCGGGCAACGAAGCTTGCGAGTACGGGCGGATTCCTACGAGCCGGCAATACGACATTCCTGATAGGAACGGAGGACGAGCGGGTCAGCGAAGTGCTTCAAGTGATCAAGGCGAATTGCAAAATCCGCGAGCAGATGATCACGCCGGTCTCCCCGATGGGCGGCACGACCGACTCTTACATCCCGTTCCCTGTGGAGGTTCAAGTGGGAGGAGCCGCGGTTTTCGTCATGCCGGTCGAGCGCTTCGAGCATTATTGAACGTGGCAGACCGTCTTAGGTTAACGCGGGACGGTCAGGACAAAGCGACATTATGCTGAGTTGGAAAGGAATCGGACAGTGAAGATAAATCCGGGCTGGCGCCCCTTCGGCAAAGAAATCGTGCGCAATGAAAATGCGCCATCGCAACATTTGCAGCAAAAATCGTTCTCCGATACGATGCGGCAGCATGACGACCGGGCATCGCAGGAGCAGCTGCAGCGCATTCTGGAGCAAATTCACCAGCAAGCCGAACGGCTGAACCGCTCGATGACCGTTCGCGAGCTGCGGCAGTATAAGCTGCTTGTCAAGCAGTATTTGGAGGAGACGGCCCGCCGCGGCATCCGGCTTCGCGAAACGCGAGGCTGGGACCGCCGGGGGCGCGCCAAGCGGTACAAGCTCCTCGAGGAAATCGACCAGGAGCTGCTCGGTCTCGCCGAGGAGCTGCTGGATACCGAGCAGGGCCGCATCGAGCTGCTGCGCAAGGTCGGGGAAATCCGCGGCATGCTGATCAACCTGGCATTCTAGACGCCGGATAGAGCTGGATCGATAAGAAGGGACGAAACGATATGCCGTTTCAATCCATCGAGGGTCAGGAACGAGTGAAGCGAATACTGCAAAACAGCTTGCGAACCGATAAAGTTTCGCATGCTTATATATTTACCGGGCCGGACGGAACGGGACGGAGGGCGATGGCCCGCGCCTTCGCTCAGGCGCTGTACTGCAAGGTGCTGCCGGACGATGCATGCGGCGAGTGCCTGGATTGCCGCAAGATCGAGCACGGCAACCATCCCGACCTCTACTGGCTCGAGCCGGATGGCGCATCGATCAAGATCGAGCAAATCCGCGAGCTGCAGAAGCAGTTTGCTTACCGCGCCGGCGCTTCCGGCCTGAAGATGTACATTCTGGAGCAGGCGGACAAAATGACGCCCCAAGCGGCCAACAGCCTGCTGAAGTTTCTGGAGGAGCCGGCCGCGCGGGTAGTCGCTATCCTCATCACGGAGAACGGGCATGCCCTGCTGCCGACGATACGCTCCAGGTCGCAATGGATTCCGTTTCTTCCGCTGAACCGCAGCCGCATGACGGAGAAGCTGCTGGAGGAAGGTTTTCCCCCGGCGCTGGTGCAGACGGCCGTGCGCTTGTCGGCTGGAACGGGGGGCGCGCGCGAGCTCATGCAAGGAAATGGGTTTGCAGAAATCAGAAGCCAAGTGATACAATTAAGCAAGGAGAGCTTGACAAGGCTTCCGGCCGCGCTGCTGGCGCTTCAACAGCAGCTGGCGAAGGGAGAGCTGAGCGATCGGCTCACGCTGTTTTTGGACATGCTGATCCTTTGGCTGAAAGATATGGTGCAGCTGCGACTCGGCAACCGCGAAGGCCTGGTCTTCTCCGACCAGGCGGAATGGATGGCGCAGCATGCGCTTCGCTATACGCTGGAGCACTGGATGTCGGGGCTGGAGCAGGCGGTGGAGGCGCAGAAACGGTTGCGGTTTCACGCCAATGCCCAGCTGGTGCTGGAACAATTATTCATGCGGCTAAAGGGGGGTTAGGATTGTTTTCAGTCGTGGGCGTCCGCTTCAAGAAAGCGGGGAAAATATATTATTTCGATCCGAGCGACCTGCCGGTGGAGCAGGAGCACGCAGTCATCGTGGAAACCGCGCGGGGGATCGAATACGGCAAGGTGGTCATCGGCCGCAGAACCGTCGATGAAGCCGATGTGGTGCAGCCGCTGAAGAGAGTGATTCGTATCGCCGATCAGAACGACGCCAAGCTGGTGGAGGATAACCGGGCGGCAGCGAAGAACGCCTTCTCGATTTGCCAGGATAAAATCAAGGACCATCAGCTGAAGATGAAGCTGGTGGACGTTGAATATACATTCGACCGCAACAAAATTATTTTTTATTTTACGGCTGAAGGACGGGTCGACTTTCGCGAGCTGGTCAAAGATTTGGCCAGCATCTTCCGCACACGGATCGAGCTGAGGCAGATCGGCGTGCGCGACGAGGCCAAGATGCTGGGGGGCATCGGGCCTTGCGGGCGCATTCTGTGCTGCTCTTCATTCCTCGGCGATTTCGAGCCGGTATCGATCAAGATGGCGAAGGATCAGAACTTATCGCTGAATCCGACCAAAATTTCGGGGCTGTGCGGACGCTTGATGTGCTGCCTCAAGTATGAGCACGACAATTACGAGAGCGCCAAGGACGAACTGCCGCGCATCGGGTCCGAGGTCGTCACTCCGTTCGGCAACGGCCGCCTCGTCTCGCTGAATGTGAACGATCGGCTCGCCAAGGTGCAAATCTTCGATATGAAAAAAGTGATGGATCTTCCTTTGGACGACGTGGTGGAGCAGGCCTGACAAAGGACGTAAGCTGCCTTATTTCGAGGTGAACGCGTGGATAAAAGGGACATTTTCGTACAAATCGATCAAATGGAAGAGCAGATGGGTCAGCTGTACAGCGAGCTGGGACAAGTCAAGCGGCAGCTGATTGAGATATTGGAAGAAAACAAGCGCCTGAGCATAGAGAACCAGCAGCTGCGGAAGCTGCTCAAGAAAGATGCGGCTGTGTCCGCCGCAGTGCCGCAGCATGCCGCGGGAGCGCAGGTTAAAGAGCCGATCGGCGAAGGGTACGACAACCTGGCCCGCATCTATCACGAAGGCTTTCATATATGCAATGTGTATTACGGACATCTGCGTATGGAAGGCGATTGTCTGTTCTGCATGTCATTTTTGAATAAATGAAAATGATGCCGTAGGAAGAATTTCTTCTTGCGGTTTTTTTGAAGTCAAAACGAATGGTAAGATAAGGAAGGAATGCAAGACAGCATGGATGTAACCTTAAAGGAAAGCGAACGGATCGACGATCTGTTGACGCATGATCTAAAAATTATTCAGAGCAGCGAAGTATTCAGCTTTTCGCTGGACGCCGTGCTGCTGGCGAGATTTTGCTCCGTGCCCTTGCGCGGCCGAATCGCCGACCTGTGCTCCGGCAACGGCGTCATCCCGCTGCTAATGACGACGCGAACGAAGGCGGCGAAGATCGTCGGCCTGGAGATTCAGGAAAGGCTGGCGGATATGGCCAGGCGCAATGTGCAGATGAACGGATTGCAAGAGCAAATCCGGATCGTATGCGGAGACCTCAAGGAGACTCACGGCGAGCTTCCGGCGGGCGGGTTCGATCTGGTCACTGTAAATCCCCCATACCTTCCGGTGCCGAGCGGAGATCAGAATGTCAATGAACATGTTGCCGCCGCGCGGCATGAAGTGCTCTGCACGCTGGAGGATGTCGTCAAGGCGTGCAGCCGCCTCGTCAAAAGCGGAGGCCGCGTTGCCATGGTGCACCGTCCGAGCCGGCTGGCCGACATTCTCGCGATGCTGAGACAATATCGGCTGGAGCCCAAGCGCGTGCGGTTCGTCCATCCCCGCGCCGACGCCGAGGCCAATATCGTGCTGGTCGAAGCGCTGCGCGACGGAAAGCCGGAGATTCGCCTGCTCCCGCCGCTGATCGTATATAAGAGCGGCACACAGTATACGGAGGAATTGATGAAGGTCTATTACGGGCAAGAGGCGCAACTGAACGATTTTCGATAATCCATATAGCGGCCCAGTTTGCACAAACGGCAGCGGTGGCCGACGACGAGGGAGATTCGCATTGAACATACAAAAAAGCTATCAGGATGACGGTAAGACGGCCGGCAAGCTGTATCTTGTCGGAACGCCGATCGGCAATTTGGAGGATATGACTTTTCGGGCGGTGCGCGTGCTGCGCGAGGTGCAGTGGATCGCCGCTGAGGATACGCGGCAAACCCGCAAGCTGCTGACCCATTTCGACATAGCGACAAGGCTGGTCAGCTACCATGAGCATAACAAGCAGGCGAGCGGACCGGAGCTGATCCGCCTGCTGGAAGCAGGCGATTCCGTCGCGCTGGTCAGCGATGCCGGCCTCCCGGCGATCAGCGATCCCGGGGCGGATCTCGTAAGGGATGCCATTCGCGCCGGGATCGATGTCGTCCCGATTCCGGGAGCGAATGCCGCCTTGTCGGCCCTGATCATATCCGGGCTGCCGACCGAACGGTTTACGTTTGTCGGTTTCCTGTCCCGCGACCGGAAATCGCTTGTCCGCGAGCTCGAGGCGCTGAAGCGGGAGAAGGGAACCGTGCTGCTGTACGAGGCTCCGCACCGTCTGCAGAAGACGCTTCGCCTGGCCGCCGAGATTCTCGGCGCGGAGAGGGAAGTCGCGCTTGTCCGCGAGCTGACCAAAAGATATGAGGAAGCGGCAAGGGGGACGCTCGGGGAATGCGTGGACTGGCTGGAGCGAACCGCTCCCCAAGGGGAATATGTGGTCGTGCTCGGCGGGGCGGAGGCGGCTGGCGATGAGCCGTCGGAGCAATCGGCCTGGTGGCGGAAGCTCACTCCGCGGGAGCACGTCGCCCATTACGAGGCGCAGGGGCTCGCGCACAAGGAGGCGCTCAGGAGCGCAGCGCAGGATCGCGGCATACCGAAACGGGAGCTGTACAATGAGCTGCACCGCAGCATGTAGGAAGCTCCAAATTTTTTTGTGACATACAGAAAAAATGCGAGGACGCGGGGCGGACAATCGGCGTAGAAAAAAAATACCCGGAACCGCTGGGCAACCGCGGCACGGGATATAGAGGAGATATGAAAAGGTTAGAATTACCTTAGTAAGAACTGCTAGCTTTATTATAACCTATTTTTTTTATTTTGTCACAGGTATTGGCATTTCAGAAATGCATTCATGACAAACAATTTTTCCTTTGAAATAAGAGACGTTCTCGGCGTTGCCACAGAAGATGCAGGCGGGCTCGTATTTCTTCAGCATGATCCGCTCGCCGTCTACATAAATTTCCAAAGCGTCTTTCTCGCCAATGCCCAGCGTTCTGCGCAGCTCGATCGGAATAACGACGCGGCCGAGCTCGTCGACCTTTCTAACAATGCCTGTGGATTTCATCATAATGGGTTCCCCTCTCCATGAGTAGTTGAAATTAATCGTCATGATTCGACATAATTCTTACTTCTTATAATACCAACCATTCCCAAAATAGTCAACATGAATTTCGCGATTTTTCATTCTAGTTTATGGCAGCTTAACAAATGATATGTGCTATGATCCGCAAACGTATATGCTACCTCGAGTATCATGGAACTAGGCCGCAGACCGCCGAAAACATTCGTTGCGTCCGGCCGGTTCGCCGGCGCGGCAATTTGAAGAATGAGCAATAAATGGCAGGCTTGTTACCCCGAAAAAAACAGGTATATCGACATTATGCGACATTATTTTTGTAAGGCTAAGCCTAATTTTGCGAGCGATAAGGAGGATTTGCTATGTCCCGTCCTTTGCAGGAGGAGAAAGTGTTCAAGGACCCGGTACATAAATACATTTACGTGCAGGATCAAACCGTTTGGGATTTGATCAACACCAAGGAATTTCAGCGCCTGCGCCGGGTGCGGCAACTCGGCACCTGCTATCTTACGTTTCACGGGGCGGAGCACAGCCGGTTCTCCCATTCGCTCGGCGTTTATGAGGTGACCCGTAAAATTATTTCGCAATTCGAACGCAACCGGTATGAGGATTGGCCGAAGGAAGAACGGCTGCTGTGCTTGTGCGCCGCTTTGCTGCACGACGTCGGACACGGGCCTTTCTCGCATTCGATCGAGAAAGCGTTCGGCAATCATCATGAGGAATGGTCCCGCCGGATTGTCCTTGGCGATACGGAGATCCATCGCGTGCTGCGCCGCGTATCGCCCTCCTTTCCGCAACAGGTTGCCGACGTCATTGCCAAAACCTATCATCGGGAAATCGTCGTGAGCATGGTTTCCAGCCAAATGGATGCCGACCGAATGGATTATTTATTAAGAGACGCCTACTTCACGGGAGTCAATTATGGAACTTTCGATCTGGAGCGCATCTTGCGGGTGCTGCGTCCGTATAAAGGCCACATTGTCGTGAAGGAGAGCGGAATGCACGCAGTTGAAGATTATTTGATGTCAAGGTACCAGATGTATTGGCAAATTTATTTTCATCCGGTCACGCGCAGCGCCGAAGTGATTTTGCACAAAATCGTGCAGCGGGCGAAGCAACTGTTCGAGGAAGGATTTTCTTTCCGGTTTTGGCTTCCGCCGCTGACGAATCTGTTTTTGCGCAAATTGACGCTCCGCGACCACTACTTACTGGACGAATCGCTCATGCAAACCGTCTTCATGCAATGGGCTTGCGAGGACGATCCGATTCTGGCCGACCTGTGCACCCGATTTCTTCAGCGCAAATTGTTCAAATATGTCACCCTGGAGCGGGTGGACGTCCGTCAGCTCGACCGGCTTCGCGGCTTCATGCAGGAACGGGGCATCGACCCGGCGTATTACCTCGAAATTGATTTTCCGTCCGATCTTTCGTATGATGTGTATCGGCCCGGCGAACAGGACGAAAAGCTGCCTATTCTGATATTAGACGACAAGGATACGCTCACGGAAATTTCCCGCAAGTCCGAAATCGTCCGTTCCATCAGCGGCATTCACATGGGCAAATATCATTTGTATTACCCTGCGGAGCTTCTGGAGAGGCACCGCGCCGAGCTCGATGCCGAGCTGCGGGCCTGGCTTGATGAAGAATGATCTATTTCTTCCAATATAAGGGGTGTGATCTGCGATGCTGATTGATTCTCATGCACATTTGAACGTGCGCGCATTCGATGATGATCGACAGGATGTGATTCGGCGCGCCCGGGAACACGGAATTGGTCGAATTATCAATATCGGCTTTAATCGCGAGACGATTCCAGGCTCGATCGCGCTGGCTGAGCAGCACGATTTTATTTATTCCACCGTTGGCTGGCATCCGACGGATGCCGCCTTCATGACAGCGGACGATCTCGACTGGATCGAATCGCTCTGCCGCCACGAGAAGGTCGTTGCGATCGGTGAGATCGGGCTCGACTACTATTGGGACACCTCTCCCAAAGATGTGCAGATGAAGGTGTTCCGCGAGCAAATTCGCCTGGCGCGCAAGCTGGGCATGCCCATCGTCATTCACAACCGGGACGCCCATCAGGACATCGTTCAGGTGCTTCGCGAAGAGAAGGCGGCCGACGTCGGCGGCGTGATGCACTGCTTCTCAGGCAGCTGGGAAACGGCGAAGCTGTGTCTCGACATGAACTTCTACATTTCGTTCGGGGGCCCGATCACTTTCAAAAATGCCAGGCAGCCGAAGGAAGTGCTCTCCCGCGTGCCGATGGAGCGCCTGCTGATCGAGACCGACGCGCCCTATTTGACGCCGCATCCGTTCAGGGGCAAGCGCAATGAGTCTGCTCACGTGAAGCTTGTCGCCGAAGCAGCGGCCGAAATTAAGGGCATTTCCTTCGACGAGCTGGCGCAGGTCACTACGGACAATGCCACCAAATTGTTCGGTTTATCTTGAAAATTTGGAGGTATCCAAACGCCCAAATTTTCAATCTTGAAGGCGATGACTGTAGAGGAAGGAATCGCTCGTCATAGGCGTCTTTTCTTGTGAATTTGAAGCTTTTTTACTAAATATTTCTATGCCTGAAGAGGACGAGCGGGCCGAAGAATTCGGTTTTGATCGGCGTCTAAATTTAGATTTTAACGGCAGATTGGACAATCCTTTTTTTATCCAAATGGCGATAATTCGAGAAATAATGAACGATCGTGCATTTGAATGAGAGAAAGACCGTTTGTTTTCATGAAAAGGATGAAAAATCTCAAATAAAGCGGGAAACCGCCCTTTTTATCCGAGTTTGTATACTTTACAATTCCCTTGCTCCCATCGTAAACTCAATAATAACTTCATAACGATTACCATTTTCCATAATCGCTGAGTTTCCGAACAGGGAAACGGGGGAACCGTAAGAAGCGAAAGCCAGGCCGCTGATGTTCAGGACATCGGCCTCGCGCGGGGTGAATCGAGGGGCAGCCGACGCTGCTTCCGAGTAGGGCGACTCTCAAGCCCGAATCCGTCAGCTAACCTCGTAAGCGTGAAGAGAGAGGTACACATTGTCGTTGGCTGCCATTGGACTGTTAAGTTCGAATGCGTACAAGTCATCGGGGAGGTCCTCTTCTCGATGGCTTTTTGTGTTGGTTTCCTCGTTCAACGGGATATTCGTCCGAGCCGATTCATACAATGAGTTCCGGAGGGGGTGGATATCCGAAGGGCAAGCGATTCCGAAGCATGCAAGCGGAGAGGTCGGTCAATCGTCATAACACAATAATTTACCATAGTCGCGTCAGATTTATCATGCATGACACTCGACGGCGGGGCTTTGAAGGAGGACCGAACAAGTGGGCGTTGTGGAACGACAGCAATCCCATGTAAGACGATCATCCAGCATGTCCTACGCATTGCGTTGGAAGCATGAAAACTTGCGTTTGATATCCATAGTTTTATTCGTTTCATTCGCTATTACTTTCATGTTCTTGATGATGCTGTACGGTACGGCAGCCAAGAAGCTGTCCATTGTAATCGACGGGAAGGAAACGACAGTCGAGACGAAGCATTGGGTGCTCAAAAACGTACTTGAAGATCAAGGGATTACCGTAAACGAGCATGACCGCATTTCCCACGCGATGAACTATACTGTCCAGACAGGCGACCGCATCGATATCAACAGGGCGCTTCCCTTAACGGTGTCGGCGGACGGCGTTACGCGGACGGTGCATACGGTCGGCAGGACGGTAGAGGATGCGCTGGAGGATGTGGGCATATCGCTCGGCGAACACGATAAGATTCAGCCGCCGCTGGATACGGCGCTTACCGGCAATGAATCGATTAAGATTGTGCGAGTCAAGAAGGAACGCGAGGAAATCAGCGAGACGATCGCATTTCAGACTGAGACGATGAACGATCCGAAGCTGCTGAAGGGCAAGGAACTGGTTGTTCAGGAAGGCAAGGAAGGCACTTTGGTCAAGACCAAAGAGAAGGTATTCGAGGACGGGGAGCTCGTATCCGAGCAGATCGTCGAAGAGAAGGTCAAAGAACCGAGCGTGAACAAAATTGTGGCCATCGGCACCAAAAATCCGGTGACGATCTTGTCGGCCTCTTCGCCGAATGTCGACGAGCTGGTCAAATCCGGCGTGAAATTCGCGTATAAGCAAGTTTTGAATAATGTGAAGCTGACGGCATATACAGCAGATGCCTCCTCGACAGGGAAGAGCGAGGATCACCCGCAATACGGAATTACCGCTTCCGGGACGAAGGTTACGGAAGGGCGGACGATTGCCGTCGATCCGAAGGTTATTCCGCTGGGATGGTGGGTATATATTGACGGGCTTGGCTTCCGCCGGGCCGAGGACACGGGCGGCGCCGTGAAGGGCAATGTCATTGATGTATATTTCGAGAGCAAGGATTACGCCAAGCGATTCGGCTCCAAGCGCGGATATACCGTATATGTGATCGGGCCGACCAAGCCGAGCGCAGACTAAAGAGCAGAAGATAAGGGCAACCTGTAAATAGATATGCGGTTAAAGGCAGGAAAGAAGAGGGAGTCCAAGCCAAGGCGCTGGAAGACCCCTCTTCTTTTTGCGCTCCTTGCCCGCTTACAGCAGCCGC
This sequence comes from Paenibacillus ginsengihumi DSM 21568, assembly GCF_000380965.1. Taxonomy (GTDB): domain Bacteria; phylum Bacillota; class Bacilli; order Paenibacillales; family NBRC-103111; genus Paenibacillus_G; species Paenibacillus_G ginsengihumi. The sequence continues at coordinate 17,593 of NZ_KB905600.1, read as the reverse complement.
AGAAGGGAAGCGTTCCGACAGTGATTAAAGAGGTCATCGTAGTAGAGGGCAAGGACGATACGACAGCCGTCAAGCGGGCGGTTGAAGCGGAGACGATCGAGACGGGAGGCTCGGCGATTAACGACGAGGTGCTGCAGCGGATTCGTCTGGCGCAGCAGCGCCGCGGCGTCATCGTGCTGACAGACCCCGACCATGCCGGAGAACGGATTCGCAAAATTATCGCGGCCCGCGTTCCCGGGTGCAAGCATGCATTCTTGCCGCAGGAAGAAGCGACCCGCAACGGCGATATCGGCATCGAGAATGCGTCCCCGGACGCGATCCGGCAAGCATTGGAGCGGGTGCGGACCGATTGCCAGGCGGAGGAATCGGAGATCGGCTGGAGCGATCTGATGGAAGCGGGGCTGATTGTCCATCCGCAAGCAGCGGCACGCAGGCTCGCCATGGGGTGGCTGCTCGGCATCGGGTACTGCAACGGCAAGCAGTTCTATAACCGCTGCCGGATGTTTAAGATTTCCCGGGAAGAATTTATGGATGCCAGAAAGCGCCTGGATAACGATGCGGAAGGGAAGGCGGAGCTATGACAGACGAGCAAGGTTCATCGCGCCTATCGTTGGATGCGGCCAGCGGCCTGGCTGCCGGGGGGCGGGAGCAGGAGGATATCGCCTCGCCCCGGCGGACGAAGGCGCTGATGCAGCGTTACGGCTTCACGCTCAAGAAGAGTCTTGGGCAAAATTTTTTGATCGATCACAACATTTTGCATAAAATCGTCGCCGCGGCGGAGCTCGACAAGAGCAAAGGAGCGCTGGAGATCGGGCCGGGCATCGGCGCGCTGACCCAGCAGCTGGCCAAGGCAGCCGGACGGGTTGTCGCGATCGAAATCGATCAGCGGCTGCTGCCTATGCTGGGCGAGACGCTGCAAGCTTTTCCGAACGCGGAGGTCGTCCATGGCGACGTGCTGAAGCTGCCGCTGGACAAGCTGGTCGAGGAGCGGTTCAAGGGCTGCTCCAGCGTCAGCGTGGTGGCGAACTTGCCTTATTACGTAACGACGCCTATTATAATGAAGCTTCTGGAGAGCAGGCTGCCGCTGGAGCATATCGTTGTCATGATACAAAAGGAGGTCGCCGACCGCATGGCGGCAAAGCCGGGCGGCAAAGATTACGGCAGCCTGAGCATCGCCGTGCAGTATTACTGCGAGCCGGAGCTTGTGACGATCGTGCCGAATACGGTATTTATCCCGCAGCCGAACGTAGATTCGGCCGTTATCAAGCTGAAGGTAAGACAGCAGCCAGCGGCCGCCGTCGATGACGAAGCGTTCTTCTTCGCTGTCGTGCAGGCGTCGTTCGCGCAGCGGCGGAAGACGATCGCCAACAATTTGGCGGGGCGCTTTTTCACCAAGGAAACGAAGGGAAAGCTGGAAGTGGCGCTTAAGGCGGCCGGGATTGAGGCAAGCCGCCGCGGAGAGACGCTGAGCATCGAGGAGTTCGCCCGCCTAAGCCGCGAGTTGGCCCGCGTGCTGGGCTAGGTGCTTTGCCTCGAATCGAGTCGAACGCTATGAGAATGGCCAAGCCGTACTGGCACCAAACGCCCATGCCCGCCATAGGATAGACGGGGAGGCGATGCAGCATGAGGCAGGGGGATTTGGTCATTCGCAAGTCATACGGCGGAGACATCGTATTTAAGATACAAGAGTTTGGAAGACAGCAGGCTGTTCTGCGCGGGGTCGAAATGCGCCTGTTGGCCGATGCGCCGCTGCATGACCTTAAATTCGTCCGGGAAGCCGACTTCACCGCGCACAATCACGTGCCCGAGCCTAGATGGATACACAACCTGAGACGCCAGGCTCAGCGGGGGCCCGCGACGGGGCAAACCTCCGCTTCTTCGGTGCAGGAAAAACCGGCTGCCTCCAAAGAAGTCATTCGCGCAGCCTATTTCGATATGCCCGGCAAAGTGCTGCACTTGGACGGGGACCCTTCCTATTTGCGCAAATGCATGAGCCTCTATGGGGTACTCAAGGTTCCCGCTGAAGGCTACTATGTGCCGGAGGCCAATATGGCGGACGCCTTATACCGGCTGCTGCCGCGAATTCGCCCGGACATCGTCGTCATTACGGGCCACGATGGCATTGTGAAGCAGCGCCAACCGGGCGGCGCCGCTCACCTGAACAGCTACAAAAACTCACATAATTTCGTGAATGCTGTCCATATGGCAAGACAATACGAGAAGAACAAAGATGCTCTGACGATCATCGCCGGAGCATGCCAATCGCATTTTGAAGCTTTGCTGACGGCGGGCGCCAATTTTGCCAGCTCGCCGGGCAGAGTGCTGATTCACGCGCTCGATCCGCTGTGCATTGCGTCCAAGGTTGCTTTCACGCCTATCAAGGATGTAGTCAACATCGTGGACGTGATCGGGCTGACGCACAGCGGGCTGGAAGGGATCGGCGGTATCGAATCGCGCGGAAGCTTCCGCAGGGGCGTGCCCAAAATGACCGATGCTATACCCCGCTAAGCACCGAAAGGTGCTTTTCTTTTTTTGGGAATTATGACAATTGTGTGAACGGTTTATTGAAGACGTTGAGGCAAAAGCGGATAAAATAAGGAGAATACCCGTTGACAACAGGATTGTCAGGCTGATATAATATTTCGCTTAAATTGACATACTACCCTTATTGCGTTATAATTTAGAAGGAAAGAGGTGGTAGTGGTCAATGGCAAAAAATTCGCTATTGGAGATCAAACGTAGTTTGGAGCCTCATGTCGGACAGAAGATTATGCTGAGAGCGAACGGCGGTCGGCGAAAGACGATCGAACGCTCCGGTATTCTTGAGGAAACCTACCCTTCCGTGTTTATTGTCAAGCTGGATCAGGAGCAGCAGTCGTTCAAGCGGGTCTCCTACAGCTATGCAGATATTTTGACGGAGTCCGTGGAAGTTACGGTATGCAACGATGAAGGTGAAATGCGCATCACTATACAGCAATAAAGCCGCATAAGCGGTCGGCCTTAAAGGAATCGGAGAGGCCGGCCGCTTATGGCTTCCCTGCTTCTCGTGCATGAGCCGCCTCCAAGCTAAGCATACTAAACGTATCTTACCGTCAAGGAGGCTGTTCGAATGTCCAGACGCAGCAGGCGAGGAGTCATGTCGGAGGCATTCAAATACGAGCTTGCGAAGGATCTCGGCTTTTACGAGACCGTGCAGAAGGAAGGCTGGGGCGGCATTCGTACCAAGGATGCGGGCAATATGGTGAAGCGGGCTATCCAGATTGCGCAGCAGGCGCTAACTCGCCATCAAGGGCAGGCCGGCCCGCAGCCTGGCTCCGTTCAGCCGCAGGCGCAGCCTCATCCGCCCGCGTACGGATACGGCGGGTTCCAGCAGGCTCAAACTCCGCACGCATATGTTCCTGCATCTGCGCCGCAAGCCAGCGCCCCTGTTCCGGCTGCTGCCGGGCGATACGGGCAGACCGCCCCGACCTTCGGTTCCACGGCGGCATATCCGCTGCCGGCGACGGCCGTTCAGGCCGGTCTGCCGCAGGGGACAGCCGAGGCCGGCGCAGCGCTCCAGCAGGGCTTGCGGCATGTCCCGTCCCCATACGGAAGCTGAGCGCAGACAGCCGAAAGAGACTCCGCACGAAGGCAGCTAGAGCCGGATAACGGCCCTAGCTTTTTTTTGTCGCGTTTTTGGTATAGTATAAGGGGTACAGTGGTTTAATGACGGATCGTAAACCACGTACGGCTGCAAAGAGGTGTCTGTATGAAGGTGTATGAGAAAGCTCCGGCCAAAATCAACTTGTCCTTGGATGTGTTATATAAGCGGGAGGACGGCTTTCATGAAGTGGAAATGGTAATGACCATGGTCGATCTGGCGGACAGGATCGAGATGCAGGAGCTGCCTCGGGATACCGTCATCATCTCCAGTCAGGCGGGCTATATTCCTCTGGACGAGAAAAATCTCGCCTTCCAGGCCGCCAAGCTGATCAAGGAGCGTTACGATGTAAGGCAAGGCGTTTACATACATTTGGACAAACATATTCCGGTAGCTGCCGGGCTTGCGGGAGGCAGCAGCGATGCTGCGGCTACGCTGAGAGGGCTGAACAGGCTGTGGCGGCTCAACATTCCGGCGGATGAGCTGCAGCGGCTCGGAGCCGAGCTCGGCTCGGACGTGCCGTTCTGCGTGACCGGGGGGACGGCCGTCGCCCGGGGCCGGGGAGAGAAGCTGGAGCCGATCGAATCGCCGCCGCAGTGCTGGGTCGTGCTGGCCAAGCCGCCGATCAACGTGTCGACGGCGGAGGTGTACGGCAAGCTGAACGTACGCAGCATTCGCCGCCGCCCGTCGACAGAGCGGGTTGTCGAGGCGATTCGGCTGAAGCGGTTCGACCTGCTGTGCCAGGAGCTCGGCAATGTGCTGGAAGGAGTGACGATGGAGCTTTATCCGGAAGTCCGGCAGCTGAAGGAATGCATGCTCCGCATGGGAGCCGAAGGCGTGCTTATGTCGGGCAGCGGGCCGACGGTGTTCGGCCTCGTCTCGAAGGAAGCCAAAGTGGCGAGAATCTACAACGGCCTGCGCGGATTTTGCAAAGACGTCTACGCGGTCAGGCTGTTGACTTAGCTACGACGGAAGCGCCCAAGCCTATCTATGGCCAGCTGAGCCCGCCGCATCGGCGGGTTTTTGTACGCATGGGGCTGGGGGACGTGTACGCGAGCGGTGGTTCAAGCGGTTCGGCTTGTTTTGGCGGCAGAAATATGTCAGGTTAATGTCAAAATAATTTTCATGATGCTACTTGAATAAATACGTATAAAAATGATATATTTTCATTATAATATTCGGTTTTTTTGGCCTTTTGCATAGGCTCAATGATTAGGCTGAGGGGGAACGCACTATGAAAAAATTAAAACGAAGCGCAAGATTGGTCGAGATGACCCAATACTTGCTGTTCCGCCCCCATACGCTGATTCCCTTGACAACGTTCGCTGAACGCTACAATTCGGCCAAATCGTCCATCAGCGAAGATTTGGCGATCATCAAGGAAGTGTTCGAGGAAGAGAAGCTGGGAGAGCTGCAGACATTGGCCGGAGCCGCGGGCGGCGTCAAGTTCATTCCGAAGGTATCCAGGGCGCAATCCCTTCAATTCATTCAGCAATTGTGCACTCAGCTCGAGCAGCCGGACCGTATTTTGCCGGGCGGATATTTGTATATGTCCGATATTATGGGGCAGCCAATGATTTTGAATGAAGTGGGGAAAATGTTCGCGTCGGTGTTCGCCGACAAAGAGATTGACGTCGTCATGACGGTGGAGACCAAAGGCATTCCGCTTGCCTATTCCACGGCCTCTTTCCTGAACCTGCCTGTTGTGATCGTGCGCCGGGACAACAAGGTTACGGAAGGCTCGGCGGTCAGCATCAACTACGTCTCCGGCTCGAACAAGCGAATTCAGACGATGTCGCTGTCGCGGCGGGCGCTCAAGGAAGAGTCGAGGGTGCTGATCATCGACGATTTTATGCGTATGGGCGGAACGATTCACGGTATGATGGATTTGCTCAAGGAATTCAAGGCAACGGTTCAGGGCGTGGGCGTCTTCGTCGAATCCGGCGAGGTCGAAGAGCACCTGGTGGACGATTACGTGTCCCTGGCCAAGCTGTCTTCGGTCGATCCGAAGACGCGAACGGTTACGGCTGAACCTGGCAACTATTTTCAAAACGATATATCTGACGAGGAGTGAACGTATCATGACCAAACTGACGACAATCGCAACGAATCAAGCACCTGCCGCCATCGGGCCTTACGCTCAGGCGGTCCGTTTCCACAATCTGCTGTTTACCTCGGGGCAAATCCCGCTCGGCCTGGACGGCCAGGTCGTCTCCGGCGGCGTGGAGGAACAGACGCATCAGGTGTTCCGCAACTTGCGGGCGGTGCTGGCCGAGGCCGGAGCCGACTTCAGCGATGTGATCAAAGCAACCGTATTCATCAAAGATATGGACCAGTTCGGCAAAATCAACGAGATCTATGCGTCGTATTTCGGCGATCATAAGCCGGCGCGCTCGACCGTGGAAGTGGCGCGCTTGCCGAAGGATGTTCTTGTCGAAATAGAGCTTATTGCGGCGTTAAATGTCGAATAATTTAAAATTTATAAAGAATTTATAAAATTGCATAAAAAATTCGTTTGCAAAGAAGGATTTTGTACTAAAATGTGGAATTTATAGCTTAAGTCTGTGAAATGGAAAAAGGTGGTGAACACAAATTGCAAATTACTGACGTCAGACTTCGCCGAGTTAACTCCGAAGGCAGAATGAAAGCCATTGCTTCCATTACCATCGACAACGAATTCGTTGTTCATGACATTCGCGTGATCGATGGGAACAACGGGATGTTCGTTGCGATGCCGAGCAAGCGCACGCCAGACGGAGAGTTTAGAGATATCGCTCACCCGATTTCTTCTTCGACGCGCGAAAAGATTCAGGCAGCGGTTCTTGCCGAATACGAACGCGCCGCAACGGAAGAAGAGGTTATCGAAGAAGGGGCGTAATTCGCCGATTTTTCATGAGTGACGGACGGAGGGCCTGGATTCGGGCTCTCTTTTCTTTTGACCGCAAGTAAGCTATATTGAATGGCAGGGAGCGCTTCGTCAACCGAAGTATTGAAGTAAGGAGAGGAACCGCATTGAAGATCATGGGGATCGTTCTTGCCGCAGGGCAAGGCAAACGGATGAAATCCAAACTGTATAAAGTGCTTCATAAGGTTTGCGGCAAGCCGATGGTCGGCCATGTCGTTTCGGCGCTTGAAAGCATCGATGCGGCCCGCCGCGTCGTCATCGTCGGTCACGGCGCCGACGCCGTCAAAGCATACTTGGGCGATCGCGCGGAATATGCGCTGCAGGAGCAGCAGCTCGGCACCGGGCACGCCGTGCTGCAGGCCAGGGAGCTGCTGGGCGAGGAAGAGGGCATTACCGTCGTCATTTGCGGCGATACGCCGCTCGTCTCGGAGGAGACGCTGCAGAGCATGATTCGGCTGCACCAGGAGAAGGGCGCCGCGGCGACGATGCTGACGGCGTTGCTGGATAACCCCCACGGGTACGGGCGCATCGTCCGGGATGAGCGCGGCTTCGTGAGCCGGGTCGTGGAGGAGAAGGATTGCAGCGAGAACGAACGGTTAATTAAGGAAATCAACACAGGCACGTATTGCTTCGACAATCAGAAACTGTTCGCGGCGCTGGCCGAGGTGAAGAACGACAACGCCCAGCAGGAATATTACATCACCGACGTGATCGGCATTTTGGCGGGACAAGGCGAGATTGTGGAAGGCTTCTGCCTGCAAGAAGCGACGGAATCGATCGGCGTCAACGACCGGGTTGCCTTGGCCCAGGCGGAGCAGGCGATGAAGCAGCGCATTAACCGCCGCCATATGCTCGCTGGCGTCACCATCATCGATCCGGCTTCCACCTACATCGAGGCGGATGTCGTGATCGGCAGCGATACGATCGTGTACCCGGGCACGGTGCTCAGAGGGGCGACGGTCATCGGCGAAGGCTGCACCATCGGGCCGAATGCCGACATTGCCGACAGCAAGCTGGCGGATAACGTCGCCGTGAAGCATTCCGTCCTGCAAGGGGCGATCGTCGGCCCCGGCACGTCGGTCGGACCGTTTGCCTATTTGCGGCCGGGCGCGGATCTTGGTGCGAACGTCAAGATCGGCGATTTCGTCGAGATTAAGAACGCGAGGCTGGGTGATGATGTGAAGGTGTCGCATCTGAGCTATATCGGCGATGCGGTCATCGGCCGCAATGTCAATTTCGGCTGCGGCGCCATCACCGTCAATTACGACGGCTTCAACAAGCAGCTCACCGAGGTGGGGGACGATGCCTTCATCGGCAGCAACGTCAACCTGATCGCGCCGGTAAAAATCGGCCAGGGCGCCTATGTCGTTGCAGGCTCGACGATTACGCACAACGTCGAGGCGAACGATATGGCGATCGCCCGCGAGCGCCAGGTCAACAAGCCGGGCTATGCGGAGAAGCTGCGCGGGAAATTTGCCGCCAAGAAACAGCAAAGAGAGCAGCAAAGGGAGCAGCAGTAAAGAGCGAGACGAGGGCGAAAGCGGGACGACCGGTCCCAAGCTTTCGCCCTCTTGACGTTTTGAACCTTCTCATCATGGGTACAATTAGAAGAAGCTGCCTGATTTTCAGCAGGAACCCATTTCGATGAGGAGGTTGTTCACGATGGCTGCCAACGCAAGTCTTAAGGCCGAGGCTCGCACCGGCTTGACGAAGGGAAGCCGCAACCGGCTGCGCAAGCAGGGGATGGTGCCCGGCGTCGTATACGGCAAAAAGATAAAGGAAACGCCCATTGCGATCGATCAGAAGGAGCTGCTGGCGCTGCTCAAGATGAGCCCGCACGCGATTATTGAAATGGACGTGCCGGCGGCAGGCAAGCAGCCGGTTATGGTCGCGGAGATTCAGCGCGATATCATGAACCGGGAATTGCTGCATGTCGATTTCCGTCAAATTAATATGGACGAGCCGGTCAATACGACGGTTCGCCTGGAGTTTACCGGCGAGCCGGCAGGCGTGAAGGCGGGCGGCATCATGCAGATTTTGCATCACGAGATCGATATTCGCTGTCTCCCGCAGCAAATTCCGGACGCCATTGCCGTGGATGTCGGCAGCCTGGAGATCGGCAGCAGCTTCCTGGTGCAGGATCTGTCGGTTCCTGCGGGAGTCGAGGTCAAGGCCGAGCCGACGGAGGTGCTGGTCACGATTTTGCTGCCGCAAAAGGAAGCGGAGCCGGAGGAGCAGAATGCCGAACTGGCGGCGAAGGTGGAAGGCGAATTCGAGAAAAAGGGAGAGGCGGCCGGAGAAACCGTGTAATCCCGAGAATCGGAAAGGGCTTGCCGCGCGGGCGGCACGGCTCTTTTTTGCTTGCCGGAACATTTTTGGCTTCGCTCCGCATTTTTTGATATAATACAAGTCGAATTTTTTCATTGGACGGCCGGGGGCCGGAAGGAGCGAAGGCAGCATGAAATGGTTCGTCGGATTAGGCAATCCGGGCAAGCAGTACGAGCACACCCGGCACAATATCGGGTTCATGGCGCTCGACCGCTTTGCGGACAAGCACGGCATCGCCATTACGCAGAGCAAATGCAAGGGCTTGCTGGGCGAAGGGCACGTCGCAGGCCACAAGGTGTACCTGCTGAAGCCGATGACGTATATGAATCTTTCGGGGGAATCCATCCGCGCATTCATGGATTACTATAAAGCGCCCATCGAGGATCTGGTCGTTGTGTACGACGATCTCGACACGGCGTTCGGCAGCATCCGCCTCCGCTATCAGGGAAGCGCCGGCGGCCACAACGGGATCAAATCGGCCATTCAGCATCTCGGCACCCAGACGTTCAACCGAATCCGCATGGGCATTTCCCGGCCGGCCCCGGGCAGCGATATCGCCGGTTACGTGCTGCACGCTTTTTCCAAAGAAGAATTCGGGCGGCTGCCGGAGGTGCTCGACAAGACGAGCGAGGCGATGGAGCATCTGCTGACGAACCCGTTCGAGAAAACGATGGCCAAATTCAACGGCTGATTCAGGACTTAACGGCATCAAGCAAGGCTAAAAATTGCTCTGGATGGTCATAATGAGAGTATCATGCCATGCGAAGGAGGCTCTCATATGTCCGTCAAATACATATGCCGCCACTGTCAAACCCCGATCGGGGAGATCAGTCAGGGAGAAGTCAGCGAATTCCGGCTCGGGTTTCATTTCTTGACCCCGGATGAACGGAGAGATATAATATCGTATAACCTGAACGGAGATGTCATCGTGAAGGTCGTATGCGATTACTGCAAGGAAGCGCTGGATGCGAATCCTGAGCTTTCGTTGTTAACCAGTCCGTTGCAATAATGCGGCCCTTAAGGGCCAGAAACGATATCCATTCCGATGCCCTAGACCGACGCTCATCGGGTGGCCCGGCGCCTCGGGCGCCCGGCGTCGGCCAGGGCGGCAGAGCTTACGCGCTTTGCAATAACGACGCAGCCTGGGCGGATATGCTCGAGGCTTTTTATGTGTTATGTGGGTGAGAGGGGTGTCCTGTTTTGCAGGCAATCATTCAGGCATTCTCCGCGGATTCCGACTTTCAGAGCGTAGCGGCCGGAATTCGTTCGGGGATGAGGGAGCAGCTGGTCGCCGGGTTGTCCGGCTCGTCGCGGCAAGTCATGCTTGCGGCGCTGCATCAAGAGCTGGAGCGGCCGCTGTTTGTTGTAACGCACAATCTGTTCTCCGCGCAAAAAATATACGATGATCTCGTCGAATGCCTGCCGGGAGACCGGGTGCTGCTGTTTCCGGCGCAGGAGCTCATGGCGGCAGAAGCGGCCGTGGCCAGTCCGGAGCTGCTCGCTCGCCGCATCGACGCTCTGTCCAAGCTGGCTGGCGGATTCCGCGGCGTTGTCGTCGTGCCCTATGCCGGCATCCGGCGCATCCTCCCGAATCCGGAAGTGATGCTTGAGTCGCAGGTGCGGATTGAGGCGGGGGAGACGATCCAGCTGGACGATTGGATTTCCCGGCTGATCGAGCTCGGCTACGAGCGCGTGGAACGGGTCGAGAACAAAGGGGAGCTCAGCGTCCGCGGCGGCATCGTCGACCTGTTCCCGCTGACGTCGCCCTATCCGTTTCGGATCGAGCTGTTCGACGACGAGGTCGATTCGATCCGGACGTTCGACCCGGCCGATCAGCGCTCCATCGATAAGGTCGATAGGCTGACGATTACGCCCTGCCGCGAAATCATCGCCGACCGCAAGCGTTTACAATCGGCGGCCCAGCACGCTTTCGAGCTGCTGCAGGCGCAGCTGGAGAAAATGACCGACCGCCTGGCCAAGGAGAAGCTGCTGGAAGGCATCGGGCATGAGCTGGAGCTGCTGCGCGAGGGGCAGCATTTTCAAGGCATCTTCAAATATACGGGATTGCTGTACCCGGAACGGCAGACGCTGATGGATTACATGCCGGAGGATTCGGTGCTCGTGGCCGACGAGCCGGCGCGGCTGATCGAGACCGCCAAGCAATTGGAGAAGGACGAGGCCGAATGGATGACGATGGCGCTGGCCGACGGCAAAGGTATGCCGGCCTTGACCTTGTCCAAGCCGTATGAAGCGCTCATGCACCGCCAGCCGTACCCCACGCTGTTCGTCTCGCTCTTCCTGCGCCAGGTTCCGGGCACGCAGCCGCAAAATATCGTCAATTTCATGTCCCGTTCCATGCAGAACTTCCACGGGCAGATGAATGTGCTGAAGAGCGAAATGGAGCGCTGGAAAAAATCGGGCGCGCGGGTCGTCATTTTGACGGGGGGCGACGAGCGGGCCGAGCGGGTGCGCCGCGTGCTCGGAGATTACCGCATCGAAGAGCCGGAGATCGTCGAAGGCAACCTGCAGACCGGCTTCGAGCTGCCGGGCATTCGGCTTGTCGTCATCACCGAAGGCGAGATGTTCACCCAGAAGCAGCGCAAGGCGCGCAAGGTGGACAAAAAAATCGAGAACGCTGAGCGCATCAAAAGCTACCAGGAGCTGAAGGTCGGCGATTATGTCGTCCACGTCAATCACGGTATCGGCAAATTCGTCGGCATCGGCACGCTCGAGGTGGGCGGCATTCACAAGGATTATCTCCATATCATGTATGCCGGGGGCGACAAGCTGTCGGTGCCGATCGAGCAGATCGATCTGATCCAGAAATATGTCGGCGCCGAAGAAGGCAAGGAGCCGAAGGTATACAAGCTTGGCGGAGCGGACTGGAACCGCGTCAAGAGCAAGGTTCGCTCTTCGGTGCAGGATATTGCCGACGATTTGATCAAGCTGTATGCGGAGCGGGAGGCGACCCCTGGCTACGCTTTCACCCCGGATACGGTCTATCAGCAGGAATTCGAGGGGATGTTCCCGTATGAGGAGACGCCGGACCAGCTCCGCGCCATCGAGGAGATCAAGCGGGATATGGAACGGCCCCGTCCGATGGACCGGCTATTGTGCGGCGACGTCGGCTACGGCAAGACGGAGGTCGCCATCCGGGCCGCCTTCAAGGCGGCGATCGATAACAAGCAGGTGGCGGTGCTCGTGCCGACGACGATTTTGGCGCAGCAGCATTATGAGACGTTCAGGGAGCGCTTCTCGGGCTATCCGTTCAACATCCAGGTGCTCAGCCGCTTCCGCTCCCGCAAGGAGCAGAACGAGACGATCAAAGGCGTGAAGAACGGCACGGTCGACATCGTCATCGGCACGCACCGGCTGCTGTCCAAGGATCTCGTGTTCAAGGATCTCGGCCTGCTCATTGTCGACGAGGAGCAGCGGTTTGGCGTGTCCCATAAAGAGAAGCTCAAGCGGCTCAAGACGAACGTCGATGTGCTGACCTTGACGGCGACGCCGATTCCGCGGACGCTGCACATGTCCATGCTCGGCGTGCGCGACCTGTCCGTCATCGAGACGCCGCCGGAGAACCGCTTCCCGGTGCAGACGTACATCGTCGAGCACAGCTTTGGCCTCGTGCGCGAAGTGATCGAACGTGAGCTGGCGCGGGAAGGCCAGGTCTACTACCTGTACAACCGGGTGCAGGGCATTCATCAGATCGCAGAGCAAATTTCCGCTCTCGTGCCGGACGCGCGGGTGACGGTCGCTCACGGCCAAATGTCGGAGCAGGAGCTGGAGAAGGCGATCCTCGATTTTCTCGACGGGGAATACGACGTCCTGGTCAGCACCAGCATTATCGAGACCGGCGTGGATATCCCGAACGTCAACACCTTGATCGTGCACGATGCCGACAAAATGGGCCTGTCCCAGCTGTATCAGCTCAGAGGCCGGGTCGGGCGTTCCAACCGCATTGCCTATGCCTATTTCACGTATCAAAAGGACAAAGTGCTGAACGAGGTGGCGGAAAAGCGGCTGGCGGCCATAAAAGAGTTTACAGAACTTGGATCAGGGTTTAAAATTGCCATGAGGGACCTGTCCATCCGCGGCGCGGGCAACCTGCTCGGTGCGGAGCAGCACGGCTTTATCGCGTCCGTCGGCTTTGACCTGTACTCGCAGATGCTGGCCGAGGAAATTGCGCAGCGCAAGAAGAAGCTCGGCGTCGGAGCAGAACAGGATGACAAGGCCCCGGCGTGGTCGACGCAGATTGACATTTCGATCGATGCTTACATTCCCGGCGATTATATATACGACAGCGTGCAAAAAATCGAGATCTACAAAAAAGTAGCCGCGATCAAGACGCTGGATGAGGCTGCGGAGCTTCATGACGAGCTGGTCGACCGGTTCGGCGATTTGCCGCAGGCCGTATTGAATCTCCTGACGGTAGCGCGATTGAAGGTATACGGCGCGATGTATGCGATCGAGGCCATCTCTCAGAAGGGGACGGACTTCGATATTCGCATTCATCCGGATAAGAACGGCACTTTGGACGGGCAGAAGCTGTTTAAGCTGGCGGGCGAATTCGAGAACCGGATCAAGCTGATCGGCGGCCCCCAGATTGTGATCGAGGTCAAAGGAAAAGGCCTGAAGCCAGAAGAATCCATCGATTTGCTGGAAAGATTTCTGGTACAATACAAGCGTGCGCTGAAATCGAAGGGAGAGCTGCAGGATGTGGCGAAATAAACCGAATACTGGACGAAGAGGGCTTACGGCTCTTGTAGCGCTAATGCTGTCGTTGGCCCTTGTAGCCGCAGGCTGCGGGAACAAGCAAAAGGATGGCGGCGAGGCTTCCGCAGGGGACGAAGTGATCGTAACATATAAGGACGGCGGGCAAGTAACCCGCGCCGAGTTCGACAAGTTTATCGACGTGAACCTGTTTTTCTATAAGGAATACGCTCAGTTCAAGGATGATCCGGCTTTTCAGCAGGATATGATGAATCAGTATTTGACGTTCAAGGTGCTCGCTTCCCGCGCAGACGACAAGGCGAAGGCCGAGGCGGAGGAGAAGACGACGGAGCAGATGGACCAGCTGAAGTCGATCCTGGACCTGCAGGAGGGCGGATTTGCCGGCCAGTTGGAGACGGCGGGCTTGACCGAGCAGGACCTTAAAGATTTCATTGGACGAACCGTGCAGGCGTTCAGCGCGGCGGAAGCGAATGTGACGGATGAACAAATTCAAAAAGCTTACGACGAGCAGCTGGCGAATGATCCGCACGCTTTCGTCACCGCGACCGTCAGCCATATTTTGATCGGGACGAGCGATCCGGCGACAGGTCAGGAGACCCGCAGCAAGGAGGAGGCGCTCAAGCGGGCCAACGAGGTGAAGGGGAAGCTGGAAGCCGGCGGCGATTTCGCCGCGCTGGCGAAGGATTATTCCGACGATCCCGGCTCCAGGGATGAGGGCGGCAAGTACGAGAACGTGGACATCACCAATTGGGTTCCGGAATTCAGGGATGCGGCGGCTACGCTGCCGCTCAACACGATCAGCGATCCGGTGGAGACTGCCTACGGCTATCATGTGATGAAAGTCGAATCCCGCCGAACGAAGACGTTGGACGAGGTGAAGCCGCAGCTCAAAGCGGAAGCCGCCGAATGGTCGATGTACGAGTTCCACAATAACGAGCTCCCGTCGCTCATTGAGACGAACAAGCTGCCGAAGCCGCAGCAGACGCCTCCGAGCGAGCAAACGGCGCCAGCTGCAGACGGGGAAACGCCGCCGGCAAGCACGCCGCCTGCAGACGGCGCGCCGGCGGAAGGAAGCCAATAATCGAATTGCCACAGGGTACCATATTGGTGCCCTGTTTTCTTTTCTTATAATTGGACATAATGAAAACAGCGGCGGCAGGATACATAGTTTGGGGAGCCGTCTCCCTTGGCAGCAGATGAATAAGCCGTCAGGAATAGAACAATACTATGGTCAGTCAATTCCCACCATTTGATACAATGGATCTCCAGTCGTCAAAAACTCTTCATGGAAAGCGAGGCATCAAGAAATATGAAAGCTACTGGAATCGTTCGCCGTATTGACGATCTCGGCAGGGTCGTAATTCCGAAAGAGATTCGCCGCACGCTTAGAATTCGGGAAGGGGACCCGCTCGAAATTTTTGTCGACCGCGACGGAGAAGTCATTCTTAAAAAATATTCTCCGATCGGCGAACTGGGTGATTTTGCCAAGGAATATGCGGAATCGCTGTACGAGAGCACCAATCATATTACGATGATATCCGATCGCGACACGATTATTGCGGTAGCGGGCGGATCGAAGAAGGACTATCTGGAGAAGCAGATCGGCGGCCTGGTCGAGCAGTGTATGGAGAACCGGAAGTCGTCGCTCGAAACCAGTCCCGGCCAATTCGAAATTTGCAAGGACATGACGGACACTTATTCTTCTTACGTGATCGCGCCGATCGTCGCCGGCGGGGATCCGATCGGCTCCGTGATCCTGATCAGCAAGGACGACAGCGTCAAGATGGGTCAGATGGAGCTGAAGATGGCGGAGACGGCTGCCGGCTTTCTGGCCAAGCAGATGGAACAATAAGCTTCGGCTGCTGCCGGCATTTCATGCAGGGTGGAATGGGAATAGGCTTTATAGCATCGCCATGTCAAAGGAAGCTTCCTGGTCCAATCTCCTTCCGTGGGGAGAGCGGAGAGGAGGCTTTTTTGGCTTGGCATGGCGCTGTTTTTTGGCAAACTCCAGTTCATGCGGTATAATGTGGGCAATGACCAGGGAATGAAGGGAACAGCATGCGAACATCCATCGAGGGAGAGCGTGGCGCAGCGCCCGAGGCGCGCAGCGGCGCAGACGAGCCGCCAGGCCGGCAGGGCCGGGATGCGGCCGCGCCGGAGGCGACCGCTGCGGGGCCTGCGCTGCTGAAGGGCGCGGCGATTCTGGGACTGGCTGCCGTCGTCTCGAAGCTGATCGGCACGCTGCAGAAAATCCCTTTTCAGAATATGGCGGGCGAAGCCGCCTTCGGCGTCTATAATGCGGTATATCCGCTGTATATGCTGATCTTGTTTATGGCGACGGCCGGGTTTCCGCTGGTCGTCGCGAAGTTCGTGGCCGAGTACGCGGCGGAAGGAAGGGACGACAAGGCCCAGCACGTGCTGCGGGCGTCCGTCATGCTGCTGGCGGCGACCGGCACAGGGGCCTTCCTGCTGCTGTATCTGGGCGCGGATCGCATCGCTTCGTGGATCGGCGCGGCGCAGACGGCCCCTGCCATACGCAGCATATCGTTCGCCCTGCTGATTGTGCCGGGACTCAGCGGCTTAAGAGGCTATTACCAGGGATATCACAATATGGCGCCGACCGCCTGGTCGCAAGTCATCGAACAGACGGTTCGCGTGGCGGTCATGTTCCTGCTGCTGGTGCTGCTGCTGCGCTGGGGATACGGCTACGAGTATATTGCCGCCGGAGCGACGTTCGGCTCCGTGGTGGGCGCCGCCGCCGGCCTTGGCTATATGCTGTGGTATGGCCGGAGTCGGGCCGGCCGGGGCCGCGCGGGCACGGGCACTTGCCGCCGCTGGCCCCGCACAGGCTGGCGGGAGGATGCGCGCATGATTCGCCGCCTGGCGGTCTATGCGCTGCCGGTATGTCTCGGCTCGATCGCCATGCCCGTTCTGACGCTCGTCGATTCCTTCACCATCCCGCGTCTTCTGCTAAGCCGCGGTTATGACGATCACGGCGCCATGTACCAATTCGGCCTGTACAACCACGGGCTACCGCTCGTCCAGCTCGTGACGATGATCGTCTCCGCCGTCTCGGCCGCGCTGGTGCCGGCGATGGCGGAGGCGCTGCGCCGGGAAGACCGGGCGGCGATCCGGCTGCGGGCCGCCGCGTCGATCAAGTGGGTCGCCTTGATCGGCCTGGCTGCTTCCATCGGCTTGGCCGTGTTGGCCAGGCCGATGAACGTGATGTTCTACAACACCGCGGAGGGCACGTCGGCGATGGTGATTTTGGCCTTCACCGCCTTCTTCTCGGCGGTGAATATTGCCGGCTCGAGCGTGCTGCAGGGGCTCGGCGCGGTGTTCGCGCCGGCGCTGTATCTGCTGCTCGCCGCAGGCCTCAAGGCCGGCGCGAACGCCGCGCTCGTGCCGCGCCTTGGCATCGACGGCGCCGCATGGGCCGCCGTCGCCGCCTACGCCTGCGCGGGCGGCCTCGCGCTGGCGCACGCGCTGCGCCGCAGCGGCGCCGGGCCCGCCGCCGGCGGCCGCGCCGCCAGCGTCATGAAACCGCTGCTCGCAGCCGGTTTCATGACGCTGGCGCTGCTGGCCGCGATGCGCGGCATCCCGGCGGCGGCGCTGGCGCTGCTGCCGGCGCTGCCGGCGCGGGCCTGCGCGGCGGCCGTGGCGCTCGGCGGCGTCGCCGTCGGCGCGTGCGCCTACGCGGCCGCGCTCGGCGCGCTCGGCGTCGTCAGCGCCGCCGAGCTGGAGCGCCTCGGCCCGCGCGCGGCCCGGCCGCTGGCGCTGCTGCGCAGGCTGCGCCTGCTGCGCTGACGCCGCCGCCGCGTGGGCTGCCGCGTGGGCTGCCGCCGTCGCCGCGTGGCTGCCGCCGTCGCCGCGTGGGCTGCCGCCGTCGCCGCGTGGCTGCCGCCGCTGCCGCGTGGGCTGCCGCCGTCGCCGCGTGGGCTGCCGCGTGGGCTGCCGCCGTCGCCGCGTGGCTGCCGCCGCTGCCG
>NZ_KB905599.1 GCF_000380965.1 Paenibacillus ginsengihumi DSM 21568 | reverse complement strand
TGCCTTTGCGAATGACCGAACGATCCGAACGGCAAATGGCGCAAGCCTGCTTGCGTGACTTTGGAACAACCTGAATATGGATCGTTTGCTCATCAATTTCCACAATCTGTTGAACATTTACCTCTGGTAAATTGACTAAAAGATCAGTATACTGGTTGTGCATCTGTCATTCCTCGAGTTGGATTGGTCGCACAACCATCTTATGGAATGTACAGATGTTTTTCAATTTTGGCTCTACATGTTGTCAAGCACTATGTTTGGTATAGAGCCAAAATACCTGTTATAAAGGGCGACAACAACGCCCGGATCAGCAGCGTTACAGAAATTCCGGCGGAATTCTCCGCGCAACGCCGCTGTCGATCGCCGCCTGGATGACCGCTCTCCGGACCGACGGCACGACCCGGTCGTTGAAGATGCTCGGGATGATATAATGCGGGTTCAGCTCCTCATCGGATACCGCTGCCGCTATAGACCGCGCCGCGGCCAGCTTCATCGCTTCGTTGATCTCGGCCGCGCGGCAGTCCAGGGCGCCCCGGAAGATGCCCGGGAAGCACAGCACGTTGTTCAGCTGGTTCGGGTAATCGCTCCGCCCGGTGCCGAGCACGGCGACGAGCGGCTCTGCTTCTTCCGGATCGATCTCCGGGTCCGGATTCGCCATGGCGAAGACGATCGGATCCGGCGCCATGCGGCGAATGTCCTCCCAGGTGAGCGCCCCCCTGGCCGATACGCCGATGAACACATCCGCTCCGGCTATCGCTTCGCCGAGCGAGCCTTCGATGCATTCCTCGTTCGTTCGGCTCGCCACCCAGTTCCACATCGGACGATCATACATGTTCGTCCGTACAAGCGCGCCGCAGCGGTCCACCGCCACGATTCGCCGGACGCCGGCGGCGAGCAGCATTTTAACGATGGACGTCCCCGCAGCGCCTATGCCGTTAACGACGACGCGCACCTCCTCCGCGCGCTTGCCGACGACCTTCAAGGCGTTGAGAAAGCCGGCCAGCACGACGACGGCCGTGCCGTGCTGGTCGTCATGAAAGACGGGAATGTCCAGCTCCCGCTTCAGCCGCTCCTCAATGCCGAAGCAATGCGGCGAGGCGATGTCCTCGAGATTGATGCCGCCGAATACAGGGGCAATCAGCTTTACGGTACGGACGATCTCGTCCGGGTCCTTGCTCGCGATGCAGATCGGGAACGCATCGACGCCGGCAAGCTGCTTGAACAGCATCGCCTTGCCTTCCATGACGGGCGTCGCCGCCGTCGGCCCGATGTCGCCGAGCCCGAGCACGGCCGAGCCGTCCGTCACGACGGCGACGGTGTTCCGCTTGAGCGTCAGCGAGTACGCTTTGCCCGGGTCCTCGTGGATCGCTCTGCACACCCGGGCGACGCCCGGCGTGTACACCTTCGACAAATCGTCGCGCGTCTTGATGCCGAGCTTCGGCTGCACCTCGATTTTGCCGCCGAGATGCGCCAGGAAGATCGGGTCCGAGACGTGAATCAGACGGACGCCCTCGACGGAGCGCACCGCCCGGACGACCTCCTCTTCCGCTCCGCCGTGCACGCCGACCGTAATGTCGCGGATCATCGATTCCTTCCCGGCGTGAATCGTATCGACGGCCAGGATGTCCCCCCCGGCCTGCCCGATGACGCGCGCGATATCGGCGAACGTTCCCGAAGATACGAGCCGTTCGATTCTCAGTATGATGGTTGAATATGCCGTCACTTCGGCTCCCCTCTTCCTTCGTCCGCTTTACAGCTTCATGACGATGATCCGCTCGTCCGTCATTTCCTCGATCGCGTAACGCGGCCCTTCCTTGCCGAGCCCGCTGTTTTTCGTCCCGCCGTACGGCATAGCGTCCGACCGGTACGTCGATACGTCGTTGATCATGACGCCGCCAAACTCCAGCTCATACACCGCCCGCATGGCAAGCGGCAGCGATGAGGTGAACAGGCCGGCCTGCAGGCCGAATTCGGAGTCGTTGACCTGGCGGAACACCTCGTCGACATCGTCGTAAGCGACGACATTGATGACCGGGCCGAACACTTCCTTGCACATGACCTTCATCGCCGCATCGACGTTCGTCAGCACCGTCGGCTGGAAAAACACGCCGTTGCGGCGGCCGCCGCACACGATGCGGGCGCCGGCAGCGACCGCCTCGCTGACCCATTCCTCGATGCGCCTTGCCTCCTTCTCCGAGATGAGCGGCCCGAGATCCGTCTCTTCCAGCTCCGGATCGCCCATCTTGATGCGCTCTGCGCAGTCGACGAGCTTCGCCACGAATTCGTCGAAAATATCGGCATGCACGTACAGCCGCTGCACCGAAATGCACGCCTGCCCGTTCGTCGCGGTAAATCCGCGCATGGCGCAAATTTGCGCGATGTCATCCAGATTGTCCGCGTCCTTGTGGACGATCGTCGGCGAGTTGCTGCCGAGCTCCAGCGTCACTTTGCGGATGCCTGTCGTCTGCTTGATATGCTTGCCGACGCCGAGGCTGCCCGTGAACGTATACATGTTAATGCGCTCATCCTCCAGCAAATACTGCCCGGTCTGCCCGCCGAGGCCGTTCACGACGTTCAGAAAGCCCGGAGGCAGCCCGGCTTCCCGCAGCACATCCGCCAGCATCATCACCGTGATCGGCGCGACCTCCGCGGGCTTCAGCACGACGGTGTTGCCGGCGGCGATGGCGGGAGCGATCTTGTGCGCGGTTAAGTTCAGCGGATTGTTGAACGGAGTGATCGCCCCGATGACGCCGACCGGCACGCGGACGGTGAAGGCCAGCCGGTTCTCATGACCGGCCAGACCGTCGATCGGGACGCCGTGCCCGGCGATCCGCTTCGCCTCCTCGGCGGAAATCGTCAGCGTGTTGATCAAACGGTCGACCTCGACCCGGCAATCGCGGATCGTCCGGCCGACCTCGCGCACCATCGAGCGCGCGAATTCCTCCCGCCGTTCCCGCACGAGCTGCGCCGCCTTAAGCAAAATGCCGCTTCGCTCGGTAGGCGTCAGCTTGGTCGTCCGGAATGTGCGCACCGCCTCTGCGACCGCTTCCGCGACCACTTCTCTGCTCGCGCAGCGAACATTCGCGAGCACTTCTCCGTTATATTTGTTGAAGACAGGGATGACCTCGCCCGAATAATCGATTCGCTCCCCTATGATGCTGCCAATCTCCCGCACCTGCTTGCTCACCCGTCATCCTCCTCTCGCAATCTCGCCATCTATTTTCTGCCCAGCAGCTGCTTCGCCTTCTGCTTGACGCTGTCGACGGACAACCCGTACCGCTCCAGCAGCTCATTGTTGGAGCCTGATTGGATGTTGATGTCCTGGACGCCGAGCCGCAGCATCGGCACCGGGCAATGCTCGACCAGCACCTCGGCCACGGCGCTGCCGAGCCCGCCGATCACGGTGTGCTCCTCCGTCGTCAGGATCGCGCCCGTGCGCTGTGCGGCCTCGACGATCGCCTCCGCGTCCAGCGGCTTGATCGACGGCAAATGCAGCACCGCCGCAGAGATGCCCTCGGCCTCCAGCTCCTTTGCCGCCTGCAGCGAGCGGTGCGTCTGCGTGCCGGAGGTGACGATCGTCAGATCGCTACCTTCCTTGAGGCGGACGCCTTTGCCGTGCTCGTAGCGATAGTCTTCGCCGACAATGGCGCCGACCGGGTCGCGGGCCACGCGGATGTAGACAGGGCCGTCGTACGCATTGGCCCACCTCATCATTGCGCGCAGCTCGGTCGTATCCCCGGGAGCGAGCACGGTCATATACGCCAGGCTCCGCATGATGGATACGTCTTCCGTCGCCTGGTGCGTCTTGCCCGCGCAGCCGTTAAGCAGGCCGCTGTAAGCGCCGATCAGCTTCACATCCATCTTCGGCTGCGCGACGACGACCTGGATCTGGTCGAGGCTTCGCTTGGTGAGAAACGCGGCGAACGTGGCCGCCCACGGCTGCAGGCCGACCGACGCCAGGCCGGCGGCGACGCCGATCATGTTCTGCTCGGCGATGCCCATCTGCAGCAATCGCTCCGGCAGCTGCGACGCCACTTTATCGATCTTCGTCGAGTTGGCCAGATCTCCGTCCAGCGCGTACACTCTCGCGTCGCTAAGGGCGATCGCCAGCAGCTCCTCGCCGAACGCGTCCCGCATCGCCTGTTGTTCCATCACGATTCCGCTCATCGGTCGTTCCCCCCTGTCGAAAGCTGTTCCAGCGCCAGCGCGAGCTCGGCGTCCGTCGGGATTCTCGAATGCCACAAATATTCGTTTTCCATGAAGCTGACGCCTTTGCCCTTCACGGTATGGGCGACGATGACCGTCGGCGTGCCTCGGTGAGCTTTCGCCGCGGCGCAGGCGTCGATGATCTGTTGAAAGTCATGCCCGTCGATCGCAAGCACGTTCCATCCGAACGCCTGCCATTTCTTCTCCGGATCGGCAATCGGCGCCAAGCGAGCCGTTCCTTCGCCCGCCCAGCCGAACTGCTGCAGCTTGTTGTAATCCATCAGCACGATCAGGTTGTCCAAGCCGTATCTTACCGCGACGTCGGCCGCCTCCCACACCTGGCCTTCCTGAACTTCGCCGTCGCCGACCATGCAGTAGGTCGTGAACGTCCGGCCCTGCAGCTTGGCGCCGAGCGCCATGCCGACCGCCGCGGAGATGCCTTGGCCGAGCGAGCCGGTCGACATATCGAGGCCGGGAAGGACGTTCATATCCGGATGTCCCTGAAGCCGCGAATCGATGCGGTCGAACGTCTTCAGCTCCTCCTCGGGAAGATAGCCCCGCTTCGCCATAACGCTGTACAAGGCGAGCGCCGAATGCCCCTTCGACAAGACGAAGCGGTCGCGCTCCTCCCAGCGCGGGTCATCCGGGCGGATGTTCATGATGTGAAAATAGAGCGCCACCAGCATATCCATGGCCGACAGCGGACCGCCGACGTGGCCCGCCTTGGCGTAATGAACGGTTTCGATCAGCAGTTTTCTGGCGGCGGCCGCAATTCGCTTCAGCTCCGGAATGTTCGCTTGCTGCATCGTTCTCCCTCCTCGTTATTGGTCCAGACGGTAACGGTTGATCGTTTCCCAATTGAGCCGGATGCCGAAGCCCGGATTGTTCGGAATCTCGTAATAACCGCCAACGAACGGATTGCGGTCTGCGATCATGCTGTAGAACATCGGGTCGCGATCCGGGTGGAACACTTCAAGGAACGTCCCTGTCGGCGCCGCGCCAAGCAGATGCGCCGAAATTTGCGGCTCCTCGTGGTGCGCCATCTCGAAGCCGAGGGCTGCCGCCGCGCCCGCTACCTGGCGCCATACGGTCGGGCCGCCGCTCCAGCTCGCGTCGTAGTTGCAGACATCGATGGAGCCGTTCGTCATCAGCTCGATGCATTTGGCCGGCGACACCTCGCTCTGACCGGCCGCCACCGGGATGCCCGACATCTGGCGAATATCCTTCATCGCATCCTTGTCGTAACTCCAGCGGCACGGCTCCTCGAACCAGCGGATTCCCAGATCGCGCACGCCGCTTGCGAACTTCAGCGCATCTGCGCGGGACCAGCCCTGGTTCGCGTCGACAGCGAGGATGAAGTCGTCGCCGGCTGCCTTGCGCGCGATCTCAACGCGCTTCACATCCACCTCCGGCGAACGTCCGCCGACCTTGAATTTGCAGGCCGCCGCGCCCATCGCTTTGTAGGTCTCGATATCGCTTACGATCGCCGCCTCGTCGACGTCGACGCCTTCCGTATAGTAGCCGCCGATGACCATGACCGGCAGCTTCGTCCGGGAGCCGCCCCACAGCTGGATCAGAGGCACCCCGAGCGTCTTGCCGATCGCATCGTGCACGGCGCTGTCGACGCAGGCGATCGCGTTGAGCGCGATTTTCCGGTCGGCCAAAATGTTATAGGTCAGCGGATAAATTTTGTCCCAGATGCCGTTCAGATCGAAAATGTTCTCCCCGACGATCAGCGGCTTGATCACATCCCGGATCATCTTCACGATGGCGTCCAGATGATCGATTTCGTCACCGTTGTAGATTTCTCCGACGATGTTGTCCTCCGTCGTAATGCGGGTAACGACGGTGACGCGATGAGACATGAAGTAATTGCTGCCCTTGTAAATTTTGTTGAGCGGCATTTTGACCGGAATCGCTTCTACGTTAATAATTTTCGATTGCATGGTTTCAGTCTCCTTTTTTGTATAAAGATCATATGAGCTGAATGAAAACGTTCGGTCACGTTTCCAGATCGCTAATGCGATTGATGTCGGCCTGCTTTCCGTTGAGCGCAAACGGATCATGAGAGCAGGTTTGGAATAAACAGAACGATTTGGGGGATATAAGTAACTAGGAACAAGACCAGCAGCAGGACGAGCAAAAACGGCAGCGACGCCCGCGTGTATTGTTCGATTTTGACGCCGGTGATCGAAGTCGTCACGAACATCATCGTCCCGAACGGCGGCGTAAATCCGGCAATCGTCAGGTTGATGCACATGATGATGCCGAAATGCACGAGATCGACGCCCAATGCCGCAGCGGCCGGGACAAGCAAGGGAGCCAGCATGACCATCGCCGCGCCGCCCTCCAAGAAACAGCCGACGACCAGCAGCAGCAAATTGATGATGAGCAGCAGCACGAACGGGTCGGAAATGTTGTTGATCAGCGCATCGGACACGATAAGCGGAATCCGCTCCCAGGTCAAATAGCTGCCGAACGCGTTGGCCGCTCCGATAATGAACATGACGCCCGCCGTTGCCATAATGGATTCCTTGATGATCGCGGGAATATCGCTCCATTTCAGCTTGCGATAAATAAATGCTCCGATAACGACCGCATAGAGCACCGACATGGCGCCGGCCTCGGTCGGCGTGAACATGCCGACGCGCAGTCCCATGATAATGCCGAACGGCAGCAGCAGAGCCCAGACGGAATCGAGCAGCTGCTTGAAAATTTCTTTGAGCGTAGCCCGCTTCTCGCGGATGGCTCCGTACCCTCTTTTTTTCGAAATGATGGCGACCGCGATCATGAGCCCCGCGCAAATCATCAGCCCCGGCAAATATCCCGCATAGAACATCTTGGCGATCGACACGTCCGACGCGATCGCATACAAAATCAGAATGATGCCCGGCGGAATGATCGGCGTGATGCAAGACGACGCTGCCGTCAGGGCGGTCGAGAACGCTTTGTCGTATCCGTTCTTCGTCATTTGGGGGACGAGAATTTTGGAATCCATCGCCGCATCGGCGTTCGCCGACCCGGATAGTCCGCCCATCAGCGTGCTTAACAGCACGTTCACCTGTCCCAGACTGCCTTTCATATGGCCTACCAGCGCCACGGCCAAAGCCATCAATCGATCCGTAATGCCGGCGTAATTAAAGACGACGCCCGCGCAGGCGAAGAACGGAATCGCCAAATACGGGAACGATTCGGTCGAGGTGACGAGCCGCTGGACGACCATCTCCACCGGCATCGTATCGTTAATAAACAGGAAATAGACGACCGTCACGATCAGCATGGAATACGCGACCGGGATGCGGATAAAAAACAGGACGAACAATAAGATCAAAGGAAGATACGAAACGAAGTCCATGTGATGATCTCCTCCTGCTGTGGACGCATGTTATTGCTGCTCATCCGGTGGGACAGTCACCCATTCCCCGCCGCGAAACGCCTCGATCAGGAAGCGGACCGAATGAACTGACATGATCGCAAAGGCCAATGTCGCGGAGATATACATATACGTATAGGGAATGTTGAGCGCCGCTGTCGTCCGAATCCAGCCGTCCACCGAAATTTCGATGCTCAGGTACAGGAGATACAGATTGCCCGCCAGCAGCAGCAGCGTATTTATGATTCTCGTAACGTGCCTGGCGCCTTTCGGCATCCGGTCGACGATAATGTCGATCGCTATGAGCGCATGCTTCCTGTAAAGAATGCAGACGCCGAAAAAGACGGTATACGCAAACCCGAAGTAAGCGATTTCTTCGGTAAAGACGAACGAGTAGCCCAGAAAAAACCGGGAGAGCACGTTGAGCACAACGATCGCTACCATGACCGAGAACGCTGTACCGCTGACGATCCATTCGAAATTTTGCCAAAACCGCTTCATCCTCTGCCTCCTCTCTCGTCTTCAGGATTGAGCGTTCTTTTCGCCTGTTTTACGCTGATTATTCGATGGCTTTCACCATGCTGTCGTAAAGGCCGGGCGACCATTCCGGAAACACTTCGCTGACTTTTTTGGATGCCTCAATAAATTCGTCCTTCTTCACTTCATTGAAGATGACGCCTTCCGCCTCCAGCTTGCCCCGGAACTCCTGCTCCAGATTCGAAATCAGTTCCACGCGCTTCGCCGGATAAGCGGAGCCGACCTCCTCGATCGCCTTCTGGGCTTCCGGCGGGAGGGAATCGAACACCTGCTTGGACATGACGATGGAGGTGGTCGCCACCAGATGGCCCGTAAGCGATACATGCTTTCGCGTTTCATGCAGCTTCGAGGAGTACAAGAGCGACAGCGGGGCCTCTGCACCATCGGCTACGCCCTGGGAAAGCGCGGTATACACTTCCGACCACGACGTGTTCGTCGGGTTGCCGCCGAGCGTCTTAGTTACTTCGTTCCACATTTTCGTAGGCGCGTTGCGGATTTTCATCCCCTTCGTATCCGCCCGCGTAACGACTTCGCGGTCAGACAGCAGATGTCTCGTTCCGAAATAGACCAACGTGACGATTTTCAAACCTTTCGCTTCCAAATCCTTGGATAACCGCTGGCCGACTTCGGATTTCCACGCCTTCTCGATATCTTCGGGCTTTTTGAACAAATACGGATGCATGAAGATCGAGAAGTCCGACACGTAATCCGACAAGTGGCTCGGATCGCTGTCCTGCAGGATCGGCGCCCCTTTGGAAATCGCTTCGATCATGTCCGTCGTTTTGCCGAGCGTCTCGGACGGATAAATTTCCACCTTGAGCGTGCCTTGCGACGCTTCCTCCAGCTGTTTCGCGAACTGCTGCCAATAGCCGAATGTCGCGTCGGTTTGCGAAAGCACCATGTTCATTTTCAGGGTCGTTTTCCCCTTCGCAGAGGAGCCGGACGAACCGTTCGTCCCGGAGCTCTGCGAACCGGCGCCGCCGCATGCGGACAGGAAAACCAGACATACGACGAGCGTTAGTGGCAACCATTTTCTCATTATGTTTGCTCCTTTCAGATGTTCCGCTTTATTGCCAAGCGGCCTGCAGGTAATAGGAGGCGTGCTCGCCTCAAGCAGCCGTTACCCGTTCGGATAGACGATCACTTTCACGCTGCTTTGCTTGTTCGTTCTTGCGCGTTCCAGCGCTTCGCCCGTATGCTTCAGGTCGTAAAAATCCGTCAGCAGCGCCTTCGCATCGAATGCGCCGGAGGCGAGAATGCCGATGCCGAGCGGATACGTATTCGCGTACCGGTAGGAAGGAGTCATCCGGATTTCGCCGAAAATCATCCGGGTCAGATCAATCGGAACCTTCTCTGCCGTCGGGAAGCCGATCGGCACGACCCTTCCCCCTCGGCGAAGCGCTTCCAAAATGCCGTTCAAAACTGCCGGATGGCCGGTCGTATCCAGCGCAATGTCGGCACCTTCGCCCTGCGTCGCCTGCTTCGCCGCCTCGCTGAGACTCTGTTCGGCCGCATGCACGACGTCCGTCGCTCCGAGCCTGCGCGCCAGTTCGAGGCGAAACGGCTCGATATCGGACGCAATGATGGTCGAAGCGCCGAACGTCTTGGCCGCCATCACCGCCGTCAGCCCGATCGGTCCGAGACCGGTTACGACCACCGTCATCCCCGGCTTCACCTCGCCCACCTGACAGGCGTGGATGCCGACGGACAGCGGTTCGATCAAGGTCGCTTCTTCGAACGACAGCTTCTCCGGAATCGGATGCAGCAGATGCTCCGGGTGAACGATGTACTGGGAGAACGCTCCGTCAACGGGCGGCGCCGACAGGAACGATACATTCGGACATATGTTGTATCGTCCCGTCTTGCAGTATTCGCACCGAAAGCAGGCGATGCCGGGTTCCACGGCGACCCTCGCCCCGACGCCGATGCCCCGGACTTCGCTGCCGACAGCGACCACGACGCCGGCGCATTCGTGCCCGAGCACAAACGGATATTCGACCTGCTTGCTGCCGATGCGGCCATGCTCGTAAAAATGAATGTCGGAGCCGCAGACGCCTACGGCCATCACCTGGACCAGCACGTCGCGGGGGCCGGGCTCAGGCAGCGGCCGCTCTTCGATCGCGATGTGCATGGGCGCGTCCAGCACGGCCGTCAAGCTTTTGCGCGGCCTCTCTGAATACGCTTTCATCAAATGCCTCCCTTATCCTGTTATCGTATTTCGTTATTCGTCGGCATACAGCAGCACTTTGCCGCCCAGCTTCCGCTCGCACAGATCGAACGCTTCCTTCCACTGGCTCAGCGGGAACTTATGCGTCACGATCCGCTCCAGCGGAATCGTGTTTTGCTCCAGGATGCGCGCCACCCGATCCCAGGTCGACAAGGAATGGCCGACGGAGCCGTACATCTCCAGCTGCTTGTATAAAATCGTGTCGTAATCGATCGAAACGGGCTTGCCGACGATGCCGACCTGGATATATTTGCCCAGCTTCTTCGCCGCTTTCAGGCAGCCTGCGATCGAGGCCGCAGCCCCCGCGCATTCGATCACGACATCCATGCCCCGGCCGCCCGTCGTTTCCTGGACAACCTGCTGCAAATCCTCGCGCAGCACGTCGACCACCCGGTCTGCTCCGAGCTCCCGGGCGAGCCTCAGACGCTCCGCATCGTCCGTCGTCCCGGCCACCGTCACCTTGATGCCCCGTCCAACGAGCAGCGCCAGACAAAGCAAGCCGATCGGGCCCGGCCCCGACACGAGCACCCGGTCGCCGGCGCGTATCGGCGTCAGCTCCTCCAGCGCGTTCACCGCGCAAGCGAGCGGCTCCGACATGGCCGCCGCCTCGAGCGAGACGTGATCCGGAATCGGATAGACCATATCCTCGCGGACAACCACGTATCGGGTGAAGCTTCCATGGACGCCGTAGCCCATCCCTCTGCGGCTCTCGCAAAACATATATTTGCCTTCCCGGCAGTACGGGCAGCTCCCGCATGTGACGGCCGTCGAGGGCAGCACCGTCACTCGCATGCCTGCGCGAAGCCTCTTGACAGCAGAGCCGGTTTCGACGATCACTCCCGAGAACTCATGCCCCAAAACGACGGGAGGGTAGCTCGCGAACGTGTCGTGCATAATATGCAGATCGGTGCCGCATATTCCCGAATAGCTCACCTCGATTTTGACGGAGTTCTCGGTACAAGCCGGTTCCTCGATCTCCTGCAATTCAACGTTTCCCGGTCCGCGGGCTTTCTTCACCACCGCCTGCACGCATACTCCTCCTTTGCTTCGGCAATCCTGCGTTCCTGCAACGATCCATTCATCTTATAGAAACGTTTCCATGAATTGCGAAAAAAAATTACCGTTTGCTGCATGACTCGCGAATGATGAATTCCGTCGGTATCGATAGCGGATTCTGTTTGCCGTACATGTCCGGCTTCTCGATATATTGAAGCAAAACGCGGGCCACCCCTGCGCCTATATCGAGCAGCGGCCGGCGGATGACAGTCACCGGAGGATTCAGCAGCTTCGTCAGCTCGTAGTCCTCAACCGTAATGATCGACAAATCTTTCGGGTATTCCAGGCCATTTTCCCTCATGACTTGAAGAATGCCGTGAAACATTTGATTGTTGAGCGAAATAACGGCTGTCACGCTGCCTCGCTGAATGTCCGGAAGCAGGTCCAGCATGACGTTGCGCCCGATATCGCTGGTGAAGCCGCCTTCTATGATGCGTGCGGAATCGAGCTTCTTCCCCGCTGCCTCGTAAGCTTCCTTGAATGCCGCCACGCTGATTCTCGTCGGGCGAATCTTGCCGCTGCCGCTGATCAGCGCGATGCCTTCATGGCCGAGCGAGAGCAAATATTCCGTCGCCCTCTTCACCGAATGGGAATAATCGATGACGACGCCTCCCGCCACTCCGGGAACATCGCGGTCCAATGTAACGATCGGCACCGATACTTTGGACAGCACCTTGTGCAATTGCTCGTCGTCTTCCCGGGGCACAGACAAAATGATCCCGTCGAACTTGCGTCCGGCCAGAAACGAATCGATCTTGCCCGCGGCATCCCGCTCGCCGACATCGCATAGCGAAAGCGTGTAGCCGGAATAGTCCAGCTCGTTCTGAATGCCTTTGGCGATCTGGGCGAATGCCACGTTCGAAATGTTGACGAACAAGGCGATGCTTCTGTACTTGTTGGACCTCATGCTTTGCGCAGTCTGGTTCGGGACGTACCCCAGCTTCTTAATGCTCTCGAAAATTTTCTGTTTCGTCTCGAGGCTGATGTTCGCCGATCCGTTAATGGCCCTCGATACCGTGCCCAGGCCGACTCCGGCATCCCGGGCTACGTCTTTAATCGTGACTTTCTTCTCCTGTGCCATCCAACCACCCTTCAACCCTTGGAAACGTTTCCTTGGACTTAGTATGCCATCGCCGATAATCAGTTGTCAAGAAATTTTTCTGACCGTTATTTTTTTGAATAAAACGCTGCGCACGCGACTCCAAAAGAGGCCCGCAAACGCATTAATACGCCAAAACGGCTCTCAGCTTGAGAGCCGCTTAAGGTTAGGGCTAGGCTTGCCGTTGGAGCAGAGATTGAGATTCAAAGCGTTGGATTCGTCAAAATAGGATTTGTCATCAGCGTTAGAGCTTAAGGCGATACCATAAGGCCTGCTGCTGGCCTCGGTTTATTTTGACAAGCGCGAATTTTGAACTTGAGTCGCTGCTTAAAATGACCGCGATTAGGGCGATTTTTACCTTTTCGGCTCTGTTATTGGAACTCGTGTATAAGTGCGACTATAATAAAATGAAAACAGGCCTTCGGAGAGGTATTCGGAAGAGTCTCAAAAAACGTGAGAGGTGATATTTATGGCACGCGTGTTACTGATCAACGGAGGTTCCGAAGGACATATCAATCCAACGCTCGGCGTCGTTCAAGAACTTGTCCGTCGCGGCGAAGAGGTGGTTTATTTCGCGGCGGAACCGTATCGCGATCGCATCGAGCAGACAGGCGCAAAAGTGATCACGTTCGATCTCGGCAAATTTTTGGAGGCGTTTCTTGCCGGAGGAAGAAGCCCCTGGGCTCGAGTGGGGGGACTGCTGCGCACCGCCGATATCGTCATTCCCAGTCTCCTGGAGCAAACCTCAGGAGAGCGTTTCGATTACATCATTCATGACTCGATGTTCGGCTGCGGGCGTTTGCTTGCACAAATTCTCGGCCTGCCGGCCATCAATTCCTGCACAAGCTTTGCCATGCAGCCAAATGTCTTCGATGGTCTGCAGGAGCGTCTCTCGCGCTCTTTTCCGGAAGATATGAACGAACGCGCCCGGCAGGAGTTTCAACAGCTGGTCAGCGATGTGCAGACGAAATACAACGTGCAAGTCGGCTCCGCCTACGAGGTTTTCTGGAATCCCGCGCCACTGACCATCGTCTATACATCGAAGCGTTTCCAGCCCGATGGCGAAAGCTTCGACGAGACGTACAAGTTTGTCGGACCGTCAATCGCGCCGCGCGCGCTCGCTCCATTCGATTTCTCTCAAGCGGACACAGATCGTCTGATTTACATCTCGCTCGGCACCGTGTTCAATCAGGCGGCGGATTTTTACAAGCTCTGTTTTGCGGCGTTCGCCGACACGAAGTACAGCGTCATTCTATCCGTCGGCAGTCAAACCCAGATTGAGGACTTGGGAGACATTCCTGCGAATTTTATCGTGCGCAGCTACGTGCCGCAGCTCGAAGTGCTGCAGCACGCCAAATTGTTTATCACTCACGGCGGCATGAACAGCGCCAGCGAAGGCCTCTATTATGGCGTGCCGCTGATTGTGCTTCCCCAGAGCGCCGATCAGCCTGTGATCGCGCGGCGCGTGGCTGAAGTCGGCGCCGGCATCCATTTGAATCCAGACGGCTTGACCGCGGAAACGCTTAGAGAGGCGGCGGAACGCGTCCTGGGCGATGTATCATTGCGGCAGGCAAGCGTTGAAATGGGCGATTCGTTCCGAGCCGCGGGCGGGCATCGTCAGGCCGTTGAAGAGATTTTTGCCTATAAACGAAGTCTGGGCATGACGAAATAATCGAGTCCGGCTCCCCATCGGTTACCGCTGTCTATCTTGTGGGAGGGGTAACCGATGGAGCTTCGGACGCATCATAAAGCTCAGCCCTCCTTGCCCCTTAACGAGCGATGCGCTCGACCACGGCTTGGGTAAACTCGGTCGTTGAAGCGGCTCCTCCCAAGTCCCTCGTCTTCGCCCCTTCAGCGAGCGCCTGGAAAATGCCGTTTTCCATTGTGCGAGCAACCTCGATGAGCCGCCTATCCTCATGACGATTCGCGAGCCAATCGAGCAGCATCACCGTCGAGAGCATGAGACCAACGGGATTGGCGATATTTTTCCCGGCAATATCCGGAGCCGATCCGTGAGCGGCTTGCGCCATGGCCTGATCTTCGCTCGTATTGATGGAAGGAGCCAGTCCCAGGCTGCCGACAAGCTCCCCTGCCAGATCCGAAAGAATGTCGCCGAACATGTTCTCCGTAACGATAACGTCAAAAAAATAAGCCCGCCGAACCAGATGTGCCGTCATGGCGTCAATATGGAAATCGTCCACCGCAACCTCCGGATATTGCTCCCCTACTTCGCGGCATACCTTCAGAAACAGCCCCGTTCCCAGCTTGATGACATTCGCTTTATGTACAATCGTCACTTTTTTGCGCCGCTGCATCGCCATTTTGAACGCGGTGTGGGCGATGCGTTCTACAGCCTTTCTTGTAAATACGCCGGCCGACACGACGACATCCGGAGTGATTTGCCATTCACCGACACCGATGACCATGTTGCGGTCGCAATAATAGCCTTCCGTATTTTCGCGGACGATGACGAGATCGGCTTCGCCAACAACGCTTTGTACGCCTTCCATCGTTTTGGCCGGACGAATGTTCGAATACAGATCGAAAACATGGCGCAGCTCGCCGCTCGGGTTGCGGTTTGTTTGATGCTGGGCAGGATATGCGGCAGAATCATGCGGTCCCATCAACCAGCCGTGCGTCTTCTTCAGTTCGTCTTTCGTCACTTGGGGAATCGGATCGCCATGCTTTTCGATCCCTTCCCAACCCATCGGCAGCTTCACCCAATCAAACTCAACCCCGCCCGCTTTATTCGCAGACGCCTCCAGAACTTCCACTGTCGCCTTTGTAATTTCAGGACCGATACCATCGCCATAAAGAACGCCAATCCGATAAACTGTCACCCGAATCACGATCCTCATTTTATTTTTTATATATTATACAACAGTATATCTGCGTAAAGCGAAGCGATCATTTCTCCTACGTCTTGGTACGGACTCTATCGCTATGCCCGATTATATTCATCTCCGCGCGCGACAGTCAGATGGATCAGGTCACTGATTGTGCCGCGATGCGACACGTCTCCTCAAAAAGCCCAGTCCTCAGGCGGACCGGGCAACGTATCCTGCGAATTTACGCGATAGCCGATCTGATCTGCGCGGTATAGAAATAGCGAACGACGAAGAAGTAAAGGACCTGGATGACCAGAAACACGCCGAGCACCACCGCCGATTCGACAACCAGATTGTAGAAGAACATATGGGACAGCGCCGTCAGGGCCACCGCTCCGTGGATCAGCGCAACGACGATCGGAGCGAAGAACAATATTGCGAGTTGTTTCGTCAGCACTTTACCCAGCTCTTTGTCGCTTAAGCCCAGCTTGGCGATCGAACCGAACTTCTGCTTGTCCCCGTCCAAATCCATATATAGACGGAAATACAGGAAGCTGCCGGCCGATACGAAAAAGACGAGCCCAACAAACAGTCCGACAAACAACACAGGCGCGTAATCTTTATTCATTCGGTATACTTCGTAATCGACCGAGGTAACCACGTTCGGCGGCAGCTGCGCCAGCAGCTCCCGGACGACGGCCAGCATGTGCCGCTCCTCTTCCGAAGACTGCCAGGCATGATAGTACCGTGCATCGACAGGGGCGGGAAGCCGTTCGAAAGCAGCGTCGGGGACGACGTAATAGAAAGGCCCCGGCAGCGCTCTTGAGTTCACGGTCCGTTCCGCCAGCAAGGCTTCGCCGGACGCCAGCCCGATCGTCCTGCTGAGCGGTGCTCCGGCCTGGCCGTATGGCAGTCCCGCAAATTCGACGACGGCGGCCTCCCCTTCTCCCAGCTCCATGGCATCCTCTCCGATCAGCGCGGCGAAACGGTTGTAATCCGACTGCTTCGCAATCATCGTCCGCCTCCCGCCGATGTCGTAGTAGCTCATCGTCATCGCCGCTTCCTCGCCCTGGATGCCCGCCTTGCGCAACGCTTCCCGAATCACAGCCAGATGCTGCTCTGAAAATTCGTCCTCCTTGTAGACGAGGGTGTTGGGATACGCTATTTTCGTACTGTCCGTAGCGAAGCTCTGAAACCCGTACAGCGTGCCGATCGCGCTGAAGGCCGTCGTGGACACCATCGCCACCATGAAGAAGGTGCGGGCGTTATCCTTCATGCGGAAGGATAGATCCGCAAACAGCAGCATGTTCGTCTTCCGCCAGAAGAACGATTCCCGCTTCTTCAGCCGGCGAATGACATAGACGCTCAGCTGCGTGAACAATAAGTACGTCCCGGCGGTGACGACGCAGACAACCGGCACCAATGCCGCTATCACCCCCAATCCTTTCACAATCAGCGCCCCGGCATAGCCGCTGCCCAGCAGCAGCACGGCCGCCAGAGTCAGGAGCAGATTCGCCTTGGGCTCTCCCTTCGACTGCTTGTCGCCCTTGATGAGCTCGATGAGCTTGCGGCTGCGCAGCACATAGGAGACGAACACGGATATGCAGAAGAACAGGGCAAGAAAGCAGATCAGCGACTGCTTCACAGCCTGTCCGGGAAAATAAAAGTACAGCCGGCTCTCGAGAACGAGCGCATTCTCCGCAAGCAAAAGGATGGCCTTGGCAAAGACGAGCCCGAGCAGGATGCCGCCCAGCGTGGCAAAGAAGCCGATGATCATATTTTCTAGAAACACCATCCAGCGAATTTGCCGCATAGACATCCCCTGAAGCATCAGCAGCCCGAATTCTCTTTTGCGGGAATGCAGAAAGGAGCTCATCGAATACAGCACGAAGAAAAAGGAAAAGACATAGATGATGCCCGCGGCCGTATTCATGCCGAATCTTACGTTGCCGTTGAGATGGCCTTCGCCTAATTCCGGATGATAAGCAAAAATAGCAAACGTGAAGAACACCATCACCGTGAACAGGCTGCTTAGGAAATAAGCCGCGTACAGCCTTTTGTTGCGGTAAATATTGTTAAACGCGAACTTGCGAAAGGTCATGTCCGTTCCCTCCCAGCAAAGAAAGCGTATCGATGATTTTCTGGAAAAAGGCTTGCCGGCTGCTGCCCCGATGAATTTCCGAGTAAAATTTGCCGTCGCGAATAAAGACTACCCGGTGGCAATAGCTGGCCGACACGGGATCGTGGGTGACGAGCATCATCGTCGTTCGTTCCGTGCGGTTGATGGCGTCGAGCATCTCCATCACATCCCCCGACGCCTTCGAGTCGAGATTGCCCGTCGGCTCGTCGGCGAGCAGCAGGCTGGGCGAATGGATCATCGCCCGGGCGACGGCCGCCCGTTGCGCCTGGCCGCCGGAGATTTCGTACGTGCGCTTGTTCAGAATGCCGGTAATGCCGAGCTTTTCCGCGATGTCATGCGCCTTCTGCTTCATTTCCTTCACGCTTTTGCCGTCCAGCGTCATCGGCAGCACGATATTTTCCTCAACGGTTAAGGTGTGCAGCAGGTTGAAGTCCTGAAAAACAAAGCCGAGCTCGCGCCGCCGGAACTTGGCCAGCTGCTCCTTCTTCAGCTTGTGCGGATTGACGCCGTTGATCGTAATTTCGCCGGTCGTCGGCTCGTCGATCGTGGCGATCAGGTTCAGCAGCGTCGTCTTGCCGCTTCCCGACGGCCCCATGACGCCGACGAACTCGCCGCTCTCTATGGTCAGATCGATATCGGTCAAAGCGCGGTAGGCTACTTTCCCTTCGTACACCTTGCTCACTTGCTTCACCAGCAGCATGACAAATCCTCTCCCTTCCTTGCATAGCCTGCGAAAGCCGAACCTAGTTTTTACGCGCGGAGCGCCGCATGACATATGCTTCTTCCCGGCGCATGTCCCGCTGCGGCCAGGCCGCGCTGATCGTGCTTGCGTTCAACTTATGCAGGTATGCCGCGATCTTCCTGAACCAGCATACCGCTTCCGGCCCGGGCTGCGCTATCGATCTTGCTTTCAGTTTGCTTACAAGCCTGTAAGGTTTTGCGCGGCGCTGAAGATGACGCGAAACGTCGTTCCGCGGGATACCTGCGATTCGAACTCGATGCGATGTCCGAGATGCTCGGCGGCCTCCTTCGTCAAATATAAGCCCATCCCCGTCGATTCCCTGAACGCGCGGCCGTTCTCGCCGGTAAAGAACGGGTCGAAGATTCGCCGCTTGTCCGCATCCGGAATCCCGACGCCGAAGTCCTTCACTTCCAGCACAGCCTCCCTCCCCCGCTCATAGATCGAGATGACGATGTGCCGGCTGCGGCCTCTCGAGTATTTGACGGCGTTATGAATCAGCTGGGTCAGGATGAATACGAGCCATTTCTCGTCGCTTTCCACCGTGATGCCGGGTCTTTCTTCCTGCAGCTTGGGATACACTTGATTGCGGATGTAAAAGCGCTTGTGCTCGCCGTTCACTTCGCTTGCAATCTTGGACAGCGACACCGGCTTGATGTGAAAGTCGCGCTCGATCGAGCGCAGCCGCGCCATGTACAGGATCGTATTGAGCCCTGTCTTCATCCGGTCGATCTCCTCGCGAATGCTGGAGGAATCCGGCTCGTCCAGGCCTTGCGCCGTCAGCTCGATCACCGACAGCGGCGTTTTCATCTGGTGCACCCATTGCTCCATGAACGTCAGATGCTGCCGCTGCTGGTTCTCCAGCGATTTGATGCGCTGCTGGTACAGCTTGTATTGGTCGCGCAGCAGCCTATCCAGTGCGCTGGAGAGCGGGCCTGCTGCGGTTTGCCGCAGCGAATCGTCCAGCGATTCCAGCGGCCGGCTGAGCCGCTCGTAGAACGGCCGACGGCTTAAGTAAATGTAGCTCAAATAGCAGCCCAGAAAGAAAAAGCCGAGGAAAGCCGCATACAAAGCCGGTCCTGTCGCGCGGTAGCCGTCCAGCCAGAAAATGGCGAGCATGACTGTAAACTGCACGGCCTGTACGCCGATGAGCAAAGCGTGCTCCCGCCAAAACAGCTTCATGCTTCGCCCTCCTCGGACCAGGAGACGCTGAGCCGGTAGCCTACGCCTCGCACCGTTTCCACGGCATCGTGGATGCCGAGCTCCTGGAGCTTCTTCCGGACTCGGGTCATATTGACGTTCAATGTATTTTCATCCACGTAAGTATGCTCGTCCCACAGCTTTTCCAGCAAATCTTCCCGCCCGGCAACGCGCGGATACCGCTTCAACAAAAATTCCATAATATCCGCTTCTTTCCTGGATAACGCGGCCGTTTTGCCGCCGAAAGAAAGCAGCAACCGCTCCGGGTACAGCCTAAGCCCCGCCGTCTCGACTACCCGCTCCCCGACCTGAGCGGCATATTCGCCGTAGGCCCGGCGGATTTGGCTTCTGATCTTGGCCATAATGACCTCGATATGGAACGGCTTCGTCATATAGTCGTCGCCGCCGTTTTCAAGCGCCATCACCTGATCCATCTCGCCGATTCTGGCGGACAGGAAGATGACCGGACAGATCGACTCCTTGCGGATCTGTCTGCACCAGTAGTAGCCGTCATAGCTTGGCAGATTGACATCGAGCAGCACCAAGTCCGGCGCCTGCTCGCGGAAATGCTCCATCAGGCGGTCAAAATCGGTCACCGCGGTCACCTGGTACCCGTATTTCTCGATATGCGCTTGCAGATGTCCGGCAATTTTCGGGTCGTCTTCCACAATCATGATTTTGTGCAAGTCGCTCAACTCCTTCGCTCAAAATCATTATGGCACAGAAGCAAAAACGTCCACAACTGCCGCCAAAGCCGCACGCGCTTCGCCGGACTCGTCTCGGCAACCATGCAAAAAAGCCCTTGAATCGTCGCTAGGGACAATTCAAGAGCTTGTTCATCGCTTGCGCTTGGCTTGCTTCAGCCGCCTGATGTTTATTGAATCGCTTTTTTCCAGTCGGCCG
The DNA here is from genome assembly GCF_000380965.1 of Paenibacillus ginsengihumi DSM 21568. Taxonomy (GTDB): domain Bacteria; phylum Bacillota; class Bacilli; order Paenibacillales; family NBRC-103111; genus Paenibacillus_G; species Paenibacillus_G ginsengihumi. The sequence continues at coordinate 15,817 of NZ_KB905599.1, read as the reverse complement.
CGAATTTCTCCAACCCTTGATCCGTAAGCGGATGCTTGACGAGCTGCTCGATGACGCTAAAAGGAACCGTAGCGATATGCGCGCCGGCCAGCGCCACGCGGGTCACGTGATCCGGATGACGGACGGAGGCGGCGATGATTTGCGTGTCCAGGTTATGAACGCGGAACAGCTCAGCCACTCGGGTAACGAGCTGCACGCCGTCTTCCGAAATGTCGTCCAGACGGCCGAGGAACGGAGATACGTATGTCGCTCCGGCGCGCGCGGCCAACAGCGCCTGGTTGACCGTAAAGATCAGCGTAACGTTCGTTTTGACGCCCTTCCTGGACAAATATCGGCACGCTTCCAGACCGGCCAGCGTCATCGGAAGCTTGATCGTAATGTTCTTGTCGTTATTATTGATCTTGATCAGCTCGTTTGCTTGCGCGATCATTTCTTCCGCGGTCACCGCATCAGGCGTAACTTCGGCAGATACCGATTCGACCTCAGGCACGGCCTGCAAAATTTCCGCGATCCGGTCCTCGAATTTGACTCCTTCCTTCGCAACGAGCGACGGATTCGTCGTAACGCCGGACAATACGCCGATGCGATATGCTTTTCGAATGTCTTCCAGATTGGCAGTGTCGATAAATAACTTCATGTCCATTCAACCTCCATGGATTAGGGATCAAATCTTATTTTAGCAAATTTTTGGCCAGGCGAACCACATTGTCGACGGAGAAGCCGAAGTATTCCATGACGGCGCCGCCTGCCCCCGAGGCGCCGAACGTATCGACCGACAGCACGGTGCCGCAAGGTCCCGCATAACGGTCCCAGCCGAGCGCGATGCCGGCTTCGATAACGACCCGCTTCGTGACGGAATCGGGGAGCACGCTTTGCTTGTAGTCGTCCGGTTGCCGCTCGAACAGTTCCCGGCTCGGCATGGCCACGACGCGCACCGACACGTTGTCCTTCTCGAGCTCCGCCTTGGCGCTTGCGGCCAGCGACACCTCCGATCCGGTCGCGATCAGGATGATATCCGGCTGCCCGCCCGTCTCTGCCAGCACGTAGCCTCCCTTTGCAACGGCGTCCCGGTTGGCGCGGGTCGCTTCGAACACCGGCAGGTTCTGTCTGCTCAGGATAAGCGCGACCGGGCCTTCCTTCTGCTCCAGCGCATAAGCCCAGGCGCTCGCCGTCTCGTTGGCGTCCGACGGGCGAATAACCGTAAGCCCCGGGATCGTGCGCAGCGCGGCCAGATGCTCGACCGGCTCGTGCGTCGGCCCGTCTTCCCCGACAGCGATGGAGTCGTGGGTGAACACATAGATGACCGGCAGCTTCTGCAGCGCGGCAAGCCGAATGGACGGGCGCAAATAGTCGCTGAACACGAAGAACGTGCCGGCGAACGGCTTGACGCCGCCGTGCAGAGCCATGCCGTTGGCCGCTGCGCCCATCGCATGCTCGCGCACGCCGAAGTAGATGTTGCGTCCGGCATAGGAATCGATCGCGTATTTGCCTTCTCCCTTGATATCCGTCATCGTCGAATGCGACAAGTCTGCGCTACCGCCGAAGATGGACGGAATGCTTTTCACGAAATGGTTGATCGCTTCTCCGCTCGCGACGCGAGTCGAGATGCTTTTGGCGGAATCGAACGTCAGAATATCGGCCGCATCGATCGTCACCGTGCCCTCGATCGCCGCGGCAAGCTCGCTGCCCTCCGCAGGATATTGCGCAGCGTAAGCGTCGAACAGGCGGTTCCATTCCGCTTCCTTATCTGCCCCCTGCTCCTTCAGGCGGGCAAAATGCGCCCGGACCTCGTCAGGCACCGTGAACTCCTCTTCATAGGGCCAGCCGTAAGCTTCCTTGGTCGCCTTCGCTTCCTCCCGGCCGAGCGGAGCGCCGTGCACCTTGTTCGTGCCCGCCAGCTTGCTGCCGTAGCCGATGATCGTGCGGATTTCGATGATCGTCGGCTGCTCCGCATGCTGCTTGGCCGCCGCGATCGCCGCGGAGATGGCCGCGATGTCGTTGCCGTCCTCCACCCGCAGATAGTGCCAGTTCGCGGACTCCGCCCGCTTGCGCACATCTTCGCCAAAGCTTAAGGACAGCTCGCCGTCGAGCGAGATGTCGTTGGAATCGTAGAGCACGATCAATTTGCCGAGCTTCATATGTCCGGCCATGGACATCGCTTCATACGATATGCCCTCCATCAGGCAGCCGTCGCCGACGAGCGCGTACGTATAATGATCGACGACCGGGAAGCCGTCCCGGTTGAACCTCGCGGCCAGATGCGCCTCGGCCATCGCCATGCCGACCGCCATGGCAATCCCTTGCCCGAGCGGCCCTGTCGTGGCGTCCACGCCGTCTGTATGCCCGTACTCGGGATGGCCGGGGGTGGCGCTGTTCAGCTTGCGGAACTGCTTCAAATCGTCGAGCGATACCTTGTACCCGAACAGATGCAGCAGGCTGTACAGCAGAGCCGAGCCGTGTCCGGCCGACAGGACGAACCGGTCGCGGTTGAACCATTTGGCATTGGCCGGGTTGTGGTTCAAATGCTCGGACCAAAGGGTGTAAGCCATCGGGGCCGCGCCCATCGGCAATCCCGGATGGCCGGAATTGGCGGCGTTGATGGCGTCGATCGACAGCGTGCGGATCGTATCGATCGCAAGTTGATTAATAGTTTGCGTAGTAGGCATAGCGTTCTCCTTCATCCATTGCAGATTTTTTCTCTTGCTTGTCGTCAAACCACCAGTGGTAACCGTCTCTGGCCAGCAGCTCGTCGGCTGCGGCCGGTCCGTACGAGCCTGCCGGATACGCATGCAGCGGCACCAGGTTGTCGGCGAAGGCGTCCAGCACCGGCTGTACCCATTGCCAGCTCAGCTCGACCTCGTCCCAGTGGGCGAAGAAGGTCGAATCCCCGTTCAAGGCGTCGCGGATCAAATTTTCGTAAGCTTCGGGCGATTCGGCCGCGCTTGCCTTCAGGTCAATCTGAATCGGCTTGAAACCTCGGCCCGCTCCGGGCTCCTTCGCATTGAGCTGCAGCGTAATGGCCTCGTTCGGTCCGATCTCGATGACGAGCAGATTCGGCGCCGGTTCGTCCGCCTTGGCGCTGCGGACCTGCTTGACCGGCTCCTTGAACTCGACGACGATTCGCGTCGACTTCTCCTTCAGGCGCTTGCCCGTGCGGATGTAGAAGGGCACGCCGCGCCAGTCGTTGTTGTCGATCTCCAGCCTGGCGGCAATGAACGTGTCGTTCATCGAATCCGGCGCAATGCCCGGCTCGGCTGTATATGCGGGAACCGGCTTGCCCCCGATGCTTCCCGCCGCATACTGACCGCGGACCAGATGAGCGGCGACGTCTTCTTTTTGCACCGGCTTCAGCGCCTCCATCACCCGCTTCTTCTGGAAGCGCACCTTGTCCGAGCCGCTGCCGTGCGGCAGGTGGATCGCCGCCATCATGAGCAATTGCAGCATATGATTCTGGAACATGTCGCGAATGGCGCCGACGTGGTCGTAATATCCGGCCCGCTCCTCGACGCCGACCGACTCGTTCGCCGTAATTTGCACGTTGGCAATATAGCGGTTGTTCCACAGCGCCTGGATGACCGGATTGGCCTGCTGCAGCGATTCCAGCTGCTGCACGACCGGCTTGCCGAGGTAATGGTCGATCCGGTAAATTTCGTCCTCCGAGAACGATTGGCTCAAATTCCGGTTCAGCTCCCGCGCCGACTGCAGATCGTGGCCGAACGGCTTCTCGATGACGAGCCGCTTCCACCCGCTCGCCGAGCCGAGCCCGCTGCTTTGGATATTGGCGGCAATCGTCTCGAAATATTCAGGGCCGACGGACAGATAGAACAGGCGGTTCGGCGTCATGCCGAGCTCGGCTTCCCGCCGCTCGACAAGCGCGAGCAGCTTCTTGTAATCTTCCGCGCGGCCGATATCCAGCACGCTGTACCTGAACGCTTGCAGAAACTGCTCCAGCCGCGCCTTGCCGCTCGCCTGGCGCCTGGAGAACCGCTCCAGCGATAGCTCGACATTTTTCTGGAAAAACTCGTCGGTCCACTCTCTTCTTCCGAGGCCGACGACGGAGAACGGCTGCGGCAGTCTGCCGTCGAGATATAAGTTAAACAGGGCGGGGTAAATTTTGCGCTTGGCCAAATCCCCGGTCGCCCCGAACAAGACAAAAGTAGTCGGTTCCATCTCCTGATCCCTCCCTACCCAACTTGACCCTGGTTTCTTTTTGGTAAATTCAATATAATACAAATCACAGGCATACAAGTAATGAATATATTTCACAGGAGCTATAGATCATGTCTATGGGTAACAATTACGAGCTGTACAAGGTGTTCTATTGGGCGGCCAAAACCGGCAGTCTGTCGCAAGCGGCCAAAACGCTGTACCTCACGCAGCCGAGCGTCAGCCATGCCGTCAAGCAGCTGGAGGAAAGCTTCGGCGTCGCCTTGTTCTACCGCAATGCCCGAGGCGTCGAGCTGACGCAGGAGGGCGCCGTCCTGTTCTCCTACATCGAGCAGTCGCATATTCTCATCACGCTCGCGGAGGAAAAGATGGCCGCGCTCAAAAATCTCGAAAGCGGCGAGCTGCGCATCGGCGGCAGCGATTCGCTGTTCAAGCATTATTTGCTGCCGTATCTGGAGCACTTTCACGAGCATCATCCCGGCGTCAAGCTGCATTTGCATCACGGAACGACGCCGGAGGTCATCACGTTTTTGAAGGAAGGGCGGATAGATCTGGGGGTCGTCCGCATGCCGATCATCGATCCGCAGCTGGAGGTGAAGGAAAGCTTTCAGCTGCAGGATTGCTTCGTCGCCGGGGCGCGTTACGCCGAGCTGAAAGACGCCGTGCTGTCGCTCGAAGAGCTGCTGCAGCATCCGATCATTCTGTTTTCCCGCAACAGCCGGGCCCGGATGACGATCACCGAGCTGTTCCACAGCTACGGCTTCTCGATCAGGCCGGAGATCGAAGTCGGGAGCGTCGATCTGCTCATCGAATTTGCCAAGAGAGGGCTTGGCATCTCTTATGTCACCAGGGAATTCGTCTCGAAGGAGCTGGAGGAAGGCGCCTTGTTCGAGGTTCGCTTGAACGTGCCGCTCCCGCCTTCGCAAGTGGGGATTTTGACGAAGCGCAGCATGCCGCTGTCCAGCGCGGCCCAGGCGTTCGTCCGGCTGGTCGGGTGACGCCGCGGGCGTGCTCTGCGCAGGCGTTGCGAGCCCCGCGCCCAGCGGGCATGCTCCGCGCAGGCGTTGCGAGCCCCGCGCCCGGCGGGCGTGCTCTGCGCAGGCGTTGCGAGCCCCGCGCCCGGCGGGCATGCTCCGCGCAGGCGTTGCGAGCCCGCGCCCGGCGGGCATGCTCCGCGCAGGCGTTGCGAGCCCGCGCCCAGCGGGCGTGCTCCGCGCAGGCGTTGCGAGCCCGCGCCCGGCGGGCATGCTCCGCCGCGCAGGCGTTGCGAGCCCCGCGCCCGGCGGGCGTGCTCTGCGCAGGCGTTGCGAGCCCGCGCCCGGCGGGCGTGCTCTGCGCAGGCGTTGCGAGCCCGCGCCCGGCGGGCGTGCTCTGCGCAGGCGTTGCGAGCCCCGCGCCCGGCGGGCGTGCTCCGCGCAGGCGTTGCGAGCCCCGCGCCCGGCGGGCGTGCTCCGCCGCGCAGGCGTTGCGAGCCCGCGCCCGGCGGGCGTGCTCCGCGCAGGCGTTGCGAGCCCGCGCCCGGCGGGCATGCTCCGCCGCGCAGGCGTTGCGAGCCCCGCGCCCGGCGGGCGTGCTGCGCGTTAGCGCGGCCTCTCCCCGGTCGCACCGGGCACAGGAGGCGATGAATCCTGCAAAAAATACAACATTTTTCTTAACTTTTGGGCAAGAGGAAGGGGAATGTTGTATTTAGTGCAACAATTTGGGCGAGATGGGCTTCAAACCCGGGAACATCGCCCAAAATGTTGCACGTTGTGCAACATTGAGCCGCTAATACGGTGTATCCCCCCGTTTTTGTTGTACAAAATACAACATTTGCAGACTAGCCCGGGGGAGGGGGGGGGGGCGCAGCCCTTTCGCCTCATCTGATGGCCCCGCAGCGCTATGGTGCCGGAAACGCTGATTTTGGTAGCCAAGCATGCGGAATAAGGCTGCTCGCCAGCGTTCAAATGCCAGATCCGACGACTTAATGGCCGGCCTCGGCAGCGACGAGGAAGGCTATGACGAGGAAGGCTATATCGGGCAAAGCGATATCAGTTCTGCAGCACGAGAGGCGACCGACCGCCACCGCAGCCTGCAGATGCGCTCGCCAGAGCGGGTTATCGCGAAGCAAATGAATAAACGGCAGCGGCCAAAGCAACCAGCACAACGATTCCGCTCATCCAGCCCAAATGCAGCACAGATACAGCGTTGATCGCCACGCCTCCCAGTCCCGCCCCCAAAGTCATGCCGATATTCATCAAGGCCGTATTAAAGCTAAGCACAACTTCCGAGGACCGAGGTTTCAAGGAGATCAAATAAAACTGATTGGCAGGCGTAGTCGTCCACGCCGCAGCCCCCCAGATCATCAAGACGACGAAAACGCCGATCGTAGACCCCGCTGCTGCCGTGAAAGCCATCAAGGCCGCTGCATGCACGAGCAGGCCGACGGCAATCGTGCGGGTGTGCCCCCATTTGTCCACCGCAAATCCGCCCAGCCGCGCCCCGATAAAGGCAAACACGCCCAGAACGAACAACGCCGTACTGATCATTTCTATCGAAAAGTGGGCCAGCCGGGTCAAAAACGGACCGATATAAGCGAATACCATCGTGTAGCCGAGAATCCAGAACACCGTAATCAGCAGGCCAGCGATCAAAGGCTTGTCCCGCAGCGACTGCCATTGCTGCCTGAGTGGCGTAGGCTCGGCTCCCTCCAGCTTCGGTATGAATCGATACAGCAGCAGGAGGTTGATCAGCGTTACCGCAGCGATGATCAAATAAAGGTAGCGCCAATCCATATAAGCGGCCATCAGCGTCCCAAACGGCACCCCCAGCACCAAAGATACCGAAAAGCCGGTCATCACGACAGCGATTGCGTTGCCCCGTCTGTCAGGCTGCGCCAGCCTGGCCGCATAGTGCGTGGCAATCACGGTATACAATCCGCTGCTCATCGCCAGCACGATGCGGGAAGCCATCAGCAGGCTATAATGATGACTCGCGAATGCGATCAGGTTGCCTGCTATAAAAGCAAGCATGGCATATAACATCACTTGTTTGCGTTCCAATTTGGCAGTCAGCATGACCAGAAAAAGGGCCCCGCACGCATAAGACAGCGAATAAAACGTGACCAGTTGACCGGCCGCCGCAATCGATACGTTCAGATCGTCTGCGACCAGCTCCAAAATGCCGGACACCACAAACTCGGCCGTCCCGGTTACGAACGCCCCCAATGCCAGCAAATAAATCGCCAAGCGATTCATGCACTCTCCCCTCCTCTCCTGTTATTGCCTTCATTTTAAACAGCGTGTTATGATTAGTAAAATTGATCTTTTTCATTATGGAGATGAGCAAATACTTATGACAATAGCTCGTTTTGAAGTGTTCGCCAAGGTTGCCGAGCTGGAGAGCTTCACCAAAGCTGCCGAGCAGTTGAATATGACGCAATCGGCCGTCAGCCATGCAATTGCAAGCCTCGAATCCGAGTGGGGGCAGGCGCTGCTCGTTCGCGATCGGAAGAAGGGGATATCGCTTACGGAAGTGGGGCAAAAAACGATTGTTCACATACGGGAAATTTTGAACCGAATGGAGATCATCCAGCAGGAGCTCGCTTTGGCGTCCCAGTTAGAGGTCGGCAAGATCCGCATCGGGACATTTGCCAGCGCTTCGGCTTGCGTGCTGCCCAAAATTTTGGCCAAGTTTCAAAAGAAGCATCCCAAGATCGAATTCCGCTTTTATGAGGGAACGTATGAGGAGATTAGCGAGTGGCTAACAACCGGCGTCATCGACCTCGGTTTTGTCGTGCAGCCTGACGCGAAGTCCGCCTTCGATTGGGTTCCTCTGGTGAAGGATGAGATGGTTGTGGCATTTTCCGAGAACCACCCATTTGGCCAGGAAGACGTCGTTCCGGTTCGGGCTCTGCAGGATGAACCGTTTATTCTGCCGACGGGGATGTACCAGGCCCATGTCCAGGAGATATTTCGGCAGGCGAAGGTCGCTCCTAATATCCGTTTTGAAGTGAAGGATTGCAACACGATCGCCCATATGGTTCAGGAAGGACTCGGCGTGACCATAGGCCCTGCTTTGTTTTTGAAATCGCAGTCCAACCTGCAGACGAGGCGTTTGGATGTGGAGCACTCGCGAACCATCGCTTTGGCTTGTCCCTCGCTTTCCGCCGCTTCCCCTGCTGTAAAAGCTTTTCTTGCGGCAGCCGGCACTGCGATCGGGGCGGAAAAGCGCTAGATCCCCGGCACAGCGGATCGCTCCGGGCCTATTTTCCCTGCTGGACGCCTATATGCAAGTCAAGAGGCACACCGTTATAGGCGTGCCCCTGCTGTTTTGCTATCGTTATTCATTCCCCATCGTGCTGATATCGATCACAAAACGATACCGGACATCCGAAGCGAGTACGCGCTCCCAGGCTTCGTCAATCTGGTTGGCGGAAATCAGCTCGATCTCGGGAGCAATGCGGTGTTCAGCGCAAAAGTCAAGCATTTCCTGCGTTTCGCGAATGCCGCCGATCATCGATCCGGCGAACGACCGGCGATGTCCGATAAGAGACATGACATGAACGGACAACGGCTCCGCCGGCGCGCCAATAACAGCTCCATGGCGGCGCGTTCCTTATCCGCAATCTCGAGCAAAAGCTGCGATGCCTGCTGCAGCTCCCGGTAGTCGCCTGTTCTTCCCGCGCGGTCGATCGAAGATGAGACGCTGACCCACATTGGAGCGATTTCCGTAAACAAGCGGCAGGCTTGTTCGATGTCCGGGTCTTGCAGAGCGTGGGCGCATTCTTTCAAGAAATCCCGATACAAATTCCGAAACAAAGCGCCGCCGGTGCCCGCCCGCTCCATCAGCAGGGCGGTCAGGCACAGGTCATGCTCGATATTGCTGCTGCGGGAAGGCCATTTCAAGATTTCGCTGCTCATCTTGACAATCCCTTTATACCCGATATTGCGAATGGGCGGGTTCAAATAGTCGTGCGCATTCTTGGTCAAGGCCGCGCGCATCGCGGGAGCGAGCGGCGGCAGGGCGACGATTGGCTCGAGCGTAAAGGAACGATTCCGGGAACTCATGGGGCCCTTGGCGTTTCTGGCCGCGGCCAAGCTGGTCAAACGCGTCTTCACCGGACCGCCCTGTTGCCTGGTATCGGCCATGTAGGCGTATTCGTCGTCCAGGCCGTACAGGACCGCATAATGAGCGGCAAAATGCACTTTGCTTGTGAAATAGTCCAGGTAATAGGAATCCAATTTCAGCCCTACCGGAACGCCCTGTTCGATGCAGCTCCGTGCGTTCCGCCACGCTTTGTCCACGGACGACGTTTCTTGAACGCTCACGGTCAAACCGAGCCTGCCTATGAGGTTGGCCGTCAATACATCCGGCTTCACCCGGCCTCCGATGAACGGAAAGTCCATTTGCTTCGAATCCCAATAAATGAATCCGAGCCCTTGCCCAAGTCCGAACAGCATCGGTTCCGACAGCCGGACTCCTGCAAATTGCAGCAAATTGCCCATAGCGGTCGTCTCGCAATGCTCGCCTTGGTAAGGAACGAAATTTTCAATGATGATGGCCATCTTCCCCTGTCTCCTCCAGCAATTCGTTCATTAGACCGGAAACAAACGCTCGTTCGCTTTCAATCAGGCTGAGCGGATGCAAGAACAGCGCCCTTACGTTCAGAGGCAAGCGCACGCCGCCTTGCGCTTCGTACTTCTGCCTTATTGTTGCGGAAGCCTCCTGAAGAAAATCCAACCGTTTCCGCAAAGCCGCTGCGGCCTCCTCCTTCCCGATCAAAGGCAAAGCGGCCAAGCCGAGATCGAAGCGATGGTCGCGCTCCCGCGACGACGACAGACTGCCTAGAATTTCGTATTTCAGCCGGGCCATGCCGGCTTCGGTGAGAGCGAAGCGGACCGGCACCGGTCCTTTGCCGAATTTCATGCCGGCTTCCTCGGAGATGATCCAGCCTTTTTCGCTCAGCTTCTTCAGTCCCGCGTAGATCGATGTCGTGCCGATATTCGCCCATTCAAGGTAGCCTCGCTGATCGACTAACTTCTTAATATCGTACCCCGAAGCTTGACGGCATTCCGCAATCATCTGCAGCAGCATGAATTCGACATTCGAAATGGAGTGCATGCCGGGACCTCTTATCTCATTTTTATTATTTCACGTATGCAATATAACACTGGTGAAATAAAAATTCAAGCCTTGATAAATTTATTGCGTGGAGGAACCGATATCCGTTATGGTAAATTTAATATCAAAGCTCACTGGCGTTTGGCTGAAAACATCGTCCCAGCGGTCTTTTACCTTTTTCCAATATTTGGGGCGTTCAATACGCAAACGATCTCCAAAGCCGGCAACATCTACTTTGTAAGTCGACTGCATTTTTCGCATCGTCGTCTCCAGCATTTGCAATAACCTTTTTTCAAAAATTTTCGTGACTTTCTCCTGATATTCGGACTTGGAGGGATCTTCCTTAGAATCCCAGTTTTCAATCAATCGCCCCTCCGATTCGATGCTAACGCGAAACGAAAGCCGGTCATCTTTAAGCTTCGAAGTAATTTTGCTGTTAGCGGATTTTACTTCATACGTAATCGGTTCGTTTCTCCAATCGTAAGATTTGATGAGCCCTCCCTGAACATCTCCTTTGATCCATGAAATATTGCTTACGTCCATTTGGCTCAGCGAACCGATCCATTTGCCCGTCTCCCCTTTAATAATGCCCGCTCCGGAAAATTCCGTTTCTCCGCCTGCCGCAGCGACCTCCTGCAAAATAAAGCTCTGTTTCGTGCCCAGCCAACCATTCAGCTTGATCAGATTAACGGACTCCATGATTCTGTTGTTGCGAAAGCGGCCGCGCAGCATATCCCTGAGCTTAAAAGCGGGAATTTGATCCGCCCTCTTGGAGGTCAGCGTCTCCCTCGCCATCCCTTTGCTCAACAGCACGAGGCAGCTGGGACGAATATCGTTGTCCCTCAGGGCAAAGTCAAGCAGCTTGTCTACACTTTGCCGTTGGGCCAGCGCTCTGGATATCACGATCACCTTCAGATGGTGGCCGATCACCGAGTGCTCCCGGCGAATGGCATACTGCCGCATAATTTCGAAGAGCGAGTCCCCTGTTTCTGTCGTATTCAAATATTCGGTGCCCTGCCCTTTATCGGCCTGCTGTTTATCGGCGGCCGTGTTCATCGGCACGATCTGGACCGTCGCGGAAATCAGGTTCCGTTTCGGATAGCTTCCCCCTTGTTCCTCCAGCTCCTGTTCGATAACCGTCGGCTTTCCCTCGTCCAAAGCGACTCCGACATACATGCTCAAGTCTTCAATTTCCCTGCTGTTCCAGCAGCCTGTTTGGGTCACTAGCAGCCCTGCGGCAAGAAACACGGGCATTATGCGGCTTTTAAGCATGCTGCTTTAGTCCTTTCTTCCGGATAATGTAAATCAGCGATAAAGGTACCGTCACGATCACGAACACGGCGATGCTGCAGATGCCGACGGCTTCCCCCACAATAAACAAATCATCGATGCTTTTCGGCAGCATCGCGCAAATAAAGATGATCGGCATCAGGGAAAACAGGATAACCGGCAGCTTCGTCGAAATCGTTCTCGATATCCCGAGCGTCGCGGCATAAAAGTTGCTGGTGAAATTGCAGAACATCTGCATCATCCAAATGACCAGAAACGGAAATTCAAACCGTTCAAAAAATACGCCGATAAATTCAAAGCTTCGCAAAAGATCGAGCATGGGCCAGGTGCTTCTTAACACGGCGCTGGTCGACAAGCCGCCGACGACAAAGACCATTGCGCCCAGATACAGCGTAATCGGAATGCTCATCCCGGCTAACGCCATGTTGACAGCTTTACCGGGATTCTGAAGAAATCCCACCAGAATGAACACAATCTCGAACCCCGCAAAGCTTAACAGCGTCGCTTTCAAGCCCTTGATCACAGGAGGCAGCCCTTCGCCGAGAATAGGACGCAAATGGTCTATATCAAACAGCCTTAAGCTAAGAAACAGACTTAACAGCAAAATCAGCAAGCTCGCGGGGAAAATAATCTGAAACAATCTGGCGATGCAGTTGATTCCACCCGAAATCAAGTAAGCTGCTGTCCAAATAAAGGGGATGACAATGGCCCACATGGGGGTGCTTTCCAACAAGTAAAATAAGGCTACCTCCGCCAATACGCGAAGCTCGAAGCAAGCGATCAGCAGAAAGTATATGATCAGCACGAGAGATAACAGCTTGCCCGCCACGGCGCCAACGATTTTCCGGGAAAAATCAAAAACCGTACTCCCGGGATATTGCTGGCACAATGTTACCATGATCCATACCACCAGCAGCATAATCAGGCTGACCAGCAGAACGGATAACCAGGCATCCGGAGTCTGCACTTGCTCCGTAGCGTCTCTGGGCAATGTCAGAATGCCTGCTCCCAGAATGCTGTCAGCCAATATGATGACCCCTTGCGCCGTCGTAATCTTGTCGTCAGTGCGTGTAAACACTTCAAGTTCCTCCTCATTCACCCGTTCAGGGTCTGCGTCGGTCGCGGATCGTTTTTAGCATCGCCGGCCTGCGCTTCATCAGCGTCAGAGGGGCACGGATGAACAAATCTTTCCAGTCCCGCAGGCGGATTGGCGAGACGGGGGAGACATAAGGCACCCCGAAGCTTTCCAGCCTGGTCAAGTGGCAGCAAATGAGCAGGAAGAACAATACCGTTCCGAATATCCCCAGCACAGCGGCGAAAAACATCCCGATAAACCGAAGCATCCGCAAGGTAATCCCGGCACTGTACATCGGAATGGAAAAGGAGGCGATGGCGGTGACCGAAACGACAATCACCAGGAAAGGACTGACGATGCCCGCTTGGACGGATGCCTCCCCGATGATCAGACCGCCGACGATGCCCATCGCGGAGCCGATCGGGCGGGGCAACCGGACTCCCGCTTCCCGCAAAATTTCAATCGATACTTCCAGGATCAAAATTTCGATGAGCGAAGGAAAGGGAACCCGCTTGCGAGTCTCAATAATCGTGATGGCCAATTCGGTCGGAATGAGCCCGGGGTGAAAAGATATGAACGAAATATACAGGGACGGAACCATCAACGACATAAAAGCGGCTATAAAACGCAGCAAGCGCAGCAGGGAGCCTGCCATCCACCGTTCGTAATAATCTTCCGGAGACTGCAGCAGCATACTGAAGGTTACCGGCACAATCAGCGCATACGGCGTCCCGTCCAGAAGAATGGCGATTCTCCCCTCCATCAAAGCGTTCATGACCCGGTCCGGCCGCTCCGTATTTTGCGCCTGTTGAAAAGGGCTTAACATATCATCTTCGATCAGTTGCTCCACATAACCGGACTCGGCGATATAGTCCAAATCGATTTTGGCGATTCGCTTCTCCACTTCCCGCAGCAAATCGGGATTCACCATATTTTTCATGTAAGCGATCGCCAGATCTTTTTTTACGAGGTTGCCGACAACGTATTTTTTGATTTCCAGCTCTGTCGTGCGCCCCTGACGCCGCAGCAGCGACGTGTTGTCGCTGAGCACCTCCGTAAATCCCAGCCTTGGCCCGCGCAGCAGCGACTCCGAGGTGGGCTCGGTAATCGTTCTCGTTTTCCCCTGGGGCGTGCCGACAAGCAAGGCATGAGGCATGCCCTCCACCAGCAAGCCCGTATATCCTGTCAAGATCAATTCGCTCAGCTGGCGAATCTCGCTGACTTCGGAAATTTCGCTGACCGGCAATATTTTTTCCTTAAAATAGGAGGCAAGCTCCCCGGAAGAAGGGCGCTCCGCTTCCTGCTCCGCATCTTGAACGGAACCGGTCATTAGAACCCGCATCACATGGGTATCGATAATCCGCCCTTTCTGCATTCCTTCAATATAGATCAGCGCCGCCCGGAGCCCGAAGGCCGTCGTCTCATATTCCCGGATATGGACATCCCCGTTGCCGCCAATGGCTTGTTTAACAAAGCCGAGGTCCTGCTCATAATCTCCGGACAATAACAGGCCGGAGCTTGGCATGGATGTCGGCGAAGCGGCCGCGGCCGCCGCTCCGCTCTCGTTGGCGGAAGGTCTGTGCTTATCCGTTAATAGCGAGCGGAACCAGCGGTGCAGGGAGCAGATGATGATCGGGACCAGCAAGGTGACCCCCGCCTGCACGAAGACCGGCCATTCGGGGATATAAGATAAGATAGGAGTCCACACAGGAACCATCTCCCTGGGATGATAGCACCATCGTCATTTGGCGGATTACAGCAATTAGGATCAGTGCGGTAGAAAGAAATATTTTTTACTCAGATGTTAATATTCCCTTGCCGTACACGCCATATTCTGGATTGCATTGTCAAAAAGTTGGTAATAGAATGCCGTAGCTTTCCAGGAGAATGCGAAGGACAGGTTGCGGAAGAAACCATCGGGGAGGCATTGGGGCAAGCCAGCCATCCTCTGCGGGCACCTTGACAAAAGAAAAGCCTGTTGCCCTGAACCGGCAACAGGCTTACGGGACCTCTCAACCTTATATATGGTCGCTAGATGTCCTCGTTGGCAATCAGATAATCCACGACAATCATCCGATCCAGCGCATCGACGATGCCGGGAATCCCTAATGCCTCGCAGCAATTCACGTAATGTTGATAAACCGAAATGTGATTCGGTTTTTGCCGTGTCCGCTATGATGGTTCGCCAACCTCAAACCGTTGTATTGGAAACATGATACGTGTTTACGGCATTGACTGGTTCGGGTAATTCATCAAACATCCACTTGCTTGCCAGCGCATTTCTTGGTTAAACTATCCTTAAAGCAATTAAAATTACTTCCTCAGAAGTAAGAATTAGGAGTATGACCAATATGCAAAAGTTACAAAAAGAATTAATCCTTAATGCTTCTATTATATCTGCAGTGATTTCTGCCGTTTTAGCTGCGATTGGAGCAGAAATTTTTATAAACAACTCATTCTTTGGCTTCGGGTGGTTTATCCCATTTATGGTTTACTTTCTTGTCTTGTATGCGTTCAGCCTTATCGTCAGTTTTGGAAATTTTGCGCTCGGCCAGAAAATCAGAAGTCTAGGTGTACGATTGCTGACCTTCAATATCTTAGGCATAGTGCTCATTCTAACCGCTTGGTTCTTCCTCAGAGACATCATTATTTTGGCAAGTTTCTCTACATTCATTTTGTTTTCGTTAGTCGCCTTGATCATGGACCAAACCAAAAACAATGCACACGCATAAGCAAGCGATAAGCAGCTTCAGAGATCGTTTCTCTGTTCCAAAGGCCCGGGAAAGTCGAGTCTCAAAGAATCGGAGGGATATTCATGCTGAAGTGATTTTTATGAAACTAATTTAGTCTAGTAGCGAAAATATACCTTTTTTTTTAAAATTGCCTCGATTTTGTTTAAATGAATGCATCCAAGTACAAGGGGGGATTAACCCAAAACGTCGGGCACACCATTATTAACCTGCACTCCGTAAACAGTAAGTATCCTGCAAAGTTATTGTACTTATTTGAGACCATTATATGTTAATGAAGAGCAACGAACAGAAATTCGTTTCTTTATTGATCATTCTGGAATCAGGTATGAAGATGAATAGCGATATCCGGATTCGGTGGTGTTATCTTTCCGTATCCAATGGTAGGCCTTAACACGATAGTAATAGCCAGATAATACAGAGATATCGCGAA
>NZ_KB905598.1 GCF_000380965.1 Paenibacillus ginsengihumi DSM 21568 | reverse complement strand
CCTTCGCCGATACAACCGCGGCTCGGCTTCCTCTTGTCCCTTTCGGGTTGATATTTTCACGATGCGGCAGGATTCACTTGATGTTACGGCCTGCAAGTTTGCTTCCTTCCGCCTTTTGCGGAGCTTTTCACAGGGCTTCAGACGCCGGATTTCTCCGACGCCTGCCTGCTAGCTACGGGGCAGCTTGGCCTTTACCCCGACCGGACTTGCACCGGTTAGTTATGCCTAGCTTGGCTAGGCGCGCGTTGTACAAAATACAACATTTGCTATCTTAAATGCCGAATAAGGCTGCTCACTTGCGTTACCATTTCAAATTGATGGCTTCGAGGAAAATAAGCTCTGTGACTAGCGTTAGCTTAAGGTCTGCCTGGCAAAGCCCGGCAAAACGTAAGCCTACGGCTAGCAAGTTTAGCGGTCGTTTTCCTTTGGTACAGAAAGTTGCACTTCGCTTGGTACAGAAAGTCGCACTTCGCTGTATCGCCTTAGCAAGGTTAAGCTTTCTGCAACATTAACAAAAGCCCAGACCGCATGAGGCTGGGCTTTTCATGATGGAGCCGAACCCCCGTTTCCGGGCGAGTCCGGCGTTATGCAGCCTTTGGCGTTATGCAGCCTTTGGCGTTATGCAGCCGTTGGCGTTATGCGGCCGTTGTTGCCGCTTGCGACATTCGCGCTTAAAACATTTTAAACCCTTTGCGGCGCAAGGTGCGGATCGTTGAGCCGCTCAGCACCGCTCCGATCAGTCCGCCGATAAACGGAATGTAGTCAACGGCCGTATACTCCGCCAAGTTGGCGGACAAGGTGCCGCTTCCCCACTCCCAATACACGAAAAGTCCAATCAAGAGCGCGATGTAGCCGTATATGGGGAACCATGTCGTTTTCATCAGCATGTTCAATATGAAACCGAGCCCGAAAAACAGCACGAACAGCAGCACGGTCACGATCAGCAGTTGCAGCAAGCCTATAACCCCTTTCCAAATCTGCAGACGCTTTTCCATCTTATATATTGTAAGCGAATGTCGGCGCCGGGTAAAGTGAACGGTTTTCGAACCTTTTGCCGCAAAATTTCAACAAATGCATGCGCAGCGGCGAGCCGGCGCCGCATTCATTTGCCCTGGCTTGCCGATTCCGCTACAATGAAAACAAGTGTACTGCAATGACAAAGTACGGCACCCGGCAAGGCGATAAGCTTTTGCCGCAGGCGGCCATACAAGGACGAAGGAGTGTTGGATCATGAGTGAAGCCGTGCAAACGCTGGAGGGCTGGTATGCGCTCCATGATTTTCGGGCTATCGATTGGAATGCATGGAAAAGCTTGACCCCGGGCGAGCGCAAGCAAGCGGAGGACGAGCTGTACACGCTGCTGCATCAGTACGGAGCCGCGGAGGAAGCGAAGCAGGGCAGCACCGCCTTTTATTCGATCGTCGGGCAAAAAGCCGATTTCGTCTTCATGCACCTGCGCGAAACGCTGGAGGAACTGAACGCGCTGGAGACGGAGTTCAACAAAACGGCGTTCGCTCAAGTGACCGTACCGACGTATTCTTATGTGTCCATCGTGGAGCTCGGCGGCTACATGGCAAGGCCCGGCACCGATCCGCTGCAGGACCCGGAGATCGTCGCCCGGCTGAAGCCGATCTTGCCGAAGGCGAAGCACATTTGCTTCTATCCGATGAACAAACGCCGCGAAGGCAGCGACAACTGGTACATGCTGCCCTCTGAGGAACGCCGCAATTTCATGCGCAGCCACGGCATGATCGGCCGCAATTACGCGGGCAAGGTGAAGCAGATCATTACCGGCTCGATGGGCCTGGACGATTGGGAGTGGGGCGTGACGCTGTTCGCGGACGACGCGCTGCAATTCAAGAAGATCGTTCACGAGATGCGTTTCGACGAAGTGAGCGCGCGCTTCGGCGAGTTCGGCGACTTCTACGTCGGCAATTTGCTCGACCAGGAGAAGATGGCCCGCATGCTGCAGCTGTAACTTTATGTCCGAAAATCAGGCCGGCTAATGAGCGAAGACGATGGTTTGCCGCTCTTAGCCGGCCTGATTGTGCGCATGGCCCCGCATGGCCTGCTTACCATCGTGTGCGCCTTGCGCCCAAGACTCGCATTTCCGTCTACCTTCGTGTGCGCCTTGCGCCCAAGACTCGCATGGCCCGTCTACCTTCGTGTGCGCCCAAGACTCGCATGGCCCGAATAACGGCAAAACCTTGCCGAAGGGCTCGTGCCTCCGGCAAGGCTTGTCGTCAATCCTCGTCTTCTTCGGCGGCCAATGCCGCGAGTTCCCGCTCCATTTGCGCCTTGCGGCTCAAATACTCCTCCGTGTCTCTGTCCCGCTGCCGCGATTTCTCCTTGAGCCGCTCGATGGCCGGCTGAATGAGCAGATCGACTTCCCGCTGCACGGTGGCGGCAAGATCGTAGCGGTTTTGCGATTCGAGATAGCCGCCCACCTCCATCAGCGCATTATACCTTTCCAGCTCGTCGCGGGTCAGCAGGCCGCGCACCTGTACGCTGCAATGTCTCATGGTTTAAAACTTTCCTTTCCTGATCACCAGCGGCAAGCCGCCAATAATATACAAATATCGAAGGTCGATCAGCTTCTTCATCAACGCTGCGGCGCCGCCCTTTACCTTCTTCGTGCCGACGATCCCGATCGCTTCGCCTCTGCCCAGAGAAGCGACGGTGCCTTTGCTCTGATATTCGAACGTCTTCAGCTGGTCGCCGCGGATGGATGCCACCAAGTTGTGCGCGCATACCTCGGCCTGCTGGATCGAGATTTGCGCGGTCGGCGGATACGGGCGGCCTTCCGGATTCATGACGATCGAGCAGTCGCCGATCACATAGATGTTGTCATGCCCTGGTGCGCGCAGGTGCTCGTCGACCTTGATGCGGCCGCGCATCGTCTCGAAGCCGGCTTCCTCCAGCATCCGGTTGCCGCGAATCCCGCCGGTCCAGACGACGGTATTGGTCCGGATCTCTTCGCCGGTCGCAAGCAGTACCCCTTCCGGCGTGCATTCCTTGATGGCGACGCCGATCTTGAACGTGACGCCCTTCTTCTTCAGCACGTCCATCGCGTACTCGACCAGCTCCGGATCGAACCCCGGCAGCGCAGTCGGCGCGGCTTCCACATTATATATTTTCACAAGCTCCGGATCGACATCGAACTCCCTGCACAGCTCCGGAACGCGGTCGGCCAGCTCTCCTACGAACTCGATGCCCGTGAAGCCCGCCCCGCCGACGACAAAGGTCAGCGCTTCGGTACGGGACGGCTCGCGCTTGAACTTGGCGAATTGATATTCGATATGTTCGCGAATGAGCCGGACGCTGTTGATGCTGCGAATGTTCATCGCGTATTCCTTAAGTCCCGGGATGCCGAACGTCTCCGGCTCGCCCCCCAGCCCGACCACCAAATAATCGTAGGACAGCACGCCTTCTTCCAGAATCACCTTTTTATCATGAGGACGAATTTGCACAACCGTCGATTTGACGAAGTCGATTTTGAACTCGTCGATCAGCTTCAATATATTAACGCGCGCATTGTCCGGTTTATCCGTTCCCGCTGCGGGCATATGCAGATGAGTAGTTATATAGTGGTAGTCATGCTTGTTGACCAGCGTAACGTCTGCCTCATTGTAATTGAGCTGCTTCTGCAGACGAAGAGCCGTGACGATTCCGCCATAGCCCGCGCCCAAAATGACGATTCTCGGTATTCGACTCATGGTTTCTTCCCTTCCATCGGTTGAAATTCGCTCGCGCTCCGGTGCCGTTTTTTCGCGCTATGGTTTGTGAAAAAGTGCACAAATTAAGCCAAAAAGCGCTTTATGCACCAAAAAGCGCTTTATTGCATAGAATTTGTCTCTATATCCAAAAAATATACGGCCGAACGCACACCTATCCTGTGCAAAGGCCAATTCACATGTCATCATATACCGTAGCGATCTAAAGTGCAAGCCCCTTTTTGGACTAAATTCCGCGCTAGGCAAGACCGTTTGTCACATGGCGTCGATTGCTGCCGTTCAATTATTTTTATCAGGGTCATCAACAAAATTACTCCGCTGCCGCACGATTTCGTGTTTCTCACATCCTTTTCATTCCGGGCGGCGGCGATTATAATAGAAACTGTTCGACAAAGACATTGTTCGACAAAGATACGGAGGTGCGAGAGAAACCATGCAAAGCCATATTGACGACATCATCATCGTCGGAGCGGGGCCGGCGGGGATGTTCGCAGCATTTTACGGGGGGATGCGGCAAGCTTCGGTGAAGCTGATCGACAGCATGCCTCAACTCGGAGGGCAGCTGGCGGCGCTGTACCCGGAGAAGTACATCTACGATGTGGCCGGTTTTCCGAAAGTGACCGCCCAGGAGCTGGTCAACAACCTCGAGCAACAGATGAAGCATTTTCCCATCGACGTCCGTCTTGAAGAAAAGGTGCTCAGCGTCGTCAAGAAAGACGAACGGGACTTTGAAGTAACGACGAACAAAGGCGTGCACCGCGGACGGGCCGTCATCATCACCTGCGGCGTCGGCGCTTTCGAGCCGAGAAAGCTGGAGCTGCCGGAGGCGGCCAAATATGAGGACAAAAATCTGCATTACTTCGTCAACGATCTGAATCGCTTCAAAGGCCAACGGGTGCTGATCAGCGGCGGCGGCGATTCCGCGGTCGACTGGGCGCTCATGCTGGAGCCGATCGCCGAGAAGGTGACGCTGGTGCACCGCAGAGACAAATTCCGCGCGCACGAGCACAGCGTGGCAAATTTGCTGAAATCGAAGGTTGAAGTGCTGACTCCGAAAGAAATTACAGCGTTGTCCGGAAGCGATGCCATCGACAAAGTAACGATCAAAGACGTGAAAAGCGGCGAAACGACCGACATCGAGGTCGACGCAGTGATCGTCAACTATGGCTTCGTCTCCTCGCTCGGCCCGATTGCAGAATGGGGCTTCGAGATCGAGAACGGCTCGATCAAGGTCGATTCCCGCATGGAAACGAGCATTCCCGGCATTTTCGCAGCCGGCGACATCACTACGTATCCCGGCAAGCTGAAGCTGATTGCCGTCGGGTTCGGCGAAGCGCCGACAGCCGTCAACAACGCGAAAGTATATATCGACCCGAGCGCCAAGCTGTCGCCAGGCCACAGCAGCAATATGAAGCTGTAGACAGAAGCGGCTTCGTACATGGCATAGATGGCAAAAAAGGTACTTCCTATGGTTCACTGCCGAAGGGAGTACCTAGTTCGTTCTACATGCTTCGACAAAAAAACCGGTCAGCTGACCTGGCTGCCGGGCTTGTAATACTCCAAGTTAATTTGCCGTCTCTTGATCTCTTCCAGCAGCAATGCGATAAATTCCTCTTCCAGCTTCAAATCGATCGCCTTAAAGTACGAGTCTACCAAGATATCATCGCTGATCAGTTTCATGGCGAATCACCTATCCCTTAAACTACCAACATATTAACACGGGGACAAAATTAGAACAAGCGTTCCGTTATCCACATAACACTGTGAATATCCTGTGCGTACATTGTTGATAATCCTCGAACTTTAGACAAACAGCAGATACATACTGTGGACAAAGTTATGCACACGGGCAATACATTTTTTACGATAAAAAACATTGATCAATTTCTGCGAAAAGAATACTGCTGAAAAACGGCGTTTATCAAGCTGCTGTCGGCTGCTTATTCGGCGCCGGGCAGCTGTCTTCTATTTACCCCGCAGCCCGCCGCTTGAATCGGCGCCGCCCCGAAACGGCGCCGGCCATCCCGCGTATATTGACTTATGAGCGGCTGCGCTTCATCGACCCGGCCGGCCGCAACCGAGAATGGAGTGGATTCCGCAAGTATGGATACGAACCGTCTGCTCGCCGCGCTCTGTTACTTCAGTATCTTTTTCGCCGGCTTCATCGTACCGATCGCGGTATTCATCGTCTCGAACGACCCCTATGTCAGACGCCACGCCAAGGCCGCTTTCATCACGCACTCGCTTCCCTTTGCGCTCCTGTTCGTCACCATATTGGCCTTTTGGCAGTCCCAGGCAAATATCGAGCAGCTCATCGTTCTCTTGCTGCTGCCTGGGATCGCATATGTAGCCGTCATGATTTACAATGTCGCGATGGGCATCAGAGTGCTCATCCGCTGATCCAAAAAAACCGCCCCGTTCCCGCGGCTAACGCCGCAGTGCGGAAAACGGGGCGACCGTACCTGACGAACAGATGGCCGGCCGTCATGATCCGCCCATCTGCCTTCGCTATGGTTACTTCTTGTCGAACGACTGCACTTTCTCGTACCATTCCTGGGCCCGCTGCGTCACAGTAGCGCCGCCGGACTGGTTCCATTTTTCCACGAACTCGTCGAACTTCTCGATCGGCCATTCGCCGATGACGATTTTGGCCAAATATTCCTGGAACATCTTGTGCGACTGAATGTCCGGGAAGCCTTCGTAGACCGAGCTCGGCATGCCGTCACCGGCGATTCTGCGGGCTTCGCTGATGCCTACCTGGAAGATGTCCTTCACCATCTGCGCCTGCTCGCCTTCATACGTCTGGTCGATTCTCTTGTCCATCGACTCCTTCGTCGTGAAGTTGAGCATGCCGAGCGGAATCGTTCTGTCGTCGGTTTGCGGCAGCAGCCGCTTCTTGCCGTCCACGACCTCGTGCTGCTGGCCCTCGATGCCGAAGAACACGAAATCCTCGTTGGCCGGATCATAGAAGAAATCGAGCAGCTTCAGCGCATGCGGAGCAAGCTTCTCGGAGGACGACGGGATCATCCACTCCGCTTCGCCCATGCTTTTCTGCGTAATAAACCCTTGATACCCGTCCACCTTCGGCAGGTTCAAGCCGACAATGTAGGCGTTCGGGGCCGTCTTTT
The DNA here is from genome assembly GCF_000380965.1 of Paenibacillus ginsengihumi DSM 21568. GTDB lineage: Bacteria > Bacillota > Bacilli > Paenibacillales > NBRC-103111 > Paenibacillus_G > Paenibacillus_G ginsengihumi. The sequence goes on along the minus strand of NZ_KB905598.1, from coordinate 29,982 downwards.
TCATCGCCTCGTGCTTTTCCTTCAGCGAAGCGGGCAGGTGATACCAGCTGCCGACGAGGTTGTTGTTGATCTTGGCCTGCCAGACATCCCCCTTGTTCAGGAACGTCTCGTTATCCAGCAGCTTCTGGGCGTACAGCTCGCGAATGTATTCGATCGCGGCGCGCATATTCGGGGTGACGCCGGCGTACTGCAGCTTGCCGTCGTAGATGTCCCATTCCGGCTTGCCTTCCCACATCGCCACGCCGTACATGGCGAACAGATGATCCATCCAGGTGCCGAATTCGCGGCCGCTCGTCGGAATTTCGTCCGCCTGGCCGTTCTTGTTCGGGTCCTGCTCCTTAAACGCTTTCAGCAATGCGGTAAATTCGTCTTTCGTCTGCGGCATGCCCGCGTTCACGTTGTCCATCCAGTCCTTGCGGATCATCGGCACGCGCTCGGGAATCATGTAGATCTTCGGGACGTAGTAAATTTTGCCGTCCGGCGAAGCCGTGCGCACGATGTCCCACGCTTCCTTCGGAATGCGGTTCCATACGTTCGGCGCATACTCCGGCAGCAGATCGTCCAGCGCCAGCGCGCCGCCCTGCTGGATCAGCGTCTGCTCCACGCCGCCGATCGGCCGGAGAATGTCCGGCAAGTCGCCGGAAGCGATCATCACGTTCAAGGTCTCGTTCGGATTGGCCCCCGGCGGGCTCGTCTCGAGGACGTACTCGACGCCGGTCTTCTCCGCGATATACTTCACGTGCGGGTCGTTGCTGCCAGGCAGCTTGCCCTTGCCCAGATGGCTCTTGAATACTTTGACCTTGACGGGGCTCCCGTCCGCTCCGCCCGCCTCTCCGTTTGGTGACGGGCTGTCCTGGCCGCAGCCGGCGATTGCCGTGGCGGCCAACATCAGCGCGGATGCGGCGAGAATTCCTTTTTTCATACGTTTGGACATGCATGACCCACCCTTTCTTGACCTTAGCATAATGACGGTATTGCTATATATCAAGCCGCGGGGAAGCGGCTCAATAAGCTTCAGCCTTTCACCGAACCGAGCAGCGCGCCTTTGACGAAATATTTTTGCAGGTACGGGTACACCAGAATAATCGGAACCGTAGCAAAAATAATCGTGGCCGCCTTCAGCGTTGTCGCATTGTACCCTAGCGTCTCAACCCCTTGAGTAATGCCTACCAAATCCTCGGGATTCATCAAATATTCGCGCAGCTTCATCTGCAACGGCCACAGGTTCGGATCGCGAATGAACAGCACGGCCCGGCTGAACGTATTCCAGTACCCTACCGCATAGAACAGGCTGACTGTAGCGAGCACGGGCTTGGACAGCGGCAAGTACATCTGGAACAGGATGCGCCCGTCACCGCAGCCGTCGATGCGGGCCGAATCGTCGATTTCCGCCGGCAGCCCCATGAAGAACGTGCGGATAATAATCATGTTGAACGTGCTGATGAGCCCCGGTATGATCAAGGACCAGAGCGAATTGAGCATGCCCAGCTCGCGGACGGTCAGGAAGAACGGAATCATCGGCGCGTTGAAAATCATCGTTATGACGATCATCAGCATCATTTGCTTGCGGATCAGGAACGACCGCTGCGCGAGCGGGTAAGCGGTCAGCACCGTGAACAGCATGCTGAGCAGCGTGCCGACGACCGTAATGTATACCGTAACCCCGAACGAGCGCCACAGCTCCGCTTTGCTCAAAATGTACTCCCAGGACGCGCTCGTAAACTCGACCGGCAGCAAGTACACCTGCTTCGCATCGGCGGCGAACGGCGAGCTGAACGAGACGGCAAGCAGCTGAATCAGCGGCATCACCATCGTCAGCGATAGGGCTGCCAGCAAAATATAGTTAAAGACTTTGAATATTTGTTCTCCAGCGGACGTTCTCATCACCACAGCCCCTGTTCCGTTTTTCTCGCCATCCGGTTAAACACCCACAAGAGCGCGAACCCGATGACGGACTGGAATAAGCCGATCGCCGTCGTTACGCTGTACTGCCCCTGCAGCACGCCCGCCCGGAAGACGTACGTCTCGATAATATCGCCCACCGAATAGGTCATCGGCGTCAGCAGGTTGAAGATTTGGTCGAAGCCGAGCTCCAGGAAGTTGCCGATGCGGAGCAGGAACAGCACCACAATCGTCGGAAACAGCGAAGGCAGCGTAATGTACAGCGTCTGCTTCCACCGGCCGGCCCCGTCCACGACGGCCGCCTCGTACAGATGCGGATTCACGCCGGACAATGCCGCCAAGTAAATGATCGTGCCCCAGCCGATTTCTTTCCAGATGGCGGAGATGACGACAATAGTGCGGAAATACCGCTCCTCCTGCATATACAGGATCGGCTCGAAGCCGAACCAGCCTCGCACCGAATTGACGACGCCCTGCGTCGCCAGCAGCTCGAACACGATCCCTCCCACGACAACCCAGGAGAGAAAGTGCGGGAGGTAAAAAAAGCTTTGGAACGTGCGTTTGGCCAGCGCCGAGCGGACCTCGTTGAACAGCAGCGCCAGGATGATCGGCGCGGGAAATCCGAAGATAAGCTGGTACAGCGCGATGAGCGCCGTATTCCTCAGCACGTTGTAGAAATCGGGATAAGTGAAAATAAACCGGAAGTTGTCAAGACCGACCCAAGGGCTGTCCCAGATGCCTTTCATGATCTGATACTTCTGAAAGGCGATGATGCTGCCCGCGAGCGGCACATACTTGAATACGATAAAAAATAGGATGCCCGGAAGAATCATCAAATACAGCATCTTGTGCTGCCTGATGTTTTCGAGATACCGGTTTTTAAATTTCCTGCTCCGGGTTGCCGCCACTCGGTTCGGCACCGTATCTGCCATATTTCACCGACCGCCTCTCTGCTTGCAAAAAGTTGCTGCTTGTTTTGACGGGTTCATCATAGCTTACAAGCGGCGGCCTGGACAATCTATCGTTTGCCCAAATCATGCGCAAATCGTGCGGCGTCGCGGGCTGTGCAAGATCGGTTAGTTCGCTGGCGCATCGGTGCGCCCGTAGGCGCGGCCAAAAGCGGCAAGGACCTCCGCCAGCGGGCTAGACGCCGCACCGGGGAGGTCCGTGAGAAGCTTACGATTTGAAGGAGCTGTCGTGATTGCGCATCAGTTCCCGGTATTTGCCGGGAGTGATGTCCTTGTATTTGCGGAACACGCGAATAAAGCTGTTCTCGTGCTGATAGCCGACCATGAGCGCGATATCGGAAATTTTGCTGCTCGTTGCGATCAGCAGCTCGCCGGCGCGCTCGATCCGCAGCTTGGTGAAATATTCGTGAATCGTCTCGTTCGTTTCCTGTTTGAACAGCTGGCTGGCCAGGCTGACGCTTACGCCGATGGAGGCGGCGATTTCCTGTACGCCAATATTATCGCCCAGATGCTTCTTCATGTAATCGATCATATGCTGCACCATAATGAATTCTTTGCTCTGAATCAGATTGCCGAACCGGCGTGCCAGCGCTTTCGCCTCGTCCGTCAGCTTGCTGCCGATATCGTCCAGATTGAGCGTATGGAGCGTGCGCTGCCAGTCGTCCTCTTCCCAGCCCGCCTCTTTGCCGCGGGCGATCCGGCTCAGCTTGGCCTTGGCCGCGCCCAGGAACGACAAGGCTGCCGACGGGTACCAATACCCTTCGCGGATTTCGCCGATCACCCGCTCCACGATGCGCTGCGCGCGCTCCTCGGCGCCGGCCTCGACGGCGGAAGCCAGATCCTCGAGCGCCGCATCCCCGGCTGGCGTCTCCGGCATTTCGTGGCCGGCGACGTCCTCGTAGGCGGTAACGCTGCCGTACCCGCGGTACAGCCGGTAGCCCAGGGCGTTCTCGGCCTCGTGCAGCGCCAGCTTGAGCTTGCCGGGATCGGCGTGGGAAAGGCTGAAGCCGGCCGATAATGAGAAGTTGAGCAGCCGTTCTGCCACCTCGACGATTTCGGCCAGCTTTTTCGCCAAGGCAGGCTGCTTGTCCGCTACCGGCTGCAGCACAATAACCGTCTGATCCGCCCCCCGATCGAGGCTGATCGATCTCCATTCGCCGGACAGCAGCTCTGCGGCAATATTCGTGATAGCGAACTTGAGCAGCACATGATCGCGCTCGGGAAAGCGCCCGGCCCATTCCGGATAACGGTCAATCGAAAGGACGGCTACCGTCAGCGGCGCATCCGTCCATTCCGCGAAGTAACTGTTCCATTTTTCCGCGATCTCTTTCTTCGTCACGAGGTTGCCCGCGAACATATCGTGCACAAACTTCGAGGAAGCCTCCGGCATCGTCTGCCGGATCAGACGCGACAGCTTCTCATGGTCCCTCAGCAGCTTGCGCGTAATGTTCTCCAGATCGACCGGCTCGGCGCCTGTCCCCTCCTGTCCGTAGGTGGTCAGCATTTTGCGCATTCGCCGAACCGGCGTCAAGGCGACGGAGTAGGTGCAGACGATAGCGGAAGCGCCCAGTAGCAGCGCGGCGAGCGAGACGGCAAGCAGCACGTTGCGGATCGTCTTCGATCGGCCCAGCAGGTCCTCCTGGGAGACAAGCGACACGTATTCCCATTCCGTCACGGGCGACCGGGCATGGGAGACCAGCATCAACTCGCCGTCCAAGACGTAGTCGCCGAACGGCTCTCCGTTCAGAGCGGACAGCGCCTCGCGGACCGCCGCCGCTTCGACGCCGTTGCCTCCCGAAGTGGCGGCATAGAGCAGCTTGCCCTCCTGGTCGAGGATGAACTGCTTCCGCTCCAGTCCCGACGTATCGCCTGTCTGCATATTGGCAAACAGCAGGTCGTCCTTGAAGTTGATCGCCACAATCCCTCTGAACTCCCCTTGAATGACCACTTTGCGAAAGAGAGTGATCTGATCCAGGCGGCCCCCTTCCCCGGCGTCCGGCGCTGGCCTCCCGGAGACGAGCATCAATCTTTCGCCGAACTTGTCCGCTACGTTAACCCAAGCGGAATCCTTGAACGTGTCGGCCCGCGAGCTGAAGCCTTGAGGATAGCCGACGAAGCTTTCTCTTACGCGATCGTAGATGTAGATGCTTTCAATGTAAGGCGAATTGTCCAGCAGCGTTTTCAAAAACAAATAAATTTGCTGAACGTTATTGTATGAGCTCTGATCCTCCATCGTCAGAAAATGATATACGTTCGAATGAAGCGCTACCTTAATCGCCGTATAATTGGATTCCTGAATATATTTATCGATGTAGTTCATGCCGATGCGCAGCGATTGATACTGCGGCTTGCTCAGCTCGCTTTGCAGCACCGATTTGGACGTATAATAAGAAGTCACGCCGACTGCGAGGATGACCAGGGACACAAATACCGTCAAGACCGATACCAGTCTCGTCTGCCGATCAGCCCAAATATATTGAAGCCAGTTCGATGCTTTTGCCATCATTTCCCCCCCGCTTTCGCGCCTTGTCTCCGCCGTCCTCTGCCGCTTCAGGGGCTCCGTCTATTATAGCTTAACCTGCTCTTTGTTGCATAAAACCCCGCATACACGGATCGTCCGTGGCGGGGTTCGCGAATCCATATCCATATCTGGCCGGGACCAGCCAAAGACGGCTTCGCTTTGCGTTAACCTAACGCCTCGATTTGGAGCGAGGCCATGATGAACGGGGCGACGCCCTTCGGATCGTCCCGGCGCGTCGGTTCGCCGACATAATATTCGTAAGACCCGTCGCGGTAAGGCTGCCCGCCCAATCCGGCCACCTTGCACGTATGGTCCAGGTATATCTCCCGGCCTGCGTCCGTATGAATGCAGCGCTCGACAAGTCCGCGGTGGCCTATGCGGGCCGCCTCCGCAAACGCTGTCCCGAGGTAGCCCATGCGGGCGCCCTTGGCGAAGGCGTATACGAACATGGCCGATGCCGACGTCTCCCAATAATTGCCGGCCCGCTCGCCCTGATCCAGCACCTGACGCCACAAGCCGGTTTCCTCATCCTGCACGCGGAGAACCGCTTTCGCGAGCCGGTGGAATACGCCGACGATCTGCCCCCGCTCCCGATGATCGAGCGGCAGGAAATCGAGCGTGTCGACCGCCGCCATCGAGAACCAGCCGACGGCCCGGCCCCAGACGTGCGGGGAGCAGCCGGTCTCCTTGTCCGCCCAGCGCTGCTCCCGGCTTTCGTCCCAGCCGTGATACAGCAGGCCGGTCTTCGGGTCGCGCGCCCGCCGTTCCATCAATAACATTTCGTGCGCGGCCATATCGTACCATTCCGGTTCCCCGAACATGCGGGCGTAAGCGGCCAGCAGCGGCGAGGTCATATAAACGCCGTCAAGCCACATTTGATACGGATATATTTTTTTGTGCCACAGTCCTCCCTCGCTCGTGCGCGGGTGGCTCTTCATCTGCGTCATCAGCCGCTCGATCGCCTTGCGGTACTTCTCTTCCCCGGTCTGCTCGTAGAGCAGGAACAGCACTTTGCCTTGATTGACCTGGTCCACATTGTACTCGTTCAAGGAATACGTCTTGATCGCGCCGTCCGGCTGCACGAACCGGTCCGTGTTCGAGCGGATATAAGCGAAATAGCGCGGGTCGCCCGTCGCCCGCCACAGCTGCTCCATCGCCGACAACATGCAGCCGTTCTCATAGTTCCAGTCCTCCCGAGGCTTCGGCTCCGGCATGAAGGCGACGAGCGGATACCGCCGCAGCACCGCGTCCGCCATTCGCTTCGACCATGGCATGCTCATGAGCGGTCCCTCCCCGGGTCGGGAAGTTGAACGTCCAGTATCGCCGCCGCTTCGCTCGATCGTTCGGCATAATGCATCAGCGCCTCGGTGCGCAAATATTGCCGGCCGCTCGTCTCCGCTTCGCGCCCTTCCCTCAAGGAAGCCAGAAATTCGCCCAGGCAGTCGGTAACCGGCGGGTCGCCGGCCATGTCCACCTTCGCCGCGCCGCTCCTCGTTATCAGCGTCAGCTCCTTATCGACCAGCTCGATGGCGCCCTCGGTGCCTTCCACCCGCCAATTGCCGCTCCACGGCGTAGCGCTGCTTCGGGCCGCCAGCGAGCCCGTATACGTGACCGGAATGCCGCCTTCCGTCTCCAGCCATACATACAAATTCACGCTGACCAGTTCCCGGTCCCAGCTGCCCCGCGGATTGACATTGCGGGCGAAAATCCGCTTGCCTTCCTGTCCGGTCAAGTAGCGGATCATATCCAGATGGTGAACGGCGATATCTTTAAGCAGGCTGACCGGATAGGCGCGCTCCCGCTGATGATACCGGTAAAAGACGGCGTCGATCGCCGACAGCTCGCCGATCGCCCCTTCGTCCAACAGCCGCTTCAGCTTGCGGACATACGGATGGCGGCGGTAATTTTCGGCCACCATGAACGGAATGTTCTCCTGAATCGCCCGCCGGACGACCTGCTGCGATTCCTCGTAATCGAAAGAAATCGGCTTCTCGCACAACACCGGCAGCCGATAATCAAAGGCGGTATGATTGACCTGCGAATGCACGAAGGGCGGCGTCACATTGACGAGAAAATCCGGCTTCTCCCGTTCGATCGCCTCTGTAAGCGAACGGTAGAATGGAATGCCTTTGCCGTGCAGCAAGCTTTGCCGGCTCTCGTTCGGCTCCACGACGGCGATGGCCATATCGCCTGCGTTCTCCAGCTTTTTCAGCCAGCCGACCCCCGCGGCGCCCAGCCCGACCAACAATGCTTTCATTCCGTTTCCCCCTGGCTCTTCCCTGGCGTTATTTGTCACAAAAGCGTTATTTGCCACAAACATCTAGCCTAAGTGTAACCGCGCTTCCCCCAGGCGGGCAACGGTCCGTTTCGCCACGCAGTGCGCCGCTAATCCATATCGTCCGCCGCTGCAAGATCGATTGGTTTCGTACAAGATTGGTTGGTTTCGTACAAGCTCGGTTGGTGGGCATGTCCGCTGCGGCATCGCCGTCTTCTTCATCGTCATCTTCATCGGCCATTCAACTTCGACCCGTCATTTTCCGATTTTTTCTATATAACGCTCGATCGTTCCGTCGAAAGGAAACTTCCGCTCTTCGATGCGCCGCTGCAAGCTCGCCAGCTCCTCTCTCGCTCTTTGCACCAGCTTCTCGGGATAGGACAGGCGCTGCGCATTTTGCGCAAATTCGTCTTCGTCGACGACCTTCCATACGCCATCCTGCTGCACCAGATCGAGGTCCAGGTCGACGAATGTCACCACGTCTCCGCTCCGCTTGGCCGGCTCATTGATGTTGCAATAGTATTGGCGAATGCCTCCATCCGCGATATCGGCGCTGACCGTAAACCAATGCTCGCCGGAGAAAAACTCGATCGTCCGGTGCGGGACGGTAAATATGTTTCCCTTCGTATGGTGGCGCAGCTTGCGCCCCTGCTCGCTCAAGACGAAGAGATGCTTGTCCGTCTGCTCCAGCAGCTTCGACTGCCATTCGTAATGCGGCGTATTCCCGTATTTCAGCGCTCGGATTGTGATGATCGTCTCGTTCATTGGCGGTTCCCTTCTGTCCTCCTGTCTGAGCTTGAGCTTGCAGATCTGTAACGCTAGTGACAAACGCTATTTTGCTGAAACGTACCTTTTTTACAATCTAGCGAAACTGAGCAGCGCTATTTGGTCAGAAACGCTGAATCTGGCAGCCCAAGATGCCAAATAAGGCCTCTCACTTGCGTTACAATTTCAAATCGGTTGTTTCGAGGGAAATAAGCTCTGTGGCCAGCGTTAGCTTAGGGTCCAAGTTGCCTGGCAAAACAGCCCCCTAGGCTGGCGAGCATTGCTAACAAGCATGAAGAGAAGCTTCGCTCGGGAGCCCCTTCACCAGATGGGCGGCCGCGACTAGCGGCAGTTTTGCTGGTACAGACATACAGACAGTGACGCCAAGAAAGAACGGCCACAAAACAGTAAAGCCGCCTTTAGAGGCGGCATCTTAACATCGTTATATTCGCTAACGGTATCGCAAACTGCCCGAAGGCTCGATACTCCGATCTATTCTCTCGACTTCCAGGCCAGTCCCGCAGCAGCCATCTCATCAGCGAAGCGGCGATCGGTCAAGCCCTTCTTGCGGTTCAAACGCAGCCGGTCCGCGTTGTCCATCGCAGTGAACAGGCAGAAAGCGCCAACCGCAATCAGCAGAACAGTCATGATCGGAAGCAGCAGGTCCATCCTCGAATCTCCTCTACCGTATAATAACGATAATCATTATCATCATTATAACGTATTCGAGAATAAAATCAAGGGCATAAAAAGCGTCTGCGGTATTGTCTGATAGACGCCTATGACGAGCCAAAACTTCGCCATCGGTCGTCACCTTCGGTGTTGATAAATTCGCCGAAGGACTTCGTCGAATTTATCAAGATAGACGCCTATGACGAGCCAAAACTTCGCCATCGGTCGTCACCTTCGGTGTTGACACCCGCTTCCGCTTTCCATGCCCTCTCCGCTTTATTCGCCTGCCCGGTAGCCGAGCAGCCTGAGACCGTTCAGAATGACGAGAATCGTGCTCCCCTCATGTCCTACGACGCCTAGCGGCAGCGCGATTCCTTGAACGAAGTTGGCTGCGATCAGCGCAACGATAACGGTCAAGGCGAACGCCATATTTTGCCTGATGATTGTTCTCGTGCGCTTGCCAAGCGCGATCGCATCCGCGATGCGGCCAATGTCGTCGTTCATGAGCACGAGATCCGCCGTCTCCAGAGCGGCATCGCTGCCGGCCGCCCCCATCGCGATGCCGACGCTCGCTGTCGCCAAAGCGGGAGCGTCGTTCACTCCGTCGCCGACCATAGCGACCGGGCCGCAATCCCGCTTCAGCTCCTTCAGCCGCGCTACCTTGTCCTCCGGCAGCAGATCGGCATATACGCGGTCTACGCTCAGTTCCTCGGCAATGGAGCGCGCCGTTCGCGCCTGATCGCCGGTCAGCATAGCGACCTCAATGCCGAGCTTCTTCAGCCGGGCAATGGCGCGCCTTGCTTCCGGACGGATTTGGTCGCGCAGGGCGAATACGGCTGCCGCGCCTCGTTCGTTCATAAGCACCGATACGGTCTTCCCTTCGCCCTCCAGCCGCTCGATCGTCTCCAAGATTCGTTCCAGGCGGCTGCTCTCTCCCAGCATGGCGGCCTTGCCAATCGTCCACAGTTCGCCGCCCAGTCTGGCTTGCAGCCCGCGCCCGGTAAGGGAGCTGAATTCGGAAGGCTTCTCCAACGGCAATCCCCGCTCCTGCGCGGCGAGAACGATCGCTTTGGCCAGCGGGTGGCCGGACAAGCTTTCCAGCGATGCAGCGATAGCGAGCGCCTCGTCCTCCGAATAGTCCCCGAAAGCGACGATATCGGTGACAACCGGCTTGCCCAGCGTTAGCGTGCCGGTCTTGTCGAAGGCGACGACCTTGACGTTCGCGAGATTTTCCAGGTGCGCTCCGCCTTTGAACAGCACGCCCTTCCTGGCGCCGCTGGAGATCGCCGACAGCATCGCGGGCATGATCGAAGCGACGAGCGCGCACGGGGACGCAACGACAAGAAACACCATCGCTTTGTAGAACGCCTGCTCCCATGACATTTGCAAGAACAGCGGCGGAACCGCGATGAGAAGCAGCGAGACGAGCAGAATCGCCCGCGCATAAATACGTTCGAAGCGCTCCATAAACCGCTGGGAAGCCGGCTTCTCGCTTTGCGCTTCCTGGACGAGCCGGATGATTTTCGCGAACATTGTCGATTCGCTCGTCTGGCTTACCTGCACGTACAGCGCGCCCGCGCCGTTCAACGTTCCCGCGTATACAGCGTCGCCCGGCCCCTTGTCCACCGGAATCGATTCTCCCGTAATCGACGCCTGATTCACATTCGATGCTCCGTCCGTCACGACGCCGTCCGTCGGAATCCGTTCGCCGGGCTTGACGAGAACAAGATCGCCGGCCTTCAGTTCCTCGATCGGAACAATCCGTTCGACGCCGCCGGCAATCAGCGTGCCCGTCTCGGGCTTCTGGTCCATCAGCGCCGAGATATCCCGGCTGCTGCGGTCCATCGTATAAGTTTCCAGCGCGCCGCTAAGCGAGAAAATAAAGATCAGCACCGCTCCCTCGGTCCAATACCCGATGCTCGCCGCGCCGATCGCGGCGACGATCATCAGCAGATTGACATCGAGATCGCGCTCCTGCACCAGCGTCAGGATGCCTTCCTTCGCTTTGGCGAATCCGCCGACAATGAATGCCGTCACATAAAGAGCAACTGCCCAGGAATGCGATGTGTTCTCCAGCATATAAGCAATCGCGAGAACCAAGCCGCTTGCCAGCGCCGCCAGCCCTTCCCCGTAACGGCTCCATAATGCGGCGAGCCTGCCTGTTCCTGCTTCGCTGCCTGCCCGCAGCCGCTCGTCTTTGCTATGATCGTTCATCGAATGTATCGCCTGGCTCATCTTCATCTCTCCTTTTCCATTGATAATGAATCCCATTATTACACCCCTTAAAACGACACATGCTGCTCCGAAAAGGAGCAGCATGTTAAAGCGAGTAGGTTTCACGCCGGTGATATTCGTTTTTTGGAGATGCAGAAGCTTTATTTAGAATTATTATAATATAATAATGAATAAAAAGAAAGAGAAATTTTGCCTTCGGCCAGGTCCTCCTTGCCAAGGATGACCTATACTTAGCTGCGATAGAACTTACTCAGCCGGCAGACTCTCGAACTTTCGCCCGGAAAATGCTGCCGGTTCCCGTCGCCGACGACGAGATCGAGCGCCTGATCAAACGCAAGCTGCGGGGACTGCCGTCAGATTCGCGCGCTTGCCGCTTGGGATACGCCGTTCCCGTGTTCTTTATAGCGCATATAAAATGCCTCCTGTCGAATTATCCCATTCCGTCAGGAGGCCGACAGCCGCAGCCCGGAAATGCCGTATTGAGGGTCGTTAACGTTCAGCGGCCGGAGCCGATCATCCGCCTTTCAGCCGGTGTTATCCGCAACCCTCCGGTCAGGCTGCCGTCCAGGCGAACGCTCAATCCTCGCAAGGCTGAGCCAGCGCCTCGTCCTCTTCCCTGGTCCGGAACGATTGGCCGCAGCCGCAGGTAGCGACGGCGTTCGGGTTATGAATGGTGAAGCCGCCGCCCATGCCGGCGTCCTTGAAGTCGATCTCCACGCCGTACAAATATTTGGCGCTGTCTTCGTCGACGACGACCTTCAGTCCGTTCACTTCGAACGATTTGTCGTTGTCGTTCATACTATCGTCAAATCCCATGCCATAGGAGAAACCGCTGCATCCGCCCGCCTTCACGCCGACGCGCAGGAACAGATTCGGCGTCTCTTCCGCAGCGAGCATTTCCTTGATCTTATCGCAAGCCGATTCGCTGATTTGAATCATGCCAAGCCCTCCTTCAAATAAAAAAAGCATCCAGAAACGAGCTACTAATTATAGTATACTCCTTTCTTGCATGCTCCTCAAGGGCGGCTAGCGCCGCTTCATCATTTTGTCTATCTCGTAAAACCGCAACAGCAACTCATCCAATTGTTTACTGCATTTCTGAACTTCCGGATGCATAAAACCGAATTGATCGCTCAGTCTGACCATCCGCTCCCTGACCTTTTCGATTTCGCACGAAAGCGCTGAATGCATTTCGTCCGTTACCGACATCAGCACCTTGGCACCGTCCTGTTAGATTCTCACAAGAAAACAGTATACTAGATAATTCATCTAATGAAAATAGGTTTCACCTAATTTGTGGAACATTTCTTCCGCGATCCGATTCACAAATAAGCATTGCCCCTTGCGGACAACAGGATTATAATGAATAGGATTGTACGATTTCTCAACAACTGCCGCACACGCATGTGCTTGCTTTCACAAGCTGCTGTCGATGTCCGCATGCAGGACCCGCTAACCGTGCTTGGCCCGTTCCCTTCCAGGTCGCCGGCCGCACACGTTGACAGCAGCGATTTCCCTGCTTTCACGCTGGCGCAGCGGGAAGCAGCAACAATTCCTGGAGGTGCTTTACTGTGAGCCTGACCACCATCAGCAACCCGGATCGGCGAATGGCTGAGATCGCCGACAAAGTGGAACACGGTGAACGATTGACGCTGGAGGACGGACTGTTTCTGTATGAATCGGACGATTTGCCGATGATCGGGCACCTGGCCGACCGGGTGAACCGCCGCCTCAACGGCAAGAAAGTATATTTTGTGCAAAATATGAGCCTCTACTTCACCAACGTGTGCGAGGAGCACTGTGCGTTCTGCCACTTCCGCCGCGACGAGGGGGAAGATGGAGCCTACACGCTTACGCCGGATCAGATGCTGGAATTCGTCGCCAAGCATTATCACCCCGAAATGCGGGAATTCCATATTAGCCAAGGGCATAATCCGCACGTCCCCTTCGATTATTACGTCGATTGCATCCGCACGCTCAAGCGCCATTACCCGCAAGTGACGATCAAAGCGCATACAGCGGCGGAGATCGAGTTTTTTTCCCGGATTAGCGGGTTAAGCTATAAAGAAGTGCTGCAAACGCTGATGGAGGCCGGGCTCGAGACGCTTCCCGGCGGCGGCGCCGAAATTTTGTCCGATCGTTACCGTAAAAAAATGCGTCTGAAAGACAAGGCGTCGACGGATGAATGGCTGGAGGTGCACCGCACGGCGCACCAGCTCGGCATGAAGACGCATGCAACGATGCTGTACGGGGCCATCGAGACGATGGAAGAACGCATTCAGCATATGATCCAGCTTCGCGAGCTGCAGGACGAGACCGGCGGCTTCATGGTGTTTATTCCGAACTCGGTTCAGCCGGCAAGCGTCAACGCCAGCATCAAACGCCGCGTTCCCGCGTTCGACGAGCTGAAGACAATCGCGATCAGCCGGCTCATGCTGGACAATTTCCCGCATATCAAAGCTTACTTCATCAATATCGGCATCAAAATGACGCAGCTCGCCTTCAGCTTCGGGGCATCGGACGCTCACGGCACGATCATCCAGGAACGCATTTCGCATGCGGCGGGAGCGACTTCGCCCGAAGGTGTGACCAAGGACGAGCTGATCTGGCTGATCAAGGGAGCCGGCCGCATCCCGGTGGAGCGCGACACCTTCTATAACGAGCTTAAGGTTTTCGAATAATTTTTATTTTGCAGCAGAAAGGGTACGCCTATGGGTATGAAAAAACTCGTTATTCTCGGCGGAGGCTACGGCGGCCTGACCGTCGCCAAGACGCTGCTGGACAAGGACTTGCCCGCGGATACGGTCATCATCATGATCGACCGGATGCCTTATCAAGGGCTCAAGACGGAATATTACGCGCTGGCCGCCGGCACCGTCGCGGACATCGAGCTGCGGGTCCAGTTTCCGGTCGATCCGCGGCTTATCCTGAAATACGGAGAAGTGACGGGCATCGATCCCGAACGCAAGCTGGTGGAAATCGCGGGCGATGATCCGGTATCGTACGACTGGCTGGTCATCGCGCTCGGCTGTGTGGACAAGTACCACAATATTCCCGGCGCGCAGGAATATTCGAGCAGCATCCAGACGATGTCGTCCTCCCGGCAGACGTTCCTGAATGTCAACAACTGTATTCCGTACGGGCAAGTCACCATCGTCGGCGGCGGGCTGAGCGGCGTGGAGATGGCGGCGGAGCTGCGGGAAAGCCGGCCGGACTTGAACATTCGCATACTGGACCGGGGCGCGAGCGTTCTGTCCCCTTTCCCCGAGAAGCTGCAGCGCTATGTCCGGGACTGGATGCAGGAGCACGACATCGAGCTCCGCTCCCATATTTGCCTGACTCGTCTGGAAGGCAATATCCTGCACAATCAGCAGGAGGAGATCCAAACCGACGTAACCGTTTGGACAGCCGGCATACAGCCAAGCCCGGTCGTGCAGGCGCTGAACCTGCCGAAGGATAACGTAGGCCGCCTCGTCATCAACGAATATCATCAGCTGCCCGATTATACGGACATCTATGTGGTCGGCGACTGTGCCGCGCTTCCGTTCTCCCCCAGCGGGCAGGCGGCGGAAGCGCAGGGCAAGCAGGTGGCCGAAGTGCTGACGGCCGTATGGAAGAACGAACCCCCCCGGCTCGGCAAAATCAAGCTCAAGGGGGTTCTCGGCGCGCTCGGCAAAAAATCCGGCTTCGGACTGATGGGCAAACGCACCGTCATTATGGGCATGGTGCCGCGGGCGCTGAAGAGCGGCGTGCTGTGGATGTCCAAGCATCATCTGGGCTAACTCCTTCCGGTCCGGCCACAGCCTTATTCGCCCAGCAGATCGAACATCTCCTCGATCTCCTTGATCTTCGCTGCCACGGCGGTCTCCAGCTCTTCCGGGGTGAAGGCGGCCACGATCTCTCCGTTCACCAGAACGTAAGGGAACGTGTAGCATTCTCCGCAGTTGCCGAGACAGCCGTACTCGATCACGTCGTAGTCGGGATTTTGCTCAAGCTTCTTGAACAAAGCTTCGGTACCGTGATGCATATTGTTCGTGCAAAATTCGATGATTGGTCTCATCGCTCGTCTCGCCACCTTGCAGACCATTTTAATTTCAAGCCGATTGTAATATAATATATGAATAAGAAGGGAGTTGAAAACAATGAGTGAGAATGCACAAAGCACGATGTACGACGAAGTGCTTGAAGTATTAGATAAGCTGCGTCCGTTCCTGCAGCGCGACGGCGGCGACGTCGAACTGGTCGACGTGGAGGACGGCATCGTCAAGCTGAAGCTCATCGGCGCCTGCGGCAGCTGCCCGAGCTCGACGATTACGCTGAAGGCTGGTATCGAGCGCGCGCTCTTGGAGGAAGTCGAAGGAATCCAAGAGGTTATCCAAGTATTTTGACTTGATCTGGTCTTTATGCGAGAGTCCGACCCTGATCTGGCGGCCTATTCGGCTGTCCGTTCAGGGTCTTTTGTTGTCCGCGCGACGATAGCCCGGATCGGGTCCAGCCCCCCGGAGACGTCGACAATATTGCCCGTCAGGAAGTCCGATTTGTCCTCGCAGAGGAAAGCGATGACCCGCGCGATATCTTCGCCGGTGCCCGGCCGCCCGCGGGGAGCCTCCGTGTCGGTCATGCCCGCGGCCTGCTCGATGGTCGCTTCCTTGTACGATCCGCGGATATCGCCCGGACATACCATATTGACCGTAATGCCGTTCGGCGCTTCCTCCACCGCCAGCGTTTTGGTGAACGACACGAGCCCTACCTTGGCGGCGGCATAGACGGCCCGGTGCGGCCAACCGCGCGCCTCCGACGCATGCCCGAAGCCAAAATGCACGATGCGTCCCCACTGTCTGCGCCGCATATAAGGCAGCACGAGATGATCGAGCTGCATCACCCCAAGCAAATTGCTGCGCATCAAATAGTCGATTTCCTCTGGCGCATATTCCCCGAATAATCGGCGTTCTCTGACGAAGGGACCGGCGTTGTTGATCAAAATATCGATCCCCCCGAACCGTTCGGACACAGCTTGCACGAGTCTTTCCATATCGTCCCGGCTTGCTACATCGCCCTGGATGGCAAGACTGCGCACGCCCAGGCGCTCGATGCGGCTGCACAGCTCGCCAGCCTCCTGCCCGCTGCGCACATAATTGACGACGATATCGATCCCTTGCGCAGCCAGATGAAGCGCCGTCATTTTACCGAGGCCTTGAGCGCTGCCGGTGATCAATGCGACTCTCCGTTCCGTGTGCATTTCTACCTCCCATAGCGTCAACCGATATTTCGAGATTAGCGCCTATGACGAACAAAATTCTTCGTCATCGGTCGTCACCTTCGGTGTTGAAAATTTCCAGGTAGATCCCCTTCAAATTTTCAAGATGGGCGCCTAAGACGAACGATTCCTTCGTCGTCGGTCTCACCTTCGGTGTTGAAAAATTCGCCGAAGGACTTCGTCGAATTTTTCAAGATAGGTCAAGTATAGAGGATTCGGAAGGCCGATTTCAACTGCGGGGCAAATAACGGAACACGGCGGCAACCGCCCGCAGCGCCATTTCGCTGCCTTGACGCAGATCGTCGAGATTTTTCGGGATATCCTCGATTTCGGTACGGAGATTTTCGCCGCGGCGGGCCTCCCCGGCCTTCAGCAGATCGTCCAGCAGATCGGCGTTGATCGTATGAATCTCCATATTCCGCACATTGCGCAGACGCGACACCGGCTCGCGAAACCGCTCTTTCATTTCATTGAGCGGCAGGCCCAGCCCCGGATGAAGCTTATGCTGACGCATATTCCGCAGCACGGTGAAGTAGGAAAAGCGGGCCTTCATCCGCTCCGTCCCGAGCTGCAAACTTTCGTTCATAAAATAGCCGAGCTTGTCGAGAACGGCGAACAGGCGAATCAGCGCATTTTTGTAATAATACAGATGCCTGTTATAATTGTCCTTCTCCTCCCGGTTCATCTCGTCGACATAGCGCGACTTGACCAGACGGGCATACTGCACCGCCGCATATTCGCTCTGCTCCAGCTCGTCGATTGCCCGGTAAAAGCTGTCGGCCCATACGCGAAAGCGCCGCTGCGCCTCGGTCCGCCGCTTGGCCGGTACGGCTTCGAGCTCATTGATAAACTTGCAAATAGCGCGGTTGGCTTCCAACAGGAGGCCTTCGTCTTTGCGGCGCGATTCGCCGAACAAACCTCTTAGCATTGGCGGCAAGCCCTCCATTGTGCGATATCATAGAAGACAACAATTAGACGCCGAGCCCTTCCAAACAGCCTTAAGCCGCTGCAAGGATGTCGCCATCGGATGAAAAAAGGCTTACGAGCCCTAACGAGCTCCGTAAGCCTGAACGGACCCCTCCGCTGTCTGGCTGCGTAGGGAAAGCACGCATGTGTAGCATTGAACGCCGAACAGGCACGAGATCAGCAGCGTATGAAGCAGGCTGGTCGCCAGATGCCAGTCCGAGCCGATCGAGACGGTCAGCAAGCCGCCGCTTAAGATTTGCGCCAGGACGAAAATAAACGACCATTTCGCCGCAGACACCATGGAGCTGTTCGCCCGGTTCTGACTCCGCACTACCAGGTAAAAGACGCCGAGCAAAATGCCGAATATCGCCGCCGCCACGCGATGGGCGAATACGATTCCCGTATCTCCGCCAAGCTCCGGGATCACCTGCCCGTTGCAAAGCGGCCAGCCGACACAGCCGCCCCATGCTTCCGTATGCCGTACGAACGCGCCCAAATAAACGACGACGTAGCAGTAACCAAGCAAGGACCAGATCGCCACATGCATCCCTTTGGAAAGAACCGACCCGTCCCCCTGCTCCATCGCCTGTCCGAAACGGGTGTACACCAAATACAACAGCAGCGTGAAGGCGAAGGATATGAGCGAGAAGCCGAAGTGAAGCGCGAGCACCGCCGACGATTGCGGCATGACGACCGCCAACGCTCCGAGCACCGCCTGCAGCAGCGTGAAGAACAGCGCTCCGCTGACATACCACTTCGCGTCCTTGCGCCGGCTGTGCCGAAACGTATAAATCATGGTGGCGAGCAGAATCAATCCGACGACGCCGACGACGAACCGGTGGCTGTACTCAATCATGGACTCGATCGTATAAGCCGGAACGAATCTCCCGTTGCACAGCGGCCAATCGTCGCCGCAGCCCCGGCCCGACTCGGTCTTGGTGACGAGCGCTCCCATCAGCAGGATGAGAAACATGCCGACCATGCTAGCGAAAGACAACCGTTTTAACATCTTCTGCATATTCATAGAATGCTGTCACCCGCTTTATATCGTATTGATCTTTATCACATGTCCGATCCTCTCAATTATAACGTTTAGCCAAGGGCTGTGCCATGCGGAAATGTTACAAAGCATCGAAAGTAACAGCAATACTAAAGGGGGATGAAGGAAAGACTCTCCAGACAGCGGCTGATGCTGCATCCGAAGAGCCTCTCCAATAACTAGCCAATAACTGGAAACCGTCACTTGGCAAGCGCGTCGGCAACCTCGACGGCCCGATTCAGGAACTGCTCGATTTCCTCGCGCGTTTTGCGCAGCTTGCTGACGAAACGGATCAACTCCTTGCCCTCGCGGAAAGCGATAAAGCTCGGAATGCCGAGGATGTTGAGCTCCTGGCACAGATCCGGCAGCTCGTCGCGGTCGATCTGGATGAAGTTCAGTCTGTCCTTGTAAGCTTCCACGAGCTCTGGCATGAACGGCTCGATAAAATGGCAGTCCTTGCACCAGGTCGTCTTGAACACCGCAATCGTCGGCTTGGAGCCGGCGATGGCTTCATTAAAGCGAGCTTCCGTTTTGACATATTCCATGAATAGGCACCGCCTTTCGGATCAAAATAAGTGAACTCTCTGTCGATACCCCCACTTATAGCATTCCAACCTGCCGCTGTCAACCGGATACCGCTGCGACTCCCTCCTGGGCACCGCCGCGACTTCTCTGGGTACTGCTGCGACTCCCCCCCTGGGCACCGCCGCGACTCCTCTGGGTACTGCTGCGGCTCCCCCCTGGACATCGCTGCGACTCCCCCCTGGGCACCGCCCCGACTCCTCTGGGTACTGCTGCGGCTCCCTATGGGTATTGCTGTCACCGCCCACGAATTCGGCTTCGCCCTCACACCGATACTGCCGCGACTCCTGCTCCTGCGCCGCTGCAATTCCCCTTCCCCGCACTACTGCTGCGGCCCCTGACGCAACTGCGACTCTCCTGCGCACTGCCGCCGGCGGTCGGAAGCAGGCTGCCATACCGGCTCGCAGTGCCGTCGATCCGGTTAGCGGGTTCGCCGCCAACCTTGTTAAAAGCAGCGGCCTATTTTGCGCAAGGAAATACGAAGGACTTTACAATTATTTCAAAAAGTGATATCATATAAATATCAAATCAATATTGAGTTTTTACAATAGGGAGTGGATGCAGAATGAAAGAAAAGAATGCCTGGAAAGTGAATGGATACCTTGGTATCCTGCTGATCGCCGCATGCTGCGGCGGAGGCATCGCCCTGCTGATATTCGGTGCGCCGGTTATCGGCGTCGCCCTGCTGATCCTGGCCGCCTTGTTCTCGACAGCGATCACTATCGTGCAGCCTAACCAGGCAATGGTTCTCACCTTCTTCGGCAGCTACGTCGGCTCGATTCGCGAAAGCGGCCTGTGGCTGACCGTCCCGCTGACCTTGCGCCAGAAAGTATCGCTGCGCGTGCGCAACTTTAACAGCGCCAAGCTGAAGGTGAACGACGTCGACGGCAACCCGATCGAAATTGCGGCGGTCGTCGTCTTCCGGGTCGTCGACTCGGCCAAAGCGTCGTTCGATGTGGACAACTACGAGCAGTTCGTGGAGATTCAGAGCGAGACCGCGCTGCGCCACGTCGCAACCAAATATCCTTACGACGTGTTCGGAGAAAGCGGGTATTCGCTGCGCGGCAATGCGGATGAAATTGCCGGGCAGCTGACGGAGGAGCTGCAGGAGAGGCTGGCGGTAGCCGGTGTGGAAGTGATAGAGGCGCGGCTGACGCATCTGGCGTACTCGACCGAAATCGCCAGCGCCATGCTGCAGCGTCAGCAGGCGGTAGCGATCATCGCCGCGCGGCAGAAGATCGTGGAAGGAGCCGTCGGCATGGTGCAGCTGGCGATTGCCCAGCTTCAGCAGGAAGGCGTCATCGAGCTCGACGAGGAGCGCAAAGCAGCCATGATCAACAATTTGCTTGTCGCCATCGTCTCTGACCGTTCCGCCAGCCCGGTCATCAATACGGGGAGCCTGTACTAAGCGCTTAAGCCCATGGCCCCCAAGAAAAATTTCCCGCTCCGGCTCGACCCGAAGCTGTACGAGGTGCTTGAGCGCTGGGCCGCGGACGAATTTCGCAGCGTCAACGCGCATATCGAGTACCTGCTGCGGGACGCCGCTTCCCGCGCCGGGCGGCTCCCCTCCATACGCCGCCTGGCAGCGCCGGACGGCGCAAACGAAGGCCACGCCTCGTCCAGCGGCGGCGGGGACCATCGCGAATAACGCTTCTCCACGGCACGGACGGCGGACCGTACAGTGGGAAAAGCTATTCCATCACGCCGCATGCGGGCATGCGTCCGGATATTCCCGTACATTTCCGGTTATACTGCATGTATCAACGCCCGCTCCAGGATGAGCGGCCACGATTTGGCAGCAGCTTAGCTTGATGCAGTTAACAACAAAAAGACCACGGAATCGTGGTCTTTTTGTTCAGCTTATTGCCGGAAGCTTAGTCCCGGGTAATGATGACCGTTTGTGTTTCCTGCTCCCATTTCACGTCGGCGCCCAGGCTCTCGGAGACGAAGCGCACCGGAACGAAGGTCGTGCCTTCGATGAGCACCGCTTCTTTTTCCAGTGTCTTGGCGGCGCCGTTCACGGTCGCTTGCTTGCTGTCGATCGTCAGGACGACGACGTTGCCGCTGAGCGGGTCCGTAATGGTGACTTGACGAAGCTCGGCGTTCCATTTGACATCGGCATCGAGCTCTTCGGAGACGAAGCGCACCGGCACCATGACCGTGCCTTCGTTATTGTACGGCTTCGTCGTCAGCGCAGGGTCCTCAAACTCGTCGCTCATGGACATGTAAATTTCTTTCTTGGTAATGTTCAGGTCTTCCTTCAGCAGCTTGTAAAGCTGAGAATTTTTGTCCAGCGCGGCGACGAGACGGCTCGGATTAATTCCCGCAGTATCGTCGCTCAGCTCGACGACGCCGCCGGACGTATCGATCTTGTCGGCTGTAACCGGCTTGTTGATGTTCCATTGCTCTTGTTCGCTCGTAATCTTCACGTTCTTGATTCCGCTTGCTGCGCTGTTCGGAAGCAGCAGCGAAAGCTCCATCGTCTGCTTGCGGATCATCATATCCTGATCGACGTAAATATCGGTTTTGAGCGTCTGGTTTTCATTCAGGAACTCTTTGCCGCCGTTGGCCAGCAGATCGTTCAGCGACTTGTCGTAGGAGGCGAGCAGCGTCGCCAGATTTTCCTTCAGGAACGTATGCACGAACTCGACGGCCAGCGTCTTGTTTTCAAGGAACGGCATCACTTCGCCGGCCATCGGGTCGTCTTCGCCCGATTCGCCGCTTTCCTTGATCGCCGTTTTAATAATCGGCACATACAGGTCGTACAGCTGGCCGATAAATTCTTTCAGGCCTGCTTCGTCTTCCAAAATGCCGGTCAGGAAGCCTTTGACCAGCTGCGGCAGCTCGCTGCCGTTCACCTCGACATGGATTTTCTTAAGCGCCAGGCTTTCCCCGTTAACCGTCTCCGTCGCGTTGTCAACGGAGATTTTGCTCGGATTCGGCATATGGGTGACGAAGAACGATACGATCGCCGGTGCGATCTCGACCGCTTTGCTCTGCAGCTGCTCCAGCTGGGCCACAAGCTCTGCGGAGAACTCATCCGTATCGTGAAGCGCGACGCTGTTGCTGAAGACGATCGGCTTCTTAGCCCCTTCGATTTGGATCACGAATTGCTGATTATCCGTCGTCAAAGTAAACGGAATGCGTCCTTTCTTATACTCGAAATCGCCTTTGACCGAAACCGTCTGCAGGTCCTGCATTTTGACGTCGCTCAAATTCAACTTTACCGTGCCGAACAGATCGAGCAGCTTTTGCTCTTCCGGCGACAGCGCAGCCGCCAAATCTCTCGTCAGCTCGACAGTCACCGTCTGCTTGCTCTGCGACGAAGTCACATTGGCGCTGTTTGTCATCACTTTGTTGATGTCGATTCCCCCGACGGGCTGACATCCCGCAAGCAGCAGGAGCACTCCGACGAGGACAAAGCTTACCATGGATAAAAACCTTTTCCTCTTCACGCGATAACCTCCAAATGATGTAATAAGTGCCGCCGACGTATTGTTCTACGTATCAGCAACGAAAAAGTCGCACCTTCACCCTGTAATTGATTCGACAAATACCATGAAAATCCTTTTAGCTGGGAGGAATTTCTTCATGCAAAGCGAAAAAGGCGGCCGGGAGAAGCATTGGCTACGGCGCTTGGCAGAGCTGCCGCGGGAGGCGCTGAGACGGGCGAAAGCGGTTCTGGGGGCGAGTGCGGCTGAGAGCGTGCAGCTCGCCTCAGCGCCCCGCTTGCGCATGAAGCCGCAGGCGCTGCTCGAGCTGAGACAGCGGCTGGAGCGCCAGCTGCAGCAGGCCGGCACGCCGCTGTCAGGCGGCAGCCCGCCCGCCGGGCCGGCGGAAACGGCGCTGGTTGATCGCATCATGCGGCGCCGCGATGCCGACAACCGCAATAACGTCAGCCGGACGGCTGCCTATTGGGACATGCACCTGCGGAACCCGGAGCTCGAATGGGCGTTCCTGGCACACATGGTGTCACGCAACGGCGGCTGGAATATGACCGATTTGCAGGGCGGGCTGTTGCCGCATGTATTGGACGGACGCCAGCGCGAGCAGCTCTTTGAATTTTTGGAGCGGGCTAACGCCTTGATTTTTCGCGATGCTTATCCCCAGCTTCTGCTGTACGAGGAGAGCGTGAAGGCGGGCCGGCCGCTGTTTCATCTGCTGCCGAGGTTCGGGGTGTCGCAGTTTATGCGCTTCGTCTGGGAAAGCTTCTGGCGGCACAACGATCCCGTCCTGCTGACCGTCGGGCTCATCGTCAACGAGCAAAGCTACATCGAGGGGCGGGTCGTCGGGAATCGCCAATTTCGGGAGGAAGTGTTGGAAGCGGCGTATTTTCGGGCGCAGTCGCTGCTGCAGCTGAATCAGGTGGTTTTTCCGTACTTGTCGGAGCAAAATCACTTCGTCGATCTGCCGCAAGGGAAAGAAGCGGAGGAGCGCGCGCCGCGTCTGGCCGGACTCATTCTCGAAAATTTCGCCAGCCTGCGCGAGCGCATCGAATTCGGCAAGAAGCTGTATGCCATTTTGTTCGCCATTCCCGCTGTTCGCGAAGGAGCACGGCGGTTTGCCGCCCAGCGCAAGCATACAGGCTCTCGCTCGGACTATTGGCCGCATCGGTTCGCTGCCCTGGGCAGAGAAGCGGGCCCCTCCCGAACCGGAACGCCGCCGCAAGAGCGGCTGGACGGCATCCGGCTCCGTCCCGGCGCAGCGCCGATCTACAGCCCTCCGCTCGGCGACGCCTGGCCCGACCGCCCGGTCGCCGTGCCGGAGGAATACGACTGGTGCGCGGATTTGACGCCGCTGAAGTATATGACGGACATCGAGCCGCCTGCTTCGTATGATATGACGGATGCCTACGCCGCCGGGCTGCGCGCGATCGAGCTGGCGGCGCGGGCCGGGCGCCTGCTGGAATAGGGAGCGCTCCCGGGCGGGGCCGGCACGGGATTCCGCCCGGCACAGCGGCCCGGGCAGCGCCGCCGCCATGCAAATTCCGCGCGGCGCCAGCAGCTGCCGGGAGCTTCGATACCGGTTCCCGTCCCAAGTCCAGCGCGACCTCAGCGGCAAGCAGCGGCGCGGCGGAACCGGTACCGCCCGCCGCGCTGGCTACCGCCGGCGGCGCCTACGAGCCCCGCTGCTTCGCCCCGGCCCGGCCCAGGCGGCGCAGCAAGGGCTTCGCCAGACGGCCCAGCGGGCCCGGCAGCCGTTCCAGGTCGGCGAGCGTCAGCGTGCGGGTCGCAAGCAGCAGCAGCACATACAAGAGACCGGCCGCCCCCGCCTGGATGATCGCTTGAACCGCCGCGTCCCATTGCGGGCTGCTAAACGGCCGGATTGCTTGCGCCGACCAGCCGTCGAGGAACAAGGCGGCCGCGGCGACAACGGCCGTCGTCAGGGCCAAGCCGGCCCAGCGGGCCGCTCCCAGCACGCGGAACGCGACCGCCCGGCGCAGCACGAGCAGGTTGATCGCCGTCATGATGATGAAGCAGAGCGCCGTGGCCCCGATGATGCCGTAGATGCCGAAGGAAGGCGCCAGCGCGTAGCTGGCCGCCAGCTTGACGGCGATGCCGACGGCGACGCCGGCCATGAGCGGCTTCATCCGGCCCATGCCCATCAGCACGGCGCCCGACGTCTGCATGACGATCTGAAAGACGGCGCTCGCCGTCAGCGCGACGATGATCGGCGCCGCGTACTGATCTACCCACGGCGAACCGGCTTTATTGGCAAAAATAAAGCTGTTGATCGGCCGCGCGGCCGCGCAGATAACGAGCACCATCGGCAAGCCGGTCAGCAGCGACAGCTGCAGCACCTTGCCCGTCTGCGCGCCGACCTGCTTCAGATCGCCGACCGAATGCGCCGAGGAGATAATCGGCACGACGGACTGGCTCAAGGCGACGGCCAAAATAATCGGAATGCCGGCCAGCGATTGGGCGCGGCCGCCCAAAATGCCGAGAATTTCCGTCGCGCCCCCTTCGCCCAGCGCTCCCTTCAGCAGCTGAATGACAATGGAAGAATCGATGGCATACACGAGCGTGACCGTCATCGAGAAGATGACGATCGGCACCGACAGCTTAAACATTTGCTTATAGATGGAGCCGTAAGCAAGCGGAGCTCCCGCATCCGCCTCTCCGACGGCCGCTTGTCCCTTCGCCTTATGCGACGCCGCGTAAGCGGCTCTTTCGTCGCGGTCGGCCGCGGCGAAGCGGCGGGCAAAGTACAGCATAACGCCCGCCGCGGCGAGGCCCCCTGCGACGCCGCCGAACGAAGCGCCCGCGATCGCCCATTCCAGCCCGAAGGCGAGCAGCACATAAGCGAGCAGAACCGATACCGCCACGCGGAAAATTTGCTCCACAATCTGCGAGATGCCGTTCGGCATCATATGCTGCCGCCCCTGGAAATAGCCGCGCATGATCGCGATCAGCGGGAACATCAGCAACGCCGGAGCAATGGCGCGAATCGCCAGCAGCGCCTCCGGCGGATTGTCCGTCCACGTCAAATACAGCGGCGCCAGCGCATAGAGCAGCGCGCTCATGACGAGCCCCGCGGCGGCGGCGAACCAGAGCGCCGCGCGGTATATGCGATCGGCTTCGCCGAAAGCGCCGCGAGCCGTCCGCTCGGACACCATCTTGCTGAGGGCGCTCGGAATGCCGGCAGTCGCCGCGACAAGCAGCAGCGAATAAATATTGAATGCGATCGTATAAGAAGCCATCCCCGAATCCCCGAGCAGGTGGACGAGCGGAATGCGCTGCGCCACGCCAAGCGCCCTGGCCACCAGCGCGGCCAGGGTGAGGATGAGCGTTCCTTTGATAAGCGAATCCTTGGACAACCTGGTTCCCTTCTTCCTCCCGGGTCCGTCCAGCCGGGCAATAGCCTATGAGCGCAATTAGCCTAGTAGCGGACGACCCAAATAATGAACAGGACGATCATGACCAGCTGCAGGCCGACCTTGACGACCAGGCTGGAGAAAAAACCGACAAGCGCCCCGACTCCCGCGCGCACTGCCTGCCGGAACTCCGTGCCGACGAGCAGCTCGCCGACAACCGCGCCGATGAACGGGCCGAGCAGCAGGCCGGCCACCGGAATGACGAAAGGGCCGAGCAGCAGACCGATCGTGCTGCCGACGACGGAGGCCCGCGTTCCGCCGAATTTTTTCACGCCGAGCGCATTCACCGCATAATCGACGATGAGCAGCAGCGCGAGCAGCGTCGTCTGCAACAGCCAGAACCATACTCCGAACGGCTCGAAGCTGATCATCCAGCCGTATACGAAGAACGCCGCATAGATCGCCAGCGCTCCGGGCAGCACCGGATAAACCGCGCCAGCCATGCCGACGACGAACAAGGCGACGATGATGATCCATGCTGTCGTTGCCATAAAACGCCTCTCCTTTCGTGTTGCGTCCAGCTAAAGCCAGCCTAGCTTAGCTTAATACGTACTCGCGAATCACTTTGGCGACGCCGTGCTCCTCGTTGCGGTCTGTTACGATATCGGCGATACGCTTCACTTCGTCCTGAGCGTTGCCCATCGCCACGCCGAGCCCCGCCTCGCGGATCATGGCGATATCGTTCAGGCTGTCGCCCATGGCGATCGCCTGGGACATCGTGATGCCGAGCATGGCGCACACGTCGTGCAAGCCGCTAGCCTTGCTGACGCCCTTCGGATTCAGCTCGATATTGAACGGATGCGAATTCGTCAGCTCAAACCGATCCCAAGTCTCGAGCTCCTTGCGGATCGCCGCCAAAATATCGGTATCTTCCGTATAATAACCGAATTTAAGCCATGTTTGCTCGTTCGCCTCGCGATCGTCCAGCCACCGCTCCTTGTTGAATACGCCGCTTACGCAGTAAGACCAGTACCACGTATCGTATTGAAGCGCCAGCTCGCGCAGACGGAAGACGAGCTCTGTATCGAGCGGGCGCCGCCGGTACAACTCGCCCGGCCTGCTCCATACCTCGCCGCCGTTGACGGTGACGATCGGCGACGTCAGGCCAAGCTCCTCCACATAAGGATATGCGCTCTGGATGCCCCTTCCCGTAGCGAACATGACGGTTACGCCCGACTTCACTGCCTCGAGGATCGCCTGACGGTTCTCCTCCGAAATGGTCTTTTCCTCCGTCAGCACCGTGCCGTCCATGTCCAGCGCAATCAGCTTATACTCTCCCATCCCCTAACCCGCTCCTTCCATCTTGAAAATTTGGCGGTATCCGCCGACAAAAATTTCAACACCGCAGGTGACGACCGATGACAAAGGAAATGGCCCGTCATAGGCGTCCATATGTACAATCCGGATGCGAAGGCGTTACAGCGCCCGCGCATAAGCCTTCTCCGACATGTCCTCCATATATGTTGCATGCCACAGGGCGAACATGTAGATCGTCCACAGCCTGCGGGAATAGTCGCCTTGACCGTCCCGGTGCTTCTTCAGCATCGCTTGCATCGCCTCGATGCGGATATAGTCCTCGATGCCGCCGGCCGCGATCTCCTCCAGCACGCGGTCTCCGGCCGCCCCTTTCAGCCAATCGCGCATAGGGACAGGGAAGCCGAGCTTCGGACGATGCAGAATCGCATCCGGAATGATGCCCTCCATCGCCTTGCGGAAAATGTACTTCGTCGTCCCTTCAGCGATCCGGTATTTGGCGGGAATGCGCCGGGCAACCTCGTACAGCTCCACATCGAGAAAAGGAACGCGCAGCTCCAGCGAGTGAGCCATCGTCATTTTGTCCGCCTTCATCAGAATGTCTCCGGGCAGCCACAGATTCATATCGATATACTGCATGCGCGACACCGGATCGAGATGACCGGTTTTGTCGTAAAACGTCTTCGCCACCTGAACCGGGTTGCGGTACGTCCGCAGCATTTCCCGATCCATCCGCACGACTTCCGCCTTCATGTCCTCGCTGAAAATTTTGGCGTTGCCAAGGAACCGCTCCTCCAGAGGCGTCGTTCCCCTGAGCAAGTACCCCCGGCCGTACATCCCTTCCGGCAGCAGCCGGGCGACAGCGTGCAGCAGCCGCTTGAGCGAATGCGGCAGCCGCTCGATGGGCGCCAGCGACAGCGGCTCGTTATAGATACGGTAGCCGCCGAACAGTTCGTCGGCGCCTTCTCCGGAGAGCACGACGGTTACGTGCCGGCGGGCCAGTTCGGCCACGTGATACAGCGCGATCGCCGAAGGGTCGGCGACCGGCTCGTCCTGATGCCATACCGCCCTCGGCAGCGTCGCGAAATAATCCTCCTGCGTGATGATTTTCTCGTAATGCTCCGTATCGAGCGCCTTGGCCGTCTCGCGGGAGATCACCGTCTCATTATTCGGCCCGTCGAAGCCGACCGAGAACGTGCGAATCGGCTCGATGCGCCGCATATGCGCAGCGATCGCCGTCGAGTCGATGCCGCTCGACAGGAAGCAGCCCCGCTCCACGTCGCTCTGCATATGATGAATGACCGAATCCTTCAAAGCTTCGCGGATTTGCTCCACATACTCGGCGAATGGGCGCTCCTCCGGCTCCAGCATCGGGTCCCAATAGCGGCGAATGTCCATGTCGCCGTCGCGGGACACCGTCACATAATGGCCCGGTGGCAGCTTCTTGATGCCGCGAAACATCGTATTCGGCTCGGGCACGTACTGGAACGTCATATAGTTCAGCAGGCTTTCCGAATCGATCGAGCGCTCGACGCCAGCGGCCAGAATGCTCTTGATCTCCGAGCCGAACAGAAACTGCCGCCCGTCCCGGAAATAATAGAACGGCTTGATGCCGAAATGGTCGCGCGCGCCGAACAGTCTCTCCCGCTTGCGATCCCAGATCACGAAGCCGAACATGCCGCGCAGCTGTCTCACGCATTCCTCGCCGAATTCCTCGTACAGATGGACGATGACCTCCGTGTCGGAATGCGTTTTAAACTGATGCCCCCGGTCAATAAGCATATTGCGCAAATATTTATAATTGTAGATTTCGCCGTTGAACGCGATCCATACCGTCTCGTCCTCATTGCAGAGAGGCTGGTGCCCTTCCGCCAAATCGATGATGGACAGCCGCCGGAATCCGAGCCCGATACGGCGGTCGCTCCAAAATCCGAAATCGTCCGGCCCCCGGTGTACAATGCAGTCCGTCATGCTTTGCAGCAGCGGTTGTTCAGGTTGCTGGTCGTCAAAATACATCACTCCGGTGATGCCGCACATAAATTGGTTTCCTCCTCCGTAAAATCCGATATATAAGTATAGCATATTCGCAGCCGCTTCTGGAAATCGGATCGTAGCGCGAAACCGGCCCGTTTGTCGCAATTTTTCAGTAGACAGCCCGCAATGCAGTTTTATATGATGAAAGCAAAAATGAAGCTTAAGCGCCTGTAACGAATGCTGCCTTACGTCATCGTCACCTTCGGTGCCTGAAAATTCGCCGGAGAGTTCCCCAAGAGAGCGAGCAAATGTTGTATTTTGTACAACAAAAATGGGGGGATAACCCCTATTGGCGGCTCAATGTTGTAAAAAGTGCAACAATTTGGGCGATATTCCCGGATTTGAAGCTAACCGCCCCTAAATTGTTGCACAAAATACAACATTCTCCTTCCTCTAGGGCGAAGAGACCGGAAAAAGTTGCATTTTTTGCAGGATTTGTCGCTTCATGCGCCTGGGGTGTGCCCGGGGAGGGGCCGCGCTAATGCGGAGCTCGAACGCTGACGTGGAGTCTCTTCATGCTCGTTAGCCCAGGGTGCTGTTTTGCCGGGCTAACGCTAGCCAGAGAGCTTATTTCGCTCGAAACGATCGATTTGACATTCTAACGCAAGTGAGCAGCCTTACTTCGGCATTTTGGGCTA
>NZ_KB905597.1 GCF_000380965.1 Paenibacillus ginsengihumi DSM 21568 | reverse complement strand
GCTGCCGCGTGGGCTGCCGCCGTCGCCGCGTGGCTGCCGCCGCTGCCGCGTGGGCTGCCGCCGTCGCCGCGTGGCTGCCGCCGCTGCCGCGTGGCTGCCGCCGTCGCCGCGTAGGCCGCCGCGCCGCGTGGCTGCCGCCGTCGCCGTGTAGGCCGCCGCCGTCGCGTGGGCTGCCGCTGCCGCGTGGGCGGCCCATGCGCCTGCGCAGCGCCGCCGAGTTGCCGCCTGCGCCTCGCGGGCGACCCGCGCGCTTTCGCCGCAGCGCCGCCCGGCCCCGCTGCCTTGGGGCCCCGGCTTTCCGCGCGCCGCGCGCGGAGCCATTGCTTCCCCGGACTCATTCTACGCGCCGGGGAAGCAAGCAGGAATAAGCGTTCCATTCGCTGAAGGAGGCGATTCGCTTTGGATAGGAAGCCGCGCATAACCGTCGTCGGACTTGGCTCCGGCGACTGCAACCAGCTGACCGTAGGCATTGTCAGCAAGCTGATTGCGGCAGGACAAGCCCTGAAGTCCGAAACGGGCGGCGGGGGCATCTACCTGAGAACCCGCGAGCATCCCGCCGTGGCTCTGCTGGACGAGATGGGCATTCCCTACTGTACCTTCGACGCTTTGTACGAAGCGAAGGACACATTCGAAGAAGTATACGAGACGATCGCCGGCGAGCTATTGACGCTCGCCAAGGACGGGAAAGCGGCTGCCATAGGCTGGGCCAAGCCGGCCGACGGACGCAAAGCAGGCGCGGCGTCCGAACGGTTTGGTGCAGGCTTGTCCGGCCTGATCGCCGCGGCTCCCGATACGGCGGCCGCACCCGGCGAGATCGTCTACGCCGTCCCCGGCCATCCGATGGTTGCCGAGAAGACGGTGCAGCTGCTTAAGGAGCACTGCCCGGCCGAAGGGGTCGAGCTGCAGCTGCTTGGCGGCGAAAGCTTTCTCGACCAGGCGTTCGTGCGGCTCGGATTCGATCCGATCGAAGGCTTCCAGCTGCTGGACGGAACCTCGTTGTCGGCTTATCAACTAAACCCGCTGCTGCATACGGTGGTCGGCCAGGTGTACGACTCGCTGACGGCCTCCGATGTGAAGCTGACCTTGATGGAGCTGTACCCGGACGACTACCCGGTTGTCGTCGGACATGCTCTCGGCGTGGCAGGGCAGGAGAGCATCTTGCGCATTCCGCTGTACGAGCTCGACCGCGTGGATGGCTACGGCAATTTGTCGCTCGTGTGGGTGCCGCGCACCGACAGCGACGCGGTTCGGAACCGGACATTCGCCCGGCTTCACGAGATCGTGGGCATCTTGCGCAGTCCGGAAGGGTGCCCGTGGGACCGCGAGCAGACGCACCAGTCGATCCGCAAAAACTTGATCGAGGAAACGTACGAGGTGATCGAGACGATCGACGAGGACGATCCCGAGCATATGCGCGAGGAGCTTGGCGACCTGCTGCTGCAAATTATGCTGCATTCGCAGATGGAGGCGGAGGAAGGCGGATTTACCGTTTTCGACGTCATTGAAGGCTTGAACGAGAAGCTGGTCCGGCGCCATCCCCACGTTTTCGGGGAAAGCAAGGCCCGGGATGCGGACGATGCGCTCAGCAATTGGCAGCAGATGAAGGACGAGGAAAAGCGCAGCAAAGGAATCGATCCTTCCGCACAATCCGCGCTGTCCGGCGTGCCCCGCGATTTGCCCGGCCTGATGAAAGCCTATAAGCTGCAGAAGAAGGCGGCCGAGGTCGGCTTTGACTGGAGCGGGCCGGAGGAAGTATACCCGGTGATCGTCTCCGAGCTGGAGGAGGTCAAGCAGGCTGTTGCGGGAAGCGGCAAAGACCATCAGCGGGAAGAGCTCGGCGACCTGCTGTTCGCCGTCGTCAATCTGGCGCGTTCTCTGCGCATTGAGCCTGAGGAAGCGCTCGCCGCGGCCAACCGGAAATTTGCTTCCCGGTTCGGTTATATCGAGCAGCAGCTGCGTTTAAAAGGCAAATCTTTTGACCAAACTGACTTGATAGAGATGGAATCTTTGTGGCAGGAAGCAAAAAAAGTTCTGGGATCGAAGGGCGTCTAGCAGGATTTTCCTGAATCACAAAGAATACATAACGATAACTGCCCATTTAAGCGAGGAGGATATTGGTACTATGAATAAAACCGATCTGATCAATAGCATTGCTGACAAAAGCGGCTTGACGAAGAAGGATGTTGAATCCGTTCTGAACAGCTTTCTCGGCGAAGTAACAGACGCGCTGGCGAACGGAGAGAAGGTTCAGCTCATCGGCTTCGGCACCTTCGAAACCCGCAAGCGCTCCGGCCGTACGGGCCGCAACCCGCAAACCGGCCAAGAGATCGTGATTGCCGAGTCCACCGTTCCGGTCTTCAAAGCGGGCAATAAACTTAAAGAAGCTGTGAAGTAATGCGGCTTGACAAGTTTCTTAAGCTGTCCAGGCTGATCAAGCGGCGCACCGTCGCCAAGGACGTATCCGAGCAAGGACGCGTCTGGATCAACGGCCGGGAGGCGAAGCCGAGCAGCGCGGTGAAGATCGGGGACGAGCTGACGGTTCAGTTCGGCCAGAAAAGCGTTACCGTTCGAGTAGAGCAGTTGACCGAGTCCACCCGCAAGGAGGACGCGGCCAAGATGTACACGCTGCTGCGGGAAGAGGCGCATAAAGCGGAGAATGGGCAGTTCTGACTCCGCGCTGTCTGATTGCGAAGGGGCCGAACCAATTCGGTCCCTTCGTCGTCTGGTTGACCGGAGGTGAAGGCATGGGCAATAATACGGACGCTGAGGAGCAGGCCTTGTCGTTAAAGCTGTTCGTCGTCTTATCGAAGGCGCAGAAAATCATGATGGATCACGCCACCCGGGATATCCGTCGACACGGGCTGTCGGCCACGGAATTCTCGGTGCTGGAGCTGCTGTATAACAAGGGCAAAATTCCGTTGCAGCAGATCGGCGGCCGCGTGTTGCTGACGAGCGGCAGCATTACCTATAATATCGACAAGCTGGAGAAGAAGGGGCTGCTGAAGCGGGAGCCGTGTGCGGAAGATCGCCGCGTAACTTACGCTGTGCTGACTGACGAAGGCGCAGCCTGGTTTGACCGGATTTTTCCCGAGCATGCGGACGTGATTCGCCGTGCTTCGGCAGGGCTTACTTCGGCAGAGAAGCAAGCCGCCATCGAGCTTCTGAAGAAGCTCGGTCTCGAGGCGCAGCGCCAGCTGTAGCCGGTCCGCGCGTCTGAGAGCGATTCCCGGTTCTAAACATGGGACGACCTCCATACCTATATACTAATCGTTAATGCGAAGCGACGATTCAAGTGAGGAGGGGGACATGCCATGTTGGAACCGAACAAGGTGAAGCGTCAGGAAGTGAAGATGCTGAACCGCAAGCTGCTGGAAGTTTCCGGCGTGATGAATGTCGAGAGCTTTGACAGTGAGGAGTTTTTGCTTGAGACGGAATGCGGTTTCCTGATGATCAAAGGGCAAAATTTGCACATCAAAAATTTGAGCCTGGAGCAGGGCCTGGTGGCCATTGAAGGTTACGTGAACGAGCTGGCCTATGTCGATGCGAACAACCAGGGGAAATCCAAGGGCCTCTGGGGAAAGCTGTTTAAGTGACGCTCCACGTCCAATTCGTCACAATGGGGATGATGTGCCTCGGGGGGATGTCCCTCGGAACGCTGTTCGACCTGTATCGGGTCCTTGCCGGCCAGCTGAAGGTTGCCCCTTGGTTGAAGGCGGTTCTGGACCTCCTCTACTGGTTCATCGGCACCATCTTCGTTTTCCTGCTGTTGTACGAAAGCAATTGGGGAGAGATTCGCCCGTTTATTTTCCTGGGTCTAGGCATCGGCATCTGCTTGTACTTCCTGCTGTTCAGCGGCCTGGTCGTTCGGCTGATCCGCTTCTGCATTCGCGTCAGCGTGGCTGCCTTTCGCATCGGACGCCGCATGATCGAGCTAATTATCGTCGCTCCGGCGCGCTGGCTGTACAGGCTGCTGATCGTCCTCATCGGCTTTTTGACGGCCACTGCTATATTCTTGTACAAAATTATGCTACAATTGGTATTGCCACTCTGGAAATTCGTATTGTGGTTGACCAAGCCGTTGGTCAGCCGGTTGCGTTTTCCTGTTCCTGCATGGATGAAGGCTCCGGCACGCCGCCTCGTCGGCTGGTTTCGCCGATTCTTCCCGTAAGCTCATCCCCGCGAGAGCCTTCAATATCTTAGCTCAAGGAGGAAACTTGGTTTCATGCGATCCGTCCCACCCAACAGCCAGCGGAAAGATTCGGCTGCGAAGCCGTCGCAGAGCAAAGGCGCGTACCGCAGGCGCCGTTTCGTCATGATTATCTTTGGTTGCTTTTTGAGCTGGGCTGGCGTTACTTTGTGGAATCAGGTTGGAAAGATCGCAGAACGGAGCGAGAAGGTAGCGGCTCTCGAGCAGAAGCTTCAGGAAACGAAGACAACGAACGAACAGTACAAGCTGGAGATCGCCCGCTTGAACGATCCTGAATATATCGAGCAAAAAATTCGCAAGGAGCTTCACTATATCAAGGAGGGGGAGACGCTCTTCATCCCTCCGGGGAACCCCAATTGATAAATGGGCGCCAAATCGGGCAAACCTTGTGTTGACCGTATTTTCGGCGTGCGTTATAATCGGCGTAGTCGGTTTTTTTTAACTATTTAAGGGAGGATCATTTTACTTTATGGCAATCGAAGTGGGCAGCAAGCTGCAAGGGAAAGTGACAGGCATTACTCACTTTGGGGCGTTCGTCGAGCTTTCCGAGGGAGTGACGGGCCTTGTGCACATCTCGGAAATTGCGGACAATTACGTTAAGGATGTGAACGATCATCTTAAGCTGAACGACATCGTCACCGTGAAAGTGATTAATGTCGACAAGGACGGCAAGATCGGCCTATCGATCAAACAAGCCGTCGATAAACCTGCAGATGCCCCTAAGCCCCGTTTTGACAAAGGCGACCGTGGCGGGTTTAACCGGGGAGACCGCGGCGGCCGTGGCGGCAGACCTCCCGCAGGCAAGCTCTCCTTTGAAGATAAGATGGCCCGGTTCTTGAGGGATAGCGAAGATCGTATTTCTTCCCTGCGCAAGCAGGATTCGAAGCGGGGCGGCCGCGGCGGACGCCGCGATTGACCTGCAGATATACATTGCAACGAATGGCAAAAGCCGCTTGGAGCGCGATTAGGACGCTCCGAGCGGCTTTTCTTTTTGAATCGGTGCTCGCCAGCCGCGAACACATGCTTCAACTTGAGGGGCAGGCTCAGATTCATGCACGCCGATTCCGCTTATTGGGGCTGAACGCCCACCTGAATTCGTACAGTGTTCCGTCTTGGGGGCACGCTAGAAGGGAATGTTAGGAAGCTCGGGTTGCTTCAGGTTCAAGCCGCTTCCGATTTTCTCTTTCAATTCGCCGAGACGGGATTCTATGGCAGCTCTTATCTCGTCCATCTTGGCGTTCATGGCAGCCTTGATGGCGGCCTTGATGGCATCCGCCTGCTCTTGCGTAATGGTTCCGGACTCGACAAGCGTATCCAGCGTATTGACGGTTGTTGTCGCCAGCACCGCGTCGGCTTGAGCTTGCGTGATCGTTCCGTTGTTGACCAGTTCGTCCAGCGCATCCCGGATCGACTGGCCGAACCCTTCCGAATCGCCGGTTAGAATCGGACGAACATTCAAAGGGGCTTCAACGACGTTTGCTGAGGAGCTCGTCTCGGCGGGACGGTTTGCCGCATTCGCGGATGACACGGCGGCTGCGGCTCCCAGCAGGCAGATTGCTCCCGCCAAAATGCCGATGGTCATGCTTTTGTTCATGGACATGGACAAACACACCTTTCCTTCATTCAATTTGTTGTTGCACATCCATCTTACCGCTCGAACCAGGCGGGAATCTCCGCACAATTGCGGCAACCGTGTGGCAAATCGCGCTGGCGGTTAGACACTCCGCGCGCACACTTGCTACAATGAACCTAGGGTGAACAGGATGAAGACCAAGCTCATTTATGTCATCGACGACGAAAAGAACATATGCAACATCATCCAGTCGTTTCTGATCAAGGAAGGATTCGAGGTGGAAACGTTCCAGGACGGCCGTGCCGCGCAGGATCATTTTCGCCGGCGACCGGCGGATCTTCTGGTAATGGACATCATGATGCCCGGTTTGGACGGCTATTCGCTTTGTTCCGCCGTTCGCCAAATCAGCAGCGTTCCGATCGTGTTCGTGTCCGCCAAAGATACGGAGCCTGATAAAATAGCCGGATTTGCGCTCGGCGGCGACGACTATTTGACCAAGCCGTTCAGTCCGCTCGAGCTGGTCGCCAGAATAAAACGGATGTTCCAAAGGATGGAACTGGACCGGTTGCACCGCTCCCACGATAACACGGTGGTCATCGGTAATGTCGCGATCGACCCCGACGCCAGGCGGGCGGAAGTGCAGGGGCGGGACGTCCGCTTGACGGGCATGGAGTTTTCCCTGCTGCTGTACTTGGCTATGAACAAAAATCGGGCTGTCGGAAGAAACGAGCTTCTGAATAAAATTTGGGGGTTCGAGAGCGAAGTGGAGAGCCGGGCGACCGACGATATGATCAAACGAATCCGCAGGAAGCTGTCTGACGCCGGAGCTGAACTGAAGATCGAAACGGTGAGGGCGTTCGGATTCGCAATCTACGACAAGAGATGATGGGATGATGAGATGATGAGGCTGACGGTGAAACGGCGAATTTTCCAAACGAATTTTGCGGTCATCCTTCTATTGGTTGCGCTCACCGCCGTCATGTTCAACATCGCCGTCGGGCTATATATCCGCAACGATATTGTGGTGCAGCTGCAAAAGGTCGCTTCGAGCGCCGTGGAAGCCGCGTTGCGCATTCCCGGCCTGCCGCTTCCCGAGTTTCCGAACCTTCCCAAGCCTTGGAACACGCAGAATGGCGCTATCTTTCCGCGGCTGGAGAACACGAAACAGGCGGACGGGTCTCTGAACCTGGCCATGTACGTTCTGATGCTGAACCGTTCTTTGAAGGAACCGCTCTCTTTGCTGAACGCGGACTTCTTGTTGCTGGACTTAGACAAGCAAGCGATCGATTTAATCCCGGCGTCGTCTGACCGCCCGTCCGGCGTCGTGGAGCGGGTGGTCGATGAATTGAACAAGCAACGCCATCTGGAAGAAAATCATGTGATCACGTTTCAGGCGTCGGGGACGGATTATGCGGCCGTTGTCAGGTCCGTATCCAATCAAAATTCGTTCGGGCTGGGATGGGTGGTGATCTATGCGAATCTTCGGCAAGTGAAGCAGTTGCAATGGGCGATCAATCTGATTTTGATTTTCGTCTTATGCGTGTCGGCTCTGCTTGCAGCATCGTTCTCCTCGCGCGCCGCCAGACAAATTTCCGCCCCGTTCTCGGCTTTGAACACGCACGTAAGGGCCGTAGCGGAGCGGAAATTCGCCGGAAAGATCGGCCTGCCGGCCGAGGACGAATGGCGGGAGTTCGTGCGCAATATCAATGCTATGACCGAGAAGCTCGAGCGCTATGACAGCGCTCAAAAGACGTTTCTGCAAAACGTTTCTCACGAGCTGCGAACGCCTCTGATGTCGATTCAAGGCTACGCCGAAGGGATTCGTTATAACGTTGTGGAGCAAGCCGCCGCGGTCGACGTCATTTTGAAGGAAACGGAGCGATTGACCGAGCTGGTGGGGGATTTGCTTTATTTATCCCGGTTGGAAGCGGTGGAAGAGAACGAGCCTTATTCCCAA
This sequence comes from Paenibacillus ginsengihumi DSM 21568, assembly GCF_000380965.1. Taxonomy (GTDB): domain Bacteria; phylum Bacillota; class Bacilli; order Paenibacillales; family NBRC-103111; genus Paenibacillus_G; species Paenibacillus_G ginsengihumi. Next base: position 31,134 of record NZ_KB905597.1, on the reverse strand, counting down.
TTTGATCTGAACGAGTGGATTACTGGCTGCGTCGAGCGGATGAACGGCATTGCGCTGCAAAAAGGCGTCGAAATTACAATCGTCCCGGCTTCAAGCCCGATCGAACTGTTCGCGGACCGGGAGAAGTTATCCCGCGCTTTGACCAATTTGATCAGCAACAGCATCCGGTATGCGGAGAGCTCGATCGTCATTGCCGCAAAGCCTGTGAACGAGGCGAGGGCAGAGCTGCGAATAACGGATGACGGGCCCGGCTTCGAGACGGAGGAGCTGCCGCATATTTTCGACCGATTTTTTAAAGGCAAGCAGGGGCAATTCGGGCTCGGCTTGGCGATCAGCAAGTCCATTATCGAGAAGCATGAGGGCCGCATCTGGGCTCGGAATGCAGCAACGGGAGCCGAGATGGTCATCGAATTGCCGACCGCATCCGGAAGCTGCGGCAAGAAAGAAATGGATGGCAATGGCCGGCAGCTATAGAGGGAATGCTGCCGTTGCCGTCCGATGGCGACAGCAGGCATTCCCTTCGTATGATCGCTACCCTAAATGTGGAAGCCGCTGAACGGAGAATATTGGTGATACAGCGAGTCGGGCGCCGTTTTCTGCAGCGCGCACGCTGTGCGGCGGCGGCAGGCCGGGCGGGATTGCCCTGGCGCCGAATTCGCTTGACAAGCAGACGCAGGCTGTTATATACTACAGCTTGTTATGGCGGCGTAGCTCAGCTGGCTAGAGCGTACGGTTCATACCCGTGAGGTCGGGGGTTCGATCCCCTCCGCCGCTATATGGCATATGGAGAGCTTATAGAAGACGCCGCAAGGCGTCTTCTTCATTCTACTCATTCTACTGCATTCCCGTATTGGCTCTCACTAAAATTTCGTCGTACTTTGCAGCATCGCGCCTGGAAGAGAACAGCGTGCCGAGCACAGCGCCGAGGAAACCGACCGGAATGGAAATAATCCCGGGATTCGTCAGCTCGATCAGCGGAGTGCCGACAAGGATGGCGTTACCCGGAATCGGGTCCCAAATATTGGGGCTGATGGCGACGATGAGCAAGGAACAGATTAATCCGGACAGCATGCCTGTAACGGCGCCGGCGGTATTGAAGCGTCTCCAGAATACCGTGAGCATAAGCACCGGCAGATTGGCGCTGGCGGCAACCGAGAACGCCAGGGCGACCAGAAAAGCGACATTCAGCTTTTGGGCAAACAGCGCCAGGATGATGGAGATGATCGCCACCCCTACCGAAGCGAGCTTGGCCGCGATGACCTGTTCTTTCTCGGTCGCCGCCCCTTTGCGCACGATATGGCTGTAAAAGTCATGGGCGAATGCGGAGGCAGCTGACAGCACAAGACCGGCGACGACGGCGAGAATGGTGGCGAAGGCGACGGCGGAGACGAATGCGAACAGGAAGTCTCCTCCCAGCGCTTTGGCGAGCAGCGGCGCTGCCATGTTCCCCGCGGCATTGGCGTTCACGATCGCATCGTGGCCGACGAATGCCGCCGCGCCAAAGCCGAGGAAGATGGTCATCACATAGAAAAGGCCGATCACCCATGTGGCGACAACGACGGATTGCCTGGCCGTCGGGGCGTCCTTCACGGTAAAGAAGCGGATCAGGATATGCGGAAGTCCCGCCGTACCAAGAACAAGAGCCATATTTAAGGAAAGCGTATCGAGACCGCTGCCGAATTTGTTGCCGGGATGGAGGAACGTGTCTTTCAGCGGCGTGGCCGTCTGCATTTTCTCGAACATCGTGACGATATTGAAATCGAATTTGGCAAAGACGATCAGCGAAATGATGAACGTGCCGGCCATCAGCAGTACGCACTTGATAATCTGGACCCAGCTGGTCGCCGTCATGCCTCCAAAAACGACATAGACGGTCATCAGAAGGCCTACGATCAGCACGGACGTCGTATAATCGAGGCCGAGCAGCAGCTTGATCAAGGCGCCGGCCCCCACCAATTGCGCGATCATATAGAAGATGGAGATCGTGATCGAATTCAGCGCAGCCACGCCGCGCACCTTCTTGTTATCGAATCGGGCCGCAATCATATCGGCCATCGTATATTTGCCCAGGTTTCGCAGAGGCTCTGCGATCCAGTAGAGCACGACAAGATAGGCGACAAGAAAGCCGATGCTGTAGAAAAAGCCGTCGAACCCGAACAATGCGACCATGCCGGCGATGCCGAGAAAAGAAGCGGCGGACATGTAGTCGCCGGCGATGGCGAGACCGTTCTGCCAACCGGTCAGGCCGCCGCCCGCTGTGTAAAATTCGCTGGCGGTTTTCGTTTTTTTGGCTGCATAATAGGTGATGACCAGCGTTCCGGCCACGATAACAAGAAAGAGGAGAAAGGCTGTATTCATCGCTGTACCTCCTTGGCCGCGCCGGCTTCGGCTTTAATTTGCTCGGCTATGGCGTCAAACGCCCGCGCTTTGCGCGTATAAAGCGAGCACAAGATCCAGGTCATGATGAATTGGGCGAAGGCGAACACCCAAGCCCAGGTGATCGGGCCGAACGCGCTCTGATTCAGCACCGCGGAATACGAGGTCATGATGGGCAGGACAAAATAAAACACGAGGAAGAAAAGGGACATGGGCATAATAAAACGTTTCTTCTGCGACATGAGCAAGCGGAAGCGAGCAGATTCGGCAATCCTGCTGTATGATGATTTCGAGGATTGATTCATAAGCGACTCCTCCCTTTTACAATTAATGTAAGCGCTTTATTAATCATATCACGGAATGGTTGTCCTTTTTCGCTTTTTGGCCTGAAATGTCAAAAATCGCGCCTCAAAGTGAGAAATGCGGGTGCTGAATGGTTCCCGGCGCGCTGCGAACGTTAGGTGCCTTGCAGCCGTCGGATCAGCTCTTTCGAGGCTACTCTGGAGAGGGGCACGCGGCTTTGCTTCGCATCGCCCAGAATCAGGTTGTAAGCGCCGTTAAACCACGGCTCCAGCTCGTCGATGCACTCCATATTGACCAGATGGCTTCGGTGAGTGCGGAAGAAGCCTGGACTTCCGAGCTGCTCCTCCAGCTCCTGCAGAGTCAGTCTGGCGGCATACACCTGGCCGTCCATCATATGGATGCGGGTCCACTTCTCCTCTTTCGAGGCAAAGGCGATTTCCGCCGGATCGACAACGATAATGCGGCTCCCGTTATCGATGAGCAGCTTCGGCTTCACTCCCGCGGCATCCGCTCTCAAGGGAGCCGCCGGCCTTGCTCTGCTTTCTCCGGTCCGGGGAATCGCGGTCGAGGAAAGCTTGTGCCGGATGCGCTGCAGCGTCCGGCCAAGGCGCTCCTGATCGTAAGGCTTGAGCAAATAATCGACCGCTTCCAGCCGGAACGCGTCGATGGCATATTGCTCGAAGGCGGTCGCAAACACGATATACGGGGGATGCTCGCTTTGCAGCAGCTTCTCCGCTGTCTCCATGCCATCCGGCCCCGGCATCTGGATGTCCACGAAGACGACCTGCGGCCGATGGCGGCTTGCCAGCTCCAGCAGCTCGGTTCCGTTAGACGCCCAGGGAAGCAGCTCGACATCTTGTTCCTGGGACAGCAAAAAAATAAGCTCTTCGCGAGCTAACCGTTCGTCTTCAGCGATCATGACTCTCATGAAGCAGCCCACCTTTTATCCATGATAGACGCCTATGACGAGCGCTTCCTGTCGTCATCGGCCGTCACCTGCGGTATTGAAATTTTGTCGGCGTATACCTCCAAATTTTCAAAATAGAGGAAGCTTGAATTCAATACAAGCCCCTCCCTTCGGGGAATTGGAGAAGGTTAGCCCGGCCTCGGTTCCGAATAAATGGACGAGACGGCGGTTCACATTGTGCAGGCCGAGACCGGTGCTCTCGCCGGATTGCAGCGGAGCCGTGCCCAGTCTGGCGAGCTGTTCGGCGTCGAATCCTTTGCCGTTATCCTCGATGCTGATTTTTAAATAAGACCCGCTGCGCCTAAGGGTGATATCGATTCTTCCGGCGTCGGTTTTTCCTTTAAAGCCGTGCTGAATGCAGTTTTCCACCAGAGGCTGCAGGGTGGACGGAGGGATGCGGACCGACTCCAGCCCCGCGTCGCACTGTAGCCGAACAACAAGGCTGTCCTCAAAGCGTATCCGCAAAATGCTCAAGTACGTTTGCAAATGATCCAGCTCTTGGGCCAGCGATACGACAGCCGACTGCGTCATCGTCAAGTTCATGCGCAAATAATGGCCGAGCTTGACGGTAATTTGTCTTGCCGAGTCCGGGTCAATACGGATCAGTGTAACGATGGCATTCAGCGTATTGAATAAAAAATGCGGATTGATTTGGGCTTGCAGCGCTTTGAGCTCGGCATCCTTCATCAGTCCGCGGAGCTGCTCGGACAAGGCGAAGTCAAGCTGGATGGAAATCAGCTTGCTGAGCCCGCGCGCGAGCGCTTCTTCTACCGGTCTGATTTGCCGAATGCTTTGGAAGTACAGCTTAATGAGACCGGCCACTTTACCGCCGCTGCGAAACGGGATGATAATGGCCGCGGCGATCGACGCAAGATGCGGCTGGATTTGCTCGCGAGTCCGCGCGATCTGTATCTCGCCCGTAAGCAGGGCCTTGCGGGACAGGTCCGTTCGTATAGGCTCGTCCTTGATATTGGCGCCGATTCCGGCATAAGCCAATATTCGCTCCGTATCCGTTACGGCCACGGCATCCGCCCGCAGCTCGCGAAGCATAATATCGGCGGTAGCGCCCGCCGTTTCGTAGGTTATTCCCTGCTTCAAGTAAGGCAGCACCAGCTCGGCGATATGAAGCGCCCTCTGCGTCTCCAGCGCTGCGGCCCGCTCTTCTTCGTTGATCGCGGTCAAAATCATAGCTACGAAGATGCCCACGCCAATGCTGTTGGCCACGACCATAGGCCCGCCGATCAAATTGACGAGGCGGATGGCATCTTCCGAGGATTCGTGCACGACAAGAACCGCACCCATCTGCAGAAACGGCGGAAATACGCTGATGAACAGCGCTTTGATCGGAGCGATGATGCGCTCGTCGGCGAAAAAACGGGCGATGAGTCCCGCGAGGAGGCCTACGATCGGGGTCACGATCAAATCGGCCATCCCCGTCATCCCGCCTAGCCAATAAGCGTGGATGCCCGAGATCAGCCCCGAGCCGGTACCGACCAGCGCACCGCCGAGCAAACCGGCAACGATCACTCCGATCAGCGCGGAATCCGCCATCGCTTCATGCTGCGCGAGCGGCGGAATCAGCAAGGATTGGTCGCTGCTCTCCGCTCCGACCTTTACTCCCGCATAGGTGCCAGCGATGCTGACCAGTCCGAAAAAAACGGCGAACAGCAGTCCGCGCCGCACCGTCCTCCGCCGTTCCAGCAGATAGCGGAATTGAGGGGTTCTGGTAATGATAAAGGTGATGATGAGCAGTATGCCCATGCGCTCAAAGAGCTGCAGCGTCAAAGAGTCGATTGCCGTCACCCGCTTCCTTCCAGCCGAATCAACGCTCGGCCGTCGTGTAAAACAAAGCGCAGGGAAGACCGGTCAGGTCATCCGGTATTTCGCTATAAATAAGGTTTGCTGCCGAACGGGCAAACTCCTTCCTCCGCTTGCGGATTCAGAAGAAAATCCGATAGCGGACTCCGTTTTGGAGGCGAAGCGGACGGGTAAGGATAAAATAGGCTTGTTTTGTCGGATGGTCCGCGAGAGGCACCTCAATCGACACGTTATAACGCAATCGGACGAAGATTCCCGGTGCCGGATGCGAACGTACGTCCTCCCGCGTCGTCCGTTCGCTGTTTTGGATGCGCTTACATACCAGAGAATAACAAGGAATGGCGGATTTCGCGCAAGCCTCCCTTTTTGTCGGAAAAAACTTTTGCGCCGCCAACCGATTCTGACAAACTTCCTGCACGAGAGTGAGTATACTAGTCCTCACAAATAACCTATGGGTGGTGTCGTGAAATTATGCCAAAGAAATTCGGATTTCATCAGATCGGTACGGCTTGGAGGGGAGCCTGGAACAAAGCGGCGGGCAGCGTGACGGATGCGCTGGCGAAAAATCGGCTAATTCAATCGGTCATCGCCAAGAAATGGTCGCTGCTGCTGCTCGCCATGGCTTTCCTGCTGGGAAGGGCGATGATTCTCGATCAGCTTACGCCGTTTGCGGTAGCGTATTTCGCGGTCATCTATTTTTTGCGCAGGGAGCTGCTGTTCTGGACGGCCCTATTCCTCTCCGCGGGCAGCTTGTTCTCGGCACAGCCGCTTCATATGGGATATATCGCGGTCGAGATGCTGGTGTTTCTGCTCATTCAGAAAGGCGTCGAACGCTTCGAGCGCTCGGATATTTCCTATGCGCCGGCGATCGTCTTCGCCTCCACCTTCTCCGTCCAGCTGTTCTCGTATCTCGTCTCGGCCCAGCTCAGCTGGTATACGCTGATGCTGACCGCGGTCGAGTCGATGCTCGGGCTGATCCTGACGCACATCTTTTTGCAGGCGATTCCGGTCTTCACGCTGAACCGCAAAAATTACGTGCTGAAGCACGAGGAGGTGATCTGCCTCATTATACTGCTGGCCTCCGTCATGACCGGAACGGTCGGCTGGATCGTCGGGCCCGTCACTGCCGAGCATGTGCTGTCCAGGTATTTGATTCTGCTGTTCGCCCTGGTCGGCGGGGCGCCGTTCGGGGCGTCGGTCGGCGTCATCTCCGGACTGATCCTGAGCTTGGCCGACGCTTCCGCCATTTATCAGATGAGCCTGCTCGCCTTTGCCGGCATGCTGGCCGGTCTGCTTCGGGAAGGGCGCAAAATGGCCGTGTCGTTCGGCATGCTGCTCGGCTCCTCCATCCTGTCGATCTATATCGGCAATCAGGCCGACGTGCTGGCCTCGACATGGGAATCGATCGCAGCCGTGGCGTTGTTCGTGCTGACGCCGGCCGGCCTCATTCAAACATTGGCCAAGTACGTGCCGGGCACGCAGGAAAATTTGAAGTCGCAGCACGACTATGCCAAGCGGGTGCGCGATGTCACTGCGAGCCGCGTGGAGCAGTTTTCCGAAGTGTTTCGACAGCTGGCCCGCAGCTTCAAGCAGGTGACGGCCGACGCGCAGCCGCTACAGAAGGAGGAGGAAGTAGGCCACTTTATGAACGCCGTCGCGGAGAAATCTTGCGCGAACTGCTGGAAGCGGAAGAAGTGCTGGGACGAGAGCTTCTATCAGACGTACAAGTATATGACGGACATGATGACGGAGGTGGAAATCAGGGAAAATATGAGCCGCCGGGATATCGCTCCCGCGTGGAAAAAAATATGCATCAAGCCCGATCAGGTGCTCGAGGTGATGAAGCAGCAGTACCGCTTGTACAAAAACGACTTGCATTGGAAAAAACAGCTTATCGACAGCCGCCAGCTCGTTGCCGAGCAGCTGTCCGGCGTCTCTCAGGTCATGGAGGATTTGGCCCGCGAGATCAAGCGGGAAGGCCAGGAGCTGTTCATGCAGGAGGAGCAAATTCGCAGCGCGCTCGAAGAACTCGGCTTGTCGATCCACAGCATCGATATTATCAGCCTCGACGAGGGCAACGTGGAGATCGAAATCATTCATCAATATACGAAAGGCTTTGACGAATGCCGCAAAATTATCGCTCCGCTGCTCTCCGAGATCGTCGGCGAGAACATCGCCGTGAAGCATGAGCAGCCGATCGAGCGGCGCGAGGGGTACAGCACCGTCGTCTTCGGTTCGGCGAAGGAATACGAGGTCGAGACAGGCGTCGCCGGGGCGGCCAAGGGAGGCGACCTGCTGTCGGGCGACAGCTTCAGCACGGTCGAGCTGGGCAACGGCAAGTTCGCGGTCGCGCTCAGCGACGGCATGGGCAACGGGGAGCGGGCCAGAGCGGAGAGCAGCGCGGCGCTGAACATTTTGCAGCAGCTGCTGCAATCGGGAATGGACGAGAAGCTGGCGATCAAATCGGTCAATTCGGTGCTTATGCTCAGGTCCTCCGAAGAAATGTACGCGACGGTCGACATGGCGCTGATCGATCTGTATAATGCCAATACGACCTTTATGAAAATCGGCTCGACGCCCAGCTTCATCAAGCGGGGCCAGGAGGTGTTCCCGGTAACGGCCAACAATTTGCCGGTAGGCATTGTGAGCGAGATCGACGTCGATTTGATCGGAATGCCTCTGCAGGACGGGGATATTCTCATCATGATGACCGACGGCATCTATGACGCGCCGGGACACGCGGTGAACAAGGAGCTGTGGATGAAGCGGATGATTTCGGAAATCGAGACGGATTCCCCTCAGGAGATGGCCGATATTTTGCTGGAGCGGGTCGTCCGTTACCACCATGGGGAAATTTACGACGATATGACCGTTGTCGTCGCGCGCATCAGCAAGTTTCGGCCGGAATGGGCGACATTCCGCTGGCCCGGGCTTACCCGCATCGAACGGCCGAAGACGGTCAGCTGACCCCCTGGCGATATGAACTATAATAGGAATATGTATGTTGGCCCAGTGGAGCAGCCGGAGACTCCGCCGGGCTTTTTCGCGTTTGCAGACCGAAGTAGGATTGCGCCGGCATCTGTTCATGCTTGTTCTCTGCTTGCAGAGGAATTGTGCCCCGCTGCCCGCTTCTTAAGTTTACCATTCTCCCGAAATGGGAATGCTAGATTGTAAGAAGCGAGGAGGAGATCGTATGAAGCAGATTATTTTGATTACGGACGGCTGCTCCAATGTCGGCATCAGTCCTGTCGCCGCTGCCGCCCAGGCGAAGGAGGAAGGCATTGTCGTCAATGTCATCGGCATTGTCGGCGGCGGGCTGACGGACGAATACGGCATCGCCGAAATTCAAGATATCGCCGGCGCGGGCGGCGGGATGAGCCGGCTCGTCACGCCGGACCAATTGTCGCGGACGGTTCAGATGATGACGCGGCAGACGGTGATGCAGACGATCCAGCAGGCTGTCGGCCAGGAGCTTCGCGGCATTATCGGCACGTCCAGGCTGGAGGCGCTGCCGCCTGAGCAAAGAAGCGAAGTCGTGCGCGTCATTGACGAATTGTCGGAAACGAGCGAGCTGCAGGTCGCGCTGCTGATCGATGCCAGCGCCAGCATGAAGCCGAAGCTGCAGGCGGTGAAGGAGGCGCTCTACGATCTTCAGCTCAGTCTGCAGGCGCGGGCGGGCAAGAGCCGCATGGCCGTGTTTCATTTCCCCGGGAATGTGTCGGGGGACGAGCCGGTGAAGCTCGATCTTGGCTGGACGAGCGATCTTGCAAATCTGGGCCGGTTGTTTTATAAATTAAACATGAGGGGAGCGACGCCCACGGGGCCCGCTCTGATCCGTGTCGTGCAATATTACCGGGAATCCGCCGGTATTGCCGGGAACGACGACTCGGCACATCGGCAGGAAGAAGCTGCGGGCGGACGGAATACGATGCCCGCGCACGGGGACGGGATGCTGAGTGACTACATCGTTTGAGCCGGCGTTTGCTCCGGGGACGATGATCAGGGGAAAATGGAACGCCGGTCAATACCGGATCGAACGGCTGCTTGGCGAAGGGGCCAACGGACGGGTCTATCTCGTGCGGTCCGGCAGCCGGCTGCTCGCGATGAAGATAGGGCACGACGCTTTGGATCATCAGTCGGAAGCGAACGTCCTGCGCGAGCTGTCCAAGTCTTCGACTTCCTTTAAGAATTATTTGGTCGATGTCGACGATGCGGTGGCAAGCGGGCGGGAATATCCGTTCTTCGTCACCCAATATGTCCGCGGCATCACCTTGAACGAGTTTATCAAGCAGTTCGGAACCGACTGGATTCCTGTGATCGGCATGCGGCTGCTGAAAAAATTAACCGAGCTTCACGGCAACGGGTATGCGTTCTGCGACCTCAAGCCGGAAAATTTGCTCGTATCGCGTTACGGCGAGGTGCACTTGATCGATTTCGGGGGAATAACGGCTATGGGGCGGTCGGTCAAGCAGTTTACCGAGGTGTTCGACCGGGGCTTCTGGCAAGCGGGCACGCGCACGGCGGACGAAGCGTACGACCTGTTCTCGTTCGCGGCGCTTTGGATCGGGGTCGCGGACAAGGAGCGGCGGCTGCACGGCTTCCGCGCCATTTTGCCGCAAAATCGGACAACCGATACGCTGCTCGACATGCTGCAGTCGATTCCGGCCTTGGCCGGCATCGCCCCGGTGCTGCGCAAAGCTTTGCTCGGAGGCTACTCCGCTTCCGCCGAAGCGCTCACCGATTGGTCCCGGCTGGCATCGCCTGCCCGGCACATGCCTGACAAGCAGCCGGGTGCGGGCTGGCTGGCCGCATGCTTCGTCGCATCGCTGGCCTTGTTCGCGGCGGTCTTATGGACCGCATGGCCGTTTTAGCCCGATAACCGCACGGGACATTGGTGGCAGGCGAATGCCAGCCGAATGTCAGGACAGAAGGAATAGAGGTCTTTCATATGGACGGCGATTTGGCTTTAAAGGTTGAACGATTCATCAAAGAGGAAGGCTTGCTCCAACCGGGAGACGGCATCGTTACGGCAGTATCGGGCGGCCCCGATTCTGTGGCGCTGCTGCATCTCCTTTTTTCGCTTTCGGAGCGATGGCGTTTTCGGCTGATCGCTGCGCACGTCAATCACGGGTTCCGGGGCGAGGAGTCCCGCGAGGAAGCGGAGTTCGTGAAGGAATTAGCCCGGCGGCTAGGAATCCCGTGCGAGACGATCGAGATCGACGTTCCTTCTTATATAGAAGAAACAGGGAAAAACGCGCAGCTTGCCGCCCGCGAACAGCGCTACGCTTTTTTGCTTGAAACGGCCTATAAGCACGGCGCAAACCGGGTGGCATTGGCTCATCATGCCGACGACCAGGCGGAGACAGTATTGATGAGAGTGCTGCGCGGCGCCTCGCCTGCGGGATTGTCGGGAATTCCGCTGCGAAGAATGGAAAAAAACAGCGTGGAACTTATCCGGCCGCTGCTCCGTATATACAAATCAGACCTTGTGCAATATTGCGAGCAGCGGGGGCTCGCCTACCGGATCGACAGCTCCAATCTGAAGACCAAATATTTTCGCAATCAAGTGCGGATCGAGCTTATGCCTCTGCTGGAACGCTACAACGATAAGCTGGCGCAGGCGCTGAACCGGCTGGCGGATATGGCGGCGGCGGAGGACGAATACATGCAAGCCGAGACGAAGCGTCTGTATGCTTCGCAGGTGCGGGCGGCAGAAGGAGTTTACCGGCTGTCCGCCGCGGCTTTCGCAGCCGTTCCGGTTGCTTTACAAAGACGGTTGATTAAACTAATATTAAGTTATCTTGGCGCTGACGGCGATTCCGCGGACTATGCGAAGATCGAGGAGCTGCGCGTCGCTGCGATGCGCCCAGGACCGCCCAACATCCGCCTGGAAGCGGGTGCGGGCATCGCGCTGACGCGGGAATATGACATGATTTCCTTTCATAGAATGAAGTTATCACCTTCTGCGTATACCTACTCGATGACGGCCGGGGATCGGCTGCTGGTAATTCCCGAGACGGGCGTCACTTTGCATATGGAGCTGCGCGAAGCCTCCGGAGTCAGCCTGCGGCCGGCCGATGAAGCCGAAGCGCTGTTCGATCTCGGCAAGGTGAAGCTGCCGCTGACCGTTCGCAGCCGCAAGCCTGGCGACCGGATGAAGGTGCTCGGATTAAACGGCACGAAAAAAGTAAAAGATATGTTCATCGACGCGAAAGTGCCGCCTTCCATAAGGCAGCTCGTCCCCGTCGTGGAGGACGCCTCGGGAACGGTGCTTTGGCTCCCGGGCGTGCGCAGAGCTGCCGCGGCGCCTGTGACGGAGCAGACCGAAGCTTTGCTGCATTTGAAAGTTTGCATGCCGGATCGGCCTTGATCCGCTGCATTCCTACATACATTTATTCATTTTATTCAGCTGTCCTAATAGGAGGTTCTTTTTTTGCACAACGACATTCAGGAAGTGCTGTTTACGGAACAGCAGATTCAGGACAAGGTTAAGGAAATGGGCCAGATTTTAAGCCGCGATTTCGAAGGGCGCAATCCGCTGGTCATCTGCGTGTTGAAGGGCGCAATCATGTTCATGTCCGATCTGATCAAGCAGATCACCGTCCCGCTGGAGATCGATTTCATGGCCGTATCCAGCTACGGCGCTTCGACGAAGTCCTCCGGCGTCGTCAAGATCATTAAAGATCTCGACGTGCCGGTCGAAGGCCGGCATGTGCTCATCGTCGAGGACATTATCGACAGCGGGCTGACGCTCAGCTATTTGATCGACGTTCTGGAGCGGCGCAATGCGCAATCCGTCACAGTGGCAGCGCTGTTCGACAAGCCGGGGCGGCGGACCGTCGACCTCGATGCGGATTACAAGGGCTTCGTCATACCGGATGCTTTCGTCGTCGGTTACGGTCTCGATTATGCCGAAAAATACCGCAATCTTCCTTATCTTGGCATATTGAAGCCGGAAGTGTACTCTCAATAGCATTTCTTGTGATGGCAAGACTTGCTGTGGTACAATATACAAAGTTGACGTCTTTGAGAGGAGGTAGGGGATGACAAATCGAGTTATTCGCAATACTGGATTTTATTTACTCATCTTTTTGGTCACTGTCGGAATCGTCCATTTTATCAGCCAGCAGAACGACCAGAGAGATGTCATCAGTTACGATAAACTCCGTCAAGCCTTGGTGGACAACAACGTTGAAGCGATTAGCGTCAAGTTCGACGGATATACGTATCTGGTTCGGGGGAAATACAAGAACGCGCCGAGCGTCGAAAAGAAAAATTTCGAAACCCGCGCGCCGTTCGATGATCAGATTTTCCGCTTGATTGAATCCAGCAATATTCCGCCAGGCGGCGTGATCATCGAGAAGATGGAAGGGGACAACGTTTGGATTAGTTTCCTTACCTCCATTATCCCGTTTGTGATTATCTTCATCCTGTTCTTCTTCCTGTTGAATCAGGCGCAGGGTGGCGGCGGCAAAGTCATGAATTTCGGCAAGAGCCGCGCCAAACTTTATAATGAAGAGAAAAAACGTGTCACCTTCGAGAACGTGGCGGGGGCCGAAGAAGAGAAGCAGGAGCTTGTCGAGGTCGTCGAATTCTTGAAGGATCACCGCAAGTTCGATGCGCTGGGAGCGAGAATTCCGAAGGGCGTGCTGCTCGTAGGTCCTCCGGGAACCGGTAAGACGCTTTTGGCCAGGGCCGTAGCCGGCGAGGCAGGCGTTCCGTTCTTCAGCATCAGCGGTTCGGATTTCGTTGAAATGTTCGTTGGTGTCGGCGCTTCGCGGGTACGCGATTTGTTCGAAAATGCCAAGAAAAACTCGCCATGTATTATTTTTATAGATGAGATTGACGCCGTCGGCCGCCAGCGGGGCGCAGGTCTCGGCGGTGGACACGACGAGCGCGAGCAGACTCTCAACCAGCTGCTTGTCGAGATGGACGGGTTCGGCGCGAATGAAGGCATCATCATCATCGCGGCGACGAACCGGCCGGATATTCTCGACCCGGCGCTGCTGCGCCCGGGCCGTTTTGACCGGCAGATTACGGTGGACCGTCCCGACATTAAAGGGCGCGAAGCGGTGCTTAAGGTGCATGCCCGCAACAAGCCGCTGAACAAGGATGTGAAGCTGGACCAGTTGTCCCGCTACACCACCGGCTTTACTGGCGCGGATCTGGAGAACCTGCTGAACGAGGCGGCGCTCATTGCGGCCCGCCGCAACCGCAAGGACATCTCCATGGACGAGATCGACGAAGCGTTCGACCGTGTCATCGTCGGTACGCAGAAGAAGAGCCGCGTCATCAGCGAACGGGAGAAGCGCATGGTCGCTTACCACGAGGCCGGCCATACGATCGTCGGCTACCATGTCGAGAATGCCGAGATGGTTCACAAGGTCACGATCATCCCGCGCGGCCGCGCAGGCGGCTATGTGATGATGCTGCCGAAGGAAGGCGAAGACCGGATGATGCAGACCAAGTCGGAGCTGCTCGACAAGGTCACCGGCTTGCTGGCGGGACGAGTGTCCGAGGAACTGTTCATCGGCGAGATCGGCACAGGCGCGTACAGCGACTTCCAGCGGTCGACCAATATCGTGCGGCGCATGATTACCGAATTCGGCATGAGCGACAAGCTGGGGCCGATGCAGTTCGGCACATCGCAAGGGCAAGTGTTCCTTGGCCGGGATATCGGCCACGAGCAAAACTACAGCGATGCCATCGCCTACGAGATCGATCAGGAGATGCAGTCGATTATTCAGTCCTGCTACAATCGGGCTAAGGAAATATTGACCAAATACAGCGATCAGGTGAAGCTGATTGCCGAAACGCTGATCGAGAAGGAAACGCTCGAGAAGGATCAGATTCGCCAATTGATCGAAAACGGCAGGCTTGACGACAGCGAATCCTCATCCGACAAGTCCGACGATGTGAAGGTCAACATTCAAGGACAGCCGGAAGACAGCGCGAAGCACGACAAGCCGGGCGACGATGAGAATAAACATTAAAGCTGTTAAGCAGACCGCACCTTCACGGTGCGGTCTTTTCCATTTTGCTGGCTTCCTGTATTCTGCAGGGCTAAATCGGCTCGTTGTACGAGAAACTAGCCTTAGGGAACATAGCAGGAAAGACGGTCTGCAAGCGGGCTGTTTTCAGCTGATTTTGTAGCAATTTAAGCATTGACACGCCAGGGGTTGTTGTGTAAATTAGGTGTAAATCTTTAAACAATTTGTGAACATTTTCACCTACTTTTTTAGCCAACAGATCAGGGTGGTCACACGCAAGCAAAGGATGGTGCCGACATGGAGGCTTTGGCTTTGGAGCGTAAGGCGGAACAGCTGAAGGAGCTCAAAGAGAAGCTGGCAGTACTCAAGAAGGAACGCAACGCCATTATTTTAGCTCATTATTATCAGCGGGACGAAATTCAGGAAGTGGCCGATTTTCGCGGCGATTCCTTCCTGCTCGCACAGAAGGCCGCATCGACCGATGCGGAAACGATCGTTTTTTGCGGCGTTCATTTTATGGGCGAAAGCGCCAAAATTTTGGCCCCGAACAAGACCGTGCTCATTCCCGACGAGCGGGCCGGCTGTCCGATGGCGGATATGGTGAATGTAGATGGCTTGAAGGCGCTCAAAGCGAAGCATCCGAACGCGAAGGTTGTCGCTTATATCAATACGTCGGCCGATGTGAAGGCGGAAACCGATATTTGCTGTACTTCGGCGAACGCCGTCAAGGTCATCGAATCGGTCGATGCGGAAGAAATCATTTGGGTGCCGGACAAAAATTTAGGTCATTACGTTTCCCAGTTTACCGATAAAAAAATCATTATTTGGGAAGGTTATTGCAACACTCACGACATGCTGACCGTCAAAGACGTGGAGGAAATGCGCAGGCTGCATCCGAACGCGCAATTCGTCGTTCATCCTGAATGCCGCCCGGAAGTAGTCGCTATGGGGGATTTCGTCGGCAGCACGACGGCCATCATCAAATACTGCCGCGAATCGGATTGCCAGGAATTCATCGTGGGCACCGAGGACGGGACCGGCTATCAGCTTCGCAAGGATAGTCCGCATAAACAGTTCCATTTTGCCACCAAGTATTTGGTCTGTCCGAACATGAAGGTCAACAATCTGAAAAAAGTGGTCAAGTGCCTGGAGACGATGCAGCCCCAGGTTTATGTACCGCCGCATATAGCCGATAAAGCCAGAGCCTCGTTGGAGCGCATGCTGCAAGTGAAGTAGCGGCATGCGCTGCTTCGCTGTGGCGCGGGTAAGGGGGGAATATGATGATTCCGCGATATTTAATTGACTTCGATTTGCGCAGCCTGCCTGAAGTTCGCACCGAGGTGATGGTGATCGGAGCCGGCATTGCCGGCTTGTTCACCGCTCTGAAAGCGAGCGAGACGCATCAAGTGCTAATGATTACGAAAAAATCGCTGCTGGACAGCAATACCCGGTATGCCCAGGGAGGCATTGCCGCGGTCATCTCGGAAGACGATTCGCCGGAATATCATCGGCAGGATACGCTGCTGGCGGGAGCCGGCTTATGCTCTCCTTCGGCTGTCGACGTGCTGGTGCATGAGGGGCCGGCCGGCGTCAACGATCTGATCCGCATGGGAACGGAATTCGACATGGAGGACGGACAATTCGCACTGACCAAAGAAGGCGCTCACAGTCAGCGGCGCATTCTGCATGCGCAGGGAGACGCGACCGGTGCGGAAATTGTGCGTGCCCTGTCGGAGAAGGCGAAGCAGGAAGCGAACATCGACGTATGGGACGACCATTTTGTGATCGATCTGATTACGGAGGATGGCGAATGCTGCGGCGCGCTGGTACAGAAGCCGGACGGCCAGCGCCTCTTCGTCAGGGCAATGGCGACCGTGCTGTGCACCGGCGGCGCGGGTCAGCTGTTCCGTTATACGACCAATCCGGATGTCGCCACCGGCGACGGCATTGCTATCGCCTACCGAGCAGGCGCCGATATTCGCGATGTCGAATTTATTCAGTTTCATCCGACCGCCTTATGCTATCCCGGAGCCCCCCGTTTTCTCATCTCTGAAGCGGTCAGGGGGGAGGGGGCCGTTCTGCGCAACATTAACGGCGAACGGTTTATGGAGAAATACGATCCTCAGCTGGAGCTCGCGCCGCGCGATATCGTGGCCCGCGCAATTGTAAGCGAGATGGAGGCGACGAAGTCGACCTTCGTATTTCTGGATTTTACGCATGAATCGGAAGAAAGCGTTAAACATCGTTTTCCTACGATCTACGAGACTTGCCTGCACTATGGCCTCGATCTGTCCTCCGACTGGATACCGGTTGCTCCGGCAGCTCATTATATGATGGGCGGGGTAGCGACCGATCTGAACGGCGAGACGACGGTCAAACGGCTGTTCGCCTGCGGGGAAGTATCCTCCACCGGCGTTCACGGGGCGAATCGGCTGGCCAGCAATTCGCTGTCGGAAGCGATCGTCTTCGGCCGGCGCATTGTCGAGCGGATTCGCCGAATGGAGCCGTCCGAGCGGAAGCCGATCATCGCGGAGAGTTCTCATCGCGGCCCGAACGGCAAGCAGCCAGTCGTCGAAAAACGTCTGAAGCTGCAGAAGGTAATGCTGCGGCATGTCGGACTGAAGCGGCACGCTGCGGGGCTTAAGAAAGGGTATGAGGAGCTGAAGCGTCACCTGTCCATCTTCGACGCGATATTGTCCAAACGTGAGGAATATGAATTTGCCAACATGCTGACGCTCGCACTGCTGTCGGCGGAAGCGGCGCTTATTCGCGAAGAGAGCCGGGGAGGACACTTCCGCGAAGATTTCCCTGGGCGGGACGACGCGAACTGGCGCAAGCATACGGTGTTTAACCGTACCAATGGCATTACGGAAGGAAGGATCGACGATGTTTGATGACAACTTGAACCTGAAGGCTGTACTTCCCAGCTTGCAGCTGTGGCTGGAAGAAGATATCGGCATGGGCGATGTGACGACGATGGCAACCGTTCCCGCCGGGCAGCAGTCCAAAGGCATCATTCATATGAAGGATGAGGGCATTGTCGCCGGACTTCCCGTCGCCGCGGCAGTATTCAAGCTGGTCGATCCCGAGCTGCAATTTGCCGCTAAAGTGCGCGACGGGGACGCGGTCGTGCGGGGAACGGTGCTGGCCGAGGTGACCGGCAGCACCCGCAGCATTTTGCTGGGCGAAAGACTGGCCTTGAACTTGCTGCAGCGGCTGTCCGGCATCGCGACCCGGACCCGGCAGTTCGCGGAACGGATCTCCGGCTTGCCCGTGCGCATCGTGGATACCCGCAAGACGACGCCGGGACACCGCCTGC
Source organism: Paenibacillus ginsengihumi DSM 21568 (assembly GCF_000380965.1). GTDB lineage: Bacteria > Bacillota > Bacilli > Paenibacillales > NBRC-103111 > Paenibacillus_G > Paenibacillus_G ginsengihumi. Next base: position 13,361 of record NZ_KB905597.1, on the reverse strand, counting down.
TGGAGAAATACGCGGTTCGGGTAGGCGGCGGCTTCAATCACCGCTTCGGCCTGTACGATGCCGTCATGATCAAGGACAACCATATTAAAGGCGCCGGCGGCGTGGCCAAGGCGATCGAGGCAGCCCGCTCGCAAATTCCTCACACGATGAAGATTGAAGTCGAGGTCGAATCCTTCGAGCAGCTGGAGGAAGCGCTGACGGCCCGTCCCGACATCATTATGCTCGACAACATGAATCCCGCGCAGATAAAAGAAGCGGTGCAGCGCATCAAACGGCGGATGCCGCATATCATTGTAGAGGCTTCCGGTTCCGTCACGCTCGAGACCGTGCGGGCGATCGCGGAGACGGGAGTCGACGTCATCTCGGCGGGGAGGCTGACCTATTCGGTACAATCGCTCGACATTAGTCTGGACTTGAATGAGCAAAAGGAGGTTGCGTTGTGATACTGGCCGTCGATGTCGGAAACACCAGCATTGTGCTGGGGGTTTATGAAGGCAAGCAGCTGCTGCACCATTGGAGAATCAGCACGAACCGCTCCGCAACCTCCGACGAGTACGGCATATTGATCGACAATTTGTTCCGCCACGCAGGGCTTGCGTTGGACAGCGTCGACGGAGTCATCATTTCGTCGGTCGTCCCGCCGCTGATGTTTGCATTCGAACAAATGTGCGAAAGCTATGTAGGCAAACGTCCGCTGATCGTTGGACCGGGCATCAAGACGGGACTCAATATCCGCTACGAAAATCCGAAGGAAGTCGGCGCAGACCGGATCGTCAACGCCGTTGCGGCGATCGAGCTGTACGGAACGCCCTGTATTGTGGTCGATTTCGGAACGGCGACGACATTCGACTATATCGACGAGAAGGGGCAGTACATAGGCGGGGCTGTGGCGCCGGGCATCAGCATCTCGACCGAGGCGCTGTATCAGCGGGCTGCCAAGCTGCCGCGGATTGAGCTGGTGAAGCCGCGAAGCGTCATCGGCCGAAACACGGTCGCCTCCATGCAGGCCGGCATCGTCTACGGCTTTGCCGGCCAGGTGGACGGTATCGTAAGCCGGATCAAGGAAGAATACGGTACGAACCCGCATGTGGTCGCGACCGGAGATTGGGCCGAGCTGATCGCTGCCGAGTCGGAGTCGATCCAGACGGTCGACCCCCGGCTTACCTTGCTCGGACTGCAGCTTATTTACGAAAGAAACCAATAACGACATATATCATTACGGCCGCTCTTGATGATTAGAGGGACCATGTGAAGGAGTATCATTCATGTCAGACTATTTGATCAGAGCGACAGCCTTCCAAGGGAAGGTCCGCGCTTTCGCGGCCGATACCCGCCGCCTCGTGGAGGAGCTTCGCCGCAGGCACGACACGACGCCGACGGCAACCGCGGCGCTGGGCCGCACCGCGACAGCCTCCGCGATGATGGGAGCCATGCTGAAGGGAGAGGAGAAGCTGACTGTCCAGATCAAAGGCGGCGGCCCGATCGGCCAGATTGTGGCCGATGCGAATGCCCGGGGGGAAGTGCGCGGGTATGTCGACAACCCGCATGTGGATCTCCCGCTGAACGCGATCGGCAAGCTGGACGTGGCCGGAGCCGTCGGCACGGACGGATTTCTCAATATTATTAAGGATCTTGGTCTGAAAGACCCTTACCGCGGCAGCGTTCCGCTCGTGTCGGGGGAGCTTGCCGAGGATTTTACTTATTATTTCGCCAAGTCGGAGCAGACGCCTTCGGCCGTGGCGCTGGGCGTCCTCGTCGATATCGACCGGACGGTGAAGGCGGCGGGCGGATTTATCATTCAGCTGCTGCCCGGATTATCGGACGGCGAGATTACGTCGATCGAAGCCGAGCTCGCCAAGCTGCCGCCGGTGACGACGCTGCTGGATCGCGGCGAAAGCGTGGAAGCGATACTGGCGACATTGCTGCCGGACGTGCAGGTGCTGGGGAGAATGGAGCTTCGCTTCCAATGCCAATGCTCCAAAGAGCGCGTGGAGCGAACGCTGATCAGCCTTGGCCGCGATGAGCTGGCATCCATTCTTGAAGAAGACGGAAAGGCCGAGCTGGTGTGTCATTTTTGCAACGAGACGTACCATTTTGACCACAATGATCTGGAGCAGCTGCTGCGGCAAATATAAGGATTTGCGCGGCGATGGCTCCGCTTTCGATAAGATCGGATAGAGAGTGACCATACCAAGGGGACTAATTGGAATGCGAAACGTTAAAATGCTGTGGGCCACCAATGCCGTTTTGCTTACCGCTGTGATTGTCCTCTCTTCTATACTGGCTGCCGAGATCTTCCGCGCGCCCGCTTCTCCCGAGCCGAGCGAGCCGGGAACTGCCCATGCGGACGATGTCGTCGCTGTGATCGGAGATACTGAAATTACGCGGCAGCAGCTTCTGGACCATCTCGTTCAGAAGTACGGCAAGGAGCAGTTGAATCAGATGATCGATACCGAAGTCGTCCAGTTGGAAGGGCAGTCATTGGGCATCAGCGTTACCCCCGCCGAGATCGAACAGGAATTGAAACGGATGCAGCAAGGCTACGATAGCGAGCAGCAATTCTATGAATCGATGAAGGAACAGCTCGGATTAACCAGGGAAGCGCTGGAGAACGATATTTATAATAAGCTGTTAACCGAAAAGCTGGCGATCAAAGATATTCGGATCGACGATGCGCTGGTGGATGAATATGTGAAGGCGCACCCCGAACAATTCGCGGGGCGGGTGCAGATGCATCTGCAGATCATCGTAGTAGGCAGCCTGGATCATGCCAACCGGGCGATGAACGATATCGCGCGGGGAACCGATTTCGAGGCGGTGGCGAAGGAGCGTTCGCTCGACGATGCGACCCGGGATGCCGGCGGAGATATGGGCTGGGTCGAAGCGGACGACCCGTTCGTGCCGCGGGCGGTGATGGACGCCGTCAAGACGATGAGAACAGGCGAGGTCAGCAAGCCGCTGAAGATTGACGACCAGTATGTTATCGTCAAGGTGAAGGAGCGCAAGGAAGAGGCGCCGCTCGATATGAAGATCGTACGCGAGCAGGTGCGCAAGGAGCTGGCTCTGCAAGAAGCTCCTCCGATCCGGGATATGCTCGCGAAACTGCGGGATAAATGGAAGGTATCGGTATATTTAAGTATTGACAAGTAATAGGGGTCATTGTTAAGATTAAGACATAATACCTACCATTTTACTCGGAATATATCGGGATCATCCCAGGAGGAGAGACACGAATGGCCAAGTTAGTTCAGAATGTTACTCAGTTGATTGGGGATACGCCGCTTGTTCGTTTGAATCGTGTCGTGCCGGAGGGCAGCGCCGAAGTGTACGTGAAGCTTGAATTTCAAAACCCGGGAGCCAGCGTCAAAGACCGTATCGCGCTCAGCATGATCGAGGCAGCCGAGCAGGAAGGACGGATCAAGCCTGGCGATACGATCGTCGAGCCGACCAGCGGCAACACGGGGATCGGACTGGCCATGGTCGCCGCGGCCAAAGGATATAAAGCGATTCTGGTCATGCCGGAGACGATGAGCGTCGAGCGCCGGAACCTGCTTCGCGCTTACGGCGCTCAGCTCGTGCTGACGCCGGGAGCGGAAGGGATGAAGGGGGCCATTAAGCGCGCGGAGGAGATTGTTGCCGAGAATCCGCGTTACTTCATGCCGCAACAGTTCAAGAACCAGGCGAACGTCAAAATTCACCGCGAAACGACTGGCCCGGAGATCGTCGAGGCGATCAAGTCCCATGACGGCAAGCTCGACGCTTTCATCGCCGGTATCGGCACAGGCGGCACGATTACAGGCGCAGGCAGCGTGCTGAAGGAGAACTTCCCCGGCATCCGCGTATATGCGGTGGAGCCGGCTGCGAGCCCGGTGCTGTCCGGGGGCAATCCCGGCCCTCACAAAATTCAAGGCATCGGAGCCGGATTCGTGCCCGAAATTCTCGACACGAAAGTATATGACGGCATCATTAAGGTAGAGAATGATGAGGCGTTCGAGACATCCCGCCGGGTAGCCAAAGAAGAGGGCATTCTGGGCGGCATTTCCTCCGGCGCGGCGATCTTCGCGGCTCTGAAGGTAGCCAAGGAGCTTGGCGCCGGCAAACGCGTCGTGGCAGTCGTTCCTTCCAACGGCGAACGGTATCTCTCGACTCCGCTGTACCAATTTGAGGATTGATTCCATTCTGAGTTTTGCAGGGCAAGCCCTTCAACGTTAAGTGCGGTTGAGGGGCTTTTTTTCATACGTCGTTTTCGGTATACTTAGTCCAACAAATGCGCAACAAGCATGCCTGCGGGCAGGTCAGCCCATTGGACGCATAGAAGGAGAGCGGACAGGAATGATATTGACATCTTGGGAACAATGGGATCGTTGGAAGGACGAGGCTGGCGGGGAGGCATATACGATGCTTCCTTACATCGCCCGTTACCAACTGGCGCCAGGCTGCGACCGCCCTGCCAGCTGGAGCGCGGCCTGGCGGGAAGCAAGGCCGGGCTCGTTCGTGCTGGAGAGCGGGAAAGACGGCCGCTACACGTTCCTGGGTCTGCGCCCCGCATCGTCCATTCGCGGGAAAGGACACGAAGCGGTGCTGGCCGATTCGGAAGGGCGAATTGCGGGCGTCTGGTCGGGCAAACCGCTTGATCTCGTCAAACGCTGGCTTCGCCCGTATCGCTCGCCCGCCGTGCCGGGAGTGCCGAAATGGACGGGAGGCTGCGTCGGGTTTTGGGGCTATGACGTCGTTCGCAGCTTGGAGAAGCTGCCGGCGCAGGCGGCGGACGACTTGCCGGTGCCGGACTACGCATTTTACCGCATCGATCAGCTGTGGATCGTCGATCATGCCGACTGCGCGCTGTATTGCGCCATCCATTCGCCGGTGGGGCAAGCGATACATTCCGAAGCCGAACTCAGGCTGACGTACGAGGCGGCGCAGCGGGAAGCCGGTCGGATGAAGCGGCAGTGGGACGAATGGACGGGAGGAAGCGGCCATGCCGCGGCGGCGAAGGCTCACGAGGAGAAGCTTCGTTCGCTGCAGGAGGATGGGCTTGAGGTCGATATCGAGACGATTCCGGAGCTCAAGGCCGATTTTTCGAAGGAGCGGTTTATGGCCGCCGTTCGCTCGATACAGGATTACATCCGCGCCGGGGACGTGTTCCAGGTCAATCTGTCGGTGCGCCAGCACAAGAAGCTCGCGGCGGCTCCCGAGGAGATCTACGAATGGCTGCGCCGGGTGAATCCCTCCCCCTATATGGGGCTGCTTCGCTGCGGCGATTTCCATCTGGTCAGCGGCTCGCCGGAGCTGCTCGTTCAGCTGGAGCGGGGCAAGGTGCGCACGCGGCCGATTGCGGGAACGAGGCCGCGGGGCCGCACTCCCGAGGAGGACCGCCGGCTGGCGGAAGAGCTGCTGAGCCACGAGAAAGAGAGAGCCGAGCATATTATGCTGGTCGATCTCGAGCGCAACGATCTGGGCCGCATCTCCGCTTTCGGCAGCGTGCGGGTGCCGGAGCTGATGGCCGTCGAATATTACTCCCATGTTATGCACATCGTATCGCAGGTGGAGGGAGAGCTGGCCGAAGGCCGGGATGCGTTCGATGTGATCGCCGCCTGCTTCCCGGGCGGGACGATTACCGGAGCCCCCAAAATCCGCACGATGGAAATTATCGAGGAACTGGAGCCGGTGCGGCGCGGACCGTACACAGGCTCCATCGGCTGGATCGATTATAACGGCGATATGGAATTTAATATTGTCATCCGAACGCTTGTTGCTGCAGGCGGGATCGGCTACGTGCAGGCAGGCGCGGGCATCGTCATCGATTCGGTGCCGGAGAAGGAATATACGGAAGCGATCAACAAGGCCAAGGCGATGTGGAAGGCGATTCAATACAGCGAGCGTTATGCGGCTCGAACTCGGGGAGGTTGAGACGATGATCCTGGTCATCGACAATTACGATTCGTTTACGTATAATTTGGTGCAATACTTGGGAGAGTTGGGCGAGCAGGTGGAGGTTCGCCGCAACGATGAGATCGATTTGGACGGGATTGCGGCGATGAAGCCGGACCACATTCTGATTTCGCCGGGCCCGTGCACGCCTAACGAAGCGGGAGTCAGCCTGGCGCTGATCGACCGCTTCAAAGGGGAAATCCCGATTTTGGGCGTATGCCTGGGTCACCAGTCCATCGGACAAGCCTTCGGGGGGGAGGTCGTTCGGGCCGAACGGCTTATGCACGGGAAGACGTCGCCGATCTATCATGACGGCAAGGGCGTGTTTCAAGGGCTGCCGTCCCCGTTCACGGCTACGCGGTACCATTCCCTGATCGTCAGGCGCGATACGCTTCCGGACTGTCTGGAAATCAGCGCGCAGACGGAAGAAGGGGAAATCATGGGCCTGCGCCACAAGGAATATGCCATCGAAGGCGTACAGTTCCACCCCGAATCGATCATTACCGATCACGGACATCAAATGCTGCGCAATTTCCTGCAGCGGTCGGCGGCGAACAAGCGGTGATCGTCGGCCTGAACGGACAATGCATAGACGATTCGCAGGCCGTGGTCTCTATATACGATCACGGCTTTCTGTATGGCATCGGCCTGTTTGAGACGTTTCGGACGTATGGGGGCCGCGCTTTCCTGCTCGACAGACATCTGGACCGGATGCGGCAGGGGCTCGCGGAGCTGGCGATCCGCTTTGAGCCGAAGGTGGCTGATGTGGAGCGGTTGATCGCGCAGCTGCTCGAAGCGAACGCGTTGGCGGATGCCTATGTCCGGTATACGGTGACGGCGGGGGAAGATATTTTGGGCTTGCCGGGGAACGCTTATGATCGGCCGACTGTCGTCGTGTACGTCAAGCCGCTTCCTGCCGCAAGCGGGGCGAGCCGGAGCCTGCAGCTGCTGCGGCTTTCCCGCAACACGCCGGAGTCCGGCATTCGTCTGAAGTCTCTGCATTATATGAACAATATTTTGGGCAAAAGGGAGCTGCTCGGCTACCCCTGGGCTTCCGGAGCGGAAGGGCTGTTCCTCGATGGACGGGGCTATTTGGCCGAAGGCTTGGTCAGCAATGTGTTTTTCGTGAGCGATGGCGTATTGCATACCCCCGATTTGGGAACGGGCATTTTGCCCGGCGTCACCCGCCAGTTCGTGCTTGAGCTTGCGCAGCGCTTGGGGCTGAAGACGGAAGAAGGCTTTTACCGGTGGGAGGCGCTGCGGGAAGCGGACGAGGTGTTTTTGACCAATTCCGTACAGGAGCTGGTGGCTGTCGGCACATTGTTCGATGGGGAAGGCCGGCACTATCCGGTAGGCAATGGCTGCGCAGGGCCTTGGACGAAGCGGCTGCGCGAGGCGTATGCGCAGGAAGCTTGGCGTGCGGGCCGTGCGCCGGGAGTTTAGATTGGGCCGTAAGGCTGGACAACCATTCATTGCGGCAAGGAAAGGAGCGGATGCTTGATGGCTGGAACGCTGACGTGCGGAGAATGGCAGCTGCCGCTGGACCGGACGCTCATCATGGGCATTTTGAATGTGACGCCGGATTCGTTCTCGGACGGCGGCCGCTACACCGATCCGCAGCTGGCGGTGGAGCATGCTTTTCGCCTTGTGGAAGAGGGAGCCGATATGATCGATGTCGGGGGCGAATCGACGCGCCCGGGGAGTGCCCCGGTTTCGCTGGAAGAAGAGCTTCGCCGCGTCATCCCCGTTATCCGCGCTCTTAAGGAAGCGGGGCTAAAGGCGCCGATCTCCGTCGATACGTACAAGGCCGAAGTGGCCCGGCAAAGCCTCGAGGCGGGGGCCCACATCATCAACGACATATGGGGGCTGCTGAAAGATCCGGAGATGGGGCGCATCGCGGCAAGCTGGGGCTGTCCGATCGTGCTCATGCATAATCGGGTGGAAGCGGTGTATGCTAATTTTATTCCAGACGTGATTGAGGATATGCGCCAAATCGTGGAGCGGGCGCGGCTGGCGGGCATTCGTGACGAGCAGATCATTCTCGACCCCGGCATCGGGTTCGCCAAATCGTACGAGCAAAATTTGCAGCTCATGAATTATTTGGATCGTATCGTAGAGCTTGGTTTTCCCGTGCTGCTGGGAACTTCGCGCAAGAGCATGATCCGCAACACGCTGCAGCTTCCTGCGGACGATGTAGTCGAAGGTACGGCGGCGACCGTGGCGCTGGGCATCGCGCAAGGCTGCCGCATCGTCCGGGTGCATGACGTTCGGGCGATGTCCAGGGTCGCGCGGATGACGGATGCGATGGTGCGAATGCGATAACGGGAAGAGGCGGAAGAGGCGATAAACTTATGGATAAAATTACGCTGACAGGCATGCAATTTTACGGATATCACGGGGTGTTCCCTGAGGAAAACCGATTGGGCCAGCGCTTTATTGTCGATCTGGAGCTGGAGCTGCCGCTGCAGCGGGCGGGCCGCTCGGATCGCATTGAAGATACGGTCAATTATGCCGAGGCTTACGTTCTGGTGAAAGAGATCGTGGAAGGGAAGCCGTTCCAATTAATTGAAGCATTGGCGGAGCAGGTTGCATCTGAACTGCTTCGAACTTATACTAGTATAAATGCATTGACTGTACGCGTACGAAAGCCGCACCCGCCAGCGGCGATTTTGTTTGACGGGGTAGCGGTTGAAATTTACAGAAAGCGGGCATAAATCATGAATGCAGCAGCAAGAGAGCTGGCGCATACGGCATATATCGGACTCGGCACCAACTTGGGGGATCGCGAGGGATATTTGCGGCAGGCGCTGAGCCTGCTGCAGAAGCATCCCGAAGTATGCGTTACCGCGCTATCCGGCGTTTATGAGACCGACCCGGTCGGCATGGTCGAGCAAGGGCCGTTCCTTAACATGGTGGCGGAAGTCGGCACTGCGCTTTCGGCGGATCGTCTGCTGCGGGTGATGCAGGAGGTCGAACTGGCGCTTGGCAGAAAACGCGACATCCGCTGGGGTCCCCGGACTATCGATCTCGATCTGCTGCTGTTCGACGATGTCGCGCAGGACGACCCCGAGCTGGTGCTTCCCCATCCGCGCATGATGGAACGCGCTTTTGTACTCGTACCGTTGATTGAAGTCATGTCTTCGGCCCGGCCGGAACAGGCGGAAGCGTTGCTTAAGCAACTGAAACGGGTGGATGGAAAGGAAGGCGTCAGGTTGTGGACAAAAACACTCTAGTAGCCCAGCGCATTCGCGCTTTTCGCAAGCTGAAAGGCTACACGCAGAACGAGCTGGCGAGCCGGCTCGATATATCCTTGGCCGTTCTCGGCTCGGTCGAGCGGGGAACGCGCAGGGCGGATCCTAAGCTGATCCAGCAAATTTCCGAAGCGCTCGGCATCGATCCGGAAGAGCTATCTTCCTCATCGCGTTGACCGGGCCATCTTCTTCCAAAGGGCAAGAAAGCGAGGGAAGACATCTATGTTAACCATCGGAAACGTGACAGCCCCGAACCAAGTCGTGCTCGCGCCTATGGCGGGCGTATGCAATCCGGCCTTCCGGCTGATTGCCAAAGAATTCGGCTGCGGCCTCGTATGCGCCGAAATGGTCAGCGATAAGGCGATTTTGCACGGCAACCAGCGCACGCTCGAGATGCTTTATGTGGATGAACGGGAGAAGCCGCTCAGTCTGCAAATCTTCGGAGGCGACACGGAGACGCTCGTCGAAGCGGCCAAATTCGTCGATGCCAATACGAATGCCGATATTATCGACATCAATATGGGCTGCCCGGTTCCCAAGATTACGAAATGCGACGCGGGGGCCCGTTGGCTGCTCGATCCCGGCAAAATCGAACAGATGGTTACCGAGGTCGTCAAGGCGGTCTCGAAGCCGGTCACGGTCAAAATGCGCATCGGCTGGGACGACGAGCATATTTATGCGGTTCAGAATGCCAAAGCGGTGGAAAACGGCGGCGGCTCCGCCGTATCCGTCCACGGGAGAACCCGCGTGCAGATGTACAGCGGCAAGGCGAATTGGGAGATCATCAAGGAGGTCAAGTCGTCGGTGTCCATTCCCGTGATTGGCAACGGGGACGTCTTCACTCCCGAGGATGCGAGACGCATGCTTGACGAAACCGGCGTGGACGGCGTGATGATCGGCCGGGCGGCGCTCGGCAATCCGTGGATGCTGTACCGTACGATCGAGTATTTGACCCATGGCGTGCTGCCGGATGAGCCGACGCCGGCGGAGAAGATTCGCATTGCCATCCTGCATATGGACCGGCTCGTTAAGCTTAAGGGGGAAAATACGGCGGTTCGCGAAATGCGCAAGCATTTGGCCTGGTATTTGAAGGGATTGCGCGGAGCGGCCCGCATCAAGGATTCGATTATGGAGATGACGAGCAGAGACGCGATCGCGGAGCTGCTGGAGCAGTATATCGTTTCGCTGGAGCGAGGCGATGCTCAGGCAGACGATGCGGCAGAAAATCCGGCAAAGGCCGTTCATTAATCGAAGCAGGCCTATCGTTCGCTTCGGCGTCGCATGTGCCCCGCCGTTCCTGTTCTGGGTTACATTGACATTTGAATGGGCTTGAAATATAATCAGTCAATAGTTAATTTCTGATGAATGATGGTGCATTTTTCGGATGCATCACATCTCAGCCCGTTCATATAGTAGAATACGTGAATTCATACTCGACTTGAACAGCTCGATATATGAAAATCTTCACACGACGGGAGATATGGAGTTATGAGCGAAAAGGAAGTCATTCTCACGCAAGAAGGTTTGAAGAAGCTGGAGGAAGAACTGGAGCACCTGAAATCCGTCAAGCGCCGCGAGGTAGCCGAACGGATTAAGATTGCGATCGGCTACGGGGATATCAGCGAGAACTCCGAATATGAGGATGCGAAGAATGAGCAGGCCTTCATCGAAGGACGGATCATTACGCTGGAGAAGATGCTCCGCAACGCTCGCATCATCAATAATGACGAAGTGGATACGGATACGGTCAGTGTCGGCTCGATCGTCACCTTGAAAGATTTGGAATTCGGCGATATTGTGGAGTACTCGATAGTCGGCACAGCGGAGTCCGATCCGTTTCAAAATAAAATTTCCAACGAAAGCCCGGTCGGTAAGGCGATTTTAGGCAAAAAGAAGGGCAATATCGTTGATGTCAATGTTCCTGCCGGCGTTATTCAGTATGAAATCGTAGACATCAAGAAGTGATACGAAAGAAGCTTCCTTTGGAAGCTTTTTCGGTTTAAGATGAGCAAATCCGAATGCATACGATCAAGGAGTTGGAATCATGACAGTGGATTTGGAACTGAGCGAGCTGCTGCAAATTCGTCGCGGCAAATTGGATGAGCTGCGGGGGCTGGGCATCGATCCCTTCGGGCAAAAATTCGAGCGGACTCATTTGGCGGGAGACATTTTCAAGGCATACGAGAACCAAAGCAAGGAAGAGCTGGAGAGTCTGCAGGCGGAAGTCAGCATTGCCGGCCGCATCATGCAGAAGCGCGGAATGGGGAAAGCCGGTTTTGCCCATATTCAGGATATTACGGGCAAAATCCAGATCTATGTGCGCCAAGACGCGGTAGGAGAAGCCAAGTACCGGGCATTCGATATTTTGGATATCGGGGACATTGTCGGCGTGCGAGGAACGGTATTCAAGACGAAGACCGGAGAGTTGAGCGTTAAGGCCAACGAGGTCGAGGTCATGTCCAAATCGCTGCTGCCTCTGCCGGAGAAATATCACGGTCTGAAGGATGTCGAGCTTCGCTATCGGCAACGTTACGTGGACCTGATCATGAATCCCGAGGTTCAGCAAACCTTCATCGCCCGTTCGCGGATTATTCAATCCATGCGCCGTTATTTGGATAGCCGCGGCTATTTGGAAGTGGAAACGCCGACTCTGCATTCGATCGCCGGAGGAGCGGCCGCCCGGCCGTTCATTACCCATCACAATGCGCTGGACATGCAGCTCTACATGCGGATTGCGATTGAGCTTCATTTGAAGCGGCTCATTGTCGGAGGGCTGGAGAAGGTATACGAGATCGGCCGCGTCTACCGCAACGAAGGCATTTCGACTCGCCATAATCCGGAATTTACGATGATCGAGCTGTATGAGGCTTATGCTGATTACAAGGACATCATGCGCCTGACCGAGGACATGATCGCGCATATCGCCCAGGAGGTGCTCGGTTCGACGAAGCTGGTTTACCAGGGGAAAGAGGTCGATCTGACGCCTCCGTGGCGCCGGGTATCGATGGTGGATGCGATCAAGGAAGTCGTAGGCATCGATTTCAGCGTACAGATGAGCGACGAAGAAGCGCACGCCCTCGCCAAAAAACATAACGTTCCTGTCGAGCCGATGATGACGTTCGGCCATATCGTCAACGCGTTCTTCGAAGCTTTTGTCGAGGAGACGCTGATTCAGCCGACGTTTATTACCGGCCATCCGGTCGCGATCTCGCCGCTGGCCAAGAAGAATGCTGCAGACCCGCGGTTTACCGACCGGTTCGAGCTATTTATCGTTGCCCGCGAGCACGCTAACGCGTTCACCGAGCTGAACGATCCGATCGACCAGCGCGAGCGGTTCGAGGCGCAGCTCAAGGAGCGCGAGCAGGGCAATGATGAAGCCCACGAGATGGATGAAGACTTCATCCGCGCGCTTGAATACGGCATGCCGCCTACCGGCGGTCTCGGCATCGGCATCGACCGCCTGGTCATGCTGCTGACCGATTCGCCGTCGATTCGCGATGTGCTACTGTTCCCGCTGATGCGGGAGCGGCAAGGAGAATAATTGTTGCAAGCCGGACCTGCCTAAGGTTCGGCTTTTTTTGAAACAACCGCTAGACCGCGGTCGCTCATCTTTGAATGGACATGCCACCTCAGAGACCGGCAGCTTGAAACCCTGCTTCCGTTCTCCGCAGTCCCGGAAAGTTGGAAGCTGCAAATAGTCACTATAAAAATTTCCACTTGCAACGCCGAAGCAAAGCTGGTATATTAGTCATTGTCGCCTTTGAGAGATACACAATAAACGGATGGGCGTTAGAAATTACCTCTTGTATTGTGTTTGGCGATGTGTTATATTAATAAGGTCGCTTCTGAGAGGTTGATAAAACCGATAGGAGCACTAAGAAATGAACTTGTCCTTTGAAAACTGAACAACGAGCAAGTGTTTGTGCGACTTGAAGCAAGTCAATGCAATGAGCTAAATCAACATCCTTTTTGGAGAGTTTGATCCTGGCTCAGGACGAACGCTGGCGGCGTGCCTAATACATGCAAGTCGAGCGCTGGATGGTTTCCTTCGGGGAATTATCCGGAGCGGCGGACGGGTGAGTAACACGTAGGCAACCTGCCCGGAAGACCGGGATAACTACCGGAAACGGTAGCTAATACCGGATAGGTGGCTTCTTCGCATGGGGGAGCCAAGAAACG
>NZ_KB905596.1 GCF_000380965.1 Paenibacillus ginsengihumi DSM 21568 | reverse complement strand
CGTCAATTTTACCATAACGGGTATCCAAAGTGCGTTCATAGTAGCCATTGCGGCTGTTCCGCTGATCAGGTTGCTCAACTTGAAGGAAGTTGCTGAGTTCTTCTTTCATGAGGAGCTCAATCTTCTCTTGAACAAAGTTCTTCACAAGATTTTCAAGTAGATCTGGGAGGCCTAATTCGTGTACAGTAGTCATGAGTAGGGTTCCATCCTTTCAGGTGACTTCGCAATCTCTGAGGATACCCTACTTTTTTGTCGCCTGGAAGGCTCCAAATCATGGTACACAAACAATTGTACATCATCATTTTTTCCGGGAATAGAGCTGAATTTCGTGCTTATTCAAGCGTTTCCTCCATCAGAGAGGGGAGCGGCCAAGTGGTCAGTGAAGATAGTTGCCAAAGAGGGGAGCGGCTCCAGTGAGCCCGGCAGCTTGACCGCGAGTCTCCGTCGGCGCAGGAAGGGGGAGAAGCTTGACCTCCTTTTCCCTCCCAGGACAGCAGTATCGCCAAGCGCATCGATTATGTTACAGACGCCGCAAGGAGCCTTTCTTCGTTGCTTAGGAAATGATGCAAAGCCAATTTCTAGGGATAGCGGGGGCTTCCCCGGAAGGGGATTTGTTGTGCCCGGAAATCTTAATATAATACAAATCTTTTATAACTTTATCCATCCCCTTTGGGCGATTATCGTACTATAATAAGTGGAAGTGCGCACGTCCGGGAGACGTGGCGACAAATACAGGTCTCTGCGGGGAAGAAAGCATACCTGGTCATAAGGAGGGCTCGCGCTCATGGCAAGAAGCTTGGCGGATCGCTTGCTGCCCGCTCCCAGAAACGGCGGGTTTCGCATGGAAGGATATTGGGTGTGGTGCGGATCGGTCGTTCAGGGAGAGGACGGACGCTTTCATATGTTTGCCTCGCGCTGGCCGAAATGGCTGCCGATGCATCCCGGCTGGCTGGTGGCGTCGGAAATCGTCCGCGCTGCCGCCGATACGCCGGAAGGGCCGTACGAGTTCCAGGAGGTTGTTTTACCGGCAAGGGGAGCCGAGTATTGGGACGGGCGCAGCACCCATAATCCGCATATCAAAAAAATCGGCGGCACCTATGTGCTCTATTATATGGGCTCGACGCACCCCTTCGCCGATGTGCAGCCGGGTGAAGCCTACGGGCTGGATGATCCCCGCTGCATCGCGGCCCGGGCGAACAAAAGGGTCGGCATCGCCACCTCGCGCAGCGTGTTCGGACCGTGGGAGCGCAGTGACGCGCCGATCCTGCCGACGCGGCCGGGGAAGTTCGACAGCTTCCTGACCTCCAATCCCGCGCCTTGCGTGCATGAAGACGGCTCCATTCTGCTGATATATAAAGCGCGAAAATACGAGGGACATACGCACGGGCAGATGACGATCGGGGTCGCGGGGGCGGACAGCTTCGAAGGACCTTATCGGGTGCTGAGCGACGAGCCGGTGTTTCCTCCGGAGCGTTTTCACATTGAGGACCCGTTCATTTGGAAAACGGAATATGGGTACGAGCTGATCGCCAAGGATATGGAAGGAACGCTGTGCGGCGAGAAGCATGCCGGCATTCACGCCTGTTCCGCCGACGGCCGAAGCTGGCGCTTGTTCGAGCAGCCGAAGGCGTACTCCCGCCGGGTGACCTGGGACGACGGCGAGGTGCAGCTGATGGGCAATCTGGAGCGGCCCTTCCTGCTGTTTCAGAACGGCCGGCCGACTCATCTGTTCGCCGCGACGGCGGACGGCTCGGGCGGCTTCCGCAACGCATCGAACACGTGGAATATGGTCATCCCGATCGCGCCGGAATGAGAGAGGAGAGGATCGTACGTTGAAAGCGATATTGGTCGGGCTCGGCGCTGCGGGCTATGGCTGGTACAAGCGGTTGAAATCGCGCGGGCTGCTGGCGGCTGTTGTGGAAACGGACGTTTCGATGAAGGCGAAGCTGGAGGGCGATCCGTGCCCTTTTTACACGTCGCTGGAGGAAGCGCTGGATAAGGAGGAGGCGGATTTTCTGGTCAACGTGACGCCGCCGCAGGCGCATACAGCGATCAACCAAGCGGCTTTCGACCGAAGGCTGCCGGTGCTGTGCGAGAAGCCGATCTCCTTCGATTACGGGGAATCGGTGCAGGTCGTGCAGCGGGCGGCGCGGGAGGGCATTCCGTTCATGATCGCCGAGAATTACCGCCGGTTTCCCTACATCCGCCGATTGAAGCGGCTGCTGGACGAAGGCGCGATCGGCAGGACGGCGTCGATCGAGGTCCGGTTTCACCGCTACCATCAGGTGCAGCGCCGCTACACGGTCAGCCTGCTGGACGATATCGGTGTCCATCACTTCGACCTGATCCGCTATTTGGCCGGCGCCGAGGGGACTAGGGTGACTGCCCGGCTGTACAGTCCGCTGAACGGCTGGGAGGAGCCGGGCGCCGTGCTCAGCGCGGACGCCTGGATGGAGCTCGAGGGCGGCATTCGCGCGGCGTATTCCGGCACGATCGCTTCCCGCTGCAGACCGACGCCCTGGTGCGGACAGCTGCGGATCGAGGGGAGCGAGGGCGCCCTGGAGCTGATCGACCAGGCGATTCATTGGCACCGCGGCGGCCGGACGGAGGTCTACGACGATCACAGCTCCGTTGAGGCGCCGGATGCCCTGGCCGAATTTGTCGCTTCGCTTGCAGAGCGGCGGGAGCCCGAATCGAGTGGAAGCGATTACTTGCGCACGCAGGCTCTTGTGCACTATGCCAAGCTGTCGAACGAGCAGGGGCGGCAGGTCGATGTGATTTTGCCCAGTATGACGGAAAGAACGCAAGGCAAACCGCAAAAGGGTGGGGTGACGCCATGAACGGCTTGAATTGGCAGCGGCAGGCGGCGGGAGTGTGGCATGCGCCCGTCGGGCAGCCTTCGGCATTATCGCCGCTTGCATGGATGAGGCAGGAACCGAGGCATGAGGCGCTGCAGCGGCTCGGCGAGGCGGAGCTGCCGCTTCGCCTGGAGGAAGAGGTGCGCGTGGAGCGCGTCGGCGCCATGCTGGTGCTTTCTTTCCCGCTGACAGAGCAGGAGGCCGTGTACGGCCTCGGGCTGCAGTTCATGCGCATGAATCAGCGGGGACGAACGAGGTTTCTGCGGGTTAACAGCGATCCGAAGCAGGATACGGGAGAAACCCATGCGCCGGTGCCGTTCTTTGTGACGGACCGGGGCTACGGCGTGCTGATCGACACGTCGCGCATCGTGAGCGTTCACTGCGGCTCGACGGTGCGCCTGGAGGACACCCGGCCTGAGGCGGCGCTCGACCGCAATACGGATTCGGGCTGGACGGCAACGCCGCTGTCGGGCCGGATCGAGGTGCGGCTGCCGGAGGAAGGGGCGAACGTCTATGTCTTCGGCGGCCCTTCGGCAGCGAAGGCGGTGAGCCGGTACAATCTGTTCTGCGGCGGGGGCGTCCTGCCGCCCAAATGGGGCCTCGGCTTCTGGCATCGCGTTCCGAAGCTGTACACGGATAAGGAGACGATTGCGGAGGCGCGGGAATTCCGCGAGCGCGGCATTCCTTGCGACGTGATCGGCCTTGAGCCGGGTTGGCACAGCCGAAGCTATCCCGTCACTTACGAGTGGGACGGGGAACGATTCCCCGACCCGGCCGGGTTCGTGCGCGAGCTGGCGGAGCAGGGGTTCCGCGTCAATCTGTGGGAGCATCCTTACGTCTCTCCGGGCGCGGCCATCTACGAGCCGCTCAAGCCGCTCTCGGGAAGCCATACTGTGTGGGGAGGCTTGGCGCCGGATTACACGCTCGAGGCCGCGCAGGCGCTGTATGTCCGCCAGCATGAGGAGAAGCATGTCGAGATCGGCGTATCCGGCTACAAGCTCGACGAGTGCGACGGCAGCGAGCTGACGAACCATTCGTGGATGTTCCCGGCCCATGCCAGCTTCCCTTCCGGCAGCGACGGCGAGCAGATGCGCCAAATGTACGGGCTGCTGTTTCAGAAAATGACGACAGATCTGTACCGGAAGCATAACCGAAGGACGTACGGTCTGGTGCGCGCCTCGAACGCAGCCGCTTCGACGATGCCGTATGTGCTCTATTCGGATTTGTACGACCATAAGCAGTTCGTGCGGGCGCTGTGCAATGCCTCCTTCGGCGGCCTCTTGTGGACGCCGGAGGTGCGCAAAGCCGGCAGCGGCGAGGAATGGATACGCCGAATGCAGGCGGTATGCTTCTCCCCGATGGCGATGCTCAATGCGTGGGGCGACGGCACGAAGCCGTGGTCATTCCCGGAGGCCGAGCCGGTCATTCGCCATTATATCGAGCTGCGCATGAGGCTGCTGCCCTACCTGTATACGGCGTTCGCGCGGTACCGCTTCGAAGGGCTGCCGCCGTTCCGGGCGATGCCGCTGGCCTTTGACAGCGCGGAGCAGTACCGCGCCGCAGCGTCGGCGAAGGGCCCGGAGCAGTACCGCGCCGTTTCGGCCTCGAGGGGCGCGGAGCAAAATCGCGCCGCGGCGGCGATGGGCCCGGAGGCCGAGGAAGTGCTGAATACGACGGACGCCGCCTACGGGAAGCGGAAGACGAGGGAATGGGACGACCAATTCCTGATGGGCGACGATCTGCTGGTCGCTCCCGTGTTCGCGGGCGAGCGGGAGCGGGACGTGCTGCTGCCGCCGGGCGCGTGGTACGGCCTGGAAACCGGCGTGCGCTACGAGGGAGGGCGCATCGTCCGCGTGGAGGCGCCGATGGAGCGGATTCCGCTCTTTGTCCGCGAGGGGGCGGTCATCCCGACAATGCCGGCAAGGCCGCATGCGCCGAAGGCGGGGGAGCGGACTCCGCTGGAATGGCTTCATTTTGGCCAGGCGCCGGGCCGCGGCTTGCTGTACGACGACGACGGGGAGACGTACGATTACGAGCAGGGACGCTGCCTCTGGCAGCGCGCGGAGGTCGCGGCAGGCGCCGATGGAGTCCTCCGCGGCCGGATCGTGGAGGAAAACGCGGGGGCGGCCTCGTCTTACAGCGACGTCACCTGGAGGCTCGGACTGACGAAGCTCGGCTGAGCGGTCTAATCAATACCGCTGGCGCGGCAGCGGTATTTGCATTGCCTGAACGATAACGGGAGGCGGACGCTGGCAGGACGATCCGGGAAAATCGTAAAGCCGATCCTAACGGACCCTGGCGCCGTTATTTCGATGAAATCAACCGTTTTTAAAATGCAACGGACATATCAGACCTTATTTGGCATGGATATGCACGTATTCGGCTTTTTCGGGCCGATAACGGTTCTCATGTCCGTTGCAAATTAAAACGGTGCCTTTTCGGGCAAATAAGAGCGTACATGTCCTTTAGCCTCCTTGCTATCGAATATGCCCACACCAACGCCGCGTTTTTTGAGGGGCAGGCTGTTAGCGCCCGGGCGGCGGCGCCCTCGATGTCTGCATCTGAATCCAAAGAAGGAGGAAACCCTCATGATCGTTCGCAACTATTTGAACGCCGAGTATACATATGGCAGCAGCCACAAGGGGAACGGCCAAGTCAAAAATGTAAAACTGTTCGAAAACGCCGACTTCGATTCGGCCCTGAGATTTTTCTATTACACGGAAATTCCGCCTCAAGCGTCCATCGGCTATCATCGGCACGGCCAGGACGAGGAGATTTACGTGATCATGGAAGGACGCGGCCGGATGACAGTCAACGGGGAAGTGCGCGAGGTCGGTCCGGGAGACGTGCTGCTCAATAAGCCCGGCTGGAGTCACGGACTGGAAAATCATACGGATGCGCCATTGCGCATTCTCGTCTTCGAGGCGGCCCTTCCCGAAGGCGATTGAGTGGAGATGTAGATCGGCCCTGCCCGAAGGCGATTGAGTGGAGATGCGCGGCCCTGCCCGAAGGTCATTGAGTGGAGATGTGCGGTGCTCCACGAAGGCGATTGAGTGGAGAGGTGCGGCGTACCCCGAAGGTCATTGAGCGAAGGTGTGCGGCGGTCCCGAAGGCTTGTCACGAAGCGGATAGTCGGTTCTGGAAATGTCTGCAAAAAAGATTGCGAAGATTCCGGGGGAGAGGGAGTGAAGGCCCTGATGCTTGCCCAGACCGCCCATCCGATAACGAAATCGTAAAAAAAGCAAGGTCAATCGTAATTAACCACAACTTTTCCCATGCTATAGTGAGGTAGGAGCCCGCTTCCGCCGAGACGGGCGAGCGATCACGGCGGAGCGGGCCGGAGCGCCAAAAGCTAGCGAGGGGAGACAGCTTTATTTCGCAAAATGTATGCGCTTTCTTAGTATGGTGGAAGGAGGTCATGCCTCTAAGTTAAGCGAATCGTACGAACAGGGACAGGACGTCGAATAACCCGGGTTATCGATCAAGCATTGAGGGGGAAGTAGGATGAACAAACACTCTTTATCCGCCTTGCTCGCGTGCTTTGCCATCGTGTTATCAAGCTGCAATGCCGGACCCGAAGCGCAGGGGGACGCCGCGAACGCAGAAGGAGAGCCGCAGCTCGGCGGCGATCCCGTCACCGTCAAAATTTTTGCCGGCACCGGGATGTTTTCGGATGAGGAGTTTGCGCGATTCCTTGCCGAGCCGGTCAAGAAGAAGTATCCGCACATTACCGTGGAACGGATCAATGCTGGCGGGCAGAAAATCCAGGAGCTGATCTCGGCCGGCGAAATTCCCGATATTTATGCCAGCTACCCCGGTCCGATGGGCAACGCGCTATCCGAATACAACATGCTGTACAACATCGAGCCTTTGATCAAGAAATACGGCTTCGACACGGGGCGCTTTTCCGACGAGGCGCTGGAGACGCTGAAGATTGCCGGCGGACAGCCGTTTTTGACGGGGCTTCCGGCTTACACGAACACGTTCGCGCTCTTTTACAACAAAGACCTCTTCGATAAATTCGGCGTGCCGTACCCGAAGGACGGGATGTTCTGGGACGAGGTAGCGGGCCTCGCCAGGCAGCTGAACCGGATGGATAACGGCGTTATGTACCGGGGCGTCTTTCCGGACGGGATCGGCCGGATTCAGCAGCAGCTGTCGATTCCTTTCGCCGATTTTACGGCCAACCGGTCGCTGGTGAATACCGAGCCGTGGAGAGAGGCTTTCGAAATTTGGGGCTCCCTGTTCAAAATGCCGGGGCTGACCGAAGGCGACTTCAAGGTGCCGAACGCCGGGAAGAACCAGGCCGCCTTCGCCGGAGGAACGCTGGCGATGATCGCCAGCCACAGCAACCTGCTGAACACGCTGAAGAAGACGGAAGGCCTGAACTGGGATATGGTCACCTATCCGCAGCACCGGAAAGCTCCCGGAATCGGTCAGCGGCTGGATTCGCCGATATTGTCGATTACGGAGCAGAGCGGGGTGAAGGATGCGGCCTTCCTCGTGCTGGACACCCTGCTATCTGATGAGGTGCAGACCGATCTGATGCGCAGCGGCCGGATGACGGTACTGAAGGACGAGCGGCTGAAGGGCGAGTTCGCCAAAGGGCTCGCGGAATTCGAGGGCAAAAACTTGTCCGCGATGACCCGGCTGAAGTTTGCCGTCATGACGCCGTTTCAGTACTTGCCGGACGGGGAGGTCGATAAAATTTTGGCCAAGGCGTTCAACGCCTATATCGTCGACGAGAAGGACCTCAACACAGCGCTTCGCGAAGCGGACGAAGAGATGAACAGGCTGATTCAAGACCGGCTTAGCCAGAAAAAATAACGGCAAGGGGGCTTGGCTGTCCTATGAATGGAAGACGAAACGGCATCGTCAGTCTTTGCGCGGCGCTGCTGTTGGCCGGGTGCACCGGCGCGGGCGGAGACGTGCCTTTGGCGGCGCAGGAAAGCGAGACAGCGGCCGCGATCGGCACGGAGCCGGTCACCGTAAAGTTTGCGACGAGCAGAGGGATTTTTACCGACGCGGAATTCCAGAAGTACGTGCAGGAGCCGCTGGCGAGGAAATATCCCCACATTGCCGTTCAATACATCAACACCTCGGAAAAAGGCTTCGGCATTGCGGAACTGGTGGCGGCCGGCGACATTCCGGACATTATCGTCGGATACGGCGGAACCCTCAAGCAATTGAAGGAGCTTCGGCTTCTGTCGAACATGGAGCCGCTCATCCAGAAGCATCAGTTTGACCTGAACCGGATCATCCCGGAGACGCTCAGCTATATTAAAGTGAACGCGGATACGAACTATTTGGGCGGACTGCCCGCGTTCAACAACACGTTCGGCCTGTTTTACAACAAATCGCTGTTCGACAAATTCGGGGTCTCCTATCCGCAGGACGGCATGACATGGGAAGAGGCGGGGGAGCTGGGCCGGCAGATGACGCGGATGAGCGACGGCGTTCAGTACCGCGGCTTTTATCCGGATAACGTCAACCGGATGATCAATCAGATCGTGCTTTATCAGCTGGATAAAAATAACGGCCACCGATCGACCTTGACCACGGACCCTTGGAAAGAAGCCTTCGAGCTGTGGAACCGCATTTACAACTATCCGGGCAATGCGGATCCGCCTTACGACACAATGTCGTTTGCGCCCAATCAGGAAGCGTTCCTGAAGGGAGAGCTGGCGATGCTCGCAGGCTCGAGCTCGACGCTGCTGGCATTGCGCCAGGCCAAGGAGATGAGCTGGGACGTGGTCACCTACCCGCAGCATAAGAACAATATGGGCTACAGCACGAATGTCGATACGCCGAATATGTCCATCACCGAGCAAAGCCAGGTGAAGGATGCGGCCTTTCAGGTCATCGAGACCGTGTTGTCGGACGAAGTCCAGCTGGAGCTTGCCCGGAACGCCAAAATGTCGGTGCTCGCAAGCGAAATCGTCAAGCAGGAATATGGCAGAGGAATCCCGGAATTTGCCGGCAAGACGCTGAATCTGACCAGCATGGTGAAGCTGAAGCCCTCCGTCCCAAGCATCTCCAAATACCAGGGAAGCGACACCAACAAAATTGTGCTGGACGCCTTCGACCTTGTGCTGAAGAAAGAAAAGGATATCAATACGGCGCTCCGCGAAGCCGACGAGCAGCTTACGAAGCTCGTGGAGTCCAAGAAGCGGAACGATCCGTAGGAACGCCCCATGTGCGAAAATAAGAGCGAAAAGCCACCATATTCGAGCTGCCCGCAACTGGGATGGATCGATTTCATCGAGACAAGCATGATCGGTCTTATTTTGGCGCTGCGCTGATTTTTTGCTGGGGATAAGCACGAAAAATTCATGCTTAAAGCCGGATGCAAACAGGCTGGCCTCGTACGGGCCAGCCTGCTTCGCGGGACGGATTTACCGGATCGACCACTCATGCACATCGTAATGCATGCCGTAGATCGTGCCGCCGCGTCCTTCGATCGCCTTGTTCAGGGCGATCAAATTTTTCTCCGAATAGATCGTAATGAGCGGAACGTCCTCCTGAATGAGGTTTTGCAGCTCCTTGTAGATCGCGAACCGCTTCTCCTTGTCCGTCTCCTTCATGCCGAGGGCGAACAGCTCGTCGACGCGCGGATTGTTGTAGCGCATATCGTTCAGCGCTGCGGTGGATTTGTACGTATTGCTCGGGCCGTCGGGATCGACCAAGGAGCCGAAGCTGGAGATGAACAGGTCGAATTCGCCTTTGACCGCCCGCTGAACCGCCGTGGCAAAATCGAAGTTGACCTGCTTTACCTTGACGCCGACCGCTTCGAGATTTTGCTGAACGATGTTGCCCGCCATCTCCCGAACGGCGTCTCCCGTCGGCACGATGAACTCCAGCACCCTGCTCGAATCCCAGCCGGCTTCCTGAAGCAGCTGCTTCGCTTTCTCCGGATCGTAGTCATACTTCAAAATATCCTTGTCGTGGTAAGGATGGCTGTTGGAATAAGGCCCGTCCTGAATTTCGCCGATGCCCTTCATCAGCTGGTTCACGATCGCTTCGCGATTGATTGCGTAAGCCATCGCCTGACGCACCTTCTTATCCGGAATGCGCGTCGTGTTGATCTCGATCGAATTATACCGGCGCGTCGGCTCCTCCATCGTCTGGATATGGCCCATCTTCTTGATCGTTTCCCATTCCTTCGGCGGGATATTGCCCGGCCCTTGTCCGGCGTTCATGTCGATCTCCTGCGATTGCAGCTGGGCGACCATATTGGCGGCCGGCATCACTTTGACGACGACCTCCTGAATCGAGGGAGCCCCGCGGTAATAATTAGGGTTGGCCGTCAGCTGGACAACGTTGTTGTCGAATTTGCCGAAGACATAAGGTCCGCTGGTGACGGCAGGATTTTTCCAGAACGCATGGCTGTTGAGACTCGCGGGGTCGGCATTCTCCAGCACATGCTTCGGCAGAATGTGAAATTCGCTCAGCCGCTCCTGGATCAGATTCGGATCGACCGGACTCGCGGTTACGAGCTCGAACGTTTTATCGTCGATCACCTTCACGCCGCTCAGCTTGCTGACGCCTTCGGGCAGCCGGCTCTTGTCGTTCAGCCCTTCCAGGAAGGCGATATTGGCGCGAACGGTGGACAGCGTCTTCGGGTTGGCCACCAGGTTGGCGGTAAATTCGAAGTCGTAGGCGGTGACCGGCTTGCCGTCCGTCCATTGAGCGTCCTTGTTCAGCTTCACCACGTAGGTGCGGTCGTCCTTCTGCTCGAACGATTCCGCGAGCTGCAGCTTGAATTCCAGGGGGGCTGTCATCTTGAACAGCGTATCGAACAAATAACGGTTGACGAAGACGGCGGCATTGGAGCCGGAGGCGTCGGTGTCGACCGGGTTGAACATGAGCGGCGGGTTGGTCATGCCGATCGTGATCCGGTTCGGATGCTGGGACGGGGCTGCCGATTCGGGAGCAGCTCCCGGGGAATTGCCCGCACCTCCGGCAGGGCTTTGGCTGCATGCCGCAGCCAAAGCCAGGATGCCGGCCAGCACGATGGCGGCAAGTGGTCTTCGGGTCGATCGATTCATGCTTGTGCCCCCTCGTTAGGTTGATGTCGCGAATGAGTCAGGATGAGCAGGCTTAGCCGAGAACGGCCGATTCCGCTTCCTTGCGGCTGCGCCGGTTCAGCGCGAGCAGCGTGATGAATTCGAAGACGATGTTGGCCGCATTCAAGGAGGTGACCTTGGTCAAATCGCGGTCGGGCAGCACCTCCACCAGGTCGAAGCCGATCAGATTAAGTCCGGCCAGCCCCCGCAGCATTTGCTGCGCCTCGTAGGTCGTGAAGCCGCCGACCTCGGGCGTGCCGGTGCCGGGAGCGAAGACGGGATCGAGGAAATCGATGTCGAAGGTGAGGAACACCGGATTATCGCCGACGCGCTGCTTGATTCGTTCGCACAACTCCGGGATGGACAGCTTTTTCGCATCGTCGGTGGACAGCACCTCATACCCGAGCGCTCTGGACTCGTCGAGCGCGTTCAGGGCGAAGGGAGTGCCCCTCATGCCGATCTGAATCGAAGTTGCGGCGTTGATCAGCCCTTCCTCGGCCGCATACCGGAACATCGTGCCGTGGGAATGCTTTTTGCGCTCGTCCATGCTTTTGCCGGTATCGGTGTGGGAGTCAAAATGAACGAGGCTGACGGGGCCGTACGTGTTGGCGGCCGCCTTCACATGCGGATAAGAGATAGAATGGTCGCCGCCGAGCATAATCGGCACGATGCCTTTGGCGAAGATCGGATTCAGCTGCTCCTCGATGGCCTCGTAGGAGTAGTCGATGTACCCGGGATGCACCTTCAGGTCGCCGTAATCGATGCCGGACAAGTACTCCGACGTATCGATGTTCATCGCTGTGCTGATCGGGCGTATTCGCTGGGACATTTCGCGGATGGACGCCGGGCCGAAGCGGGTGCCGACGGCATAGCTGACGCCGGTGTCGAACGGCACGCCGATGACCGCGTAATCCACGTTGTCCAGCTCTTTCACATACGGGAGATGCATGAAGGTGCGGATGCCGGAGAACAGCGGCACTCCTTTTTCGATTAATGGACGATACATAAGAACCACTCCTTTGGATGAATAGGATAAAAATACAGAAAGCCGCCTTCTCGCTGTATGGACAGGAAAAGACGGCTTCATTGCCGATTCACGGGTTTGGCGCCATTGACAAACCGGAATTCGATATTCGCTTGTTTATGTCACATACTGTAACATGCAGCCAACGCACTCGTCAACCTAAAAATTTGCCGCTGCTTCGGTGACATCGCAGATCGCTTGAAAATGCCGCTTCATAAGTGAGCACGCCGTCAGGATGCGAGAGAACGCCGCGGGGATAACGGACAAAGAACGGCGGAATGGGGCGGGGACGCCTTAATCGCTGGCCGGCCGGCGATCCATCAAGGGGCCGTACAGATCGACGATGGAGCCGCTGATGGCGGCCATTTTCTTGCGCTCTTTCATCGCTTTGCTGCGCAAATACTGGAACGCTTCCTCTTCCGACATTCCCGTCGTGCGGACGAGGATGCCTTTGGCCCGTTCGATCAGCTTGCGTTCCTCCAGCTTCTCCTGCAGCTGCTTCACCTGCCGCAGCACCGACACCCGGTTCTCGTAATTGTTGAAGCCGACGACAAGCGCCCACTGCAGCTCGGCCGGGCTCATGCCGTCCGTAAGGACGCCCTCGATCTGATGCTGGATGCCGGCGTGAAAATGGGGGTTTTGACACCACCACCACAGAGGCAGGGAGTAGCTGGCGGACAGCAGAGCGAGCCGCAGGTTAAGCTCCCGTTCGGTCGAACAGAGAATGACCCCGTCCAGGCCGCTGTCCTGCTTGGGAAGATCCTTGGCCATGAACACGGACAATACGTCGAGGCCGATGGCATTCAGCTTGCCGATGGTACTGTCCGTAGGCTGATATGCAGTATCCGGGAAATACACCAGTACAGATTTCATTGGCACCAACACCTTACGAATGTGGATTTTGACTGCCCGATCCCCCTGTGCAGCGTCCAAGCAGCGATTAGGAATGTTATGTTATATATCATGTTACGTGAAATCGAATCAGTCAACTCCTTTTTTGCAAAAAAATATTGACGATCGAATAGGTTGGTGTTATGATTTGTGACATAAAAACTTCCGGTCGAGACCTTCCCGGTGAAGGCATTCTCGATCCAATCCAATACTATTTTCCGGTTTGTCAATGGAGCCAGACCGGATTCGGCAACGGAGCCGCTTTCTCTTGCAGCAGGAGAAGGCGGCTCTATGTATTTTTCGGCAGGCGCAGGCGCCAAGGAGGAGTGCAGATCATGAAACCATTGTTGGAAGTGGATCGTTTGCAGACCGCATTCCGGACCGAGCAGGGCGAAGTGACGTCCGTGGAAGAAGTATCGTTTCGCATCGGCCATGGAGAGACGGTCGCCGTCGTCGGCGAATCCGGCTGCGGCAAGAGCGTGACCTCGCTGTCTATTTTGAATCTGCTGGGGAAGAACGGCTATATCAAATCCGGCAAAATCACCTTCGAAAATAGGGAGCTGACCCGGCTGAATGCGGAGCAGCTGCGGCGGATCCGGGGCAAAGAGATCTCGATGATCTTTCAGGATCCGATGTCGTCGCTGAATCCGGTGCTGACGATCGGGAACCAGCTGACGGAGACGATTCTGCAGCACGAGGATGCGAGTCCGGGCGAGGCGAGAGAGCGGGCGGTCTATCTGCTGAAGCGGGTCGGCATCGCCCGCGCGGAGGCGATCGCGAAGCAGTATCCGCATTCGCTCTCCGGCGGCATGCGGCAGCGCGTCATGATTGCGATGGCGCTGGCCTGCAGGCCGAAGCTGCTCATTGCCGACGAGCCGACGACGGCGCTGGATGTGACGATCCAGGCGCAGATTCTCGCCTTGATCAAAGAGCTGAAGGAGGAATTTCGCACCTCCATCATGCTGATCACCCACGATCTGGGCGTCGTCGCCGAAATGGCCGACCGGGTGCTCGTCATGTATGCCGGTCAAGTGGTGGAGGAGACCGACGTATACACGCTGTTCGAGGCGGCGCGGCATCCGTATACCCAGGGGCTGCTGTCGTCCATCCCGCACCTGGATAACCCGTCCGAGAAGCTGAGCAGCATTCCCGGCAGTGTGCCGTCGATCACCCAGATGCCCAAAGGCTGCCGCTTCCAGGACCGCTGCGCCTTGGCCGCAGACAAATGCCGCAGGGAGTGCCCTCCCTTGTTCCAGACAGAGAACGGACATCTGGTCCGCTGCTGGCTGGTGGAGGACGAGAAGCACTTGTCGGAGCTGAGCTCCTATGCCCTACACTGAGACAATGGAGGAAACCGTATGAGCGCTATTTTGCACAAAGCCCAAGTAAGCACAGATCCGATCCTGCGGCTGGAGCGGGTGAAAAAATATTATCCGATCAAAAAAGGCATCTTCTACAAAACGGCCGGTCATGTAAAGGCGGTGGACGGCGTCGACCTGATGGTGTTTCCGGGCGAGACGCTCGGCGTCGTCGGCGAATCCGGCTGCGGCAAATCGACCTTGGGCCGCAGCATCGTCCGGCTGGAGGAGCTGTCGGAAGGCTCCGTTTATTATAAAAATCATAACGTGCACCGGTTGTCCGAGAGGGATATGCGGAAAGTGCGCTCCGATCTGCAAATGATTTTTCAGGACCCGTATTCCTCGCTCAATCCGCGGAAGCGGGTGGGGGAGCTGCTGACGAAGCCGCTTATGGTGCATACGGATATGACGCAGGCGGAGGCGCTGAAGAAGGCGACCGAGCTGCTGGAGATCGTCGGCTTGTCCCGCCACGCCTTGTATAAATTTCCCCACGAATTTTCCGGCGGCCAGCGGCAGCGGGTCGGCATTGCCCGGGCGGTCATTTTGCAGCCGAAGCTCATCGTCTGCGACGAGCCGGTCTCGGCGCTGGACGTCTCGATCCAGGCGCAAATTTTGAATCTGCTGAAATCGCTGCAGAACAATTTTCAGCTGACGTATCTGTTCATCGCGCACGGGCTCGGCGCCGTCAAGTTCATGAGCGACCGGATCGCCGTCATGTATTTGGGCAAAATCGTCGAGCTGGCGAGAACGGAGGACATCTACCGCTCGCCCCGGCACCCCTATACGAAAGCGCTGCTCGACGCCTATCCGACGCCGAATCCGTGGAGCCGCTCGAAGGAGCGGATCATCCTGTCGGGCGATGTGCCCAACCCGGCGTCCCCGCCGGCCGGCTGCCGGTTTCACAACCGCTGCCCGCTGGCCCAGCCCCGCTGCCGGGAGGAGGAGCCTGCGCTTCAAGGGGGGCAGCGTCTTGTTGCCTGCCATTATCCGCTTTCTTGAGAAATCTCGATGGAAAAGCTGACGCTAAGGAACAATTCGACGTTGGGAGTGGATGGGGATGTTTTCCTATACGATGCGCCGGCTGCTTATTGCCGTACCTGTGTTAATCGGCGTAACCTTTTTGAATTTCTTTATTATTTATTTGGCCCCGGGCGATCCGGCCGATTTGTATGCGAACCCGGATTTGTCGGAGGCGGATAAGCTGCAGCGCAGAGAGGCGCTCGGCCTGAACGATCCGCTGCTGCTGCAATATGTGAAATGGCTCGGCCAGCTGCTCACAGGCAATTTGGGCATCTCCTTCAATTCGTTCCAGCCGGTGTCCCAGATGCTGGCCGAGCGTCTGGGGGCGACGCTGCTGCTGATGGGAACTGCCCTGATCATCGCCTATCTGATCGCCATTCCGCTTGGCATCATCAGCGCGATCAGGCAGTATTCCTGGCTTGACTACGTCGTGTCGACCGGCTCCTTCCTCGGCGTGTCGGTTCCCGGCTTTTTCCTGGGGCTCGGCGTCATCTATTTGTTCGGCGTAACGCTCGGCGTCCTGCCGACAGGCGGAATGAATACGATCGGCCGGGAAGGGGATTTTCTCGATACGCTCAAGCATCTGGTGCTGCCGGCCTTCACGCTCGGCGCTTCCATTGCCGGAGGCATGGTGCGCTACGTCCGCTCGAGCGTCATTGAAGTGCTGAACCAGGACTACCTGCGGACGGCGAGAGCGAAGGGGCTGCCGGAATGGAAGGTGATCAACAAGCACACCTTGAAAAATGCCCTCATTCCGATCATTACGGTAGCGGGCATGGACATTCCGATGCTGATCGGGGGAGCGGTCGTCACGGAGACTGTCTTTCAGTGGTCCGGCATGGGCCAGCTGACCATTCAGGCGATTTTGTCGAGAGATTATCCGGTGCTGATGGGCATTAACCTGGTCGCCGCCGTGGCGGTGCTGATCTCCAATCTGTGGGCGGATCTGATGTACGCGTTCGTCGATCCGCGCATCAAGTACAATTAAGCATCAAGTACAATGAAGAAGAAGGTGTTGCTATGCGTACGGTATCCTGGCAAGAACGGGTGGACAACAATAACATTCCCATTCGGGAAGAAATGGCGGGTCACGAAGACAACCGGCACGAGAGCTACCTGAAGGCCGTAGCCAAACAGTTCATGAAGCACAAGCTGGCCGTAGCGGGCCTCGTCCTGTTCGTCCTGCTGATTCTGATGGCGGCGTTCGCGCCGCTGCTTGCGCCTTACGATCCGAATATGATTCAGGACGAATTCAGCGCCCCGCCTTCGGCTCAGCATTGGCTGGGAACGGATCAGGTCGGACGGGATGTGCTCAGCCGGCTCATCTACGCCTCCCGCGTGTCGTTGTCCATCGGCCTCGGCTCGGTCGCCATCTATGTCGCGATCGGAACGGTCGTCGGCGCGGTCGCCGGCTACTACGGCGGCAAGGTGGATATGATTATCAACCGCATTATGGACATCTTCATGTCCTTTCCTTACCTGATGGTCATTCTCGTCCTGGTGACGATTATCGGCCCCGGCCTGTTCAATATCGTGCTCGTGCTCGGGCTGCTCGGCTGGCCTGCCGTCGCCCGTCTCGTCCGGGGCAGCGTGCTGTCGATCAAGCAGACGGAGTATGTCAAAGCGGCTCAGGCGCTCGGTCTCAGCAAGAGACAGATTATTTTTCAGGAGATCATGCCGAATGCGATGGGGCCTTTGCTCGTCAATGCGACCTTCGGTGCGGCAACGGCGATCTTGTCCGAATCGTCGCTCAGCTTTCTGGGGATGGGGGTGCAGCCGCCGACCGCGAGCTGGGGCAACATGCTGACCGCTGCCCAATCGATCACGACGCTGCAGAGCGAGCCGTGGCTGTGGATTCCTTCCGGCCTGATGATCGTCATTACCGTGCTCGTCATCAACTTCGTCGGCGACGGCATCCGCGATGCGCTGGATCCCAAAAGGAGGTAAACCGGAAAGTTCACCCCGTTTGGGACCAAATATAAAGGTGGAATTTCAAACATGAATCCCATGATAAAAAGATGGATGACCTTCTATAAGGCGTATCCGGCGGATGCGCTCTATTTTATGGCCGCAAGCTTTATGAACGCGACGGGGAAAGCGATTTTGTGGCCGCTGACCACCTTGTACGTGCACGAACAGCTTGGCCGCTCCTATGGGGAGGCGGGCATGGTGCTGCTGTTCCAGGCGCTCGCCGGCATTTTGGGCGAAATCGTCGGCGGCTCTCTCTATCACCGGCTTGGCCCGAAAACGCTGATCGTCGGCTCCATGGCGCTGTCTGCTGCGGGACTGGCCTCCGTCGTGGCGATCGACCATTACTGGACGTATGTCGGCGTCATCTGCGCCTACGGCTTCATGAACGGCATCGCCATTCCTTCTATTAATGCATATGTCGGCTTCCGCTGGAAGGAGCATCGGAGAAAGCTCTACAACGCCATCTATGTCGGCAACAACACGGGACTCGCCATCGGTGCGGCGGCAGGGGGGCTGATTGCCTCCGTCTCATTTCCGCTGACCTATGCCGTTACCTCTCTGACGACGCTTCTGTTCGCTGTCTTTCTGTTTTTCTTCATGAAGGCGCAGCCCGTCCCGGAGGCGCCGGCCGGCGCGGGAGGCACACTGGCGGACGCGGATGACAGCCGAAGCCATCTGCGAAATCTTACGAACTTCCGGGTCTATCTGTTCATCGGCCTGGGGGCGATGTTTTATTATGTTTCGTTCACACTGTGGAGCAACGGCATCGCGCCATATCTCACGGAAGAGGGATATCCCTTGACGATGTACAGCCTGCTGTGGACGATCAACGGGATCGTCATTTTCGCGGGCCAGCCGGTCATCGCGCTGATCAAGCATACGGTTGCCAAATCTTTGGTGTCCCAGATTGTCGCCAGCGCCCTCTGTTATACGGCGGGGATCGGGTTCATCCTGTTTTTTCATCAGTCGTACGCGTTCTTTGTCGTCGGGATGATCATCAGCACGATCGGCGAAATGCTGCTCTTGCCCGCGATCCCCACGTTTTTCTCGGAGCGCACGGGACGGGCGGCGCCGTTCTTCATGGGGCTGACCGGCGGCTTCGGCAATGTCGGGCGGATGACCGGGCCGACCATCTACGGCAACCTGTACGACCGCTGGGGCGTCACGCCGGTGCTGCTGGTCGGCGCCTGCGCCTCGCTGATCGCGCTCGTCTTCTTCCTGATTCACGCTTCCCTGCACAAAGGGGCGGAAGAACCGAAAGTGAACCGGCGGCGGGCGGTATCTTATTGAGAGGGCATGCGCGGGTCTCGTGCCGCGTCCATCGAAGGCGCGTGCCGGGCCTTGTTCGTGCCTCGTTTCATCGAAGGGCTTGTGCCGCGTCCGCCGAAGGGCACGTGCCTCGCGCCGAAGCTCGTACCCCAGCGCGCGCCCCGAGCAGCAGCGGGCTAATCTAATCGCGCGGCTTTAAGGGATCGGGCGAGCGGCGGCCTTCGCGGCATTTCTCCACCCGCCGAAGGCGGTCAGATCAACCGCTCCTTCCGCGGCATAAGCTTCGCACACGAATCCCGCAGCGGTTCGTCCGTCCGCAAGCTCGATCGAGCCGATGCCGAGCGGTGCCGGAATGGAGACGGTGAACCGGCCGAACTGTTCCAGCGGCATCTCCCACAGCTCCACTGCGATCTTCGCGCCGCCGCTTGAGACGCGAACGAGCCCGGGCTTCGGCGGATCGGTAGGAAGCTGAAACAGCCGGTAGTTCGGCGCGGTCGCCGCTTCTTCCGAAAAAACGGCGCCAAACCCGGTCATTTGCGGCTCCAACGGCATCCCCTGCATATGCAGCCCGCATACGGCGACCTGGATCGTCTCCTGCTGGCACATCACATGCCGGGAGGCCGGAATGAGGCCAGCCTCCGCTTCCGGCAGAGCAAATAAAGTGACGCCAAACGGCAAGCCGGGCGCGGCGTGTCCCGCCGGAACCGCAATGGCGCTCAAATCGAGCAAATTGCAGTGATTCGTCAGCAGCCCCATTCGGCTGTTCGTTGCCACCGGGTCGGCGGCCACCTGCTCCCGCGTCCATGTCCCGGCGCAGGTTGGCAGGAGCAGCACGGCATGGCTGAGCAAGGCGCGCGCCTGACGCCGGATTTCCGCCAGCCGGTGCTGGGCCCGAAACAGGGCGGCCGCCGTAAACTCCGCTTTCGCTCCCGTGCGCAAAATCGTTTCCGTCACCGGCAGCGCCGCTCCGGGATGCCCTTCGATAAACGCGGCAAGATCGCTCCACCGTTCGGCGACAAGCGGGCCTTCGTACAATAGGGCGGCCGCTTCCTGCAGCGGGGCAATGTCGATCTCCCGCACTGCGGCCCCCGACCGCAAGAGCCGCTGCTTCGTCCGGTTCCAGGCCGCTTCATACTCAGCGGCGAACGGCCCGAAAAAAGGCAGCGGACCTTCAGGTAGCAGCCAGACTACCGGAGGCTCGGGCCGGTTCAGCGGGCGGCTCGCGGAGTAAGGATCGTTCGGGCACAGCCCGCGGACGATCCGGTCGACGGCCGCCGCTTCCTCCGCGTGCCGGACGAACACGGTCACGCAGTCGATGCTCCGGCAGGCCGGCACGACGCCCGCCGAAGGCCAGGCGCCCACCGCCGGCTTATAGCCGACCAGCCCGTTCAAGGCGGCCGGCACCCGGCCGGAACCGGCGGTATCGGTACCGAGCGCGAAGGCGGCCTGCCCGCGGGCCACCGCCACCGCCGAACCGGAGCTCGACCCGCCGCTGATCAGCTCCGGGCGCAGCGCGTTCCGCGTCTCGCCGTAGGGGCTGCGCGTGCCGACCAGGCCGGTGGCGAATTGATCGAGATTTGCTTTGCCCACCGGGATCGCTCCGGCGGCAATCAGCCTCTCCACGACTGCCGCATGGCGCTCCGGGACGTAGGCAAAAGCCGGGCAGGCGGCCGTTACCGGCCAACCGGCCACCTCGATATTGTCCTTGACTGCAAACGGGATTCCCCACAGCGGATGCGCCGCGGGATCAAGCTCTTGCAAGCGCTCCAAGTAAGGGGAAATCCGTTCGAGCTCCGGCTCCAGAATCCAAATATTCATCGCCTTGTCCCGCTCCGCCCGGGCAATGATGGCGGAGATCACCTCCTCCGGGGTAAAGCTGCCGCAGAGATACCCTTTCCGCAAATGGTCGATCGTCAGTTCGAACGGAACCGCATGTACGCTCATGATGCCGCCTCCTTTTCGAGCGGATAAATCGCCGCAATGCAGTCTCCCGCCCGCACCTGGTCGCCGGAAGCGACGAAGACGGAGGCGATCACGCCGTCGAACGGGGCTGCCTGCGCGAACTCCATTTTCATACTTTCTTCTATTATAATAGTCTCGCCTTTTCGGACTTGCTGCCCCGGCTCGACCAGCACCTTCCAGATGCTGCCAGACATGGAGCTGTTTACGCCGAGGCTGCCTTCCGGAAGCTCCGCCTGATCGCCGCCTTCGGCGCTCTCCGGTTCGGATACGTGCTCGGCGATGCCGAGCTGCTTCCAAAGCTCCCGTTCCTTTGCGAACGCAGCCTGCTGCCGCGAGCGAAAATCCGCCGCTTCTTCCCGTATCGCATCGAGCCAGGCCAAATACTCGCCAAGGTTAAACGTCGTTTCCTCGATCTCCACGGTGAACTCCCCGCGCGGGAAATCGTCGCGCATGCGAAGCAGCTCTTCCTCGGAAACCGGGTAAAAACGGATTTGGTCAAAAAAGCGCAGCAGCCACGGCTTTCCTTGCTCGAAATTGGCCGTTTTACGACCTTGTCTATTCCACATCTGCACCGTGCGCCCTACGAACTGGTAGCCTCCCGGCCCCTCCATGCCGTACACGCAAAGGTACGCGCCGCCGATGCCGACGGCGTTCTCCGGCGTCCAGGTGCGGGCCGGATTGTATTTGGTCGTGACGAGCCGGTGGCGCGGGTCCAGAGGAACGGCGACCGGCGCGCCCAAATAGACGTCTCCGAGTCCCATGACCAGATAGGAGGCGCCAAAGACGACCTCGGCGACTTCTTCTAGGGAATCCAAACCGTTCATCCGCCGGATAAATTCCAGATTGCTCGGACACCACGGAGCGTCCGGCCGAACATTTTGCTGATACCGCTCAATGGCCAGCCTCGTCGCCGGGTCGTCCCACGAGAGCGGCAGCTTGACGATGCGCGACGGAACCTCGATCGAGTCAAGGGGAGGGAGGGCAAGATCGATGTCCATCACTCGCGCCGCCGCTTCTGTCACCGTGATTCGGGACGGGTCCACATGAATTTGCAGGGAGCGGATACCCGGCGTCATTTCGATAAAGGGGATGCGGCCGCTTTCCTTGATGGCCTGCATCAGTACATACACCTGGAAGCGGTACAGAAGATCGAGCTCCCGCTCCCCGTATTCCACCAAAATATTTTCGTCGCCGGAGCAGCGGACGGCGATCGGGAATCGGCGGCCCTCCGCCTCATAGGCGAGGAGCGGCGCATAATCGCCCCGCGACACCTCAGGCAGGCCCGGCAGGGATGCGCCGCTGCCCAGCTCCCGCAAAAAGGCGTCCTGTGCGGCGCGAAGCTCCTCCGCTTCCTGGACGGTGATCAGCTTGAAGCGCACCTTGTCGCCGGGACGAAGCTGGCCGAGCTTCCACAGCTCGGCGGTGGCCGTCGTCACCGGGCACACGAATCCGCCGAGGCTCGGTCCGTCCGGTCCGAGCAGGATCGGCATATCGCCTGTCAAGTCAAGCGCGCCGACGGCGTAGGCGTTGTCGTGGATGTTCGAAGGATGCAGACCCGCATCGCCGCCGTCCTCCCGCGCCCAAAGCGGCGCCGGACCGATCAAGC
The DNA here is from genome assembly GCF_000380965.1 of Paenibacillus ginsengihumi DSM 21568. Taxonomy (GTDB): domain Bacteria; phylum Bacillota; class Bacilli; order Paenibacillales; family NBRC-103111; genus Paenibacillus_G; species Paenibacillus_G ginsengihumi. Next base: position 16,878 of record NZ_KB905596.1, on the reverse strand, counting down.
GAACGCCGGTTCGCGAGCTGTTGAAATGAACCTCCCACACCGTAGAGGTGAGCTGATCCAGATATTGCGGGAGCAAATACTCCGCGGTGCAGTGCGGACCCGGAATGACGCCGATCGTCCATTCTCCCGCCAGCTCCGGACGGTTTTCCGCCTCCAAAGGGGGAAGCGGTGCGGCCGATTCCCGGCATACCCGGAGCACTGCGCCCGGCCGGAGCGCGCCGCCCATATGCCCGCCGAAGCCGCCGAGCGTAAAGGTGGAGGCGCTGCCGAGCGTGAGCGGCATATCCAGCCCGCCGGCCACCAGCAGGTACGTCCGCATGCCGGAGGCCGCTTCGCCCAGCGTGAGCACGGCGCCGGCTTGCGCCTGAACCGGTGTATAGAGCGGAACCGGAACGCCGTCCAGCTCCGCCTTCATATCCGCGCCGGTCAAGCAGAACCGCATCTCGTCGCGAAAGCGGTACGAGCCGCCGCGGAGCGTCATTTCCAAGCCTGCGGCCCCTTCCTCGTTGCCAAGCAGCCGGTTGCCGATACGAAAAGCGAGGGCATCCATCGGACCGGAAGGCGGAACGCCGATGTCCCAGTAGCCGGTTCTTCCCGGAAAATCTTGCACGGTGGTCTGAACGCCGCCGTCCAGCACTTCGATCGCAGGCTCCGCCGGATGAAATCCGTCCAGCATGCTCGTATACACGCGCCCGGCCTTAAACTCCTCCGTGTGCAGGAACGCTTCGATATAGGACTGGTTCGTCGTCACTCCGTAGATGCGCAGCTTGTTCAGCGCTTCGGCCATGCGGGAAACGGCCGCTTCGCGCGTGTCCGCGTGCACGATGATTTTGGCCAGCATCGGATCGTATAAGGTCGTCACCTCAAGGCCGCTTTGAATCCACGTTTCGATTCGCGCCTGCTCCGGCCAAACCACGTCGTCGATCCGTCCGTCCCCCGGGCGGAAGCCGTTCAAGCAGTCCTCCGCATACAGGCGAACCTGCAGGCTGTGGCCCTTCGGCTCGCGGGCCGATTGCACAAGCTCCGGCGGCTGTCCGGCCGCTTCCCGGATCATCCATTCCACCAGGTCGATGCCCAGCACCTCTTCGGTAACCCCGTGCTCCACCTGCAGCCGCGTGTTCACCTCGAGGAAATAATAACGCTCCGTCTCCGGATCGTATAAAAACTCCACCGTTCCCGCGTTCCGGTAGCCGGCGGCCTGGGCCAGCTTGCGCGCGCTTTCGTGCATCTCCCGCCTAACCGTCTCGGCGAGCAGCGGCGCGGGCGTCTCTTCGATGATTTTCTGGTTGCGCCGCTGCACCGAGCAATCCCGCTCGCCGAGCGCCGCCGCGTTCCCTTGCCCGTCCCCGAAGATTTGCACTTCCACATGACGGGCGCGGGCGATGTATTTTTCCAGAAAAACGCCGCCGTCGTTAAAATTCGCGGAAGCCAGCCGGGTCACCGAATCGAAGGCGTCCCGCAGCGCGGCTTCGTCAGGGCAGATGCGCATGCCGATCCCGCCGCCTCCGGCCGTGCTTTTCAGCATGACCGGATAACCGATTTTCGCCGCCTCCGCCGCCGCTTCGTCTGCGCTCGCGATCAGCTCCGTCCCGGGGAGCAGCGGCACGCCGACGCGTTTCGCCATCTCGCGGGCCGTATGCTTCAGCCCGAACAGCTCGATCTGCTCCGGCGTCGGGCCGATGAAGGCGATGCCGCGCTCCGCGCAGGCTCTGGCGAACGCCGCGTTTTCGCTGAGGAAGCCGTAGCCCGGGTGAATCGCGTCCGCTCCCGTTTCCAGCGCCGTCCGCAAAATCAGCTCCGCGTTGACGTAGCTGTCCTTGGCCGGTCCTTCCCCGATCAGGACCGCTTCGTCCGCCTGCTCCACATGCAGGCTGTCCCGGTCCGCTTTCGTGTATACCGCCACCGACGCGATGCCCATCGTCCGCAGCGTGCGGATAATGCGGACGGCGATCGCTCCGCGGTTGGCGATCAGCACCTTGTTAAACATCGGCGCCGCCTCCTTCCGCATCCCAGATCAGAACCTGCGCCGGCGTCGGGTTATAGGCGTTGCAAGGGTTGTTCAGCTGCGGGCAATTGCTGATCAGCACCGTGACCGGCGCGACCGCCGTCAATTCGACGTAACGCCCCGGGCCGGAGATCCCGTCGGCAAATGTCAGCTCTCCCTCGGGCGTCACCGGCACGTTCATAAAAAAGTTCACGTTCGGCGCCAGGTCCCTTTTGGTATATTCGCTGCGCCCCGAGAGCATCAGCATAAAGGTGTCCCGGCAGTTGTGCATCGGCAGCGTATCGTGCGAATAGCGCACCGTGTTGCTCTGCGCGGAGCAGGCACCGCCGATCGTATCGTGCCGGCCGCACGTATCGGCTGTTATTTTCAAGAGCTCCCGGCCTGATTCGGCGACAAGCACCGATCCGGTCGTGAGATATACGTTTTGCTGCCGCGTGATGGTGCGGACCGCGCTGTAGCGGTCGCCCGGGTCTTCCGTCGAATAAAACAGGGTGTCTACGGCCTGATTCCCCTCCATGTCGACGATGCGGAGCGTTTGGCCGGGCAGCAGATCGTGCATCCATCCTTCTCCCGCCGGGATGACCTTGCTGTATATCGCATCGGCCGCGTTTTTTTCGCTAAGTACAGGTTGAAACAAACTCATGTCAATTCGCTCCTTTCATCAACGCGCAGGCGTTCCACGTATTTTCAAAAGCTCTCCGGTTCTCGCTGCAGCGGTTCACGCACAAGTCATCGTCCGACACCGGCGGGGCATCCGCCACGCTGATTTCGATCGTTGCACTCGGGTACGCGTTTGACGGATCGAGCGGATTCGGCGTATTGGAGCACACCATCAGCACATCCATTTCCGTGCGCAGGGTGACGGACCGGCCGGCGGTCGCCTGCGGGACGTAGCGCATTGTGCCGTCAAGCTCGCATACCACTTTGGAAAAGAAATTGACAGGCGGGCACAAATCGCGCGGAGACAAATTGTGGCGGTACAGTTCCACGATCAGGTTTTCTTCCCCGCTTCGCAGCCAAGCGTTCCTCTCCTGTTGGTAGGAGGTTTTTCCGTACTTGTCGTCCGTGCCCTGCCGGGTCGAATACCCGGCAAGCGGGTCGTGCCATCCGACCGAATCGCCGGTGACGGAAACAAGCACCCTCCCTTGATCGCTCATGAGTACATGGCCAGCCGTGTAGTAGGCGGTATGCTGGGCTTTCAGCGAATCCGGCATATTGTAGCGCTCCGAAGGGGCAGCAGCGGAATAAAACATGGCGGATAAGTTGGCGCGGTCTCCCGCTGCCGTCAAAGTGATGGATTTGCCTTTGCCGATCGCAGCCGACCATTTCCCGCCGGGTCCGATCGTGATCGAATAAAGTGCTGTCATCCGAATTTCCTCCTCTTGCGTTCGTTTTGGATAAATAAAAAAGCCCGGGGAGAAACATCAAAGATTAGCTTTGATCGATTCTCCCGGGCTTTTCTCCCGCCGTGTACACCGGTATTCCCGATGCGTTTTCTCTCGGACCAGGCAACCGCGTCGAGGCGGTTCGGAACCCTAGAAAACATTGGTTATGAAGTTTTATGTTATGAATACTAACACATAATTTCGGTGCGTGCAATAATTTTTGACATCATTTTTTTGAGAAAAATGATTTTCAGGCTAAAAATCCTTGTATAATGTAATGTTTCGGGTTGTTTGGGAACATATGTTTGGATTAAACTCAAAAAAAGAACTTGACTTTTCAGAAAACGGCTGTAAAAATGTGAGGTGTCATGACATGAATGCTGGTTTGAACCGACTTGAAGAAATCGGAGGAGGAATAAGTGTGTCATATAATATAACGTTGAAAAGAAGCTTGTCCTTGTCCCATGTTGTGACGATGGGGTTGGCCTGGATGTCGCCCATGATCTTTTTCACCAGCTTTGGCGTGCTCCACGAAGGCTCGTCCGGCATGCTGCTTGCTGCTTATATGCTGGCCTTCGTCGCGATTGTCTTCACGGCCGCGAGCTACGGACAGATGGCCCGGGCCTTTCCGGTAGCCGGTTCCGCTTATACGTATGTGAGCAAGGCGATGAACCCCTGGCTCGGCTTTTTTGTCGGATGGGCCGTGCTGCTTGACTATTTGTTCTCCTGCATCATCGCGGTCTTGATGTTCGGCATCAATTTGAACGCCCAATTTCCTTCGGTGCCTTCTGCCGTATGGATCGTCCTGTTGACGGTGATCGTCATGATCATCAACATTGTCGGGATCAAAACCTCGGCGAATGTCAGCAAGGTGTTCGTGCTCATGCAAATCTTGTTTATTGCCGGGTTCTGCGCACTGCTCGTATACAGGGCGCTGCAGGGAGGAGTTACCGCCGGCTTGAATCCGTTCGTCAGCGAGGGCGTATCGTTTTCCTCCATTTTGGCCGGAGCTTCCCTGGTGTGCTTTTCATTCCTCGGGTTCGATTCCATCACCACGATGGCGGCGGAAACCAAAGAGCCCCAAAAGACCATTCCTCGTGCGATCATGGTGATCGTCCTGCTGGCGGGTGCCATGTATTTTGCCACGGCATATCTGATCCAGCAAATGTACCCTGCCTTCACGTTCGGCAACGTCGATTCCGCCGGCTTTGAGCTTATGCAAGCGATTGGCGGCCCGACGCTCGCTTCGGTATTTACCTTCGTGATCATCTTTTCCATTTTGTCGCAGGGCATGTCGTCCATGACGACCGTTACGCGATTGCTGTTCGTGATGGGACGAACGTCTCTGCTTCCCCGAAGGTTCGGGTCGGTGCATCCCCGTTTCCGTACGCCCGTGTTTAACATTTTGCTTGCCAGCGTCATTTCGTTGTCCGCTTTGTTTGTTTCGCTCGAAACCGCGATCAAATTCGTCAACTTCGGAGCGCTGACCGCCTTCCTGTTTGTCAATTTGTCGGTCATTTTCCATTACATCGTCCGCGAAAAAAGACGAGCGCCCAAAGATTTGCTGCTTCGTCTGTTATGCCCGCTGCTTGGCGCCGGATTTGTGCTTTACCTGATTACGCTGCTGGATCTGTCTTCCTTGCTGCTCGGCGGAGGCTGGCTGCTCGCCGGACTGGTCGTCTATGCCGTCAAACGGAGCAAACTCGCTGCGCACGAAGCATCCGCTCCGGAATTGGAAGGGATCGCATAACTTGCGTTCGCTCAAGCGAACGTTTTTATCCGAAAAAATCCCCTAAGGTTCGGCTGGTTGAGGCTGCCGGTGTTATACCTTAGGGGAAAGAAAGCTAAGAAAGCTAAGAAAGCGGTCATATCCGCTTCTCAGCCCTGTCCTTGTCTGGGGTACCCAAGTGCTTGCTCCTTTGACTGCCCTTAAAAGGCTCCCCTTACGATTCATCGGATTAATCAGGGGGGCTATATCAATGTCTTCAGCTCGCTCAATAACTTGTTCTTCAATTGGGCCAAGGCATCGTGGCTTGGTTTGACCTTGTCCGAGTACATCGTTTCTTTGGGCGTCCACCAAACGGGGGACTGGGGATTGGGCTCCGTCCTTCGTCTCGGGAAAATGTGCCAATGCATGTGCGGGTCACCGTTGCCCAGCAGCTCACAGTTCAGCTTATCCGGGCGGAACGCTCGATGTACGGCTTCAGCCACGATGCTCATCTCGTCCAGAAACTTCCGCTTGCTGTCGCGATCCAATTCGTGCAGCTCGCACTTATGCTCCTTGCAAAGAAACAGGGTATATCCTTCGAAATATTGATGATCTCCAATCACTACATAGCCCGTTTCGAGTTCTGCGACAAAATACGGATTCGTGCCGGCCTTGATCATGTCGATCCGGCTGCAAATCAAGCAATGTTCCATGGCATAACCTCCCTCGCAGGGTTGATAAGACCGGTTTCATTTTAGCATACTATTGGAGTTTTAAAAATCGATACAATATTCGTCTGAAAACGTGCGTCTGTCAGCGTCCGCCATCGTCCGCCATCGTCCGCGAGGGGCAGCGGCTAATTGCATAGCGCGGTTCGTTCGCGATTCGTTTGCGATTCGTTCGGAATAAGGCGGACTTCGCGTGTCGTGCAGCAAATGTTGCATTTTCTACAACAAAATAGGGGGAATTGGCCTTTTTTAGTGCGAATGTTGTATTTTGTGCAAAATTTTGGGTGATTTTGAGGGTTATTTGTGCTGATGAGGCTAAAATGTTGTACGAAATGCAGGATTGCATCTCGGTTTTCGAATAATGGGGGGAGAATGTTGTATTTTTTGCAATAATCGCAACCTGATCTCACGGGCAGGAAACCGGAACAGGCTCGATTTTATGTTGAAAAGCAAGATTTTCCATTTAGATCCATGGGGAAGGTGGATTTCATGGAAATATATGTAAATCGTTTCGTTCTTGCAAATAAGCACAGCGACTAGATGGAAGGGATAGGGGGGCGACGTTGAAAATCGCAGCCTGGCAGGCCGATCTCTTATTAGCCTGGGCAAGAAACGTTCCCGCGTCCATCCGCGCCAGCACCGCGCCCAAGCCCGAGCCCCGCGTCCATCCGCGCTATCGCCGCGGTCAGCGCCGGGCCCCGCGTCCATCCGCACCAGCGCCGCGCCCAGCGCCGGGCCCCGCGTCCATCCGCGTCAGCGCCGCGGGCGAAGCATTCCCGCTTGCCAATCCCGCCATGCCAAAAGCCTCCGAGGGTCCTCATACAACAGGGACAGCCCGGAGGCTTGGCTTATTCGGGCGCGCGGCTGGCCGATTGGCGGTGCTGCTCCTTCGCCCAGTCGTCGCGGACGCTGCGCTCCCACAGCGGCACGCCGGAGCGGTATGCGGCCCGGCCGTTCAAATGTCCGGCGACCGGCGACGTGATGAACACGAACGCGATGCCGAGGAGCAGCTTGGCGCTGACGTGGCCCATATACAGCCAAAAATAGAGGAATGCTCCGACGAGAATGAACAGCACGCCGAGCGTCGCGCTTTTCGTCGCGGCGTGCGACCGCAGGTACACGTCGGGCAGCCGGATCAACCCGAAGGCGCTGATGACGCCGATGACGGCGCCGGCCAGCACGAGCAATCCGATGATCCATTCACCGGCTGCGCTCATCGTCTCCGCTGTCAATGACAACACCCCTTTCGATATATCGGGCAAAGGCGGTCGTACCGATAAAGGTCAAAATGCCGATGACGAGAATGATATCCAAATAAGCGTACGTTTTCAGCAGCATGCCGATAATCGCAATCATGGATAGCAGCAGCACGCCGATCATATCGAGCGCGGCGATCCGGTCGGAGACCGACGGCCCGATCAGGAGCCGGTACACGCATCCGGCGACCGCCAGCGCGATCAGGGCCAGGGACAGCAGCAGCAAATGCGACATCATCCTCGCGTCACCTCCATGATCGCTTTTTCGAACGAATCTTTGATTTGCCGGGCAAGCTCATCCGCATCCTCGATGTCTATCGCATGAATATGCAGCGTCTGGCCGTCCGGCGCCACGTTCAGCGTCAGCGTGCCCGGCGTCAGGCAGATGAGGCATGACAGCAGCGTAATTTCCCAATCGGAGCGCAGCTCCGTGCGAAGCGTGAAAATGCCGGGACGAATCGTCAGCCTGGGTCTTACGATGTGCAGCAGCACCCCGAAGCTGGAGATGAACAGCTCTTTGACGAACAGCACCAGCAGCTTGCACACCGCCCACAGCCGCTTCAGATAAAAATCGTAAGGCCAGAAGCGATGCAGCAGCCCGATGCAGGCCGCCCCGATCAAGTAGCCGACGACAAACCGCGAAGCCGACCAATCGTTGGCCAGAAACATCCAGACGAAGGCAATGATCAGGTTCAGTAATAGTTGCAGTGCCATCTCATCTACTCCTTCATGACCGCTTGAATGTATATGTCAGGATTCGCCAGCGTATTTCCCGCATCGGATACGAACGCATAGACCCATTCCGCGCCGAATCCGATCAGGAGCATCAGCGCGGTCAAGCCGGCGGCGGAGGCGTACATCGCGAAGGAAGGCTTCGCTTCGGCCTTCGCCTGCGGCTTCGCTTCGCCCCAGAAGGCGCCCATAAACAGGCGGACCAAGGAATAGAGCACGATCAGGCTGGACAGCAGGGACAAGCCGGTCAGCCAATAATACTGTTGCTCCAGCGCGCCCTGCACGATCAGCAGCTTGCCCGGGAAGCCGCTCAGCGGCGGGATGCCGGCGATGGACAACGCCGCGAGGAAGAACATCCAGCCGAGCGCGGGATGCTGCCGGATCAGGCCGCCCATCTCCGCCAGCTTATTCGTTCCCGCAATGCGGATGAGCAGCCCGCCCAGGATGAACAGCAGCGCCTTGGCAATCATGTCGTGCAACAGGTAGAAGACGACGCCGTCGAGCGCCGCGTGGGAAGCGGCAGCCAGCCCCAGCACGAGGAAGCCAACCGAAACGATGACGTTGTAGTTCATGATGCGCTGTACGTCGGAATAGGCGATCGCCCCGAGGCCGCCGAGCAGCATCGTCGCCGCAGCCATGCCGGCGAGCCAGCTGTGGGTCACGCCGGGATCGTGATAGAACATCAGCGTGAAGGTGCGCAGCAGGGCATACACCCCAACCTTCGTCAGCAGCGCTCCGAACAGGGCGGATACGGCGGCCGGCGGCGCGCTGTAGGAGCCCGGCAGCCAGAAGAACAGGAACAAGCCGGCCTTGAGCGAGAACACGATCATGAACAGCACGGCGATCACGTTCAAAATGCCCCCTTGCCCGGACTCCGCGATCCTGACCGACAGATCAGCCATATTGAGCGTCCCGATCACTCCGTACAAGTAGGCGACAGCCGCGACAAACAGGGTGGAGGACAAAATGTTGATCATGATATACTTCAACGTCTCGCGCAGCTGCCTTTTCGTGCCTCCCAGCACGATGAGCGCATACGAGGAGATCAGCATCACCTCGAAGCAGACGAACAGGTTGAACAAGTCGCCGGTCAGGAACGAGCCGTTCACTCCGACGAGCAGAAATTGAAAGAACGAATAATAATAGCTGCGCTCGCGCTGCTCGCCGACCGTGCCGAATGAGAACAGCAGGCAGCCCAGCGCTACGATCGCGGTAACCAGCACGAGCAGTGCAGCCAGCATGTCGGCGGTAAAAACGATGCCGTACGGCGGCATCCAGGCGCCCATGTACAGCGTTTGGATGCCCGCGGTGCGCACCTGATACAAGAGGGCAACGGCCGCGGCCAGCGTCGCCAGCACGCTAAGGAGGCTGAGCCGCCGCTGCACCGGCACATTGTTTTTGAACAAAAGCAACAGAGCCGCAGCGCTTAAAGGGATTAATAATGGCAAAATCAGCAGGTTATTCATCGTTATCCCCCTTCAGCTGCTCCATATCGTCCGTCCCCAGCTTCTGATACGCCTTGTAGGCAAGCACGAAGAAGAAGGAGGTGACGCCGAAGCTGATGACAATCGAAGTCAGGATGAGCGCCTGCGGCAGCGGATCGACGTAGTGCTCCGCCGCCTCGCTCAGCAGCGGAGGAGCGCCCGTCTTGAGCCTTGACATCGTCAGCAGCAGCAGGTGAACGCCGTGCGTCAGCAGCGTTGTGCCGAGAATGATGCGCAGCAGGCTTTTATTTAACATCAGATACACGCCAACGGCGAACAGTACGCCGATAGCCAGCGACATATACAGTTCCATCGTCTATTTGTCCCTCCCGATGGCCAGGATGATCGTCATCGCGATGCCGACGACGGTAAGATAGACCCCCAGATCGAACAGCATCGCCGTGGCCAACTCGCTGTGCCCCAACAGCGGCAGGTTGACATGGCCGAACGTATGGCTGAGGAAGGGGACGCCGAAGAGGAAGGACCCGATCCCCGTCAGCGCGGCGATCATGATGCCTGCGGCGCTGACGATGCGGAAATTGACAGGAATCACTTCCCGGAACGTCTTCATGCCGAACGCCATCGCCAGCAGCACGAGGGCGGCCGCCGTCATCAGCCCTCCGATGAATCCTCCGCCGGGCGCATTGTGGCCGGCAAAGAACAAATACAGCGAGAAGGTCAAAATAATGAAGATCGCCAGCTTTCCGACCGTCTGCAAAATGACATCGTTGCTTGCGAACGCATGGACCGGCGATCGGCGCCCGCTTTTCTTCTCTTGTCCTGCAGCGGCGATAGGCCCTTCCTCATCCAGTCTCAGCCGGATCAGTGAATAAATGCCGTACGAGGCGATGCCGAGCACTGTAATTTCCAGCAACGTATCGAAGCCGCGGAAGTCGACCAGGATGACGTTGACGATGTTGTTGCCGCCAGCGAGTCGGTAGCTTTCCCTCACGAAGTAATCGGAGATCGATTCGAATGCGCTGGCGCCGTTCGCGTACAAGGCGATCAAGGTCATCGTCAGCCCGACCCCGGCCGCGATCAGGAAGTTAGGCAGCTTGAAGCGCAAGGGCTCCGGGTCCTTGCTCAGCTTCGGCAGATGATAGAAGCAGAGCAGGAACAGGGCGACGGATACCGTCTCGACGATCATCTGCGTCAGCGCGAGGTCCGGCGCGCGGAAAATGACGAAGAACAAGGTGACGATATACCCGATCGTGCCTGTCAAGAGGATCGATACCATGCGCGAGCGCGTGAACGGCACGGCGACGGTGGCGACAATCAAAGCCAAAATAACGGCGCTCTCGTACAGCGACATCGGCGCGTATCCGGACATGCCCGGCCAGATCGGGGAGGAGACTCCCGCCGTTACGGCCAGCGCGATCATCATGAACGCGAAGATGTACATCAAATAGTGGCGCGCCGAGCCGGTCATATACCGGTTCGTCAGCCGCGCGGCGCCAAGGTTCAGCAGCTTGAGCCCGCCGTCGTAGGCGCTGTTTAGGCTGATGCGGCTAAGCAGCGGCCGATGCAGCACGCTCACCCGGCCATGCAGGCGGAGCAGCGCGATCCCGACGGCCACCACGCCGATCGTCATGAACACCTCGGGCGTCCAGCCGTGCCACCAGCTGATCGACACGTCGAACTGCTGCCCGGGCTGCAGCATGGTTGGATGAATCGCCGCCATGGCCGGGGCGATCAGCGTGTAGGACAGCAGGTTCGGATAAAAGCCGAACACAACGGCAAGCGAAACCAGCACGACCGGCGGCACGAGCATGCCGAGCGGCGCTTCGTGCGGCTTCACGGGCAGCTTGTCGAACTGCTTCTTTCCCGCGAAGGTGCGGAATACCAGCAGCATGCTGTAGACGAACGTGAACACGCTGGCGGTCCAGGCGACGACCGGAAAGAACACGCCGAGGAACTGCATGTTCAGCACGTCCATCTCCATGATGTTGAGGACGGCGGTAAAGAACATTTCCTTGCTCAAAAAGCCGTTAAACGGCGGCAATCCGGCCATCGAGAACGCCCCGATCATGGCGACGATGAACGTGACGGGCATGACCGACATCAGGCCGCCCAGCTTGCGGATATCTCTCGTCCCCGTCTCATGATCGACGATCCCGACGGCCATAAACAGCGCGCCCTTGAAAATCGCGTGGTTGATCAAATGGAACACGGCGGCCATCGTCGCTTTGACATAGAACAGCGATTGGCCGGTGCCGGAATAGATCGCCGCCGCCGAGCCGAGCCCGAGCAAGCTCATGACGAGTCCGAGCTGGCTGACGGTCGAGAAGGCGAGCAGCGCCTTCAGGTCCGTCTGCTTGATCGCCCGGAACGATCCGTACATCAGCGTCGCGATGCCCGCCGCAGACACGAGCCAGAACCAGCCGGCCTCTCCGGCATAAATCGGGCTGAGTCTGGCGATCAGGTAGATGCCCGCTTTGACCATCGTCGCCGAATGGAGGTAAGCGCTGACCGGCGTCGGCGCCTCCATCGCATCGGGAAGCCAAATGTGGAACGGGAACTGCGCCGATTTGGTGAACGCCCCGAGCAGGATCAGCAGCATGGAAGGCACAAACAGGCTGTGATCAGTCAGGCTGCCGACCGAGGCGGCCAGCTCCCGAATGCTGAACGTGCCCGACATGATGTACAGCAGCACGAAGCCGGCAAGCATGGCCAGCCCGCCGCACACGGTAATGAGCATCGACTTCATTGCCCCGTACAGCGACCGTTCTTTATGATGCCAGAAGGCAATCAGCAGAAAGGAAGAAATGCTGGTCAACTCCCAGAACGAGTACAGCACGATCAAGTTGTCGGACAGCACCACGCACAGCATCGCTCCCATAAAAAGAAGCAAATACGTGTAAAAGCTGCCGACGGCTTCTTTGTCTTTATTCATATAAAAGATGGAATAAAGCACGACGAGCGACCCGATGCCGGAGATCAGCAGCGTAAACAGCAGGCTGAGCCCGTCTAAATAAACGGTGAAATTGATCCCCAGGGAAGGAATCCACGGCACCGAGGCGGAATACGGCGCTCCGTCTTGAACGGCGCCCATATAGCCCAGGAAATAAATAAACAGAAATACGGGCAAAGGCAGGACGTACCAGCCGGCGCGAATGCGCGGCGCGAGCCGATGCAGCAGCGGCACGACCGCCGATAGAATAAAAGGCAAAATGACAACAGCGTGCATGAACGACAGTTCCCCTCCTCTTGACTGACTGGCAGGCATGTTACCCAGCATTTCCATTTTCCGAGCGAATTAGGCCGGTTTTCCAAAGAAAACGCAAAAAGGAGCCTGCAGTTGACAGGCTCCACCGGTTAAAACGTTATGCAAGTTTTCGATAGATTAAAGTATATCGATTCTTCCGAACATTGTCAAAAGAAAAATGGGCTCAAAATCAAAATCAGTGCTTAACCATTGACAAAACTACCTCAGCAGAGTGTGTCTTCTGAATCGCCATATCTGTAACGCTGATGACAAACTCTATTTCGATGAATTGAACGTTCTTAAAAATGTAACGAAGATGAGCAACCCTATTTTGCCAGAAACCCCGATTTCAGTCGCAAACAATGTGAATTAAGGTGCCTCACAAGCGTTACAATTTCAATTCGATCATATCGAGCGGTTTAAGCTTTGTAGCAATCGTAAGCCGGGGGATCAGAGGCCGCCTGCACATGATCTGCAGCATGAACAACGGCCTCTTTCGCAGGATCCGTCACAACGCTTGCTTCCCGGATGAGTCAAGCACTGATTTTGAGGCAGATCCGAAAAAATGAAAGAAAGAATGGACCGGTCCGGCATGGCTGCTGCGGGAATGGGGAATAACTTCTAAGAAACGAAAGGAGGTCGTTCCCTTGACGCGGAAAATCGCAGTATCGGCGATCCTGTTTACCGTGATCGTCATCCTGGGCGGCGTGCTTAACCATCAGCTGATGGAGCGGCGGGCTGCTGAGTTTGAGCAATCTGCCGGCTATTACTCTATATACTCGGCGACGTACGAGAAGAATGCGGCCGACCGCCTGCACCCGTTCGGTTCAAGAGAGTATGTGCGGATTATCCGGAGAGAAGAGCATCCGTAAAAAGGACAAGTCACTCTCAAAACATCGACACCTCGAGGCAACGCTTGCTTGACGAATCGCTTCCGCATTCATTAAGATGAGCTTACGGTTGCGCCAAGCGTACGCATAGCGCCGATCGAGAACGGCCCTGTGCGACCAGCAGCGCATCCCATAACCGAACGGAGGAGTCGAATCCCTTCATGGACCTGTCGAAGATAACGCAGCTGCCCGCTTCGCTTAGCGAGCATATTTATCTTGAGCTGCGCAAGCGCATTTTGATGGGCGAGCTGGCGCCGGGCCACCGGCTCATTGTGCTCGATATCGCCAATACGTTCGGCGTCAGCCAAGCTCCGGTCCGCGAGGCGCTGGAGCGTCTGAAGCAGGAAGCGCTTATCGCCGGCAAGGCGAACAAGGGCTCAGTCGTGTCCGAAATTACGCCGCAGGAAATTCGCGATGTGTATGAGCTGCGCCAGCTCGTCGAAGGCCATGCCTTGCGAGAAATGATGAAAGCGCTGACGCCGGCCGATATCGAGCATATGGAACGGATTCTTGCCGACATGCGGACAGCTGTGGACGAGAACGACGCTTTTCGGCTCATCGAGCTGGACATGGCGTTCCACGGCTATTTTTACGAGCGCTGCGGCAATGCGCTTCTATTGAATATTTGGAACAGCATCAAGACGAAGATCATGCGCTTTATTTCGATAACGAATCAGGATTACGCCGGCTATTTTATTCCCGATTCGCATGCGGAGCTGCTCGATTACATCAAGCGGGGGAACATCGACGAGACGGAAGAGAAGCTGATTCGCGGGTTCGATTTCTACAAGCGGTATACCGGCGCATAGGGGGAGGCTGGCGGCCGGCGTGTGGGCCGAGTTCTCGGCCGAGCCTTCCTGCGACGCCTCCGAAGCTTGTCCCGATTAGCTGACACCGCACGCTTCGACAAAATCACCGAATATTCGCTGTGTTCAATTCAGCCGAAGATGATTATAATAGAAACACGACCATCATCGATTATCGATAATCGATAAAAAGAAGGAGGTGATCCGCGAATGAGCGCCAACCCGTCCTCACTCGAAAACTTTTCGATCAGCGCGCATGTGTACGCCGCATTGAAGAAGGAGATCATCGAAGGAGGCCTGCCTCCGGGGGCGCGCCTTATTGTCACCGAGATCGCCGACCGTTTTCGGATCAGCCAGGCGCCCGTCAGAGAAGCGCTGGAGCGCTTGAAGCAGGAAGGGCTCATTAACGGCAGGGCGAACAAGGGCTCCGTCGTCTCGGACATCACGTCCAAGGACATCGACGATATTTACGCGCTGCGGGAACGGCTCGAAGGATTTGCCGTCAGGCAATCGATTGCGCAGTTGAATGAAAGCGATTTCCGCCATTTGGACGGCTTGATCGCCTCGATGAACGAAGCGCTCCAGGGCGGCGATATGCTGAAGACGGTGGAGATCGACATGCGGTTTCACGGATTTTTTTACGAGCGGTGCGGCAACCATGCGATTTTGGACGTGTGGAATCAAATGAGCACCAAGGTGATGTGGTTTATGGCCATCTCCAACAAGCACGGCCCCACCGACAAGCTGATCGAAGGACACGAAGCGCTCATGGCGGCGCTGAGAACCAAGGATGCGGACCATGCGGAACAGATATTTCTCGAGCATATCAAGAACGCGTATATCCGGTTTTTGTAAGCAGGCATTGGCGGATAAAGCATGATCGATACCTTGCTCAAAGGGGAAATGCACCTGTGCTGAACAAAGCGATTTTCTTTGACGACAACGAGATGCTGGACATGATGAGGGACCGTTTTTTGAAGGGGCTCGTAACGAGGGACAGCCGCTGCAGTCGCCAGGCAAAGGAAGCTTTATCGCACCTTGAGCTGAGTCCGTACTTCACGTTTCCTACGATCGCCCTGCTGGAGCCGGCCGGCTTCTTCCCGGACGCCAAAGCGAAGCGGCAGCGCCTGGCGGAAATGAAGGAATATTGGCAGCGCAACGGGAGGGAAGCGGGAGGAGCGATGTTTGCGGACGGCGAAGACCGTCTCGGACTGCTGTTCTC
This sequence comes from Paenibacillus ginsengihumi DSM 21568, assembly GCF_000380965.1. GTDB lineage: Bacteria > Bacillota > Bacilli > Paenibacillales > NBRC-103111 > Paenibacillus_G > Paenibacillus_G ginsengihumi. Next base: position 1,457 of record NZ_KB905596.1, on the reverse strand, counting down.
CTGGGTATCCAGGGAGGTCATCGAGACCGTGAACCGCAGACTGAGGGAGGCGTTCTCCGAGCCCGTCAACATCGGCGTCGGCAAGCCGTGCTCGCAGCTGACCGACGTGCATCATTCCTACCGTCAGGCGCAGTGTGCGCTGCAGGACAAATTTTACAAGGGCGTCGGCGAGGTGGTGTATTACAGCGATCTTTGCCCGTATCACCGGCTGAGCGAATACCCTGCGGATAAGGAAGGGGAGCTCTACCGCTGTGTAAAAGGGGCCGAGGACGCGGGCGAGATCGGGCAGGCGGTGGAGCGCTTTTACGGCGACATTTTGCAGCATGGGCCGGTCGATCTCAAATGCATCTATGAATTGACGATCCGCCTGCTGATCGGCATTGAGAAAAGGGCATCCGCCGATCTGGAATCCGCAAACGCTTACAAACCATCGGAAATTATGGCTGTGCTCGAGCTGCAGACGCTTCGGGAGATCAAGGAGTACGTCGTCGCTCATCTGAACGGGCTGCGAAGCGCCATTCGCCGGCACGAGCGGGAGGGCCACCGCAGCATTATCAAGAAATCGATTCAATATATGGAGCAGGAGTGCCAGCAGGCGACGCTGGACAGCGTGGCGCGGAAGGTGTACATGACGCCGACGTATTTGAGCTCGCTGTTCAAGACGAGCACCGGCAAAACGTTCATCGAGCAGCTGACGGAGATTCGCATCGCCAAGGCAAAGGAGATGCTGAAGCATACGCATTTGAAAAATTACGAGGTCGCCGAGAAGGTGGGATATAAGGATTCGCGGTATTTCAGCCAAATTTTCAAAAAGAAGGTCGGCTTGTCGCCCAGCGAATATAGAGATTCGGCAAAAGCGCGGGCCTAGCCGGATCATTCGACGATGCCGTCGGCGAATTTTCGACGGGCCGAAGGCGATGACCGATGACGAAGGGTTTCACTCCCGTCTTGCCTCCGGCGGCCAGAAACCCAGGTTTCTGGACATCCTGTCCTCGCCGGGCGGTGGCCCGAAACATGGGAGCCCTTGACGGCTTACTGCGGCGCATGCATGCAACTCTGTCGCGGACTTCAAGTTGTTTATCCCAAAAGTTCGTAATTCTCAGTTAGATTCGCGACAAAATTTTTAAATGTGAAATAAGCAACCACACATAAAAAAACGATTCCAAGAATAATCAACCTGAATTTCGAAAGTAATCTCTTCTGAAAAAAATAAAAAGTGCTCCAAATCTTTGGTAGAATGGTGTTTGCTTACATCACATCACCCAAAGAAAGGAGCACCCTTTAGGTGAAGTTTATCACGCCCATCAGCAAAATCAAGACCGAATTTTCGTTGCAAAACGCCACAAGCGTCGGAGGAAGCAAAATCTTTCTGGAATATCTCGAAAAAATCAAGCTCGGTAAGGCTTTGCAAGAATTGAATTGCGTCAAACAAAGCAACTCCCAGTTTCCAGTGTTCC
>NZ_KB905595.1 GCF_000380965.1 Paenibacillus ginsengihumi DSM 21568 | reverse complement strand
GATCAACCTGCTTCTGGAATCCAAGGCGGTCGCGCAATCCGCAGAGGCGTGGACGACGGAAACGATCTCCCGCTTGGCCGCACGATATGATCGCATTCTGGAAGTGGGACGTCTGGAGGATGCGAAACACAATCCGCCCGTGGAGCAACCCGTCGGCAAGCGAGGGAAGCCGAAACAAAGCAAACCGAAAAACTTGCTCGACCGACTTCAAACCCACCGGCTTTCCGTACTGACGTTCTTATGCAACCCGAGCGTACCCTTCGATAACAACCAAGCGGAACGAGATATACGGATGATGAAGGTGCAGCAGAAGATTTCCGGGACGTTTCGCAGCGAACAAGGAGCCAAGGTATTCTGTCGTATTCGGAGTTTCATTTCCACTGCGAAAAAGCAATCCCTCTCCATCATCGATGCTCTTGAACGGGCCTTCCGGAAACAACCGGTTTTGCAATAACCCTTTCTCACTTCCCATCGGGGTGCTCCGCACCCCCTATTTGTGTTGTGTCGATCTGAGTACCTGAATAGTTACCGCCTTTTTTAGAATCTCGTTCTCCTCCTGGAGTTCCCGATTCTGTTGTTCCAGCTGTTTGAGGCGCTCCATATCTACAAACAACTTGGATTTTTCGCCGGTGTTGCCATATTGCTGTTTCCAGGAGCGAATGCTCCTTACGGGCACGTCAATCTCTTTCGAAATTTCAGTAGGGGTTTTCCCCGTCTCCATCATGTGCTTAATCGTGTTACGTTTAAAGGTTTCATCAAAATGTTGACGCTGCTCTCCCATGATACACCTCGACCTCTTATTGATGTTTTCTATTGTATCAGGTGGCTCTTACAGCGTGTCTACTTTTTAGTCTACATCCAATACGTGCACATCCGTGCCAAATTAGGTCTGCTGTGTCCGTTACATTTTCAAAGGGGGTGATTTCACCGAAATAACGGCGCTGGGGTCCGTTAGGATCGGCCTACGTTATTTCCTGATCGCCCCACTGGTCGGCACGATCCCGCGAACTTCGGGCCTGAAGGAGCCTCGCGTTCTCTTCGGCCGACAGCGCAAGCGAAAGCGCCTTGCCCACCGATACCAAGCCAATCGGCGGCTAAAACGGCTGCGGCGTTCGCTACTCACGGGCCGGCGGCGTTCGGCCGCGGCGTTCGCGCTTCACGGGCGGCGGCGAACCCGACAGCGCCTGCCCGCCGGCCGTCCAAGGCGGGCAGCGCCTCGGCGCGAGCGCAAACGAAAAGCGCCGCCGCCCCTCCCGAGGGGCCGACTGCGCTCCGATGCCGGCAACCGAGCGGCCGGGCCGCTTATTCCTCCGGCACGAACAGCAGGCGCTCGCCGATGCCCGTCGCCGTCTCGAGCCGTTCGCCCGCGAGCCGCTCCGGCTTTCCGCCGCCGCGGTACAAGAGCGCGTTCCGGCCCGGCCACGGGTTCTCCATCCGCAGGGGACGCCCCTTCTCGCTGACGACCAAGACGAAGCGGACGCGGCCTTCCTCCCATTCGCTGCTAACGTGAAAGGCCCCCACCGCCCGCAGCTTGCGGAACCGGGCCGGCCGGTTTGCAGGCCAGACCGGGAACAGCCGCAGCGTATGCTCGTGGCTCTGCAGCAGCATTTCATGCAGGCACACGGGAACGGCGCTGGCGTCCTCGATCCCGCCGCCGCCGTGGTGGATCGACAGGTTCGGCAGCGATTTCCGCTCGCACTCGCTCCGCAGCCGCTCCAAAATGACATTCGGATCGTATCCGACTCTCGCAGCCGCCGCATAGTATGTCGGAAAGGCGTTGAAATCGCTCCAGCGCTGCATCTCGTGGACTGTATTCCGGGCGATCGCCAGCAGTTCCGGACAGCTGCCAAGGCCGATCATCCCTGCCGGAAACACGTGCTGAACGGCGAGCGAGTTGCTGCGCTCGTTCCAGGCCATGCCTTCCTCGGTCAGGCGGAACACGGTCTTGCCGCCCCGCTCCATCAGCGGATATTCGCTGAGATGGTCGAGAATATGCCGCCACTTCGGCCTCCGTTCGTCGTCCACGCCCAGTTCCTCGCTCAAGTCCAGCAGGGCGGTCATGATCATGCGCACGAATCCGAGCGATAGGATCGGATTTTTACGGTCGTTCGAACGCTCGTGAATATCGTCGTCATAGATGACATAACGTCCGTCCTCGAACACGAGGTAGTCTTCCCAAAAATTCGCCACCTCGATCAAATACGGATAGACCTTGCGCGCGTAATCCATATCGTACGTATGGTAGATGTGCATCAGAAGGTTGACCGCAGCGAACGACGCGTTCGATTTTTGCCCGTGATAGAACATCGAGCAGATCATCCCGTCCGGCCCGAGCTCGACGGGCATATACACGCCGCGGCAGTTCAGCTTCTCCCGGGCAAACCTTCTCCCGAGCGGCAGAAAATCAAGCAGCGGCTCACAGTAGGAGGCCGCAAGCTCCGCGCGGTTGCCCGAATACAGTCCCCAGAACGGGGCCTCGTAATTGTAGTTCATCGTGTAGGAACCGGTCCAGGCCGGCCGGTCTGTCGTAATCCAGCTGCCGAACAATCCCGGAGGCACTTTGCCGGCGCGGGTGCAGCAGCCGATAATGTAATAGGACGCGTAATAAAACTTTTCCAGCACCGGGTCCCCGATCTCGATCTGCGATGCTTCCCAGAAGCTGCGCCACCACTGCCTGTGCGCCTGCTTCAGCCTGGCAAGGCCCTCCGCTCCCGCCGCGGCATACGCGTCCGACAGCTTTATGGCCTCGGCGAAATAGTCTGCCGCATCCCGGTTGCTGACGACGGCCGTGACGATGACCGCACGCTGCCCCTCTTCGACGACCAGCTCGGCCTCGACGTTCTGAAAGCGCCATATGTACCGGACATTCGCGCCGGCGACGCGGGTGACGACGGCTACTCTCCGCGTTCCCGGCACATTGGCGGAGTTGGCCGCATAGCGGAACCAGATCCGTTCGTCGTCGGCCCCGTTGTCATAGTTGAACACCTCGTCGGTCGACTTCTCCCCGGCATGCAGCCGAATGCGCACGTTAAGCCTCCCGCGGACGCAGGCCAGTTCCGTGACGAGCGCGTTCGCCTCGGCCGATACCCACGAGCACAGCCGGGCCTCCGCCTGCCCGCTGCGGAACGAACCGCGCACCTCAGCGTTCAAAATATGCTGTTCCTGGCGATATTTCGCCCCGGCCAGCTCGGGAATCGTCAAGGTCGCTTGACCGACTGTGATAATGCGCGCGCCGGTTCTTCTGCCCTTGTCCTGCAGCAGCCGTTCCATTCGCTGTTCATCGGTTTCCCCGAGATGAGGCTGCACCCAGAAATCGTTTTTGCCAATGTAAAAGGTCTGCTCGTGCGCCTCTCCCCCGATTGCGACGCCGACGTCTCCGTTGCCGAGCAGCGGAGCGTCCGTCCATTTGTCCGTCGGAATCCGGGAGGGCGGCTGCCTAAAGACGCCGACGCGGCCTTCCCAATCCTGCTCGCGGATGCGGACGTCGTCCCCTTCGCTAAACCATCGTTCAACAAGCTCCTCCATGCGACCAGCTCCTTCCCGTGACAAAGTAATCGTCAATCGTTACAGCGCTCCAGCGTCACGCGCAGCCGGCAGGATCGCTCCCCCGAGCTCCACCGTGACGGACCACGCTTCACCAATGTCAGGATAACCGTCGCCCCCGCTCGCGCTGCATATCAATCGTTACAGCGCTCCAGCGTCACGCGCAGCCGGCAGGATCGCTCCCCCGAGCTCCACTGTGACGGACCGCGCTTCCCCAAGGTCGGGATAACCGTCGCCCCCGCTCGCGCCACATATCAATCGTTACGGCGCTCCATCATCACGCACAGCCGGCAGGGCCGCTCCCCGAGCTCCACTCCCCGAGCTCCATTGTGACGGACCACGCTTCACCAATGTCAGGATAACCGTCGCCCCCGCTCGCGCCGCATATCAATCGTTATAGCGTCCCATCATCACGCGCAGCCGGCGAAGCTGCTCCCCGAGCTCCACTGTGACGGACCGCGCTTCCCCGATGTCGGGATAACCTTCGACTCCGGTCGCGCCCGGAGGCAAGACCAGCTCGGTGCGCCGCGTGCCGCCTGCGGAGCGCAGCAGGACGTCGAGCGTCCCGGCGCGCAAATCCCACTCCAGCGAGCACTCAATGGCTCCCCGCGCCAGCAGCGGGCCGGCCTTCCCTTTTTTCCAGCGGGAAGGCAGCGCCGGCAGCAGATGCAGCTCGCCGGGAACGGAGAACAGCAGCATCTCCTGGACGGCCGCCGTCCAGCCCATATTGGCGTCCAGCTGCACGGGGACGCGGTCCATATCGACGCCGATGCCCATCCCCCGCCAGTCGTTGTGCAGCGTCATGAAATTGTTCATGACGCAGGAGCGGCTGAGCAGATCGAGGCATTCGAGCGCCGCGTCGCCCCTGCCCATCCGCGCGTATTGATTGGCCAGGTGGGCGAGCGACCATCCGGTCTGCTCCTTCAGACCGATAACGAGCCGCTTCTCGATTGCCTTGGCGAACGCCGCGAACAGCTCGGGGTCGCGATGCCGCGTCACCTCAGTGCCGGGGAAGACGGGATACGCATGCGACTGGTGGCGGTGCCGGTCGTTGTCGTCGAAGAGCGGATGCATCCATTCGCGGATCGATCCGTCCGCGTTCGTCTGATAAGGCGGGATGCGGCTCAGCATCTCCCGCCACTTCGGCACATCCTCCACATACCGGCCGGTCACCTGCGCGCCCTCGACCAGATGGGACAGGAGCTCCTTCGCGATGGCGAAATCCATCGTAGCGTTGATCGCCGTGCTCATCGAATCGCGGGGGCCGGTCCAGTAATTGCCCGGCGTGTTCTCCGGCGAATTGGACGGGGAGCTGACGAAATACCCGTCGTCCCCCATCGTAAAGAAATCCTCGTAGAACAAGGCGGCCTCTCGCATGAACGGCATCGCCCGCTCGCGCAGGAAGTCCGCGTCCAGCGTATGCAGATAGTAATCGTAATACAGCTGGGCAACCCAGCCCGCTCCGCCCGTCCAATGCACGATGTGCGGGGACGTATGCTTAAGCAGACCGGAATCCGGCGCGGTCGGCGCAGGAATGAAAATGCCCCGGCAGCCGTACAAACGGCGGGCGTTCGTGCGATAATCGTCCATCTGCTTCTCCAAATATTCGAAGACGGCGAGCATCAGATGGGGCATGCTGCCGGACAGCGCCTGCCAATAAATCATCTGCAAATTTTCGTTGACCATATGAAACGCCCAGACCGGCTCGTAATCGCCGCACCACAAGCCGTACAGATGGCAGGGCTGACCTAACGGCCGGGTGCTCGAAACGAGCAGATAGCGGCCGTACGCCCACAGCTTCTCGATCAGCGCATCGGGCGCCTGCCCCCGATAAGCCTCCAGCAGCAGCTCTTCGTTCGAGCGCTCGCGCCCCTCGGCCTCGAGATCGAAGGCCGCGGCCAGGAACAGCCTGCCGTGTTCGGCGGCGTGAGCGGCCAGCAGCGAGCCGTAATCGGGGGCAAGCGAGCCGAGCTCGGCCGCAAGCCGCCCCCAATCTTCCCCGCGGCTTCCCTTCACGAACAGCTTGACGACGACAAGCACCGAATCCGCCTCGCCGGCAACCATTGCGCCGCCGTCCGCCGTCATCCGGCCGCCGCGGCCAACGATGCGGGCGACCGCGCCGAAGTCGGTTCCGTCGTCGCTGCGCGCGGCATAATACAGGAAGCTCCCCTCGGCCTTCGTCTCCTCCGCTTCCGGAAAAGCGTAATCAACGCGGCGGACATCCCGCTTATCGTGCAGCTGAAGCGCAAGCCGGGCGGCGATCGGCCGCGGTCCCTGCCTGCGGATCTCGTAGACGATTGCATCGTCCGGGCGCGATACGAACAAGACCCGCTCGTATCGGGTGTCGCCGTCCGTCCAGCGCACGGCGACCTCCCCCGTTTCCATATCGAGCGTGCGCTCGTAATCGCGGAACCCCTTGTCGGACGGCATGAACACCTTAAGGTCGCCAAGCGGGAGCGGAGAGGCGATTTTGGGTGCGTAGCCCCGCTCCTTCAACGCGCTGGGCAGGATCCGGTCCGCCTCCCGGGCTTTGCCGGCCGCAAGCAGCCGCCGCACTTCGGGCAACCGGTCGCTGACGTCCGGCAGCTCAGGCGTCCTTGCTCCCTGCCACAAAGCCTCGTGATTGAGCAGCACCGTCTCCTCGTGCACGCCCCCGTACACGGACGCGCCGATGCGGCCATTGCCGGAGGGCAGCGCCTCCCTCCACAACGAGCGCCACCAGGACGCGGGATAATTCAAGGTCAGCACATGCTTCAATGTCGACTCTCCCTTCTCAGAGCAGCGGCTATTTTCCGTTTCGGTTTACCCTCTGTTTTCCGAGACGATCACGCCTTTACCCTGCTTGTAGCGCTCGGTCGCTTCTTTGACGATATCGCTGCCGCCCTTCGACTTGTACTCCTCGATCACCTTGGGCCAATCGGCGATCGGCTCTTTGCCGTAAATCATTTTGACCATATGGTCGATGATCAGCTTCGGCCCGACGTCGTCGCCCTGCGGCGCCAAATCCGGATGTTTCGAGAACGCTTCCAACGCCGGCACGAAGCGGACGCTGCCAAGCCCTTCCTTCGACACGACCGTATCCATATAACGCATCATATCCCTGCCGTCCGGGGTCAGCTCTTCCCGCGCTTTGTTGTATACGACATCGTGGACGAACCAGAACATGCTGCGGAAGCCGTCCTCGTCGATCGCTTCCGGCGTCGTTGGCGGCGTAAACTGGATTTTGCCGTTGTCCACCGTGTACGTCTCGCCCTCAATGCCGAAGGAGAAATACCGCTCTGCTTCCGGCGTCGTCATCCATTCGAAAAACTTGATAATTTCGATCGCCTTTTCCTTCGGCACCTTGCTGTTGATGTAATACGAGGTGTTGATGCTGGAATACAGCAAATGTCCCCCGCGGTTTTCCGGCCCGCGCGGCGAAGGCATGATTTCGATCTTTGCCTCCGGCACCGCGTTCTTGAGCTTGCTGCGGTAGTTGGACAAGCCCTGGGCATTGGCCGACCACATGCCGACTTTGCCGGATTCGATGTTTTTGCCGTAATCGGTCGAGCTGATGGAAGCGAAATCTTTGGGAATGAGTCCTTCATCGTACATCGTCTTGTAGGTTTGCAGCGCTTTCGTCATGTTCTCCACGTCGAAAAATTTCGGCACCACCTGGTCACCCTGCACCTCGAACTGCGACGGTAGAACGTCGAACGCCCCCAAAATCGTATCCGCATACTTGAAGTTTTCGCGCATCTGGTACGGGTTTTCGACGCCGAGCTTCTTCATCTCGCGCATGACGTTCAGGAAATCGTCGACCGTCTTCGGAGCCGGCAGGCCGGTTTTCTCCAGCAGATCGGTCCGCACGAACAGCGCCCGCCGGGACGGGTTGGACAGCCAGGCCGGAATGCCGTAAATCTTGCCGTCATAGCTCGTTTCCTTCCACGCTTCCTCGGGCACCAGCTTCATGATGTTCGGGGCGTGCTCCTTCAGCAAATCGTCCAGCGGCATGAACACGCCGGCCTCCACCGAGCCGGACATCCCTTTGGTCGTCGCTCCGCCGACATTTTGCACGACATCGGGAATATCGCCTCCGGCGAACATGAGCGACATTTTCTGATCGAACTCTTTGAGCGGAATCATCTGCAGCTCGATGTCGACGCCGGCGATTTCCTCCAGCTTGTGCACCCATTTCTCCTTGTTGACGTCGGCCGACTTCTCGGCATGCTTGTTGCCGCTCGTCGTCATCGACATCGTGAAGCGGAGCTTGCCGCTATCGCCCGCGCCGTCGCCGGAAGCCTGCCCGCCCCCGCCCCCGTCTCCGCAGCCCGTGACGGCAGCGGCAAGCAGCGCGCAAGCTGTGATGATACCAACCTGTTTTTTCATACGAAGTCCCCCATTTGTCGCAAAATTGCACCGGTTAACCGGTTACAAACAACATCGTACCTCCCCCTCGCTTCAAGGAGGATGCATTTTTTTATCCTGCAGTTGTGTTTTCGTACGCTTTCGGGCGCACGCCGGACGCCGGCATCGCCATGACGACGACGGTGCCCTTCTCCGGCTCGCTCTCGATGCGAAGCCCGTACCGTTCGCCGAACACCATCTGAATGCGGCGATGCACGTTCATCAAGCCGATGCCGCCGCGCTCCCTGGTCTCGCCGGCGGAGCCGTCAGCCAGCCGGTTGGCGTTCAGCCTTCGGCGAAGCTCGTCAAGCTTGCCTGCGGCAATGCCCGCGCCGTTGTCCTCGACGCTGACGCAGAACGTATCGCCCAGCTCCCAGGCGTCGATCCGAATATAATGGTAATCCTCGATCCCGTCGGGAAACGCATGCTGGAACGCATTCTCGATCAGCGGCTGCAGCGTCAGGCGGACCATCTTGTTCAGCAAATATTCCGGCTTGACCGCCACGTCCAGCTCGAAATCGCGTCCGGTCCGATGGCGCAGCACGACCATGTAATGAAGCACGTGCTTCAGCTCGTTCGCGACCGTAATTTCCTCCAGATTCGTCTGCACCGAGTAACGCAGCATATAGGCGAGCGCCTTGACGATCTCCGATATTTCCTCGGAATCGCGGACGACGGCATAGCAGACGATCGTCTCCAGCGTGTTGTACAGGAAGTGAGGATTGATCTGCAGCTGCAGCGACTGAAACTCGGCCTTCTGGCGCTCCAGCTGAATCTCCTGGTTTTTCAGCTCGACCTGGTACACCTGCTCGACCAGCTCGGACAGCCGGTTCACCATGACGTTGTAGCGCAGCATCAGCTCCGCGATCTCGTCGCGGCGGCCGGGCAGCGGAATGGTCGTCCAGTTGCCTTTTTCCGTCTCCCGCATCCCCTGCTTGAGCGCCTGAATCGGGCCGGTAATCGATTGGCCGAAGCGGATCGACAGCGCGAGCGCGAACGCCAGCGTAAACAAACCGACCGCCAACGTGGTCGTGCGGATGTTCGATACCGGCCGGCGCAGCTCCTCCGTCGGCTTGGAGGCGACGAGGCTCCAGCCGGAATAGCTCGACTGGCGAACCATATACGTCCGCGCCTGCCCTTCCTCCCCGGCCTCGAACATATCCGCTCCCGCTTCCGCAATCCGCCGCTTCAGCGCGTCCGGGACGAAGCTGCCCACGCGCTCCGCCTGGGGGTGATACACGATCTGCCCTTTGGCATCCATGATAAAAAAATAGCCGTCCTCCCCGAGCTCGATCCCTTTCCACAAAGCGGCCAAATCGGCCGAGCGAATCTCGATGGCCAGCACACCGGCCGGCTCCGGTGAAGTCAAGCCGCGAAACTGCCTGACAAGCGTCAGCATTTGCTGCTTCTGGTCGCTCAGGATGCTGTTGTTCAAAATGGCTAGCTTGCCGTCGCCGCTCGTATTCGCGCGGAAATAATCGAGCTGCCTGCGGATCTCGTCCGAACTGAACGATTGGCCGGGAATCTCGTTGAAATAATAAAGCGCGTTGCCATGGAAGCTGATCATATAGACGGCCGCGATATCCGGGCTGCGGATAAACAGCGGATCGACGCCGATTTCCCGAATCAGCGTCCGGTATCTGTAAAATTCGTAGCCCTCCCGGTTGATCGGCAAATCGGCGAATTCCTTGACCTGCCGGTTCGGCAGCAGGGATACGAGCGAGCGGTCGTACGTCTTCAAATACAGATCGGTATGGTGCACCGCGTTGCTGACGATTTGCTCCATTTGGCCGCGGACGAGCACCTCGAGCTCCTTCGACGATGACGTGTACGAGAACACGCCGACGCCGGTCAAGGAAACGACGATGACGATCAGGAAGTACAGGTACAGCCTCCGGTACAAGCTGACGCGCTTCATCGGATACCTAATCCGGCCCGGTATTCGGACGGGGTCAGGCCGACGATTTTTTTGAACGTTTTCGTAAAATGCGGATAGTCGTCGTACCCTACCATCGGCGCGATATCGGAAATCCGAAGGTGCGGGACGGAGAGCAGCTCCTTCGCCTTCTCCATCCGCCTGTTGATCCGGTACTGCACGAACGTCTCGCTCGTCATTTTCTTGAACAGCGCGCTGAAATAGGTCGGCGTCAGACCGACCATCCCGGCCACTTCCTCCAGGCTGATGTCCTGGGACAGCCGGCTGTCGATATAAGCCCTCGCTTCCTCCATCGGGTCCTTGAAATTCCCCTTGCGGGCGGCGAGCAGCTCCTGCGCCATGCGCCGCAGCCGCTCCCCGAAGGCATCGAGCGCTTCGGCCGCGCTGTCCGCCGAGTCGGCCGCCGGGATCGTCTCCGGCGTAAAGCGACGCTCCTGAAGGCGCTTCGTCAGCATGGCGATGCAGTCGGCCAGCAGCTCCTTGAGCTGGATAAGCGGCATGTCGGCGGCCAGGCACATGTGCCGCCACTCCGCGATCAGCCGGTTCAGCTCATCCGTCTGCAGCGACCAGATGCAGCCTTCCATCCGGTCGATCCATTCCACATAACGGGACACGGAGACATACCCCCGCATCGGTCTATGGATCAACCGGTCAAGCACTTCATGCACATCCGGCCTGGTAACCGGCTTGAGCAAATAATGCTTGACGCCCCATTCGATGCATTTTTGCGCATAATCGAAATCGCCGTATCCCGAAATAACGACCGTCTGGATATGCGGATAGTCGTCGTGTATCGTCCGGCACAGCTCCAGGCCGTCCATTTTCGGCATCCGGATATCGGTCAGCACGATGTCGGGCTCGGACTTGCGGATCTTCTCCAAGGCATCGAGCCCGTGCTCCGCCGTGCGGATTTCCTTGAAGGCGGGCGAATACGACTCCGTCATTTTCAGCAAGCCGTAACGGATCATCGGCTCGTCGTCCACAATCAGCAGTTGCATGCCTGCGCATCCCCTTTCGCGTGTCGCGCCGATTGTCCTTGCGCTTCTCCCGTGATCGCCTGGGCGCTTCCGGGCCGGATTACGATTTGATCGAGCCTACCAGCATGCCTTTGATGAAATGCTTTTGCAAAAACGGGTAAATCAGCATGATCGGCACCGTCGCTACGACGATCACCGCCATTTTCAGCCCCTCCGGCGACACGGTAAGCAGCATCTCGGATGTCGAGTCGGCCGCCCCGAACGTATCGGTAAATACGATTTCGCGAAGCCTGACCTGAAGCGGAATGAGCGTTCGCTTGTCGATGTAGTAAATGGCGGACGAGTAAGTGTTCCAGTTTCCGACCGCATAGATGATGCCCATCGTCGCCATGGCCGGCTTCGACAGCGGCAGCACGATATGCCAGAGCGTGCGAAATTCGCCGCAGCCGTCGATTTTCCCGGAATCGATCAGCTCGTTAGGAAGATTCAGGAAAAAGGAGCGCATGACGAACAGATTGAAGGCGCTGATCGCTCCCGGAATCATGAGCGCCCACAGCGTGTTGAGCATGCCGAGCTGCTTGATCAGCAAATAGTTGGGAATAAGCGGCGCGTGAAAAATAAGCGTAATCAGCACCATAACCAGCACCGGCTTGCGGTACAAATACTCCGTCCGCGACAGCGGGTAGGCAAGCGTCGTCGTCGCCGCCAAATTAATCAGCGTGCCGAATACCGTAATGACGACGCTGTTGCGGAAGGCGATCCACATCGACGGGTCGTTCAGGATCAGCTTGTAATTGTCCAATGTAAACCCGACCGGCCACAAGGAAACTTGGCCGCTGTTGATGGCGGCGTTGTCGCTGAACGATTGGGCGAGCACATGAAGCATCGGCAGCACCATGCTGAGCCCGACGACGGACAGGAAGACGATATTGAAGCGATTGAACCATCGTTCGGCTCGGGTGATTAGCATGTTGTTTCATCCTTTCGCAGGTTTCGTTGACGGGGCTCCTTCATCATCAATACAGCCCTTCTCCGGTCGTTTTTTTGCTCAGCGTGTTGCCGATCGCGATCAGCACGAGTCCGACGACCGATTTGAACAGGCCGATCGCGGTCGTGTAGCTGTACTGTCGGTCGATCAGGCCGGCCCGGTATACGTACGTGTCGATAATTTCCCCGTTCTCGCTGTTCAGCGAATTGAGGAAAACGAAGACCCGCTCGAAGCCGAAATCGAGAAACTTGCCGATATGAAGCAGAAACAGGATCATGATCGTCGGCAGAATGGACGGGATCGTGATCGACAGCGTCTGCCGCAGCCGGCCGGCCCCGTCGATTTGCGACGCTTCGTACAGGTCCGGGTTAATCCCTGCGATGGCGGCGAGATAGATGATCGTCCCCCAGCCGCTCTCCTTCCAGATGCCGGAACCGATCAGGATGCTGCGGATGTATTCGTTCTCGCCCAAAAAATAAATCGGCTCGATGCCAAAAAAGCCGAGGATCGTATTGATAATTCCGGTTTCCGGCGACATGATGCCGACCAGAACGCCTCCCACAATGACCCAGGACAAAAAATGAGGCATATAGACGACGGTCTGTACGAGCCGCTTGAATGCCATAACGCGGAGCTCGTTCAGCAGCAGCGCCAGCACGATCGGAATCGGAAACGCGAATACCAGATCGTACAGCCCGATCAGCAGCGTGTTTTTCAAAATGGTCAGAAACTCCGGATACGCAAACATGCGCTGAAAATGCTCCAGCCCGACCCATGGGCTGCCGGCGATGCCCTTGAAGATGTTGTAATCTTGAAAGGCAATGACCGATCCGAACAGCGGAAAGTACTTGAAGACGATAAAATAAACGATTCCCGGAAGCGAGATGACGTACAGCGCCCAATACTTCCGTATGAAAGCCCGTTTCTCGCGGCTCGTCGCAAACGGCTGAACCGCTTCGGTTGGTCCGATCTTGCTGCTCATGTTCTTCTCTCCCTTATATGGAACCTGCTCCAGGTTCGATGATTCCGGGGCCTCTGTAAGGCCGCGCCCGGCCGTCCCGATATGCCGCCTGGCAGGCGGGAAACGCCGTCGTGTTCTTTCATCAGGAGCATGCCGCTGGCCCCCCTTCCTCGGCGTAGATTTGTCCGGCGTCTTCCCGCTGACGTCTCCCCGATCATACAGCGGACAGGCCGTTTCTCTCCATGGCGTAACTTCCGGGCGCTTGTGTTATTTTGCGATGCCATGGACGCTCGAGGTCAGACGAGGCCAATCGGGAGATAGCGATGAGAGCAGAGCCATAAGGGTGCGAAAAAAGCATCCCGGCGCCGCCCATGTGGCGGACCGGGACGCAGCGTCTCACGGACTATCCTGATCATTCGGCGAAGTCCGTCGGCGAATGATCAGTACCGAAGGCGACGACCGATGACGAAGGCTTCGTTCGTCATCGGCGTCTAACGGTGAAAATTGGCCGGTGCTCCGCCGGTGTCAATGCATCAGCGTTATCGTTTCACGGCGATCCGGAACGCCCGCATGAGCTTCAGTTTATTGTGTCAACCGCCGGGACGGCCTGCCTTCGAGGGCTTGATGTTGTTGACCGCCTGCTGTCCAAGCCTCTCCTTGAGCTGCTGCTTGTACAGGCTGTGCGGATTCGCATGCTCGCCGAGGACGTCCCAGAATCCGTCGTTGCGCGGCCGGGAATCGTAGCCGTTCGGCACGAGCCCGGGCACCTTGGGCCCGACGTGGCCGATCGCGTAATTTTGCGCTGTCGGCGGCTGCTGAACGGTCAGGTTGCCTTCCGTATTCCAGGCGACATAGTTCGCTCCGGCCCAGCCGTGGCCGCTTCCGAGCCAGGCCCGGTCGCGAATCGATATCGGCGATCGGACATTGTCGAACAGCCCGCCGGTCGACCACCGGTGATGCGGCTCGCTCGTGTTGTAGTCGAGGGCGGACTCGCTGTCGAGCACGACGTTCGGCCCGGCAACGCGGCTGTCGACGACGAAGGCGTGCCGCGCCGTTTCCACGTAAATACGCTGCGCCAGATTGAGCTGACCTTTGAAAAAAATCGCGTACCGCCGTCCCCCGGTAATGATGCTGACCATGTCGTACACCCTGCAGTCCTGCACCGTAATCCATTTGGCGCCGCTGCCCATCTCCGCCAGCGAATAGGACAAATGGCAAGCTGTCACATGGCGCACCCAGCCGTTCTTCGCCTGCTTGAACACGACAAACCGCTCGGCATGGTTTTCATCCGCATAGTATGGGTCGGTCTTGCCGTTATCCCATACGGTGCTTGTCACGCTCTTGTCGAAGTCGGAATCGACCCGGATCCATTCAACGCCTACCTGCTGAATCCGGGCGGCATCGTCATATTTCAGCAGCTGTCCTCCGCCCCATTTGCGGTCGATCGCATTCGCGATCGGGGCGTCCACCGTAATCCGGTTATTCGCCTTATCGACACTCGTCACGACCCGGTCGAAATCGAGGTTAAACGGCGACCACTGCGTCGTCCCTCCGGAGCCGGGCCGCATGTAGATGTGGTCCATACCGATTTCCGAAATCCAGCGGCTGCTGCCGATTCGGCGGACAAATACCGTATCCCCCGGTTCATATCCGCTTGCGTCAATCACGTGGAACGTGCGCGAGCCGGACGGAACATACAGCTCCGCAATGTCGACGGCGGTCTGCTCGTCAGCAACCGCCCCTGCGCCCGAGCCAACCTCGATGAGATTTCTCGCCTTGTTCCCCGCTCCGTGAATCGTCGTGCCGCCCTCGCCGTCGCCTTCGCCGCGAAGCACGATGCCTCCATCGCGGATATAGATCGTGCCGTATACCGGATATACGCCTTTCTTCAGCAAAATAGCTCCGCGGAAGCCGTCCGGCGACAGCGGCAGCTTGGCCGTTTCGTCGATGGCCGCTTGAATATGGGCGGTATTGTCGCCGTCAATCGGCTCGATCACCCTCACGACCGGGACGTCCGGAATGTTCACCCCGCCGCCCATATAGCCGCTGTTGGAGAAATCGAGAATCCGGTTGCCTTTGTAGTCCGGAACATAAGTCAGCTGCCCGTCCTCGTTCATGAACGCGGCGGCCGTCTGCTTCGCCGGAACGGCATCCGGCTCGAGCGCGGCGAAATGGAAGGCGTCGTATACCGCCGGTTTGCCCGGCTCCACAATGCGCAGGCGCATTTCATACAGGCCCGCCGCATCCGCCGTTCCCGGAACGGTTATCGATTGCGCCTCCCCTTCCTGGAAAGAGACAGGAGGCAGGCTGAGCACCGGCGTACCGCCATCGCGATACACGGCCAGCTCGACCGTCGCCTCCACATTCGACCGGACCGTCACGGTAGGATAGACGTCGCCCGGGCGGATGACCGCCGGCTGCCCGATTTCCGCCGTCATCCGCGGATGGGAGAGGCTGGTGCTTGCGACATAGGACGCGTCCAGAAACTCGTTCGGATCGCTCACCCGTATCCACAAATAGCCGGTTTTCAGCACCCGGCCGTCGGGCAAGGCCGCCTGCGCAGTGAACATAGCCGCACCCGTCTGACGCGCAGTGACCATGCCGGCGAAGTCCGTTGCCGCCGCTTGGCCGGAGACGGCAAACGTTATTGGGACCGAATCCAGATCGACTTCCTCGCCCGACCGCAGCTCGCCCCGCACGCGAAGCGGCTTCGTCTCGCCGACCCTCATCTCGGCCGTGGCGTTCGCCGCATATTCGTCGCCCTGCTCGTCGGCGAAATAAATGCGCTCAAGGCCGGCCGGCGCCGGATCGGCGGCGAAATGATAGACGCGTTTCAATTGCTGATCATCGCCTTTCCTTTATAAAATACCGGCCAACCCAAAGCGCCTCGGTTAGTCCGCATATGCTTCGGGCCCGTTCCCTTTCGACTCCCCGGAGGCCGACAGCCCCGATCCGTAGACGTCTCCGCCTTCGCCGTTCCACGTCATTTCGACGAAAGAGGAAGGACTCTTCGACGTTGCCGTTCGGGAACCGGAGGCATATAAGCCCCCTGCCACATTCGTCATCGTGTAATCCGTGTACAAGGTGTTGGAGGTGAAGTTCGTATGGATCACGGCCCCTGTCAAATTGATCGCTTTTACCCCTTTCAGCTCCAGATTGCTTCCGTATGCGTTGCCGTCGGAGGCGGTCATGCGGTTCGCCCGGAACGCGTGGCCGGTGCCGGCGTTGTTTAGCACGGTCGTGCCGATGACCTGAACGTTGTTCGTGCGGATATACATGCCGTTATTGCCGACGGACGATTCCGGCACCGTATTTTGGAAGTCCACCATACCCCCGATCACCTTGATATGATGGGTTCCTTCCTTGAAGTCGAAACCGTCGTTCTTCGTGCGAATGGCGCTGCAGTTCAAAAAGGTAATATAGCCGCTCTGATCCGCATTCGGGGCCGTCTTCCAGTTTTGATCCGCATCGCCGACATAAAAACCTTCCCCGTACTTTCCGCTTTGTCCGGTATTCCGGGCGACGCAGTTTTGGAACAGCCAATATTGGCTGTTTTTGCGGATTTTGAACGCTTCGGCCAGCGTGTTCTGGACGGCGACGTTCGTTACATAGCCGTGCGACGCCTCGATGAGCAGCCCTTTGTTCGATTGAGCATTGGAATCGATCGTAATATTCTCCAGCTTGTAATAGGAATGCTTGATATAAAAGGCGGCATTGCCGGCCGAGGCGGTAAAGCGAAAGACGGCGCCTGAGCCCGTTCCTCTGATCGTGATGTAGCTGCCGGCAGCGCCGCCGGCGGAAGTCGAAATCGTCCCGTCCGATACGGAATACGTCCCCGACACCTCGATAACGTCGCCGGGCTGAGCCGAGGCCAAGGCGCTGCGAAAGGCGGCCACGTCTCCGGGAGGAACGGTCTTGGTCGCGGCGGAAGCGGTCGGGCCGTCGTAAACAAGCGGAACGAGAGAAAGGCACAGTACCAAAACAAGCGTCATTGCGAACCATTTTTTTCTCATTGCCGGTACACTCTCCTTATGGCTGCCGCATATTGAACGGACAGCGCTTATTTACGCATGGTTTCCCGGCTTCCTATCCGATGCCGTCGCTCTGTCGGGTGTCAGGGCTCACCTCCTTTCAGGCGCAGGACGAAGCGTCCTAACCTCAAACGGGGAACAAGCGAAGCTCCTTGAGATTCATCAGCATTTCCCGGGCAATGCGGTCGCCGCGGACGCACACCTCGTATTCCCCCGGTCCGGGAATCGCGATCTCGCCCAGACGGAACGGGTGGAAATCGTAATCGCCTTCTGTCGCCTGCACCTCGCCCTGCAGCGTATGGTCTGCCGCTGTCACGGAGAACCGGCTTCCGGCCTGTTCCGGGGCGCAGCCGTACACGGCGATGACGCCGAAGGTCCCCGGGGCCGCCGCGCGGAACCGCCAGCGGAGCTCGTCGCCCTGCTGCGTCCAGTTCGTGACGTTGTCGCGGCCCCGTTTGCCCGTGTCATAGCGCAAGGCGGCCCCGCGGATCTCCCCGTCAAAGGCGCCGAACACCGTATCGAAATCGCGCTCGAACAGGAGCGGCAGCGAACTGCCTTCCACGCTGTCCTCGCATTCGATGGCCACGACGTACGGGAGGCGCTTCGGCTCTTTAAGCAGAGCTGCGAGGCTAATGCGCAGATCCTGTTCGCTAATGCGCTCATGGGCGAGCGGACGGCGCTGCGGATCGGCCAGCGCGTAGACGGCGCGAACCCGGTTCGTCAGTCCGGGGATGACCAGCTCCCCGCTTGCCGGTTCGTCGAAGACATGCGCATACAGCGTGTTGCCTTTGGCGGTGCAGCGCCCCCACGGCGGCTTCGGCAGCGGACTGCGCCCGGCTCCGTAGATGCTTTCGCCGTTCTCCTTCAGCCAATCCCCGATTCGGCGCAGAATGGATGCGGACATCGCATCGATCTCCCCTTCGCCGGTCGGGCCGATGTTGATGACGAAGTTGCCGTTCAGGCTGACGACGTCGATCATTTGCCGCAGCACCTCCTCCGGGCTCTTCCAGTTGTTGTCCGTTTTTTTGTAGCCCCACGAATCGTTGAGCGTGATGATCGATTCCCAGTCTCGGCGCGTCACCCGCACATGCGGCTGGTTGTCGGACGTATTGCCGTAATCGCCCAGCGGATCCTGCCATACTCTGCGGTTCACCAGACAATCCGGCTGGAGCGAGCGGACATGGGCGACGAACCGCTCTCCCTGCTCGCGGGTCAGCTTGTGGCCGCAATCGAACCAAAGGATGCCGATGTCGCCGTACTCGGTCAGCAGCTCCGTGAGCTGCGGGAATGCCTTCTCGTTCAAATACCGCTCGAAGCGCGTCCGTTTGTCGTCGTCGCCGATCCACGCTTCCACGGGATCATAGGCTCCGATATTTTGCGGATAATCCAGCGTATTGCCCTGGGAATCCGGATGATGCCAATCCATCGCATGGGAATAATAAATGCACAGCCGGATGCCCTCCTCGCGGCACGCTTGCGCCAATTCCTTCAGCGGGTCCCGCGCGAACGGGGTCCCTTGGACGATGTTGTACGGCGAGACGCGCGAATCGTACATGGCGAATCCGTCGTGATGCTTAGCTGTAAAAATCAGATAGTTGAGCCCCGCCTCCTTGGCGGTGCGGGCCCAAGCCTTGGCGTCAAACTTGACGGGATGGAAGCGGTCCGCCAGCTTCTCGTACTCCTTGACCGGTATGCCCGCCTTCAGCTGCAGATGCTCCGCATAGGAGGCCTTCACTTCCTCCCCGTTCCAAATGCCCGCCGGACCCGAATACAGCCCCCAATGGACGAACAGGCCGAGCCTCGCCTCCCGAAACCAGGCAAGCCTCTGCTCGGCTCGCTCGTCTTCGGTCGCCGCCGGCGATGCCGCGGCAGAGTTGGCGGTTTCGTTGTCGAACAAATCTTCTTTGTAATTCATCTTTGGGTTCCTCCTGTTGCGATTTCGCTTCCGTCTTGAACCTGAGGTTGAGCGTCCGCCGAAAGGATGAGCGTGTAGCGGCCTCCCTTGCTCACGGCAAACTCGTACAGCTCCGGCTCTACCAGCCGAACGTCCAGCGCCCGTCCGTCCGCTTCCGCGGCGATCGGCTCGCGCGAGCGAATCCGGCAGACCGTGTCCCTGGTCGCCAGCAAGCGGGCGCGGCTCAGACGGCCGTCCTCCCAGGCCACGTCGAGCTCGAAGCCTCCCCTTGCGCGCACTCCGCGGAGGCGGCCGCTCGGCCAGGCCGCAGGCAGCGCAGGCAGCAGCCGCAGCTCGCCGCCGTGGGATTGCACGAGCATCTCAACGACACCCGCGGCCCCGCCGAAGTTGCCGTCGATCTGAAACGGCGGATGCTCGTCGAACAAATTGGCAGTGGTGGAATGCGCGAGCAGAGCCCGCACATTCGCGTACGCCTGCTCCCCGTCCTGGAGGCGGGCCCAGAAATTAATGATCCAGGCCCGGCTCCAGCCGGTATGGCCCCCGCCGTTCATCAGCCGCCGCTCCAGCGTGACGCGCGCGGCCTGCGCCAGTTCCGGCGTCCGTTCCACAGTGATCAGCTCGCCCGGGTGCAGCGCGAACAGATGCGAGATATGGCGGTGGCCGGGCTCCGGCTCGTCATATTCCTCAAGCCATTCCAGCAGTTGGCCGTGCCTTCCGATCCCGAAGCCGGGCAGCTTCTCCAGCGCGGCCTGCAGCCGTTCGGCGAATGCCGCGTCCTCGTTCAGCAGCGCCGATGCTTCCAGGCAGGCCTGAAACAGCGAACGGATAATTTGCGTATCCATGGCGGGCCCCATGCACAAGTACCCTTCCGATCCGTCCGGCAGCCGATAGCGATTTTCCGGCGATACGGACGGGCCCGTCACCAAGCGGCCTTTGCCGTCCTCCGCCAAATAGTCGAGGAAAAACTGCGCCGCTTCCTTCATCACGGGGTACGCCCGCTCTTTCAGGAAAACCGGCTCGCCGTCGAAGCGGTATCGCTCCCACAAGTGCAGCGCCAGCCAGCCGCCGCCCGTCGGCCACGTCGCCGCGCGGATCACGATGCCGTTCTGCAGCGTATCCGCCCACAGATTCGTGTTATGATGGACGACGAAACCGCCGCAGTTGTAGATCTCCCGCGCGGTACGGCGGCCGTTCTCGCGAAGCCGGTCGATAAAATCGAACAGCGGCTCGTGACATTCGCTCAAATGGCATACTTCCGCCGGCCAGTAATTCATCTGCAGGTTGATGTTCGTCGTATAATTGCATTCCCACGGCGGCTTGAACTGGTCGTTCCATATCCCCTGAAGGTTGGCCGGCAGCGTCCCCGGACGCGAGCATCCGAGCAGCAGGTATCGCCCGTACTGCACGTACAGCGCCACGAGCCCCGGGTCCTCCGCTCCGGCGCGCACGCGCGCCAGCCGCTCGTCTGTCGGCAGCGCTTCGGCTCCGCGCTCCCTGCCGGGCCCCTGCAGCTCGATGGCCATTCTCCGGAACAGCGAGCGGTGCTCGGCGGCGTGCGTTTCTCTCAGCGCCTCGTACCCTTTATCCGCCGCTGCCCGGACATGCTCAAGGCAAACCGCGCGGGGATCGGAAAAACGGAACGTGGTCCCTGCCGCCAGCAGCAGGGTCACGCTGTCCGCCCCTTCGGCGGACACAAAGTCGCCGACCGTCCGCACAGTGCCTCCCTCGGCCGTCATCGTCAGCACGGCCGTATAGGCGACGCCGTCCTCGCCGCACCTGCCGCTCATTGCGATCGTCCGCTCTCCGCACGCCTCCGAGCCGCCGTCGAACGGCCGCCGGCTCAGATTGGCCGCCACCGTCAGCCTGCCAGGCTGCGAACAGCTGAGCCGCACCGCCATGACCGAATCCGCCGCGCTGCAGAACAGCTCCCTGAGAAATTCCGTTTGTCCCAGACGGTATCGTATTCGCACGATACCCGCATCCAGGTCCAATTCCCGGCGGTAGTCCTCCGCTTGCCCGCCATGATCGGCAAACCACAGGTTCAAATCGCCGAGCGGCTGGTAAGGCCCGGTATATTTGGGCAGCGGAGACAGCGCCATTCTCGCCAAATGCTGCGCAGCGCCGACCTTGCCCTCCAGCAGCAGCCTGCGGATTTCCGGCAGGGAGGCGGCCGCATCCGGATTCGTCCGGTCCCGGTGACCGCCGTGCCAGACGGAATCCTCGTTGAGCTGAATCGTCTCCTCGGCGATCCTGCCGAACACCATCCCTCCCAGCCGGCCGTTGCCGATCGGCAGCGCCTCCATCCATTTGCCGGCCGGCTGTCTGTACCATAATCGGGTGTTGCTGTTATCTATCATTGCATGGGTACCGTCCTTTTCTTGTAAAATCAAGCTGCCTGGCGAAGGCGCCGGGATCCGCGCAGGCGGACCCGAACGGCGCCGTTTACTTGCTCCTCGCCAACTGTTCGGCAATATGCTTGTTTAACTGCTCATCCGCTTCGCGCAAAGCCGTGTTGACATCTTTTTGCCCATTGGCCACGGATTCGAACGCTTTATTGACAAAGCCGTCGGCCTGGCCCTCGCTCAAATATTGAACGGGAGCAATGACGGCGTATTTCAGCTTCGTCATGGCGATGACATTTTTGCCTTCGAATTGCTTGAAGTTTTTGCCGTATTGGTCCTGGACGTCCCGCTTGTCGATCACCGGCGTTCGCCCGTTGCGGGCCATCTCGGTCTGCACCTCGTCGGACAGCATCGTATCCAGCACCAGGAAAGCGGCATCCTTGTGTTCGCTCTGCGCGCTGATCGCCAGCACCGGAGTGTCCACCCGCTGGCCGATTCCGGGGGCCGCCGGATGCTGCGGGTACGTCACCAAATCCCAGTTTAAATCCGGCACATCCCTCAGTTTCATCAGGGTGTTGCTGTAGCCGGCCAGCATCCCCAGCTGCCCGGAAAGAAACATCTTCTCGAACCGTCCGTAAGTGAGCGGGTTGTTCGCGTTATCAGGCAAGCCCGGCTGATCATACAAGGCAAGCCAATATTGAAAAAGCTCCTGCCACGGCGCCGTATTCAACAAAGAACGATTGCTTGCAAAATCGGCATACGGCAGGCTGATCTGACGCGCTCCCCGGTACACGTTGTCGACGAATAGCCCGCGATAATCGACGCCCCCCATGGAGCGGTTCATGGCGGCTCCGAGCGACTTCACTTCCTCCCAGGTCATGCCGTCTGTCGGATAGGGCAGGCCGAACCTGTCGAAGATATCCTTGTTGTAAAACAAGGCGAACGAATTGTTGTACGTCGGAAGGCCGACGAGATAATCCGTATCCGTCGCTGTTTTGATCGTTTCCACGATTTCCGGGATGATGCGGCCCGTATCGAACCGGTGCCTCTGAATAAGCTCCTCGATGTTGTAAATCATCCCGTTATCCTTCAAATTTTGCAGACTGCCGGGATAATAGCCTACCAGGTCGGGAATCGTTCCTGCCGCCAGCAATTCGCCAATGCTGTTTCCTTTGTCGGACGTATTGATGCGCTTGACGGTAATATGGGGGTACTTGGCCTTAACCGGCTCTGCTATGTAGCGAGTGAAATCTTCTTCCGTAAACTGGGTATTGCTGGCGGCCATCGTAACGGTCACGGGACGGTCGTCTTTCGGTAAGGACGGCTCTGCGGCATCCCCGTCGTCCGATGTCGTGCTTCCGCTGCAAGCAGACAAAAAAGTAAGCGCTGCCATTGACCCAGCTAACAAAATAACTTTCGCCTTCATAGCAACCCCTCCAACGCATATGTAATGTTTCTGAAACGTTACAAATTGATTATACTTTTGGCTCTGCCGTAAGGCAATGTATTTTTTTATCCGATTTTAATTTTTAAAGAGTGTGCAGACGGGACGACCACATTTTGCCGAACATTGACAATCCTGACATTCACCTTGTATGATTTTTGTGAAACGTTTCATTTCAAGACATCGGAGGATGCCCTGTACATGTCCAAGCTGCAGCAAGTGTCTGCATTGGCAGGCGTTTCCAAAGCGACCGTTTCCCGCGTCATCAACAACAGCGAGAACGTGTCGCAGGACGCGCGCCAAAAAGTGCTTCAAGCGATGAAGCAGTTGAATTTTCATATTCACGATTTGAAACGGACGTCTGAGAGCACGGCTATGATCGGCATCATCCTTCCGTTCGGAAGCACGATCCGAAGCCATTCGTTTAGCATCGATATTTTGGCGGGAGCGGAAGAAAAGGCGTTCGAGAACGACTACATGATTCTCGTCGGCAATTCGGACAATAAGGTGAAGGAGCACGAGCTCGTAACGCAAATGATCAACCGGGATGTGGAGGGGCTTGTTATCTGGAGCAGCAATCCCGAGCCGGATCCTCCCCATCTGCAATTCGTGGAAAAAAGCGGCGTGCCGTTCGTGATGGTTGACCGCAAGGCCGGCATGGAGGCGCACACCGTACGCGGGGATCATTTGCTCGGATCGCTCAATTTGATCAGGCATTTGATTTCTCTGGGCCACCGCCATATTGCAATCGTCTCGCCCTCGACAAATCCGACTTACGGGGAGCGCATTCGGGGATATCAGCTTGCCTTAATGGAGCATGGCATTGCCCCTGCGGAGGAGCATCAGGTGATCGCGGGCGAAACCGCCGATTTGCGCGAAGCGATTCGCCGCCTGCTGACAGGCCGACCGAAGCTGACCGCGCTGTTCGTCGCCTCGCCGGGACTGCTGATGCCGGTCGTCGGTCTGCTGGACGAGATGGGGCTGCGTGTTCCCGAAGACATCAGCATCGTTACGTTCGACGACACCTACACGCCGCTTCCCGACAAGTACAAGCAGTTTTTCACTTCGGTCATCCAGTCTGGCAAGCTGATCGGCAGCATGGCGATGGAGCTGCTGTTCCGGCAGCTCAGGAATCCTTCTCCGGACAAGCAGGAAATCGTGCTGCCCGGTTCCCTTCATATCCGGCAGTCGACCGGACCGGCGGCCGCCGAATAAGCGCTTGCGCACGAACGAAAAGGAGCTGCGGCGAGACTCCTTACGGGTCCTCGGACAGCTCCTTTTTTCGCTGCGGCTCCCGCCCCTTGCCGGGCGACGGGCTCGCGCTTCAGGACGGCCTAGCCTTTATTTATACAAGATGTCGTCTCTCAAGGTACCGATGGTCTTCTCGACCTCGCGGATATCCTCGTCGCTGACCTGAAAATGCTTCAGCGTATCCGCCAAATGCCCTACGATGGCGTCGTAATGCTCCGGCTGCAGGTTCATCCCCTCATGAGCTTTGGCCATCGACTTGCCGGTATACTGCCTGCCGCTGCCAAGTGCGTAACCAATAAAGGCGGCCTGATGCCGGCGCTGCTTGTCCATATCCGTATGTTCTTCTTCCGAGACTGCCCGTTTTGCGATAGAACTAAGGCCTGCCGCCCTTCGCTTGAAAGGGCAGCAGGCCTCCTTTGGCCGGTCAGGGTGCTGCGAATGCAGGCCAACGTCTTAGGCCGAACTGATACCCAGCACTTGGTCCAAGTACAATCTCGCTGCTTCTCTGTTGCCTGAAATGCTTAAAGTACGCTGCTCGTCTTGAATGACTTTCTTCCTAGCCTCTTCCGCCACCTGCTGCTGCTTGCCCCGCGGCACGACCACAACGCCGTCGGAATCCCCGATGATCCAATCGCCGGGCTGGATGCTCACCCCTCCTGCGGATATCGGCACATTGGTATGGCCGCCGCCATATTTGTTCCCGGACGCAATCGTCGCCCCCCTGGAAAAAACCGGATAATTAAGCGAACGAATGCCTTTAATATCACGTATAACGCCATCCGCCACGATTCCCTGCAACCCGAGTGCCTGGGCCAATCCGACGACAAAGTCGCCCGCTACCGCGCGTGTAGTATCCCCCTTGGCGTCAATGACGAGCACATCGCCGGGGCTTGCCTCTCTGATCGCCCGGAGCACCGCCAGATTGTCTCCCGAAGGGATGGCGACTGTAAATGCTTTTCCGGCAATTTTGTAATGCTTGTCGATCGGTTTGATCTCATAATGTAAATTGGTCATTCCGCCCAGAACGTCCGAAATGCTCGTCGTCGGAAGCTCCATGAACAACTCGTATAAATTTGGCATCCCGTTCTCCCCTACTTATAATCTTTCAGCGTGCCGATACGCGCGTATGGCGGTTAATCGGCCGGGGCAATCCTAAATTTTCGCGAAGTGTGCTCCCTTCATACTCCGTCCTGAATAGTCCCCGGTTTTGAAGCTCCGGAATGACCCCCTGCACGAAATCGTCGAACCCGCCCGGGACATACGGCGGCATCAGATTGAAGCCGTCAGCCGCATAACCATCGAACCACTTCTGAATGTGATCGGCCAACTGCAGCGGAGTGCCAACTACAATGCGGTGCCCGCGCGCTCCGGCTACCTCCCGGTAAAGCTGGCGGAGCGTGAGTCCCTTATCGCGGGCCAGCTTGAGCAGAAGCTGCGGCCTGCTCTTCCGTCCGCTCGATTCCGGAATATCCGGCACCGGCTCGTCCAGCGAGTACTCCCTCAGATCGTATTGAAAACGTTCTTCCAGGGCATCATAGGCTCGCGAATCGTCGATAAAGCTTTGCAGCTCTTCATATTTCTCCTTCGCTTCCTTTTCCGTTGCGCCGATGACCGGGAACAACCCCGGAAGTATATGCACATGATCCGGCAAGCGCCCGTATTTCGGAAGCCGGCCTTTCAAACCGGCATAGAACGCCCTGGCATCCTCGAACGACTGCTGCGCGGTGAACACCAGCTCGCCGATCCGCGCCGCCAGCTCCTGCCCCGGCTCCGATGATCCGGCCTGAATGACGACAGGATGCCCCTGCGGACTTTGGGTCACGCTCAGCGGACCTTTGACGGAAAAAAATTTTCCGACATGATTCAGCTCGTGCAGTTTACGCTTGTCGATATATTCGCCAGTCGCTTTATCAATCTTGTATGGGTTCGGCTCCCAGCTGTCCCACAGCCCCTTAACGACTTCGACGAATTCGGCGGCGCGCTCGTAACGCTCGCTGTGCTCCGGATGCTCCTCCTTTTGCCTGGAGAAATTTTCGGCCGCCTCCAGCGAGGAGGTCGTCACCACGTTCCAGGCCGCCCGGCCGTTGCTCAGCTGATCGACGGACGCCAGCAGCCGGGCAAGATTGAACGGTTCATAATAAGTCGTCGATGCCGTCACGGCCAGGCCGATCCGGCTTGTGACCGCAGCCAACGCCGCAACCAGGGTGATCGGCTCGAAACGGGTTACGACCGAAGCGGCATGGTCCGGTGATGTCGTGAGGCCGTCCGCCAAAAATACCATGTCCAGCTTGGCCCGCTCGGCGGTTTGGGCGAGCCGCTTGATCAGCTCGAAGTTTTCGCTCCCGGATTGCGCGTCCTTATAGCGCCATCCGTGAATGTGATGACCCGCTCCTTGAAGAAACAATCCGAGCTTTAGCTTTCTTCCTCCGCTCATACCGGTTGAACTCCTCTCTCTTCTCCGCGACGCGCGGCATATTGATTCGCGGGGCGGGGAAGGCCCAAATTTTCGCGCAGCGTCGCCCCCGCATATTCTGTATGAAACAAGCCTCTGCGCTGCAGCTCTGGTACGACAAGCCGGGCAAAATCGTCAATCCCGGCCGGAAGCGCCTGCGGCCGAATGACAAATCCGTCGCAGGCTTCCCCGGTAAACCACTCCTCCAGCTCGTCAGCCACCTGTACGGCCGTTCCGGCAAAAGTGCGGTGTCCGTTGCCCCCGGACACCCGCTCGATGAGCTGGCGGATTGTCAGCTTCTCGCTTTCGATCATCGTTTTCATCAGCTCAAACCGGCTTCGGTTCTCATTGATCGTAGAAGGATCCGGCAGCTCAGGCACGGGACCGTCCAGCGGATAGGAGAACAGGTCGACCTTGAGTCTTTTCGAGAGCCTGTGCAATCCGAGCTCCGGAATGATCGATTCGCGCAATTCGGCTTCCTTCTCCCTGGCTTCGGATTCCGTTGCCCCGACGATGACGCTGAAGCCCGGCACGATCTTGATATGCTCCGGATTTCTGCCATACCTTTCCGCTCTTGACTTCACATCGGCATAGAAGGCCTTCGCATCCTTCATCGTCTGCTGCGCCGTATAGATCAATTCGCCGATTTGCGCAGCGAGCTCCTTGCCGTCCTCCGACGAGCCTGCCTGAGCCAGCACCGGGTAGCCCTGCGGCGGACGGGGCAAATTCAGCGGGCCTTCCACCGAGAACGACCGGCTCTTATGCCGCACCGCGTGAATACGCTCATCATCGGCATACAGGCCGCGGGCTTTATCGAACAACAGCGCCTCGTCCTCCCAGCTGTCCCACAGCTTGCCGGCCAGCTGGACAAATTCCATGGCCCGCTGATAGCGTTCGGCATGTTCGTAATTGCGCTCCCGGCCAAAATTCAGGTGCGTATTGCCGATCCCGGTCGTGACGATATTCCACCCGGCGCGTCCGCCGCTTAAATGGTCCAGCGAGGCGAACAAACGGGCCGTATGATACGGCTCCGTATAAGAGGTGGACACAGTGGCCACCAGCCCGATCCGTTCCGTTACCGCAGCCAAAGCGGACAACAGCGTATAAGGCTCGAGGCGGCTGAGCGCCTGGTGCTTCACCTTCTCTCCGAGCTCGTAGGCGTCGGCCAGAAAGACCGTGTGAAACTTGGCCTGTTCCGCAATGAGCGTCATTTTTTTGTACAAGGATAACTGCGTCACGCCTTCCGGCTCCGCCGAAGGGAGCCTCCAAGCCGTCTCATGAAAGCCCGTGCTGTTCATAAAAAAGTTCAAAATCATTTGACGCTGACGACCCATAGCTCATCGCCTCTTTTCGTTAGTATTCAATCGGGGACGCATTGATTATTGGAGCGGAAAATGGCACGAAGCCCCGTGACTGTCCGAATATTGCCGAAATACCGGGGCCTCTCGCCGGCAAATGTCCTTCGCGATCGGGCAGCGCGTATGAAAGCCGCACCCGCCGGGCGGGTTCGCCGGACTGGGCAGCTCTCCCTGCAGCACGATCCGCTCCTTCTTCTCCCGCGGATGCGAGACCGGAATGGCCGACAGCAGCGCCTGGGTATACGGATGCTTCGGACGGGCAAACAGCTCGTCGCGGCGCGCTAACTCCACGATTTTGCCGAGATACATGACAGCGATCCGATCGCTCATGAACTTGACGGAGCCCATGCCGTGAGCAATGAAAATGAACGTCAACCCGTATTCCTTCTGCAGCTTTTTGAGCAAATTCAGGATTTGCGCCTGAATCGACACATCGAGTGCGGAGACCGCCTCGTCACAGACGATCAGCTTCGGTCTGAGAGCAAGCGCTCTGGCAATCCCGATGCGCTGCCGTTGGCCGCCGCTGAATTCGTGAGGATACCGGTTCAGATGATGCTCACCGAGTCCCACTTCGTGCAGCAGCTCCGCAACGCGGCGATGCAGCTGCCTGCCTTCCGCCGCCCGGTGAACGGACAGCGGCTCGGCAATAATGTCCTTGACGGTCATTCTTGGGTTCAAGGAGGTGTATGGATCCTGAAAAATAAGCTGCAGCTCGGAACGAACGGCTCGCAGCTGCTTGGGACTCATTCCCGTGAGCTTCCGCTGCTCGAACCAAATCTCGCCCTCCGTCGGCTCCTGGAGCTGCAGAATGAGCTGGCCGGCCGTCGATTTGCCGCTGCCCGATTCACCGACGATGCCCAGCGTCTCCCCTTTGTTTACCGTGAAGCTCAGGCCGTCTACGGCGCGGATATAGCCCGTTTTTTTGAATAAAATGCCAGAACGATAAGCGAACCACTTTTTTACATGTTTTAGTTCAAGCAATGGCTTGGCGTCCGGTGCAGCCGCATTCATACGATCTCTCCTTTGCCGGCGGGATGAAAGCAGCGAACCTTGTGGCCGTCTGCCGCCTGCGCCAGCTCCGGCTTGTCCGCGCGGCATCGGGCAGTCGCGGCGGGACATCTCGACTGGAACGCGCAGCCGGGCGGAAGCCGGAGCAAATGCGGGACCGTGCCTTGGATCGAATACAGCTCTTCCTGATGTACATGAAGCCGGGGCAGCGCGTTCATCAAACCGATCGTATACGGATGAAGCGGCCGGTCAAACAATTCCTCCGCACCAGCTTCCTCCACGATTTCGCCGGCATACATGACGATTACCCGGTCGGCCATCTCCGCCACAACGCCCAGATCGTGGGTGATCAATATGACGCTCATCCCCATCCGGCGGGCAAGCTGGCGGATCAAATCCAGAATTTGCGCCTGCACAGTCACGTCGAGGGCGGTCGTCGGTTCATCGGCAATCAGCAGCTTCGGTTGGCAGGACAAGGCCGAGGCGATCATGACCCGCTGCCTCATGCCGCCGGACAGCTGGTGCGGGAAGCGATGCGCAGCCTTGTCCGGGTCAGGGATGCCGACCAGCCTCAGCAGGTCGACGGTTTGGGAGCGGGCTTCGGCCCGTGTCAAACGTTGGTGCGCCCGCAGCGATTCGGCAATCTGGCTGCCGACGGTAAAAACGGGATTGAGCGAAGTCATCGGCTCCTGAAAAATCATCGCAATCTCGCTGCCTCGGATGCGGCGCATTTGCCTACCGCTTAGTTCGAGCAGATTACGGTTGTCCATTCTGATCTCGCCGCCCGTCACTTTACCCGGCCGGTCGACGAGTCCGATAATCGAGAGCGCCGTTACACTTTTGCCGGAGCCCGATTCGCCGACAATCGCCAGCGTTTCGCCTTTGCCCACCCGGAACGAGATCCGGTTCACTGCCGGTACAGGGCCATCCTTCGTTGGAAAAGAGGTTTGCAGCTCCTTCACCTCAAGTAACGCCTCCGGCATGATACTCACTCCTCTCCTGCATTATTTCAACTTGGGATCGAGCCAATCCCGCAGCCAATCGCCAACGAAAATAATGGCAAGCACGGTTATGGTAATGACAAGCCCCGGAAAGGTCGCTACCCACCAGCTCGTTGCCAGGTACTGCCTCCCGTCGCTCAGCATGCCGCCCCAGGAAACTTCGGGAGGCTGAATGCCCAGTCCCAGGAAGCTCAGCGCCGCTTCGGAAATTATGACCCGGCCGACACTCAGTGTAGAGAGCACGATAAAAGAAGAGAGGACATTCGGCAATATGTGCGTCCGCATCACCCTGAAATCGCCCGTTCCGATCACCTTGGCCGCCTGAACGTAATTGCGCTCCCGCACGCTCAGCACTTCGCTGCGAATCATTCTCGCGTAACTGACCCACCCTGTGATTCCTATGACAAAGATCAGCGTGCCTACCCCTTCTCCGAGCACTAACATGAACAGCATCATGAACAGGATCGTCGGGATTGCGAGGAAGGCATCCACAACCCGCATAATGGCAGCGTCGATCCAGCGGCCGTAATAGCCGGCGAGCAGGCCCAAAGCGATGCCGATGAAGCCGGAAATAACTACCGAGCAAAAGCCGACGATGAGCGAGATCCGCGATCCGTAAATGATCCGGCTCCAAATATCCCTGCCCAGACCGTCCGTCCCGAGCAGATGGTCCGCGTTTCCCCCCGCTTCCCAGGCAGGAGGGAGCAGCTTGCCGGCCATATTCGCTTTGGCCGGATCGTGCGGCGCGATAAGAGGAGCGGCAACCGACATCAAGATGATGATGACGAGCAGCAGCAGGCCTAAGGCGCCCGTTTTACTTTCCAACAGACGCTTCCATCCGTCCTTCAGCCCCCCTCTCTTCGCTCCGGCCTCCGAAATAGGCGGGGCATGGGCCGTCTCGGAATGAACTGCATTGGACAAATCCACGGCTGTACGATTCCCTCCTAACCTGTCTGCTATTGCTTCAACACAATGTCTTCGGCGTAGAACATTTCGTCCGCGCGGGGAGTGAAGCCGATCCGATTGTTCACCCCGTAATTGAACTTGTTTTGATACAGAAAAATGCGGGGCCGGTCGACCGCCAATATTTGCTGAACCTTCTGATACTGGCTTTCCCGTTCTTTATCGTCCATATTGACGGCAGCGGCCTTCAGCAGCCGATCCACTTCGGGGTTGCTGTAATCCGTCTGGCCTTTGGCGTTCTCCGTGATAAAGATTTCCAGCGGAAGCGGCGCCTCAAACATGGAGTTGCCTTTGCCCTGCAGCGCCAATTCCTTGAATGTGTTGGAATTGTCCCGCTGCTTGTAGACCGTTTGCTCCAAAATTTCCAGCTTTACCTTGAAATTAGCCTCCGTCAAATAAGCGGCAATCGCCTCCGCCACCTCCTTCGTGCTGGCCGGACTGCTGAGCGTCAGCTCGA
Organism: Paenibacillus ginsengihumi DSM 21568; assembly: GCF_000380965.1. Taxonomy (GTDB): domain Bacteria; phylum Bacillota; class Bacilli; order Paenibacillales; family NBRC-103111; genus Paenibacillus_G; species Paenibacillus_G ginsengihumi. The sequence goes on along the minus strand of NZ_KB905595.1, from coordinate 8,725 downwards.
CGCCGTCCGGATAGCCCGCCTCCGCCAACAGCTGCTTGGCGCGCTCCACATTATAGATATTGGTATTGAACAGGGACGGGAGATGTCCGAGAATGCCTGGACCGATCGCCTCCTGCGTTGGCACGCCGGCCCCGCCCAGAACGCTGTCGACGATGGCCTGCTTGTCGATGGCCAGTTCGATCGCTTCCCGCACCTTCGGATTGGCCGTGACCGTTCCGGGGGTTTGCCGGACAAGCAAGCTTTGCACCCGCGCGCTCTCCAAATCCGTATAATAGGTCGTCCCGCTATCCTTGACCCGCTGAATATCCGCCGGCGGAATGATCACGGCGATATCGATCGCTCCGGTCAGCAGTTCGGAAATGCGTGTCGTCGCTTCCGGAATGGTGCGGAAGACCAAGCGGTCCCATTTCGGATCGCCTCCCCAATACTCCGTATTTTTGACCAGTTCGACGCGGTCGTCCTTCACCCACTTCACAAACTTGTAAGGTCCCGTTCCAACCGGAGCGGCATTGAAGCCTTCCACGCCCTTCTCCTTGAAATATTTCTCCGGAAGGATGCCGGAGCTGATGCGGCTCAGCCTAGCCAGCAAAATCGGATCTGGTTGCTTCGTAACAATATCGACCGTGAAGTCATCGATCACATTGACCTGCTTGATGCTGCTGTAAGAAGAATAATCGATCAGCGACGGGTCCTGAGCTACCCTCTCCAGCGTGAACTTGACGTCCGCGGAGGTGAAGGGATCGCCGTTATGAAATTTGACGCCTTCCCTCAGCTTGAACCTCCACGTCATATCGTCTAGCTGTTCCCAAGAGACGGCCAGTCCCGGAAGCTTCTTACTCGGATCGCTGCCGTCTTTTTTGACCAAATATTCGAACAGGTTAACATGGATGGATTCCACCTGCGTGTTGCCGTGATCGTGCACGTCGAAGGTCACATTATCGATCGTATTGCCGATCGTCAGCACCTTCTCCGCCCCGTCGCGCTGTACGCCGGGCGGGCCGCCCGTCTCGGCAGCGCTGCACCCCGCGATGGCGGCTATCATCAACAAGAGGATGGCCAGCGGCCATTTCGCATTTCCTCTGCGCATGAGTCTGAACGCTCCTTTTTCCCATAAATATCGGTTAATTGTATTTGATGCGAGGGTCCAGCGCCTGATAGGCAAGGTCCGTAAGCAAATTAATGGCAATCACCATCAGCGCGATGACGAATACGGCGGCCTGCACGATCGCCATGTCGTGAGTGCTTACGGCCTGCACGATTAATTGCCCCATTCCCGGCCAGGAAAACACTGTTTCCGTCACGAGCGAGCCCCCGACCAGATTCGTCAGCTGCAAGCCGGTAATCGTGACGATCGGGATCAGCGCATTCCGCAGCGCGTGCTTGCCTATGACGATCCTTTCACCCAAACCTTTGCTGCGCGCGGTCCGGATATAATCTTGACCGATGATCTCCAGCACGCTGGAGCGGACAAGACGCGTCATCTCGGCAGCGATGCCCGTGCCGAGCGTCAGCGCCGGCAAAACAAGGTGGGAGAAGCCCCCTCTTCCCGACACCGGAGTCCAGCCCAAATGTACGGCTACCAGTAAAATGAGCATGATGCCTACCCAAAAATTCGGCATCGCCTTGCCGAGCACCGACACGCCCGAAATCAGCAGATCGATGAAGGTATTCCGCTTCAGCGCCGACCAGATGCCAAACGGAACGGCAAGAAAGCATGCAACGATCATGGAAGCAGCCGCCAGCTCGAAGCTAGCCGGGAGCCTTTCCAGAACGATCGGCAGCGCCGATTGCCCATAACGGAACGATTCCCCGAAGTCTCCTTGCAGCAGGCGGGATAAAAACAAGCCATACTGCACATGGAGCGGCTTGTCCAGTCCAAGCGCCTCCGTCAATATCCGGCGATCTTCGGGCGTTGCCGTATCCGGCAGCATCATTGTTACCGGATCGCCCGTAACATGAACCAGAATAAAGACAATCAGCGTCAGGATCAAAAGAACGGGTACCACCTGAAGCACGGATTTGACAATATATTTGCTCACCGGTCCGCATCCTCCGCCGTTTTACGGCTTCGCTTCATCCGCGCCGGCAGCGCGGGTATGCACGACTTCCCCGGCAATCGTCTGAGGGTTCAGGAGCAGGTTATAGATCGGACATACTTTTTCGACCGTCTCGTGAAGCTCTTGAATACGCTCCGGCGGCTCGTTCGAGGTGATATGCAGCTTGTAATGAATATTGTGCGGATAGATCGGGACATCCTCGTATCCTTCCTGGCCGGCTAACGGATGCTCCTGTCCACGCACCTCAATCTCCAGCGATTCCAGCGAGATGCCGAGCTTAGCCGCCTGAATGAGCGTAATGTGGGTCATGCAGCTTCCCAGCACGCCGAGCTGAATTTCCGGCGAAGCCGGCCCGAGGCTGTATCCGGCGAAGTTCTCCGGGCTGTCGCTAATGATCCGGTAATCCCGGATGCGGATTTCCCTGACACCGCTCCGACCTGCAGCGCGGACTTTAGCCGTATAATTTCTCGGCTTCGGGTCGGCCCAAGCCTGCTCGTCCAGCTTCCGCTTCGCTTCCCTTTTTTCGGCGAGATATTCGTTCAATGTCGTCATGATCGATCGTCCTCTCCTTCGCAAAATCCCAAATACGAATTACCCATAGGTTTAGTTGGAATTTATTATAGGCATATTGTATAAGATCGTCGCCAATGAATAAAATCGGAATTTTCAATGCCCAGCCATAACGAAATCCGATAGCCCCGTTATAAAATGCTCTCGAAATCCAGCTGCTTCACAAACTCCACGAAAGCGCGCACGAGATTGGACTGCAGCGATTCCTCATGGTAGAACATCGAGGTTGTGCGGATAATCGGCTCGCCATTTTTGTCGGTGATCTCTTTCTTGACAAGCTGATCTCCATGAAAATACATGCTTGGCATGATGGCATATCCGAGACCGCTCATCACCATTTCGCGGCACGCATCGGCATAATCCACCTCCATGCCGACGAGAGGAGCCACCGAGTAATTCTCCGTCCACCAGTTGTCGATCGCCGATTTCAGCACAACATCCGTTCCGTAATCGATACGCGGCTTGTAAGGCAGCTCAGCCAGGTCGAAGTCATCGATGGAAACGACGCACAGCGTATCCCGAAACAGCAAATGCTTCTCTCCGTTCCACGAATAATCGCCTCTTATAAATCCGATATGCACGTCCTGATTGAAGATCAGCTGATGAATCGCCTTGCTTCTCCCGGCAATGACCTTGTATTCGACCTCCGGATACCGCTCCTTGAACATTTTGAGCACTCTGGGAAGCTTATTTTTGGTAAAAAAGAAGCCTACTCCGATTTTCAGCGTACCGGTCACCTTATCGTCCATGCTCAGCAGATCGTCCTTGATTTTCTGATATTTCTTCAGCATTTCCTCCGCCGTTCTGGCCATATATTCTCCTTGCGGCGTAAAATTGACCCCGCGCCTCCCCCTCTGCACGAGGGTGATGCCAAGCTCCTTCTCGATCTGCTGAAGCCGCCCGGTTACGGCAGGCTGCGACATATACAAGCTTTGGGCGGTCTTCGTGATGTTCTTATACTTGTACAAGGCATGAAGTATATGCCAATCCCGGTCTTCCATCGGCATCTCCTCCCGTCGAGATCTCCATACAGGTTCGAATTATCCTCTCGTCAGGCTCACATTTGCTACACCTCGACCGGGGTATGCTCCGCATTGCCCCATTCGTCCCAGGAGCCCTCATACGGCCGAATATCCGCATAGCCGAGCAACCGCAGCACAAAGTAAGCATGAGCGCCCCGCTGGTTGGACTGGCAATAAGGAACGACCGTTTTGTCCGCATGAACGCCGCAAGCTTCGAACTGTCTCCTGAGTGCCAAAGCTTCCTTGAAACGGACGACCCCGCGCTCATCGGGCAGAGCCAAGGCCTCCTTCCATTCCAGATGCCGCGCGCCGGGCACATGCCCGCCCTTGCGGTTCGAGCGGATGTCCTTCCCCAAGTACTCTTCGGCAGAGCGGACATCGAGCAGCACGGCGTTGTCCAGCCCGGCCTCAATCGCTTCCCTCGTAACGGCCTTCTTCGGATCGGCCCGCAGCGTCAGCGATCCCCGCCTTATGGTCGGCACTTCGGTCGATATTTCCTTGCCTGCCGCCAGCCACGCGCGATATCCGCCGTTCAGCAGCTTGACCCGGTCCATAAGTCCGAAATACTCGAGCACATAGAAGACGCGCGGGGCCAGGACGCCGCCGCCCTCGTCGTACACGACGACGGTCTGACTGTCGCTCACTCCGCAAGATTCCAGCAGGCTGCAGATCGCTTCCGCCGGCGCAAAAGTGCATCCGGAAGCGTTCTTAAGCTCCTTGACGTCGATCCGAACGGCTCCGGGAATATGACCGGCCTCATAGCCGCGCGCTCGCGCGTCCAGAATAACGACCCCTTCGGCCGTCAAGTTGTCTGTCAGCCAGTCTACATCGGCAAGCAGATGCCCGTTCGGGTAGTCAGATGAATGAAAATCGGTCATCACAGGCTCCTCCTTGGCATTCGATCATGTTACAACGGGTCCAGACCGAGATTTTCCCTCAGCGTCCGTCCGGTATACGCTGCGGGAAACAGGCCTCTTCGCCTAAGCTCGGGAACGACAAGATCCAGGAACAAATCGGTATCCCCGAAGCCCAATTGCGGCATGACATTGAAGCCGTCTGCAGCTCCGTTCCGGAACCAGTATTCCATGACGTCGGCTACCTGCTCGGGCGAGCCCGCGACGTTGAGATCTCCGCTTCCTACCCAGTATTTCTCCACAACCTCGCGGATCGTGATCGGCCGGCTATCCACAATCTTTTTCACCATCTTGTGAAAAGTCTGGTAGGCGTTAGTCTTCTCCGGATCGGGCAGCTTCGGGAACGGATCGTCCAGCGAGTAAGCCGAGAAATCGATGCCCAGCATATTGGACATCGACATGACCGAACGCTCGATAGGAATGAGCTCCCGCAGCTCGGCGGCCTTCTCCTTCGCCTCCTCCTCCGTGGCTCCGACGATGACATGCAGTCCGGGCAGCACCTTGATGCCATGCGACGGCCTGCCGGCCCTGGCTGTTCTGGCTTTGATATCGTCGTAGAACAGCTTCCCGTCCTCGAACGTCCGCTGGATCGTAAAAATCAGTTCGGCATACCGGGCGGCCAAATCTTTGCCCTCCTCGGACGATCCGGCCTGAACAAGCAGCGGCCTGCCCTGAGGCGAGCGCATGATATTCAAGGCGCCGCGGACGGAGAAATACTTCCCTTCGTGGAAAATGTCGCGCACTTTATTCACGTCGGCATAAACGCCTGAAACGGCATCCTGAACGAGCGCGTCCTTCTCCCAGCTGCTCCACAATTTGAGCACGACCTCGGCGAATTCGCGGGCCTTCTCGTACCTTTCCGCATGAGTGGGAAGATGCGTCAGGCCGAAGTTGGCCGCTGTGCGGTCCACCCCTGTCGTCACCAGGTTCCATCCCGCCCGGCCGCCGCTGAGATGGTCAAGAGAAGCGAAGCCCCGGGCCAGATTATAAGGCTCGGTGAAGCTGGTGGAGACGGTCCCGATCAGGCCGATATTCTCTGTCACAGCAGCGATGGCGGAGAGCAGTGTCAGAGGCTCGAAGCCAAAGATCGGACCGTGCCTCACGGCTTTGACTTCGACCGACAAGCCGTCCGCAATAAACAGCGAGTCCAGCCGCGCGGATTCCGCCCTTCGGGCCAAGCGCAGGAAATGCTGCAAATCGTGAATTTCATCCAGCTTCGTATTCGGATGGCGCCAGGCTCCACAGTGAGAACCGGCGTTGCTCAGCACAAGATTCAGGATCATTCTGCGGTTTGCTTCACTCATCGTCATCACCCCTCAAATCATCTTTTTTTCGCGGCACACTTTGAAAACCAACCCCAGCTGTTTTTCCCATATTGTAATGACTGCCCCGGATTTTGTAAACTATTCTTATTGAATTAATCGGATTAATAAAAAACAGGATTGACAGCGGCGAAATCAAAGTATAAGATCATAAAAACTGAAGTATATCCATTGGATAACAGGGATATGGATCATACCGGACCGCCGGACACGGACTTTTCTGTCGTTGATCGATTTATCGGATGCGACGGCTACAGGAGTTGGTGTCTTTTTTATTTGGACGAAAGGCGGCGGCCGCTTGACCTTGTTATAAGGGGGGAGTTATGCCAAGCTCATCGGAAGAAATCGTGTTGCGAACCGGCAAATCGCGCAAAGCCTATGCCCGCTCCAAGCTGCCCAAGGCTTTGAAAATGAACGGGGACCTGTATTTGCTGATGCTGCCCGTACTCGCGTACTTGCTCGTATTCGAATATGTGCCCATGTACGGCTTATTGATCGCCTTTCAAGATTTTTCGGCAATGAAAGGGATATGGGAAAGCCCTTGGGTCGGCTTCGATCATTTCGAACGCTTTTTCCAAAGCTATTACTTCGGGAGGCTGCTTGCCAATACGCTGGGCATAAGCTTGTACCAACTTGCGGTCGGTTTTCCTTTTCCGATCATCCTGGCTCTTTGCATCAACGAGGTGCGAAATAAATATTTTAAAGGCTTGGTGCAAACGGTCACCTATGCTCCGCACTTCCTGTCGACGGTTGTTCTTGTCGGCATGATCATGATTTTCCTGTCGCCTCAATATGGCGTGGCCAATATGGTGTTGAAATGGTTCGGGATCGGGACGATCTCCTTCATGACCGAGCCGGCCTGGTTCAAAACAATATACGTCTTGTCGGGCATTTGGCAAAATATGGGCTGGAACTCCATTATTTATTTGGCCGCTCTGGCCGGAATCGATCCCCAGCTGCATGAAGCCGCCAGAATTGACGGAGCGTCGCGCCTTCAGCGCATCCTGCACGTGAATGTGCCGGGGATCATGCCGACGATCGTCGTGCTGCTGCTGCTGCAGATCGGCACGATGATGGGGCTCGGATTCGAAAAAGCATTTCTCCTGCAAAATTCCTTGAATATGGAATCGTCCGACATTATCGCCACTTATGTATATCGTACCGGCATCGTTGAAGGACAATTCAGCTTTTCGGCGGCCGTCGGATTGTTCAACTCCGTCATTAACGCCAAGCTGACGAACATCGAGGTCCGTTTCGAGATGGTGCCGTTCGAGGGCATCGCGGAGAAGCGCAATCTCGTCATCACCAGCAACGAGTGGCCGGACGCCTTTCATACGGCGCAATTTCCTGCCTCGGATCTTCTGAAATACGGAAGCCAGGGCGTATTCATCAAGCTTAACGATCTCATTGACGAATATGCGCCGAATGTCAAAAAGCTGCTGGAGCAATATCCTGAAATCAGAAAAGCGATTACGATGACCGACGGCAACATTTATTCGCTTCCGACCGCTGTCGATCCCAATTTCAAGACGGCCAGCACCAACAACAAAATGTGGCTGAATCAGAAATGGCTGGAGCAGTTAAAGCTGGACGAACCGAAAACGATCGACGATTGGTACAATTACCTTAAAGCGGTGAAGACGACCGATCTGAACGGCAACGGCCAGCCGGACGAGATTCCCTTTGGCAGCGTCGGCATTACTCCGCTCATGCAATATTTGAGAGGCTCGTGGGGACTTGGCAACCGGGGTGCCGCCAATAACCTCGTCGATGTGGATCCGCAGACGAATGCCATCCGTTTTATTCCCACAGACCCCCGGTACAAAGAATTGCTGCAATTCATCCATAAGCTTTACCAGGAAGGCTTGATTGACGAGAGCATCTTCACGATCAAAAACAACGAGTTTTATTCCAAAGGCTCGCAGGGTCTATATGGAGCGATGATTACGACCAATCCGCAAACGTTGATGAATCAGCATTCGTATGTCGGCGGACTGGCCTATAAGGGGCCTTACGGGGATCATTTGTTTTCGTTGACCCGTCCGAGAGTATCTTATCCCGGCTCCTTCGTCATCACGAGCACCAACAAGCATCCGGAAGCAACCGTCCGCTGGATCGATCACTTCTATGGCGAAGAAGGCATCAAGATGTTCTTTATGGGGTTCAAGGATATTTCCTATAAGGAGCTGCCGGACGGCTCTGTCGATTATGTCGACGAGATCAAAAACAATCCTAAAGGACTGACGACGGAACAGGCGCTCATTCCCTATGTGACCTGGCCCGGCGGTCGATATCCGGCACTGGTCATGCAACAATATTTCAAGGGCGGAGAGAGCCTGCCGTCGGCCACGGCAGCGACCGCCAAGGTCGAAGCCGATATTTTGCAGGAAGTTTGGCCGATCTTCAACTATACCCCTGAGGAAAATACGAGAATGCAAATTTTAGATAAGGAAATAAATACCTACGTGGCCGAAATGGAAGCCAAATTCATTGTTGGCGACATCCCGTTCTCCGATTGGGATAAATTCATCGGAAATTTCCAAAAATTAGGGTCAAAAGAATATTCCTGAATCCGTGACCTTGCTTTAGCCCGAGTTGCTGATTTGGTATTTTGTGGATTTCTTTGGTGGTTTATCAGGAACAGGGACTAATATCGAATGATCATTTTGTGCCTTTCAGTCTGCCTCATTCGTTTTTAGGCATGCCAAATAAGCCTGTCTTTTTGCAGGTATTCCATTTTTTACGAACGGCCCGTCGCTTTTTAAACAAATGCTTGGTAGATGCGTCTTGCGGTGAGAAACCAAGGACTGTTGCTGCCATAGTTAAGAGCGATTCTGCCT
>NZ_KB905594.1 GCF_000380965.1 Paenibacillus ginsengihumi DSM 21568 | reverse complement strand
GTTGCTGCCTTTGCGAATGACCGAACGATCCGAACGGCAAATGGCGCAAGCCTGCTTGCGTGACTTTGGAACAACCTGAATATGGATCGTTTGCTCATCAATTTCCACAATCTGTTGAACATTTACCTCTGGTAAATTGACTAAAAGATCAGTATACTGGTTGTGCATCTGTCATTCCTCGAGTTGGATTGGTCGCACAACCATCTTATGGAATGTACAGATGTTTTTCAATTTTGGCTCTACATGTTGTCAAGCACTATGTTTGGTATAGAGCCTAACTTCTTTTACAATGATAGTAGCTTTAAGCTTCAAGCACTTTCAGCAGTAGGGCACAAATACCATGGAATCACAGGTAGTACGCAGGGTATTACAAAGAATTCTCAGTCTTTCCAACAATTTTAAGGTTATATTGATAAATATGAAGATGTTTTGATCGATCAAATGAATCAATGTGTCTTCAGTTCAATGAAGGTGGCCGCTTAAGCCCGGTTTTGCCCCGGCTGGAGACCATAATGCAGCCTCCCTGTGGTCTAAGAAGGCGTGGTTTGCGGATTCTCTTTTTGGGGCTTTCAAATCGGCGTGTCGACAAGGAAACGACCGCGTGTTTCCAGGGGTTTTCGGTGTTTTCTTTATGCCGTAAAACCTGGACTTCGACGATGGTATTCTTGCGTTATATCCTGATGGCGCGGCGGTATCGGCAAAGTACGGATTTACGCCCATTCGGCAGACTGCTATTCGCTGTGCAACAAGTCGGAACGTTGAATCGGACCATCGATTAAATTGAAATAACCCGGAGGAACCTATGCTTCAAATTTGCAAAATGCAGGTGCCTCAGTCGCTGGACGAGGCTGTGCTTTCAGCGCTTCTATCCTATGTGGATGCGGATAAGCGAGTAAAAATAATGAAGTTTCATAGGCAGGAAGATCGAATCCGCTCTCTCTTCGCGGAGCTGTTGGCGCGCTGGATGATTTCCGCACGAACGGACATCCCGGCGAAAGACATCGTCTTTACCAAAAATCAATACGGGAAGCCTAGATTAGGCTCGCCGCTCGATCGATTATACGTCAATTGGACGCATTCCGGCAGATGGGTAGCGTGCGCCGTGGATGAGGGGGAAGTGGGCATCGATGTTGAACAAATTCAACATGTGGACCGAAATTTGGCCGTTCAGTGCCTTTCCGACATGGAGCTGAGCGAGTTTGACGCGAAACATGAAGAAGAACAGCGAGCTTATTTTTTTGAACGTTGGACTTTGAAAGAAAGCTACGTCAAGTGGGATGGCAGAGGCCTGTCGATCCCATTTCGTACCATATTTTTCCGAAATTCCGCTAACGGGCATTATCTTTTATCCGGTGATGAGATCTCCAATCCCAGCTGTTATCTCAAACTGTATCCAATGGACGAAATGTACAAAATGGCTGTCTGTTCTTCGACAGAACAGTCGCCAATCGTTGACTCGACAATGGATTACCGAAAAATGATGGACATCCTCTCGATCCCATTCCCCATTTCAAATGATGCGCTATCTTGAAAATATGACGGCGATCGCCGTCATATTTTCATCGACCGAAGGTAGACCGATGATGAAAGATTTGCCCGTCACAGGCGTCTCTCTCCCTCTAAGGGAGATTTTTGCTTTATATCGTCTTCCGCTATTGTCGCCGACCAAAACACATCCCATTCGATGGTTCGCGGTCAGGATTCTTCCATATTTTGATTGACGGAGGCAAGGGCTTATGGTAATTTATTCGGTGATAATGATTATCATTATCAAAAATTGGATGAAACTTCCATTCTGTGCTTTATGCTCATCTTACTATTAGCAGGAGGAGGTTCCCCATGGTTTCCAAAAAAGAGCAGCCGGGAGACAATAGCTTGCGGACGCCGTTCCGGAGCCGAAAAACCGATTTGAACGTGATCAAGGAATTTATGGACCAGCATTATGACGAGCCTCTGTCGATCGCTCAATTGGCGAAGATGGCCAATATCAGCCCCAAATATTTTGTCGATCTGTTCAAGAAAACCTACGGCATTAGCGCGATGGATTACTTGACGAGCGTGCGCATCAACCATGCGAAGCGATATTTGGCCGAATCCGAAGCACGTCTAAGGGATATTGCCTTGAAGGTCGGATATAAGGATGAATTCTACTTTAGCCGCAAATTCAAGAAAGAAGTCGGCGTGTCGCCGTCCGACTTCGCGAAGGACGCGAGACGGCACATCGCCGCCTGCTCCTCTTCGGCAATCGGGCAGCTGCTTGCGCTGGATATCGTACCGGCGGCGGCGCCTCTCGATCCGAAGTGGACGCCTCATTATTACTACGCTCTGCGAACGAAGATTCGCTTCCATCTCCATCTTACCGCTCCCTACGACCAGGTTCCGTTCGAAGTGAATCTGGGCAAGCTGGTGCAGGCCCGGCCCGATGCGATCATTGGTACGGACCAGCTTACTTCCATGGAAATAGCGAAAATGAATGAGATCGCCCCCTCGCTCATCGTAGCGGCACAAGACCATTGGCGGGACCAGCTGCAGCGGATTGGCCGTTTTTTAAACAGAGAAGACAAGGCCGGGCAGTGGATTCGCCGATATGAGCAGCGGGTTCAGTCCGCCCGGGAGCAGATCGGCAACGCGCTGGGACAGCAGGACAAAATATTGACCCTGCGCATCTATGGGCGCAGCATCCATAACTATAAGAACCGCGGGATGGAAGAGGTGCTGTTTCGCGATCTCCAGCTGCAATCCGCATCTCCTGGCGGCGTGCCCGCCGGTTCTCCGTTGACGCTGGAGCAATTGGCGGAGCTCGCCCCCGATCGAATTTTGGTTCTCGTATGTCCGGAAGCGTCGTCCCGCGCCTTCTGGCTGGCGCTGCAGCATTCGCCCGAATGGCGCAAGCTGGCCGCGGTAAAGAACCGGCATGTCTATCCCATTGCTTCCGATCCGTGGTGCGAATATTCGGCCGTCGCCGTCACGCGGATGCTGGATGAAGCTTTGCTGCTGTTTACCGGAAATTGTCCAAATGGTTTTCAGGATTACAGCTATGGTGAATCGTTCGCCAACTAACCTATACTTGAAAAAGGAATGAGAATCATTATCACTTAGGAGAGAGATCATCGTGTCAAAATCATTGCTTCATGTCAAGTCCAGCTTCATCGCCCGCATGCCCGCATTGCTGTGCTGCGTGCTGGTAGGAAGCGCGCTGACCGCCTGCTCTATGGGTGAGAGCGGGGCCTCGCCGGCCGCTACGCCAAGCGCCGCTAACGTCTCGGAGGTGTCTGCCGCAGCCGCAGCGGGCGAAAGCGGCGCCAAGCCTTCCAGCGAGCGGAAGGTAACGGACGAGCTTGGCCATGAAATCGCCATTCCCGCCGAACCTAAGAGGGTATTCGCTCCCAACATGGAAGATTCCTTGCTCAAGCTGGGCGTTAAGCCGGTGGCGCAATGGTCGAACGGGCAGCAGGGGCATGATTACCTGCAAGAGGAATTGAAGGACGTGCCGAAGCTCGATTTCTCGGGAGGGCTGCCTTCGCCGGAGACGTTAATGGCTTACGAGCCCGATCTGATCATTTTGCATACGCAGACTTATGCTCAGAACGGGAGCTATGAAGCTTATTCCAAAATTGCGCCGACCTATGTATTCAAGAATGCTTCCGGAAATATTGAGAAATCCCTCGCCACGATGGGAGAGCTGCTGGGCAAAGCCGAGGAAGCGGATAAGGCGCTTCAGGCTTATCAGCAAAAAGTGAAGGAAGCGCGGGAGAAGCTGAAGGAAGCGGTCGGAGAGAAGAAGGTGGCGATTGTCCGCTTTGCCCACAAAGGCGTCAGCCTGATGGGCGGACAATACTTGTGCGGTTATGTCGTGCACCGCGATCTGGGGCTCGGCCTGACCAATCTCGTAGGGAATGAGAATAGCGCGAGCGTATCCATGGAGGTTCTTCCCGAATTGGACGCGGATTATATTTTTGTCATCAATGCCTATAACCAGGGGACCGAGCGCATGAAGGAAATGATGGAAAGTCCGATCTGGAAAAGCATGAATGCCGTCAAGCAGGGCCATGTATACGAAGTCGACAATAAATATTGGCTTGGCAGCGGGCTGATCGCTTACGAAAAAATCGTGGACGATACGGTTCGGCTGCTGACGCAATGAGCGGGAGGGATGACATGAGACGGGACATCGCTGCGCTTGACCAGCTCTCGCGCCGCCAGGTCGGCATTCCCCGCGCAGAGCAGTGGACGATGCGTTCGCGGGCCGAAAACCGCGCTTACCGCATTATGGTGGCCCAGCCGGAGGGAGAGCCGCCTCCTTCGGGGTATCCGGTCATTTATTTGCTGGACGGCAACTCGGTATTCGGAACGATGGTCGAGGCGCTGCGCCTGCAGAGCCGCCGGCCCGACAAGACGGGGGTGTCTCCGGCGGTTATTGTAGGGATCGGTTATGAGACGGAGGCTTCCTATTCGCCGGACCGCTTTTACGATTACACGCCGCTTCCCAATACGGAGCTGACGCACCGTTCCGACGGAGCCAGGCTGCCTGAACAAGGCGGCGCGGCCGCATTCTTCCAGTTCATCGAGGCGGAACTGAAACCGCAGATCGCAGGCGAGTTTCGGATCGACCCGAGTCGGCAGACGATTTTCGGGCACTCTCTCGGCGGCCTGTTCGTGCTGTATGCGCTGTTTACGAAGCCCGGGGCGTTCCGGCACTATATTGCCGGCAGTCCTTCGATCCACTGGAACAAGGAATACTTGCTTGAACAGGAGCGGATATTCGCAGCCCGTGTGCAGGAAAAACCCGTCAGCGTGCGGCTGCTGCTCGGATTCGGGGAACAGGAGAAAAGCCATGTTTCCCGCAATGCCGAGAGCGCCAGGGAGCTTGCCGAGCGGCTGTCTTCTCTTACCGAGCTGGGAGTATGCGCCGTATACAAGGAATTTGAGGATGAAGGGCATGTCTCGGTGCTGCCGATTCTGATCAGCCGGGCGCTGAGGTTCGCTCTGCATCCGGAGCAACAATAAGGGGTTGACGATGGTGGACCGTGAAGGAATCGAAGGTAAAGTCGCCCTGGTTACCGGTGCGGCCCAAGGCATCGGGGAAGCGGTGGCTCGAGCGCTGGCTGAACGTGGGGCAATCATCGCCGCCGTGGATCGGAATGGCGCGGGCGCCACTCGGCTCACCGCTGAGCTGTGCGGCGCCGGAAATTTCGGCACATCAGCGTACGCCGCCGAACTGAGCGGCGGCACCGGGAATTTCCGCGCCGCGGCCTATCCGGTAGACGTGGGCGACCGGGCGGCCGTGGAAGAAGCGGTGGAGCGAATCGAACGGGAGCTGGGGCCGCTCGGGATCGTCGTCAACGCGGCCGGAGTGCTGCGGGCGGGCTCCATCGAATCGCTAAGCGATGAGGATTGGCAGGAGACCTTCAGGGTTAACGTGAACGGCGTATTTCACGTATCCCAGGCTGCCGTCACACGGATGGCGGCTCGCGGTTCCGGCGCTATCGTGACCGTAGGATCGAACGCGGCCGGAGTGCCGCGGATGCACATGGCGGCCTATGCGGCTTCGAAGGCGGCCGCAGCCATGTTCACCAAATGTCTCGGGCTGGAGTACGCGCGCCATAACATCCGCTGCAACATCGTAGCGCCCGGCTCCACGGACACGGCCATGCAGCGGGCGCTGTGGAGCGGCGAGGATGGCGCGGCGGCCGTCATTGCCGGCTCGCCGGAGACATTCCGCCTCGGAATCCCGCTTCGCAAGCTGGCCATGCCTTCCGACATTGCCGATGCGGTGATCTTTCTCGCGTCCGACCGGGCGCGGCATATTACGATGCATGAATTGTGCGTCGACGGCGGCGCGACCTTGGGGTGCTGAGACCAATGGAAGGGAGACGGTTGTCATGCTGAAATATGGCGATGCGGCTCTTGCGGCGTCTGCCGCAAAGCTGCTGGAGCAATACCGGGCGGGTGCGTCCTTCTATTTCGCTTCGCCGGAGCGAACGCTGCTGGCTCAGGGCGTATGGGCGCGAGTGCCTGAGCGGGAAGGGGAGGACGGCAGCCTTCGCTTGCCCGAACGAACGGCGGCGGTTCTGTCCGCTGCCGCACAGGCGGGGCATGCCGCGCCGCTTGTCGTCGGCGCGATTCCATTCGATCCCGCCAAGCCTGCGCAGCTTATTGTGCCGAACGAGGTGCAATGGGCCGGCCCTTTGAGCTTCGATGACGGCTTGCTGAAGGAGCGGCCTGCGGCATCCGCATGGGAGATGCAGCCGATTCCGGCGCCGGAAGCATACATGGACGGCGTGAACGAAGCGCTGGCCCTCCTTGGCCAAGGCGCGCTGCAAAAGGTGGTGCTGTCCCGAACGCTGCTCATGACGGCCCCGGAACCGGTCGATGTCCGGCACATCCTGCGCAATCTGGCTTGCCACAATACCCACGGCTATACGTTTGCGGTCGATTTGGCGGGGGGAGAGGACCGGGCGTCGGAGGTGCGCACGGGGCCCCGGACGCTGATCGGGGCCAGCCCGGAGCTTCTCGTCTCGAAGAAGGGGCTGCGGGTTACGGCCAATCCGTTGGCAGGCTCTGCCGCGCGCAGCGATGATCCGAACGAGGACCGTCGAAGGGCGGACGCGCTGCTCGTCTCCGAGAAGGACAGGCATGAGCATAAAGTTGTGATCGACGCCGTTGCCGCCGCGCTGCGTCCCTACTGCCGATCACTGCACGTTCCCGACGGGCCGTCGCTCGTGCGGACGAAGACGATGTGGCACCTCTCCACCCGCATCACCGGGGAGCTTGCCGATCCCGCCGTCTCATCGCTGGAGCTGGCCATGGCGCTTCATCCGACGCCTGCCATTTGCGGAACGCCCACGGATCTGGCCCGTTCCGTCATTGCGGACATCGAGCCTTTCGATCGGCAGTACTATACGGGGGCGGTCGGCTGGAGCGACGCGAACGGAGACGGGGAGTGGGCGGTGACGATCCGCTGCGCGGAGGCGGAAGGACGGACGCTGCGCCTGTTCGCCGGTGCGGGCATCGTCGCCGGCTCGGACGCGGCGGCGGAGCTTGCGGAGACATCGGCCAAGTTCCGCACGCTGCTGCTCGCGATGGGGCTGGATCAAGAGCAACGTCCAACGGGGAAGGAGGAATGAGCATGATGCTGCCGGGATGCTTCGCATGGCCGGAGGAATGGGCCGAACGTTACCGTCGGTTAGGATGCTGGCGCGGTGAAACGTTCGGCGCCATGCTGCGGCAACGCGCCGCCGCTCACGGAGATCGCATAGCGATCGTCGGCGGTGACCGGCGGATCAGCTATGCGGAGCTGGACGCCAGGGCGGACCGCCTCGCCGCCGGATTCCGCAGCTTAGGTTTGCGGCCGGGCGATCGGGCGATTGTTCAGCTTCCTAATATTCCGCAATTTTTTGAAGTGATATTTGCGCTGTTCCGCTTGGGCGCGCTGCCCGTCTTTTCCTTGCCGGCGCACCGCAAGAGCGAGATCGTCTATTTGTGCGAATTCGCCGAAGCGGCGGCTTATATCATCCCCGATATCGATGCGGGATTCGATTACCGGGAGCTCGCCGATCAGGTGCGGGCAGCCGTTCCGGGCTTGCGTCACGTCATTGTGGCCGGGGATGCGGGAAATTACACGGCGCTGGACGACCTGTACGACCTGTGCGCCGGGGACGGGCTAGATGCCGGGGCTGCGGACGGCATCGCAGGGCCGCGGCCCGAGGACGTCGCATTTTTTCAGCTTTCCGGCGGAACGACCGGACTTCCCAAGCTGATTCCGCGCACGCACGACGATTATATTTACAGCCTTCGGAGGAGTGCCGAGATTTGCAGACTGAATGAGAGCAGCGTTTATTTGGCGGTTCTGCCCGTCGCGCACAACTATCCGCTCAGCTCGCCGGGAACGCTGGGCACGCTCTATGCCGGCGGCAGGGTCGTGCTGGCGCGAAGCGGCAGCCCGGACATCGCCTTCCCCCTGATCGCGCAGGAAGGCGTCACGATCGCGGCCGTCGTGCCGCCGCTGGCCCTGATCTGGCTGGATGCGGCGGCATCCCGCCGCTGCGATCTGGCTTCGCTGAAGGTGCTGCAGGTAGGCGGAGCCAAGTTCAGCGCGGAAGCGGCGGGGCGAGTTCGCGAAACGCTGGGCTGCACGCTGCAGCAGGTCTATGGAATGGCGGAAGGGCTGGTCAATTATACGAGGCTGGATGATCCGGAAGAGATTATCGTGAATACGCAGGGCCGGCCGATGTCGCCTTACGACGAAATCCGGCTCGTTGATGACGAGGACCGCGAAGTCGAGCCTGGCGCCACAGGTCATCTGCTGACGCGCGGGCCATATACGATCCGCGGCTATTACAAAGCCGAGGAGCATAACGCCAGGGCGTTCACAGCTGACGGATTTTACCGTACGGGCGACCTGGCCCGATTGACACCGTCCGGCTATCTGGTCATCGAAGGCCGCGCCAAAGACCAGATTAATCGCGGCGGAGACAAGGTCGCGGCCGAAGAAGTAGAGAATCATCTGCTGGCTCACCCCGGCGTGCACGATGCGGCGGTAGTGGCGATGCCGGACGAATACCTCGGGGAGCGCACCTGCGCTTTCGTCATTCCTTATCCGTCCTCGCCGCCCACGGCTGCCGAACTGAAAGCCTTCCTCCGGGAGCGGGGACTGGCCGCCTACAAAATCCCCGATCGGATCGAATTCACGGATTCGTTTCCCAAGACGGGGGTCGGCAAGGTCAGCAAAAAGACGCTGCGCGAGCTCATTGCCCGCAAGCAGGACGCGCTCGCCAACCGTTCTTGAACATTTTGATGCAAAATGCGAGCAAAAGAATTGAAGCGATGACCGCGTTAAAGTCAGCGGGCCGAAGGTGATGCCGACGATAGGGATTGGCTTGTCATCGGCGTCCAGCCTGCATATTGAAGCGATGACCGCGTTAAAGTTCAGCGAGCCGAAGGTGACGAACGATAAAGATTCGCTCGTCACCGGCATTCGCTCCAATAAACAATTAAATGATGAAATGAGGGGAAAATGATGGCGCTTCCTTCCATATTGCCTTATCCGATGCCTGGCGAGTCGGACCTGCCGGCGAACAAGGTAGCCTGGACCCCCGATCCGCAGCGTGCCGTTCTTCTGATTCACGATATGCAGCAGTATTTCGTTGCCGCTTTCCAAGCGGACGAATCGCCTGTCCCGGAATTGCTGGCGAACATCCGGGAGCTTCGCAGGCAATGCGCCGCACTCGGCATCCCTGTCGTGTATTCGGCGCAGCCTGGCAGGCAGAGCCCCGAACAGCGCGGATTGCTGCAAGATTTTTGGGGGCCGGGCATGAATGACGGGCCGTATCAGTCCAAAATCGTCGAATCTCTGACTCCCGGCGAGCAGGACATCGTAGTAACGAAGTGGCGGTACAGCGCGTTTCAAAAAACGGAGCTGCTCGAAATATTGCGCCAGCGCGGACGGGATCAACTGATCGTGTGCGGCATCTACGCGCATATCGGCTGCCTGATGACCGCCTGCGAAGCGTTCATGCAGGATGTGCAGCCTTTCTTCGTCGCCGACGCGGTTGCGGATTTCTCGGCAGACAAGCATCGGCTGGCTATTACTTACGCGGCCGAACGCTGCGCCGTCACGATCACGACGCGGCGCCTCGTGGAGGAATTGGCCCGGCAGGGAGGGGGAGAGGCGACTTCTGAAGCGGAAGCCGTATCGTCGCCGAATGCAGGCTTGCAAACGGCGTCTGGCGGGAGCGAACAAGCGTTGCCAAACGCGGGCTTGCAAGCGTCGTCTGGCGGGAGCGAACAAGCGTTGCCAAACGCGGGCTTGCAAGCGTCGCTTGACGGGAGCGAACAAGCGTTGCCAAACGCGGGTTTGCAAGCGTCGTCTGGCGGGAGTCTTCCAGCGATGTCTGAAGGAGAGCCCCGCCCGCTGACGCTGCAGAAGGTGCGCGCCGAAGTGGCCGGATTACTGCAGGAGCAGCCGTCCAGCATTGCGGATCATGACGATCTGATCACAATCTGGGGGCTCGATTCGATTCGGATGATGAGCCTCATAGAGCGCTGGCGCCGCAGCGGAGCCGAGGTCAGCTTCGCGGAGTTGGCCGAACGCCCTACTTTGGCCGACTGGTGGCGGCTCATCTCTTCGCGGATGAGCTGCTCGATGCCAAACCGCGATTATTACACCGTATAGACGCCTATGACGAATGCGAGAGACTCCTTTGTCATCGGCCGTCACCTGCGGTGCCTGAAAATTCGCCGAAGGTTTCGTCGAATTTCCAAGATAGCCCCCCCATGCCGCTTGCGTGGCACCAGCAGATGATGAAAAATGGGCTGCGGACACTGGGTTATTTTCTCGAGAGCTGGAAAATGTTGTATTTTGTACAACAAAATTGGGGGGATCAGCCCTATTTACGGCTTAATGTTGCAAAATGTGCAACAATTTCGGGCGATGTTCCCGGGATTGAAGCCAATTTCGCTCAAATTGTTGCACAAAATGCAACTTTACCCTTTCTCTAGTGCGAAGTGGGCCGGAAATGTTGCATTTTTTGCAGGATTTGTCGCCTCATGTGCCAGGGAAGGGGGCGCGCTAACACTGGAGTTCGCACGCTGACGTGGAGTCGAACGCTAACACTGGAGTTTGTACGCTAACGCGGGCTTCGGGGGCCGCCGGCTGAGCATCTCCGTCGCAGTAAAGTGTAGTTTTGCACAAAAAAGAGCCATTCCGAAGGCAAGGTTTTCTCAGCGCCGTCAATTCGATAAAGCGTCAGCGTGTTAATCGAAGGAGCTTTCTGCACCAGGCAATACTGCCGCTCAAGCGCAGCCCGCTCATCTGGTGAAGGTGCTTCGAAAAGCTTCTCTCCATGCTCGCTAGTCTAGGGGTGTTGTATTGCCGGGCTAACCCTAAGCTAACGCAAGCCACAGAGCTTATTTCCCTCGAAACACTCGATTTGAAATTGTAACGCAAGTGAGCAGTCTTATTTGTCATTTTGGGCTGACCGAATCAGCATTGCTGACCAAATAGCGTTACTACGTTTCGTTACATTTTAAAAAGGACCCGAATCAGCAAAATAGCGTTTGTCACCAGCGTTACAGATTCGGAAGCTTCGGCGGGAGCGCAGGAAGGAACAGTCCAAGAAGAAGCCGCGCAGGAAAAAGCAGTCCAGGAGGAGCAGCAGTTGAAAAAAACACGGCTTGGGCGGCTTGCGCAGCACCATCAGAAGATGAAAATGGGCCGCCCACCCTAGGCTAATTTCAAAATAGACGCCTATGACGAACGATTTCGGTCGTCATCGGTCCGTCACCTGCGGTATTGAAATTTTGTCGGCGTATACCGCCAAATTTTCAGGATAGATAGGAGGAGAGGCTCATGCATGAACTTGGTCAAGGCCGCTGGCCTTTGTCGGGCGCGCAATCGGGCATTTGGTTCGCGCAGCAGCTGGACCCGGACAACCCGATATTCAATGCCGGGGAATATGTCGATATCCGCGGCCCTGTCGATCCGGACTGCTTCGAGACCGCGGTGCGTCAGACTGTCATGGAGGCGGAAGCGCTGCACGCGCGCTTCGGCGAGGATCAGGACGGCCCCTGGCAAACCATCGATCTGTCATCCGATTGGACGATGCAAAAGATCGATGTCAGCGGCGAGGAGAATCCGCACGCGGCGGCGGAAGCATGGATGAAGCGGGATCTGGCCCGGCCGGTCGATCTGAGCCGCGGTCCGCTGTTTGCCGAAGCGTTATTGAAGCTGGCTCCCGATCGCTACTATTGGTACCAACGCATCCACCATATTGCGATCGATGGTTACGGCTTCTCGCTGTTGACGCGAAGGGTGGCGCAAATTTATACGGCGCTCGCGGGCGGTTCGCCGATCGGCGATGGAGCTTTCGGTTCGTGGCGCTCCGTATTGGAGGAGGATGCGGCTTATCGCGGCTCGGAACGGATGGAGCGGGATCGGCAGTTTTGGCTGGGCCGTTTTGCCGATCATCCGGAAGCGGTCAGCCTCGGAAGCCGGGCTCAGCGCACATCGAGAACCTTCCTGCGCGAGTCGGCGGAGCTGCCCTCAAGCGTCATGGACGCCTGGCAGGCGGCCGCGGGCAAAAACGGAGCAAGCTGGCCTGACATTGTGATGGCCGCTGCCGCCCTCTATGTGCATCGGCTAACCGGAGCCGATGACGTCATCCTCGGCGTGCCGATGATGTGCCGCCTCGGCTCCGCCGCAATACGCGTTCCCGGCATGGCAATGAATTTGCTGCCGCTGCGCGTCGCCGTCCGGCCGGACATGAGCGTGAGCGAGCTTGTGCGGCATGTTGCCGCAGAGCTGCGCGAAATCAGAAGGCATCAGGACTATCGGCACCAGGAGCTCAGGCGCGAGCTGAAATGGGCGGGGGATAACCGGAGGCTGTTCGGTCCGCTGATCAATATGATGCCGTTTGTCCAAGACCTGGACTTTGCCGGAAATCGCGGCCGGGTGCGCAATCTGGCGGCCGGGCCCGTCGACGATCTGACGATTCACGTATCGTGCGGCTCCGGCGGCAGCGGGCTGCGCATCGACTTCGATGCCAACCCTGCGGTCTACGATAGCGGCGAGCTGAGCGCTCACCGGCGCCGCTTCCTGCATGCGCTGGACGCGCTTGCTGCATCCGAGCCTGAGCAAGCGCTCGGCCGTCTGGAGCTGCTGCTGCCGGAAGAACGCCTTCAGGTGTTGGAGGCATGGAATAACACAGACCGCGCGCTGGCGCAGTGGAACGTGCCGGAGCTGTTCGAGCAGCAGGCGGCGAGCACGCCCGATGCCGTGGCCGCAGTTTTTGAAAATACGGCGCTTCGTTATGCGGATTTGAACGCGCGCGCCAACCGGCTGGCGCATCTGCTTATTGCGCATGGCGCCGGCCCGGAGCGGATCGTGGCGCTGGCGCTCCCGCGCTCGCTGGAGATGGTCGTCGCCATCCTGGCGGCGCATAAGGCGGGAGCGGCTTATTTGCCGATCGACCCTGATTATCCGGCGGCCCGGATCGCCTATATGCTGGAGGATGCCGCGCCGATGTGCCTGCTCACGGTCAGGGAGGTCGATTCCAGGCTGCACGGTTCGGGAGCGGTGCCGAGACTGTTGCTGGATGAGCCTGCGACGATAGAGCGCCTTGCGCGGCAGCCGGAGCACAATCCGGGCGACGCCGACCGGATATGCCGTTTGTCGCCGCTTCACCCTTCTTACGTCATATACACCTCCGGATCGACAGGCAAGCCGAAGGGCGTCCTGCTTACTTTTGGCGGGCTGGCCAACCTGTTGCTGTGCATGCGCGAGCGATTCGCGCCGGACGGCCGGGATCGGCTATTGTCCGTGACGACAATCTCCTTCGATATTTCCGTCATGGAGGTGCTGCTGCCGCTCACGGCGGGAGCGAGCATCGATATCGCACCGAAGGAGACGATTCTGGACCCGCAAGCGCTGGCCCGAAAAATCAAGGACAGCGGGGCAACCATCATGCAGGCGACCCCGACGCTATGGCAGGCGCTTGCCGCGAGCCGCCCCGGCAGCTTCGGCGGGCTTACGGTGATCACCGGAGGCGAGGCCTTGCCGATCGGGCTCAAGCTCGCCCTGCAGGATCTGGGTTGCCAGGTGAACAACCAATACGGTCCGACGGAGACGACGATTTATTCGACCGCCGCCTTGATGGGGCCGGAGCGCACAGGGAAGCCGTCGATCGGGGGACCGATCTGGAATACGAAGCTCTACGTGCTCGATGCGGCGCTGCAGCCGGTACCTCCCGGAGTGGCCGGGGAGCTGTACATTGCCGGCGCCGGGCTGGCGCGCGGCTATTTGGGGCGGCCGGATCTGACGGCGGAGCGGTTCGTCGCCGATCCGTTCGGTCCTCCGGGAACCCGGATGTACCGCACGGGCGACCTTGCCAGATGGCTGGCTGACGGCTCCATCGATTATTTGGGACGCGCCGACCACCAGATTAAGCTGCGCGGCTTCCGTATCGAGACGGGGGAGATCGAAGCGCTGCTCGCCCGGCACGCCGACGTCGCGCAAGCCGCAGTGATCGTCCGGGAGGATCGGCCGGGAGAGAAGCGGCTGGTCGCTTATGTCGTCCCGGCTTCGCCCTCCGGCGTCGATGCGGAAGCGCTTCGCCGCTATGCCGCCGGTGCGCTGCCTGATTATATGGTGCCTGCGGCGATCGTCACGCTGGATGCCATGCCGCTAACCCCGAACAAGAAGATTGACCGCAAGGCGCTGCCTGTGCCCGATACCGGACAACTGTCCGCAGGGCGCGGCCCCCGGACTCCGCAGGAGGAGATGCTCTGCGCCCTGTTCGCCGAGGCTCTCGGACTGCCCCGCGTCGGCATCGACGATGACTTTTTCGCGCTGGGCGGGCATTCCTTGCTGGCCGGGCGAGTCGTCCTCCGCATTCGCGAGTCGCTGGGCGTCGAGCTTGGCATCGGCAGTCTCTTCGAGGAGCCTACAGTGGCAGGGCTTGTCCGGCGGCTGGACGATTCGCGGGAAGCCCGTCCGGCGATACGGCCGGCCGAGCGGCCGGACGAAATTCCGCTTTCCTTCGCCCAGCGGCGGCTATGGTTCCTGTATCGTCTGGAAGGTCCGTCCCCGACCTATAATATTCCGCTGGTCGCCCGCCTGTCCGGCGAGCTGGATGTCCGGGCGCTGGAGACCGCGCTGGCCGATGTGGCGGAGCGGCATGAGACGCTGCGCACCGTGTTCCCTGACGAGGCGTCCGGCTCCTCGCGCCAGCGAATTCTGGAAGCCTGCGAGGCTCGCCCCCGGCTAGTCTTGACCAGGACGAGCGAAGCGGAACTGCCCGAGCGGCTTCGGGAAGCCGTTCGCTACCGCTTCGAGCTGTCCGGGGAGCCTTCCCTTCGCGCGGAATTGTTCGAGCTTGGGCCGAATGAGTATGTGCTGCTGCTGCTCCTGCATCATATCGCCGGGGACGGCTGGTCGCTGCATCCGCTGACGCGCGACCTGTCCGCAGCCTATGCGGCGCGCTGCCGGGGCGAGCGTCCCGCATGGACGCCGCTGCCGGTTCAGTATGCGGACTACGCTATCTGGCAGGAGCGCATGCTGGGCAGCAGCGGCGATTCCGGCAGCCTGATGGCCCGCCAGCTCGAGTTCTGGACGCGGACGCTCGCAGGGCTGCCGGAGCAGCTCGAACTGCCGACCGATTATCCGCGTCCGGCGGCGGCCAGCTATGAAGGCGGCACGGTCCGTTTCCATATCGGCAAGGAGCTCCACGGCCGGCTTCTGGAGCTTGCCCGCGACGGCAGGGCGAGCCTGTTCATGGTGCTGCAGGCGGCGCTGGCCGCATTGCTGACGCGGCTCGGCGCGGGCACCGACATTCCGATCGGCAGCCCGATCACCGGACGGAACGACGACGCGCTCGACGGCCTTGTCGGCTTGTTCATCAACACGCTGGTGCTGCGAACCGACACGTCGGGCAACCCCAGCTTCCGCGAATTGCTGGCCAGAGTCCGCCAGGTGAATCTGGATGCGTATGCGAACCAGGATTTGCCGTTCGAGCGCCTCGTCGAAGCGTTGAACCCCGTTCGCTCCCGTTCCCGGCATCCGCTCTTTCAGATCATGCTGGTGCTGCAAAATACGCCGGCTCCCGCGTTCGAGCTGCCGGGCGTGGAAGCCCGCGTTCAACTGGAAAGCGCGGGCGCGGCGAAGTTCGACTTGACCGTGGAGCTCGAGGAATGCCGCGATGCGAGCGGCGGGCCGGGCGGCTTGGACGGGCTTATCGAATACAGCGCGGACTTGTTCAAGCGGGATACCGCCGAAGCGCTGGCGGCCCGCTATGTGCGCGTGCTGGAGTCGGCTGTCGCCGCAGCGGACGCGCCGATTGGGCAGCTTGACATCCTGCTGCCGGAAGAGCGACGCCGGATTTTGGCGGAGTGGAGCGCTTCGGAGGCGGCGGCCAGGCAGCCGCAGGCCACCATTCCGGAGCTGTTCGAGGCGCAGGTGCTGCGCACGCCCGAGGCGATCGCTGTCGTGCATGAAGGCAGGGCTTTGAGCTACGGGGAATTGAACGCGCGGGCAAACCGGCTTGCGCATTTGCTCATAGCCGAGGGAGTCGGCTCCGAGCAGCTCGTAGCGCTGGCTATGCCGCGCTCTATCGAGCTGGTGGTCGGCGTGCTGGCCGTGCTGAAGGCGGGCGCCGCCTACTTGCCGCTCGATCCGGATTATCCCGCCGATCGGATCGCTTATATGCTGGAGGACGGGGCGCCGGCCTGCCTGGTGACGGTCGCTGAAGCGGCCTCCAGACTGCCGGAGACCGGCTCGCTCCCGCAAGTCGTGCTGGACGATGCCGCTGTGCAGGAGCGTCTGGAGGGACAATCCTCTGCGAGTCCGACCGCCCAGGAACGCAAGGGGCGCCTGTCTCCGCTCAGTCCGGCCTATATCATTTATACGTCAGGATCGACCGGCAAGCCCAAGGGAGTCGTTATCCCGCACCACAACGTCGTTCGTCTGTTCGCGTCAACCCAGCACTGGTTCCGCTTCGGAGCGGAGGATGTATGGACGTTGTTTCATTCGTACGCGTTCGATTTTTCCGTATGGGAGATTTGGGGCGCGCTGCTGCACGGGGGGCGTCTCGTCGTCGTGCCTCATGCGGTAAGCCGCTCGCCGGGCGAGTTCCTGCGTCTGCTCGCGCAAGAGGGCGTGACTGTCCTGAACCAGACGCCATCCGCCTTCTATCAATTGATGCAGGCCGATCGGGAGCAGCCCGAGCTGGGGCAGACGCTTTCGCTGCGCTATGTCATTTTCGGCGGCGAAGCGTTGGAGCTGGGCCGTCTGGAGGACTGGTACAGCCGCCATCCGGATCATGCTCCGAGGCTGATCAACATGTACGGCATTACGGAAACGACCGTACATGTCAGCTACAATGAGCTGGATCGGCAAAGTGCCGCCTCGGGGGCCGGCAGCTTGATCGGCGGGCCGATACCGGATCTGCGCGTATATGTGCTGGACGAGGCGCTGCAGCCGGCTCCGCCTGGAACGCCGGGGGAAATGTATGTGGCCGGAGCGGGTCTGGCCCGCGGCTACTGGGGCCGGCCGGAGCTGACGGCAGAGCGGTTCGTCGCCGATCCGTTCGGCCCGCCGGGCAGCAGAATGTACCGCACTGGGGATGTGGCCAGGCGGCTCGAGGACGGCACACTCGATTATTTGGGCCGGGCCGATCATCAGGTGAAAATACGGGGCTTCCGCATCGAACCGGGCGAGATCGAAGCCGTGCTTGCCCGTCACCCCGAAGTTGCCCAGGCGGCCGTTGTGGCGCGCGAGGATCGGCCGGGAGACAAGCGGCTCGTCGCGTACGTGGTGTTCAGCGCGGGCGCAAGCCTGGAGCCGGCGGAATTGCGCCGTTATGCCGCTTCCAGCCTACCCGAGTACATGGTTCCGGCGGCGATTGTCGGCATGGACGAGCTGCCGCTCACCCCGAACGGCAAGCTGGACCGGAAGGCGCTGCCGGCGCCTGAGCTCTCCCTGGACCCGGATGGCCGCAATCCGCGAACGCCGCAGGAGGAGGTGCTGTGCGATCTGTTCGCCGAGGTGCTCGGGGTGCGGCGCGTAGGGATTGACGACAGCTTCTTCGAATTGGGCGGCCATTCGCTGCTGGCGGTTCGCCTGATCAGCCGCATCCGCGAGGCGCTTGGCCGGGAGGTTGGCATCGGCAGTCTCTTCGAAGCGCCGACGGTGGCCAGTCTGGCGGAACGGCTCGATATGGACCGGGGGGACAGCGCCCTGCAGGTTCTGCTGCCGCTGCGAGCCCATGGATCGCAATTGCCGCTGTTTTGCGTGCATCCCGCGGGCGGGCTGAGCTGGTGCTACGCCGGGCTTCTGAAGCATCTCGGCATGGATTATCCGATCTACGGACTGCAGGCCCGCGGCATCGCGCAAGCGGAAGAGCTGCCGAAGACGCTGGAGGAGATGACCCTGGACTACATAGCCGCCATTCGCTCGGTTCAGCCGCACGGCCCTTACCGCCTGCTGGGCTGGTCGCTGGGAGGAAATGTGGCGCATGCGATGGCGGTGCAGCTCCAGGAAGAAGGGGAGGAAGTCTCGTTCCTGGCGATGCTTGACGCTTATCCGAGCCACTATCTCCCGATTCGCGGAGAACCGGATGAGGAGGAGGCATTGACCGCGCTGCTTGCCTTGGGCGGCTACGACAAGGACAGCATCGGCGTTCCGCTCACGGTCGAGAACGCGATCAAGATTTTGCGCAGCGACAACAGCGCTCTGGCTACGCTTGACGAAGAGACGATTCTGAATTTGAAAACAACTTACGAAAATTCGGTCCGCCTGCTCGGAGCCTATACTCCGCGGCGGTTCGAGGGGGATCTGCTGTTCTTCCGCTCGACGATGATCCCGGATTGGTTCGATCCGATCGAACCGGAGATGTGGATTCCTTATATAGGCGGACGCATCGACCGCCATGATATCGCCTGCCGGCACAAGGACCTGTGCCAGCCGGGTCCGCTTGCCGAGATCGGCGCGACGCTGCTGGCCAAGCTGAAACTGGCAAGCGGCGCGGCCGCCACCCAGGACAGGAGGGAGCTAATCCATGAATAATCCTTTTGAGCAAGCGGACGGCGCTTATCTGGTGCTGATGAACGAGGAGGAGCAATATTCGCTGTGGCCTGCCTTTGCTGCAGTGCCGGGCGGATGGAGCGCGGTCCTCGGTCCGGAGACGCGCCAAACGTGCCTGGACTATATTCATCGGCACTGGACGGATTTAAGACCCCGCAGCCTGCGCCAAGCTTCTGCGGATGCTGTTCACGGAGCGCGGCGATGAAGGAAGGGCTGAGCCCGAAAACGGCCCTGTGCATCGTCTATGTCGCAGCCATGTTCACGGTGGCCATGGACGCTACCGTGCTGAACGTCGCGCTGAAGACGATCAGCCAGGAGCTGCAGGTGCCTCCGGCTGCATCGGGAGTGCTCAATGTCGGCTACCTGGTCAGCCTCGCTGTCGTCCTGCCGGCAGCGGGCTGGCTCGGGGACAAGTGGGGGACCAAGCGCACCTTTTTGCTCGCGCTCGCCTTGTTCACGGGAGCGTCGACGCTGTGCGGCTTCGCCGGCAGCCTGACGTCGCTCACCGTGTTTCGGGTCGCGCAGGGCATCGGCGGCGGCCTGCTTACGCCAGTCGGGATGGCGATGCTGTTCCGCATGTTTCCCCCGCAGGAGCGGGCCAAAGTCTCCCGGTCGCTCGTGCTCCCGATCGCGGTGGCCCCTGCGGTAGGACCGATTGCGAGCGGACTGCTGATCGAGCATCTCTCGTGGCGCTGGATCTTTTATGCCCATTTGCCGATCGGGCTTCCGGCGCTGCTGTTTGGCATCATCTTTTTGAAGGAGCACCGGGAGCAGGGGGCGGGAAGCCTCGACGTTCGGGGGCTTCTGCTTGCGGCGCCCGGCCTGGCTCTGCTCATGTATGCGCTCAGCCAAGGCCCTCTGCAGGGCTGGGCTTCGCCCGCGATTTGGACAACGGGAGGGATCGGCCTTATTCTGCTCGCCGCCCTTGTCGCCGTCGAGCTGAAGGCGAAGCAGCCGCTTCTCGATCTGCGGCTGCTGGGCGACCGCCTGTTCCGCACGGCAGGCTTCGTCGCCATGTTCTCCGCTGCGGGGCTGCTGGGCATGCTGTACGTGTTCCCGTTAATGTACCAGAATGCGCTGCACGCTTCGGCGCTCGATACGGGCCTTACGACCTTCCCGGAGGCGCTCGGCCTGATGCTTGCCTCCCAGCTTGTGCCCTGGACTTACCCGAGGCTCGGGCCGAAGCGCGTCATCGCTATAGGGCTATTGGGCACGGCGATTTTTTTCGTCATGCTGAGCGCGGTCGGCTCTCATACCGATCCGTGGCTGATTCGGAGTCTGATGTTCGGGGTCGGCGTCTTTTTGGGCCATACGGTCGGGGCTGTCCAGATTGCGGCATTTGCCAACATTCCGCCTGCATCGATGGGCCGGGCCTCGACCTGGTTCACGGTGCAGAACAGGCTGGGACCGGCTATCGGCCTGGCGGTGCTGTCGGGCATTCTTGCCGTTGCGGGAACGGACGCGATGCATGCCGCCGGAGACGCGGAGCCTGATATCATGGCGTACCGCGCCGCTTTGCTCGGGGCCGCCGGCTTTCTGCTCATCGGCCTTGGCTTTGCGCTGCGGCTTCGCGATAGCGACGCTGCCGCCACTATGGCGAAACGGGTTCCGGTGAAGGCGGATGGCGAGCAATCGGCCAAGGCGTGACGGGCGAATCAAGCGCGCCGGATCGGGTTGCGGACGGGGCTGGATTGTGGCCGCCGGGGTTGATGGCAGAAGCAGGCGCTTTTCCCAAGCGGGACGTATTCTCGTTTTCTCGTTTCGGTATATATTTATTGGGCTTTTCCGGCCTCGGTTCAACGTCTGAACCGGGGTTTTTTGACATACAAGAATTCCGGGCTTGGCGAAACATATCTGTCCTGAAGCCTCATGAACATGGGAAGCGGTTTGCGGCCAAGGTGCGAAAAGCGGCTGAGGATGAGTGGGATCAAGGAAGTCGCTGCGTTTTGGGGGATGGGGAGGACGGAAAAATGGCCTTAAGCTGCTGGTCTGCACAGAGAGCCGTCAAAGGGCGGTCAGGGGGCGGTCAAAGGGCCGTGGAAGGTTCCGGAAAGTTCGTTGGAAGGAGGCCATGGAAGATGACCGCGACCTGCGGCTCGCTTCCGGATCGGCGCCAAGGCGGATGCTTGCCCTGCGTTCTCTGCAAATAATCATTGCCGGCGTTCGCAATCGGCGGACCCGGGCTGCCGGGAATGGATTGCTCGCTTTGTCAGCTCTTCGATTAACGTTCCGCAGGCTGTGGGCTCGCGTTGTGCTGGGCAGACCTTAAGCTAACGCTTGCCACAGAGCTTATTTCGCTCGAAACGACCGATTTGAAATTGTAACGCAAGTGAAGCAGCCTTATTTCGCATTTAGGGCCGCCTGATTCAGCGTTTTTGGCAAAATAGCGCCACCTAGTTGCGTTACATTTTAAACAGGGTGCGATTCAGCGAAATAGCGTTTGCCACTTGCGTTAGAGAGGATATTGGTGGCCAGATAGGCGGGGGCCCCTGCGTCCCAGGCTGGGTCATGTGTTCAATGCGGCTGCAACCTTATCCGCCTGGGAACCGTCAATGTAGATGTAAGAGGCAATATATGGAATAAGAGAGGGAGGAATGGAGATGCATCGGGAAGCAAGAGCGGATATTGCCATTATCGGCGGCGGCGTGGGCGGCTGTGCGGCGGCGCTGGCGGCTTGCCGGATGGGGAAGCGCGTAGTGATGACGGAGGAAAACGAATGGATCGGCGGTCAGCTGACCAGCCAGGCCGTGCCTCCGGACGAGCACAAGTGGATCGAGCAGTTCGGCTGCACCCGCAGCTACCGTACCTTCCGGAACCGGGTGCGCGAGTATTACCGGCTTTATTTTCCGCTGTCCGACGCAGGACGGTATGCCGTGAACCTGAACCCCGGCAACGGGGGCGTGAGCCGGCTTTGCGCCGAACCGAGGGTGATGCTGGCGGTGCTGCAGACGATGCTGGCTCCTTACGTGAACAGCGGGCTGCTGCAGATTGTCACCCGCTGCCGCCCGATCGGAGCCGAAACGGACGGCGACCGGATCCGTTCCGTAACCGTAAAAGAAGCGGACGGCCGCAAGCTTACGATTCACGCGCCCTTCGTGCTGGACGCGACGGAATGCGGCGACGTGCTGCCGCTGGCGGGGGTTGAATATGTCACAGGGGCGGAATCCAAACGGGATACGAACGAGCCTCACGCGCTGGACGGCCCGGCCAATCCGTGCGATATTCAGGCATTTACGCATGTGTTCGCGATGGATTATGTCGAAGGCGAAAACCACGTGATCGACAAGCCGAGGGATTACGACTTTTGGCGCTGCTTTCAGCCGCCCGGATGGCCGAATCCTCTGCTGAACTGGGTATCTCCCGATCCGAGAACGCTGGAGCCGACGGAGGAGGCACTGTTTCCGGGCACGGACAAATACCCTCTGTTCATCTACCGCCGGATCATCGATCGAGCCAATTTCGTTCCCGGAGCGTATCTTTCCGATATAACGCTGGTGAATTGGGTGCAGAACGACTATATGCTCGGCAATGTGTACGACGTCCCGGAAGGGGAAGCGCGCAAGCATCGCGAGCAGGCCAGGCAGCTCAGCTTGTCGCTTCTGTATTGGCTGCAGACCGAGGCTCCCCGTCCCGACGGCAAGCAGGGCTACCCCGGGCTGCGCCTGAGACCGGACGTAACGGGAACGGAAGACGGGCTGGCCCAGGCTCCGTACATTCGCGAATCGCGGCGGATCAAAGCGGAATTTACCGTGCTGGAGCAGCACGTAAGCACCGCTGTCCGTGGAGAGTGCGGGGCGGAAGCGTTCCCGGACAGCGTCGGGATCGGCTGCTACCGGATCGACCTGCATCCGAGCATGACCGGGCGGAATTTTCTCGACATCTCGTCCCTCCCGTTCCAGATTCCGCTCGGCAGCCTCATTCCGCAGCGCGTGGACAACCTTCTGGCCGCCTGCAAAAACATCGGCACGACTCATATTACGAACGGCTGCTACCGCCTCCATCCGGTGGAATGGAACATCGGCGAGTCGGCCGGTTACACGGCGGCCTACTGCCTGGACCACGGCTGCAGACCAAGGGATGTCAGGGCGAACCCCGGCAAGCTTGAGGAGCTGCAGCAGCTGCTGACGCGCGAAGGCATAGAGCTGGCCTGGCCGAAGGTCGGTCCCGTTTAAAAAAAGGCCGGTTCATAGTAAGAGGGAGTCCCGGCAGCGCAAGCGGCGGACGACCCCCAGAAGAGCATAAGCATTTATTAAAGATAGCTTACATTTACCAAGACCATATCGTCATCCATTTAGAGAAAGCCTCGCAAGGAGACCCAGATTATCTTTTTGTCAAGCCATTTGCTTCCTTGCATATGCCGGGCGGGAATTTGCATTGTAATTTTGACACCTGGCTGTATCGATTTGTTTCGACCAACGGATCGAAATATTGGGACTGGACAGTGGACTAATGTTACTACAGCCTTAAAGTATTTGAACAGAGCAAGAAGAAAATCCTCCTTCCTGCAGCCATTCGAAGGTAAATCGCAGGTACTTTATTTCTTCGAGCGCTCAGACATCAAGAACAATTTTTTGTACGCAGACAAAGTACTTTTATACTTGTGACTTCGTCTATTGTCCCTAATACTAGCAATAATTAAATAATATCGAACTGGAAGTACCAGGCTGCCCATTGGGGTCGTTTGGTACTTTTATGTTTTTTAGGGAGCATTGGATTTTCTTTTCGGAGAAGTTAAATCAATATGCATAGAACATTTGAAGAGGAGCATAGTCCACTCAATCCCGAATCGAAATGAGCCACATTTGCCCCTTAACGTTTACTTCACCCAACAATTGATCTGGTTCATAAAACCGTCGTCCGTTTGTAAATCATAGATGAATAAATTACCCCTCCTGCTGCGTTTTGGTCGACGCATCCCGCCATCTAACATTGGAACATGGCCTATCGAAAGCTTTATCTAATGGAGAAGCAGCAAGCAACTTTACCCGTTCGATTTAAAGACAATTTAAAGATTTGTCTCTAAATCCCCGGCAGCGCTATGATGGTTGTGAAAGCGTATCAGCCATGAAGAAGGGAGCTGTCTGGAACGATGCGAACCGTGGAGGAACTGGAGAGCAAGCTGGCGGAGCCGTCGCCTGTGCTGGTGCAGGAGATGAAATCGCTGGAAGGGGACATTATGCTGCTCGGGGTAGGGGGCAAAATGGGACCGAGTCTCGCCAAGCTTGCGATCAACGCGATCCGGGAATCGGGAGTTGACCGCAAAGTATACGGCGTATCGAGATTTTCCGAGCAAGGGTTAAAGGAAGAGCTGGAGAGCTTCGGCGTCGAAACGATCGCATGCGATCTGCTGGACGACGAGCAACTGCAAAAGCTGCCCGACGTGAACAACGTCGTTTATATGGCCGGCACGAAATTCGGCACTACGGGCAGGGAATATTTTACGTGGGCGATGAACGCTTATTTGCCGGGCCGCGTGGCGGAGAAGTTCCGCCATTCCCGGATCGTCGTATTCTCCACCGGCAACGTCTACCCGCTCACTCCTGTCCTTCAAGGCGGAGCGAGCGAATCGACAGCCCCGTCGCCGGTCGGCGAGTACGGGCAGTCGTGCCTCGGACGGGAGCGGGTGTTCCAGCATTTTTCCCATCAATACGGAACGCCGGTTTTGATCTACCGTTTGAATTATGCGATCGATCTGCGGTACGGGGTGCTGCTGGAAATTGCCAAATCGGTGAAGGAAGGCCAGCCGATCGACGTGTCCATGGGCCATTTCAACTGCATCTGGCAGGGCGACGCCAACGAAATTGCGCTTCGTTCGCTGCTACGCTGCAAGCAGGGGGCGGAAGTGCTGAACGTGACCGGGCCGGAGACGGTATCGATCCGGTATGCGGCCGCAGAGCTGGCCAAGCGGCTCGGGACGGAAGCGATATTCACCGGCCAGGAAGCGGATACGGCGCTGCTCAGCAACGCATCCAAATGCATGCAACTGTTCGGCTATCCGAAGGTATCGCTTCTGCAAATGATCGATTGGGTGGCCGATTGGGTGCGGCATGGAGGGAAAACGATCAACAAGCCGACGCATTTTCAGGAAAGAGAGGGAAAATTTTAGCATATGAGCGGCAAAAAATCATTGACGCCGGAGCAATTCCGGGCGCTGCACGAAGGGCTTGTCATTCCGGCTCACCCGCTGGCGCTGGATGAACGACGCCAGCTCGACGAGCGCAGTCAGCGCGCATTAACCCGCTATTATATCGCTTCCGGCGCCGGAGGCGTCGCGGTAGGCGTACACTCCACGCAGTTTGACATCCGTAAGCCGCCATTCAATCTGTTCGAGAAGGTGCTGCGGTTGGCGTCCGAGGAGGTTGACCGGGCAGGTATTGCGCGTCCGTTCCTGAAAATTGCCGGCATTTGCGGCCCTGTCGAACAGGCGCTGGGCGAAGCGGAGACGGCGATCGGACTCGGATACGATGCGGGGCTGCTGAGCATGGGAGGGCTGCAAGCTCTAAGCGAAGCGCAGCTCCTCGAACGAACGGCGCGGGTGGCCGAAAAGCTGCCGGTGATCGGCTTTTATTTGCAGCCGTCGGTCGGCGGGAAGGTGTTCAGCTTCGACTTTTGGAAGGAATTCGCCGCCATCCCCGGCATCGTGGCGATCAAAATAGCGCCGTTCAACCGCTACCAGACGATCGATGTGGCGCGGGCCGTATGCTATTCGCCGCGGCGTGACGAGATTGCGCTGTACACCGGCAACGATGATAACATCGTGGTCGATCTGTTGACCGTGTATCGTTTTATGGTGGATGGCAAGCCCGTGGAAAAACGCATCGTCGGCGGGCTGCTCGGCCATTGGGCGGTATGGACGCGCAAGGCGGTCGAGATGCTGGAGGAGATCAAGCGGGTGCGGCAATCGGGGATGATCGATAGCGAGTGGCTGACCCGGAATGGGAAGGTGACGGATGCGAACGCGGCAATTTTTGATCCGGCACACGGGTTTGCCGGCTGCATCCCCGGCATTCACGAGGTGCTTCGCCGCCAAGGGCTGATGAAAGGAATCTGGTGCCTGAATCCTCACGAGACGCTCTCCCCGGGACAGGCGGAGGAGATCGACCGGGTGTATCGGGACTATCCGGAATTGAACGACGATGCGTTCGTCCGCGAGCATTTGGCCGCCTGGATGGCTTGAATTCCCGGGTCCGGGGCATAGAGGCGATGCGGGCAAAGCTTGGAAGGAGTGCGCAGGATGCGCTTCAAAGACGTATTTTCGATTATCGGCCCGGATATGGTCGGCCCCTCCAGCTCGCATACGGCCGGCGCGCTTCGCATCGGCCGCATCGCGCGCCACCTGTTCGGAGAGCAGCCCGAGCGGGCGGAGATCGCGCTGTTTCAGTCGTTCGCAGACACCGGCCGCGGACACGGCACGGATGCGGCGATCGTTGCCGGGCTGCTCGGCTGGCAGACGGATGACCTGCGGATTCCGCAGGCGCGTGCTTGTGCAGAAGAGCTGGGCCTGGGCGTCCGCTTCCGCACCGGACGGGGCATGGCGCCTCATCCGAACACGGCGGAGCTCCATCTGTCGGCGAACGGCCGCAGCCTGTCGCTCATCGGCACCTCCGTCGGAGGAGGGAACGTTGAAATCGTGAATGTGGACGGCTTCGACGTCCGGTTCAGCGCCGCTTATCCGACGATGGCGATCTGGCATCGCGATCGGGTCGGCTTGTTGGCCGATTTGACCCGCTGGTTCAGCCGGTACCGGCTCAATATCGGCTTCATGGACGTGGACCGCAGCCGGCGAAGCGGGGATGCGCTGACCGTGATCGAAGCGGACACGGGGGTTCCTGAGGGGCTTGTGGCGGCCGTTCGCCGGGTGAACGGGGTTACGCGGGCCATCGCCTTCGATGTATCGGGAAGAAGCGGGCCAGATGAGCATTGCGATGCCTGATCGGACGGAGGTGCGCTTATGAGATTCGATACGCTGGAGCAGCTGGCGAAGCTGTGCCGGAAGGAAGATAAGCCGATATACCGGCTGATGCTGGAGGAGCAGTCGCGGGAATCGGGCCGGCCGGCCGAGCGCGAAATGAAGAAGATGCTCGGTTATTACCGCATCATGAAGGAAGCGGCCGCCCAGGGATTAACCCGCGATACGACCTCGCGCAGCGGCCTCACAGGAAACGATGCCAAGCGGGTTCAGGCGCGGCACGATGCCGGTCTCGGCCTGCTTGGGCCGGTAGCCGGGAAGGCTCTGGCGAGCTCGCTGGCGGTATCGGAGGTGAACGCGAGCATGGGACGTATCGTCGCCACGCCGACGGCAGGATCGTGCGGCGTCATCCCCGGCGTATTCGTCAGCGTTCAGGAGCATTACGGATGGACCGACGAATGGATGACGCATGGTCTTTTTACCGCCGGCGCGCTCGGCTACGTGATCGCCAACCGCTCGTTTGTGTCTGGCGCGGAGGGAGGCTGTCAAGCCGAGATCGGCTCCGCCGTAGCGATGGCGGCCGGCGCCTTGACGGAGCTGCGGGGCGGCACGCCGGAGCAGGCGGTGCATGCGGTCGGGCTGGCGCTCGCCAATTCGCTCGGCCTCGTATGCGATCCGGTCGGAGGGCTCGTCGAAGTGCCGTGCATCGTGCGCAACGGCTTCGGGGCGGTCGCAGCGCTCGCGGCGTCGGATATGGCCCTGGCCGGCGTGAAGAGCGCCATTCCGTCCGACGAAGTGATCGGCGCCATGCTTGAAGTGGGAAGCGGCATGCCCGAGAAGTATCGGGAAACCGCCCGGGGCGGTCTGGCCGCCACGCCGACCGGCCAGCGCATGCTGAAAGAGCTTTGCCCGGATTATCCGGATTTCGAGGAGTCTCCGTCCCCGTCTCCGTCTTCGGAGGAGGGAAAGGAGTGAGCGAGTGATTCGCCGCTTTTTCCCATTGGCAGATCCCTCCTATCGGGTACAATGGATTTAGGCGCCGATGACGAGCGATTCCTTTCGTCATCGGTCGTCACCTTCGGTGTCTGAAAATTTTGGCCTGTGGATTAGCGCCCCATTTTCAAGAGAGAGGCCTATGCTGCCTTGCGCGGCACCATCAGATGATGAAAATGGGCAGCGGCGCACCCCTGCGCTATTTTCAAGATAGACCCCCATGCTGCTGGCGCGGCACCATCAGAAGATGAAAATGTGCCGCGCACCCCTGGGGGCTATTTTCAAGATAGCAAATGTTGTATTTTGTACAACAAAAACGGGGGGATAACCCGCATGAGCGGCTCAATGTTGTAAAAAGTGCAACATTTTGGGCGATATTCCCGGGTTTGAAGCCGATTACGCCCAAATTGTTGTACAAACTGCAACTTTCCTCTTTCTCTTGTGCGCAGAGGGCGGAAAATGTTGCATTTTTTGCAGGATTTGTCGCCTCATGTGCTCGTGTGTGCCCGGGGAGGGAACGCGGAGTTTGCACGCTAATGCGGAGTTCGCACACTGGTGCGGGCTTCGGGGGCCGCTGGCTGAGCATCTCCGTCGCAGTAAAGTGCAGCTTTGCACAATAAAGGGCCAATCAAGAGGCAAGGTTTTCTCAGCGCTGACAGAAAAGCTGCCAGAAAGATTTTCGATAAAGCATAAAAGTGTTAAATCGAAGTGGTCTGTCTGCATCAGGCGAAACTGCCGCTCAAGCGCAGCCTCGCTCATCTGGCGAAGGTGCTTCGATCGAAGCTTCTCTTCATGCTCGTTTAGTAATGCTTGCTAGCCTGGAGTACTGTTTGGCCGGTCTAACGCTAGCCAGAGAGCTTATTTCACTCAGAACCATCGATTTGAAATTGTAACGCAAGTGAGCAGCCTTATTTGGCATTTTGGACCGCCAGATTCAGCGTTTCTGACCAAATAGCGTTATTACGTTTCGTTACATTTAAAAAGAGTCACGATTCAGCGAAATAGCGTTTGTCACTAGCGTTAGATTCGGAAGCTTCGGCGGAAACTTCGGCGGGAGCGCAGGAAGGAAGCACAGAAAGGGCGGCGCGGGAAAGAACAGCTCAGGAAGGAGCAGCAGGAGCAGCAGGAGCAACTGTCGAAAAGACACGGCCTGCGAATCTATGGGGGTGAAGACGCCTATGACGAGCGATTCCTGTCGTCATCGGTCGTCACCTTCGGTGCCCGAAAATTCGCCGGAGGGTTCCGTCCAATTTTTCAAGATAGACGAACAAGCATGGGTTAGGCGGTGTTGCCATGTTGGGGACTTCTCGTCCGCACGCTGCGGACAAAGGAATACCGATCGCGCTGATCGGTCCGGAGCCGATGATTTCCGTCATGCTGCAGGCGATAAAATCGTTTCCGTCCTTCGTTCCCGTTACCGGGGCGTACGCGAATCTGGAGGAGGCGGTTCAACGGACCCGGGAGCTGATGGACCGCGTCGAGGTGATCCTATATTCGGGGCCGCTTCCGTACCGCGTCTGCCACGAACGCGTGCAGCTGCGCGTACCCGCTCATTTCGTTCCGCTGAACGGCTCCGGATTGTACCGGTCGTTGTTTCGGGCGGAGCGGATGGGTCGGCTCGGCGCCATGTCGGTCGATACGCTGACCCGCCAGCCGTTCGTCAAGACGTTCCGCGAGCTGGGTCAGCCGCTGCCCGAGCTGATCTTCTATGCAGGCGGCGATCCTGCGGATATGAAGGCGATCGTTCGTTTCCATGCGGAGCAGTATGCCCAGGGGAAGACGGCGATTGCCCTCACTGCGGTCCGCTCGGTATCGCTTGAACTGAGCGAGATCGGCGTGCCGAACGAATGGGTGCTGCCAACCGAGCAGGATATTATCGTCGCGCTCGAGCGGGCGCTGTTGTCGACGGAATCCCGCCGCAGCAAGGAATCGCAAATCGTGGTTGGGCTCATCGACGTGGACGGGTTCCGCAAAGCGGCCGAGCTCCATAAGTCGGAGCATGACGTGCAGCGGTTGAAGCTGGACATTCACCGGATGATGCTGGAATATGCCGAAACGCTCGAAGGGCATTTGACTCCGCTGGGCGGCAGCGAATATTTGTTCGTCACGACGCGGGGGACGTTCGAGCGTCATACAGGCGGGTATAAATATATTCCGCTGGCCAAGACGGCGCAGGAGCAGTTCGCGCTGTCCTTGAGCATCGGCATCGGCTTCGGCCGGTCCGCCCACGAAGCGGGCTCGCACGCCCGCATGGCGCTGCGCCGGGCCAAAGACGCAGGCGGCGGCAGCAGCTTCATCGTCCGCGAGGACGAGAGCATCATCGGCCCGCTGGAAATGGCCGAGCCGCTCAGCGCCGGGCTGTCGCTGCTGGATGCCGCTTTAATCGGCAAGGCGGAAGATGCCGGCTTGACCCCGACGTATATGAGCCGGCTCGTCGCGAAGCTTACTCGTACCGGCAAGACGGACTACAACGTTCACGAGCTGTCGTCGGTTCTCGGCGTTACCGTCCGCAGCACCCACCGGCTGCTGACGCAGTGGATGGACGCAGGGCTGGTCGAGGTGGCCGGAGAGGAGCGGGGCAGAGCGAAGGGCAGGCCGAAGCAGATATACCGGTTTACTTTCCTGGCAGACCTGCTTCGCCGTTAAAAAGCTTGCTTGTTTATCGACCTAATGGAACCGGGAGGATGTAAGCGATGGAGACGACGCTGCGCTTAGGCATGATCGGTCTAGATACTTCGCACGCAACGGCATTTACGAAGCTGCTGAACGATCCGGCGGATGCCCACCATGTGCCGGGGGGCCGGGTTGTTGCCGCTTATCCGGGCGGCTCTGCCGATTTCCCGCTTAGCATAGAGCGGGTCGGCGGCTTTACGCAGGAGCTGCGCGAGCACTACGGCGTTTCGATCCTGGAAACGCCGGAAGCCGTAGCGGAGGCGGTCGATGCGCTGCTGATCGAATCGGCCGACGGCCGGGTGCATTTGCAGCAGCTTCGCGCGATCGCGCCTTCCGGCAAGCCGGTGTTTATCGACAAGCCGCTAGCGCTGAGCTCGCAGGAGGCGTACGAAATGGCCGAGATAGCGCAGCAATACGGCATACCGCTGATGAGCGCTTCCGCACTGCGGTATGCCGAAGGGCTCGCCCGCGCGCTGGCGGAAGCCGACGAGGGCATTGCGGGAGCCGATGCCTTCGGACCGATGTATCTCGAGGCGACGCAGCCGGGATACTTCTGGTACGGGATTCATACGGCCGAGTTGCTGTACCGCGTCATGGGCGCCGGATGCCGGGAAGTGACCGTGACGGCGAACGACGATTTCGACGTCATCGTTGGCGTCTGGCAGGACGGGCGGATCGGCACGGTGCGGGGCAGCCGACGGCCGGGCCAGGGCTTCGGCGTCACGCTGCATACCGGGGCAGGGCCGCGTCTGGTCGATGTGTCCAAGGACGGAAGGCCGTTCTACGCCTGCTTGCTTATCGAGGTTATGAAAATGTTCAGGACAGGACAACCGGGCCTTCTGCTAACGGAGACGATGGAGGTGATCCGCTTCCTTGAAGCGGCCAACGAAAGCCGGACGACAGGGCGGCGAATCAAGCTGTAGCCAGGACCAAGCCGTGGGCCGGAGTCACGCTGCAGCCAGGACCAAGCCGTGGGCCGGAGTCACGCTGCAGCCAGGACCAAGCCGTGGCCGGGGTCAAGCTGTAGCGAGGGTCAAGCCGTGGCCGGGGGCACGCTGCAGCCAGGACCAAGCCGTGGCCAAGGTCAATGAGCGCTGCCGCTCCGTTTCCTTGTCGGGAAAGGAGCGGCAGCGCTCTTGACCTTCGATTATTTCCACTGCGGGCCGGCGTAGCCGTTTGCCTTGAGGCTCTCGTTCACTTCCTTAATGATCTGGGCGCCCCCCTTATCGGACCACTCCTTGACCATCGCGTCCCAATCGGACAGCGGCTTTTCGCCGAAAATCATTTTCGTCTGCTCCGTGTACAGGAACCGGGACAGCTCCGTGTCCTTCGCGGCCCTGGTCTCGGAGAACACCTCGTTAATCGGATTGACCAGATGCTTCGTCTCGCCGTGCATCTTCTCCAGGCTGGCCGCCAAGTCGCGCAGCAGCGGAACGGTGTATTCCTTCGAATATCCGTTGGCCGCATCGTTAGGGGCCCACATCGTTTTGTCCGGCAAATAGTTGATCGGCGCAAGGCCTTTTTCCTCCACTTCGCGGCGCACGTTGCCGTTTTCGATGGTGTAGCCTTGGCCTTCTTTGCCGTTCAGCCAGTCAAAATCGGCATTGCCCGCGTTGCGCTGCTCCAGCGGCACAAACTTTCGGCCGTAATCGATCATCTCCATAATTTTCGCCACCTTGTCCGGCTCCTTCGCCAGCTTCGCGTTCAGCATCACGATCCCGTAGAAGCCGGGGGAGGAGACGAAGCCTTGCGAGCCGTCCGGCGCCTGGAACGGAGGGATCGGCACGATCTGGGCATTCGGGCTTAGATCGACCAGCCCTTGCATATAGGTCGGGTTCATGCCGCGCGGCGTGCCGATGAAGATGCCCGCCTTGCCGGAGTAAAACTCCTTGTTCGTCTGCGCCCAGTTGAGCAGGGCAAAATCCTTCGTGATCGCGCCTTCCTTATACAGATCGGCCAGCCAGGCGATATGCTGCTTCCGGGCTTCGGAGATCATGCCGGGGATCAGCTGTCCGTCGGCGTTCTGATGATACCAGGCTTCCAAGTCCCAGTAAGCGCCCATGGCGTAGCTCGGGTTAATGTTCGCGGACATGGCGAGCCCGTACGTATCGTGCTTGCCGTTGCCGTCGGGGTCGTTTTTGGTGAAGGCGATCGCTACCTGCTTCAGTTCGTCGTAATTTTTCGGAACCGCAAGCCCCAAGCGGTCCAGCCAGTCTTTGCGGATGACCGGGGTCAGCTGGTAGTTCTCGGTCAAATATTTTTGGATGGCGTATATTTTGCCGTTGACGGTAACCGCTTTGCGGATATTGTCCGGAATCAGCTTCATCGTCGGGTATTTGTCGAGCAGCTCGTTGAGCGGCAAAAAAGCTCCCTGCTTCGCCCATTTATAGAAGTTGGAGTCCGGGCCTTCCATGACGATGATGTCGGGAATATCGCCGGAGGCGACGATGGCGCTCAGCTTCTGGTCGTAATCGGAGCGGACGACGTACTGCGGCTTGAAATCGACGTTGAATTTCTCGTTAATCATTTGCAGCCCTTTGCCTCCGGTTGGCGGAAACGCTCCGTAACGGAAGTCGATCATCGTAATCGTGTGCTTCTTCTGCCCATCCGGCGCCCCGCCTTCGTTCGTTCGTCCGGCGCCTTCGTCCTCGCCGCCGCAGGCGGACGTCACGATAATGGCTCCGGCGAGCGCGGCAGCCGCCCATGCTTTTCCTCTGTAATGCATTGACAGTCCCCTCCCATGCTAAAAATCATACGCCGATGCCTCAGCGTATATAAGTCGTAACGTCTGACAGGATGTCCCGGAGTCAGCCTTTGACCGACCCGAGCATCACCCCCTTGGCAAAATGCTTCTGCAGAAACGGATAGACGACAAGAATCGGAACGGTCGCCACGATGATCGCCGCCATCTGGACGGTTTCCGCCGGCGGGGCGTGCTCGAGCAAAATGTGCCCGCTGCCCAGCGCGGTCTGCGCTTCCCCGACGACGATCATCTGGCGCAAAATGACTTGTATCGGCCATTTCTCCGGCTCGTTCAAGTACAGGATGCCTGTAAAGTAATTGTTCCAGTGCATCACTGCATAGAAAAGGGCGAAGGCGGCCAGCGACGGCTTGGATAAAGGCAGCATGATGTTCCAGAACACTTTCAGCTCGTTGGCGCCGTCCATCACCGCCGCTTCGTGCAGCTCGCCCGGCATGCCGACGAAAAACTGCCGCATGACGATCAGGTTGAACGGATTGATGGCGATCGGCAGAATGAGCGCCCAGATCGAGTTCAAGAGGCCGGTTTCCTTGACGATCAGATACGTCGGAATCATGCCTGCGCTGAACAGCAGCGTGAAGAGGACCAGCACCAGCATGACCCGTTGGCCGATGACCGGGCGGGACAGCGTATAAGCGAAGGTGGACGTACACGCCAGATTGACTGCCGTGCCGATCACGGTCACCAGCACCGTCACGCCTACCGAGCGGACGAACGATTCGGAAGCGAAAATGTATTCGTAGGCGCTCAGTACCCACTCTTTCGGAAACCAGACGATGTCCCGCTGCAAAAATTCTTTGTACGAGGCGAAAGAAACGGCTGCCACGTACCAGAACGGAGCCAGCATCACGAAAGCGATGAAGCCGAGCAGCAGGACGTTGGCGATATCGATGCACCGCTCTCCCCAGGTTCGATGGCGCACGATAGATCCTCCTTTCCCTTATGCGAACGGGCGAACGGGTCTAGAATACGCCGTCTCCTCCCAGCTTTTTGGCCAGAGCATTGGCCGACAGCACGAGCACGAGACCGACAGCTCCCTTAAACAGGCCGACCGCCGTCGCGAAGCTGTAGTCCGATTGACCGATTCCCTTGAAAAAGACGTACGTGTCCAAAATGTTGCCGATTTCCATATTGAACGGATTCAGCAGCAGGAAAATTTGTTCGTATCCGGCATCCATGACATGCCCAAGCCGCAGGATGAGCAGAACCACGATCGTGCTGCGGATCGCCGGGAGCGTGATGTGCCAGATTTGACGGAACCGTCCCGCGCCGTCCATAATTGCCGCTTCGTATAGCTGCGGATTGACGCCGGCCAGCGCCGCAAGGAACAGAATCGTTCCCCAGCCCGCTTCTTTCCAGATCACTTGCAGGATGACGAGCGGCTTAAAGTAGCCTGGATCGGTCAAGAACGGAATCGGCTGCGCAAGACCGAACCATTGCTTGAGCAGTTCGTTGACGACGCCGTTTCCTTTCAAAAAGATGATGCATATCCCGATGACGACGACCCAGGACAGGAAGTGGGGGAGGTAGATGACCGACTGGACGATGCGTTTATAGATCTGGCTGCGCAGTTCGTTCAGCATCAGGGCCAGCACGATCGGCACCGGAAAGGCGAATGCGATTTGCAGAAACGAGATCGATAAAGTATTCCACAACACCTGCACGATCTCCGGATCTTCGAAGATTCGGGCAAAATGTTTCCAGCCTGCCCATTCGCTGCCCGCTATGCCTTGAAACGGGCTGTAATCGATAAAGGCCATGTACAGCCCCGCCATGGGGACATAACGGTATATAAGGAAATAGGCGATGCCGGGCAAGCCGAGCAGCAGCAGGTGCCGGTCTTGCCACAGCCGGGCCCGAAAGCGTCCAAGACGGCTCGCGGAAGCGGTCTTGCGGATGGCGGGCGAGGAGCGGGATCGGGGGTCCAACATGCTCAAGGCGCATTCCTCCTTAAGAGTAGGGGCGCAGCAGGCCGAAAGCGCTTAAATTTCGGCGGCTGCGAGCCGAAGCTGTTGATCCGATTATCGGGGGAGAGGGCGGCGCATGGCAATGCTCCATTTTTCCAGCGGCGAAGAAAAAAGGATAAAGCTCCGCAAAAAAGGAAAAAGGCCGCGAAAGCGCGTCCTTCAACCGCCCCGCTGCCGCTTGCGGTACTCGCCC
Source organism: Paenibacillus ginsengihumi DSM 21568 (assembly GCF_000380965.1). Taxonomy (GTDB): domain Bacteria; phylum Bacillota; class Bacilli; order Paenibacillales; family NBRC-103111; genus Paenibacillus_G; species Paenibacillus_G ginsengihumi. The sequence goes on along the minus strand of NZ_KB905594.1, from coordinate 4,831 downwards.
GGCGGAAGCTGCTCGTACTGCTTGAACACGCGGGTAAAATTTTGCACGGACGTATAGCTGAGCCTCTCCGCAATCTGCTTGATCGGCATCTCCGTATGCGCCAGCCATTCCTTGGCCTTATTCATCCGGAACCGAATGAGGTAATCGATAAAGTTCATTCCCGTCTCTTCCTTGAACAGCCGGCTGAGCCGGGAAGGGGAGACGCGGAACCGGTCGGCCAGCTGCTGGAGCGATAAATCCGTGTCGAAATGGTCGTGGATGAAGCGGATGACCTCGGCGGCCATACGCTGCTGTTGGCCGCTATGCGCCAGCTCCAGCCGTGCCGCGACCGAAGGAAATACCGCCTCCGCCAGCCAATCCGCCGCTTCGCGCATCGTCGACATTTCGTAGAGCCGCTTGTAAGGGTTTTCTCCGAAAACTTCGTCCGGAGCCAGCTCCAGCTCCTGCATATACAGAACCAGCTCGCCGATCAGATGGGCGAACAAGCCGAGCGCCGCATTGAAATGGCGGACCAATTGCGGCATGTCCCGTACCCATTGGCGCAGCAGCTCTGCGCCTTCGTCCGCTTTTCCCTGCATGACCGCGGTCACGATCTGCTTCTCCCGCCTGAGGAGATCGCTGGCCAGCGGGTTTTCCATCGGCATGGTCTGCTGGGGCGTCAGCACCTTGCCCGGTCCGTGCAGCAGCCGGTAGCCAAGCAAATCCCGCGCCTCCCGGTAGGCATCGCTGATGTTGCGATACGTCAGGACGGGATGAGAGCAGGCGATGGTGACGGAGAACTGGAAATATTTTGCCGATATATCGAGAAATTTGTGCGCGGTAACCAGAAGGCTGTCCAGCGCGGCGTCGCCTTTTTCGAGCCCGATGATCAGAGCCGCCTGGCCTGGCATGGAAATGCCGGATGCGCAGGAAAACCGCTCCTCGAACATTTCTTCCGCCATTTTGCGCAGCGCGAACATCATGAGGGATCGGTCCATGTCCTGATACAGCTGCTGAAAGCGGGCATAGTCGTCAATTTCGAGCAGGCATACCGCATACCGGCTCCCCCGGAGATGAAAGCCGAACGTCTGCCGAAGCCGCTCCGCCTCATGGCTGCCGATTTCGCCGCGCAGCAGCTGATGCACGATCGTTTCTTTCAGATAAGGCGATTGCTCGTTCAGCTGCCGGCGCAGCTGCTCGTTCGTCTGCAGCATGCCGGTCACGTAGGCATCGAGCGCCTGCCACTCGTTGCCGGTCCCGGCAGGGGAATCGGCGCGGGGCGGAGGCAGGAGCCGCTGCAGCAGATGCTGCAACGGGCCGTACATCCGGGTAGAGCCGAAGCGGGCAATCAGCGCCCAAAAAGCGGCGAGCAGCAGCACGATTCCGAAGGTCGCGGCTTGAATCCGGTCCGCTTGCCGGGTCAGCTCCTTCTTGGGCGTCATGGCCACATACGTCCAGCGCGTATAATCCGACTGCCGGACGGTAAGCTGGTACGTGTCTCCGCCGATCTTCGTCTCGGCTGGTTCATCGCTGCCGTACCGGTGCAGCCCGCCTGCAAGCAGGGCCGGACGGGTGCCGATTTCCTCCGCTGTCCGGCTGATGAGCACGATGCCCTTCTCGTCGATAACGTACAACTTGCGGCTGTCTCCCAAGGGGACATGCGCGGCGAAGTCAGCCAGTATGTCCTTCGGAATGTGGAGCACCAAAATTCCGCTTCCCTGCGTGTCGGAGAACATCGGCACCGGCCTTAAATAAAGCAGCTCGTCCTGGCCCGGATACGTATCGGGCGGTACGATCTCCGAGCGGAAATGAGGCGGAAGCCGGCCCAGCATCTCGCGGTAAGCGAATTCATTCAGCTCGATGAAGCCGTGTTTGCTGGAAAACACTTTGCCGAAATGCAAGAAGATGACGGAAACGTCATATTGAAACTCGGCTATACTTCGCTGCTTTTGGATCGTATCGGACAACTCCAGCATTTCGTCCAAATATTTGCCGGAAGGCCCAAGCTGCACCGCTTGCTCCAATGCCCGGTGGTTGGCGAGCTGAATGGAAGCCTTGTCGAGCTCGTCGCGGAACGCATCGACCTGGCGCTGCATTTCCTGCAAAATGATCTGCTGGTGCCGGTTCACCTCGTCCTGAATTTCCGCGGCCGCGAGGCGTGCGAGGACGGTTCCGGTCAATATGACAGGCAGCAGGCTGATCAGGAGGGAGTAGACGAACAGCTTTCTTTTGAAAGATGCATTGCGAAACCATGGGACCATTCTCCACATGGACGTACACCCCCGGATGGGCGAGATGTTGCTCTCTCTAAATCTGCAGTTGGGTGCGGATAACCGGCGAATCCATCGCAATCGGTCGTTTGTACAATAAGAGTAGTCGGTCTGAGCGCGGACTGTCAAGAAAAAGACACGGGAATTTTTCTGCCAAAAATAAAATAATTAGAGGAGAAATCCTCCTATTTATGATATAGTAAAGGAGAACGCTGTCAGAGGAGGTTGAATGATGGATTCCATCGTTTCGTCATTAGTGCGAACCTTAAAGGGCTATTTTGCGGATTTGCTGGAGCCGCAGGCGGACGGCAGCCTCGGCCTCCGGGATGAGGAGCTGGGCGCATGGGCGAGCTGCTGCACGACGGGGCAGGCGGCCGCTTTTTTCGTACTGGATTATCGTATGCACGGGGGAGAAGGGCTTGCTATCGCCTCGCGCCTGGCGTCGAATGTGCTCTGCCGGCAACGGCCGGACGGCGCGTTTGGCCAACCTTTTTATGTCAGACACGGAGAGCCGGAAACGGTCGATATTGCGGAAATCGGCGCGGCAGCGAATAGCCTGTACCTGCTGCACCGCCATGCCGGCTCGGAAGAAGCGAAGGAATGCCTGCTCCGCTCGGCCCGTTATTTGCTTACGCAAGTCGCTGCGGAGAATCCGGGGGCGGTCTACAAAAATCCGAACGCGCGGCATCACGACGTGTTGAACGGAAATATGTACGCGGCGCATACGTTCGCCCGGGCCTACGGGCTGAGCGGGGACGCCCGCCTGCTGGAGCGGACCGTCTGCATCTTCCGCCATTTGATCGCGCGGTTCGGCAAGCATGAGCCCGATTGGTGGCCTTATATCGAGCACTGGGACGGCAGCGTAGGGATGGGCAACAGCGTCAGCTATCAGGGGACGATCGTCGCCTTTGCCGCCGCGGCGCTGCCTCTGCTTCCGCAAGAGCTGCAGCGGCAGTGGCAGGAGACGGCGGAAGCGGCGGTGCGCCGGATGCTGGCGGCCATGAAGGAGGGGCCTCATGACGGCAACGAAGCGCCGTGGTGGTGCCGGGATTGGAGCAGCGTATGGGAGATCGATATGGCGTTCTCCCGTTATGCCCATCTCCCCGGAGCACGCGATTACGTCGAAGAGCGCATCAGGGACATGAACGATCGGCTTGCGCGCGAAGGCTGGTCGGTGTTCGCGCCGAAAGGCTTGCAGCCCGATCCGGAGCGGACGCCTGTCAGCACGTCGTTCCGAAAAGCGGCGTCTTTTGCCGGTTATTTGGCTTCCATGAAGCTTGACGATGCTTCGTGCCTCAGGAGGGAAAATTCATGACAACTTCCGGACTAGAGCGGCTGCCGATGAAGCCTGGATTGATCGTATCGTGCCAGGCGTTTCCCGGAGAGCCGCTCTACGGCGCAGGGCTTATGGCCCGCATGGCGAAGGCGGCGGCTAGCGGAGGAGCGGTGGCGATCCGCGCGAACGGCGCAGACGATATCCGCAGCATCAAGGCGGCGGTGCCGCTGCCCGTGATCGGGCTGCTCAAGCGGGAAATTCCCGGCTCGGCGATTTATATTACCCCGGAGCTGGAAGACGTCGAGGCGGTGCTTGCGGCCGGAGCCGATATCGTTGCGCTCGATGCGACGAACCGGGAAGGCCGACTGGCGCGGATCGTTCCGCTGCTTGAGCGGATTCGCCGGGCGGGAGCGCTGGCGATGGCCGACGTGTCCACGGAGGAGGAAGGGCTCGCCGCCGAGCGGCTTGGCTTCGACATCGTATCGACGACGTTGTCCGGCTATACGCCCTATAGCCCGCAGACGAAGCAGCCGGATCTGGAGCTGGTCCGGCGGTTGTCCGCCCGGCTGAACGTGCCGCTTGCCGCGGAAGGGCGCATCTTCCGCACGGAAGAAGCGGAAGCGGCGATCGAGGCGGGGGCGATGTTCGTCGTCGTCGGCGGAGCCATCACCCGCCCGCAGCTGATTGCGCAGCGCTTCGCCGAGGCTGTCGGCAGCCGCCTGACGGCGAAGCCCGCGGTTGCCGGAAGCCGATGCGGCGAGAGCGGCGGTGGGAGCGGTGAGGGCGGCCGGAGTGGCGGGAGCGGTGGAAGCGGCGGAAGCGTCGGGAGTGGTGGAGTCGGTGCGGGCGGCCGGAGCGGTGGAAGCGTCGGGAGTGGCGGAGTCGGTGAGGGCGGCGGAAGCGTCGGGAGTGGTGGAGTCGGTGCGGGCGGCCGGAGCGGTGGAAGCGTCGGGAGTGGCGGAGTCGGTGAGGGCGGCGGAAGCGTTGGGAGCGGCGGAGTCGGTGAGGGCGGCCGGAGCGGTGGAAGCGATGGAGTCGGTGCGGGTGGCAGGAGCGGTGGGAGTGGCGAGAGCGGTGGAGTCGGTGCGGGTGGCAGGGGCGGTGGGAGTGGCGAGAGCGGTGGAGTCGGTGTGGGTGGCATGGGCGGCGGGAGTGGCAGGAGCGATGAGGGCGGCGGAAGCGTCGGGAGCGGTGGAAGCGGTGAGGGCGGCCGGAGCGGTGGAAGCGTCGGGAGTGGCGGAGTCGGTGAGGGCGGCGGAAGCGTTGGGAGTGGCGGAGTCGGTGAGGGCGGCGGAAGCGTCGGGAG
>NZ_KB905593.1 GCF_000380965.1 Paenibacillus ginsengihumi DSM 21568 | reverse complement strand
ACCATCAGATGGTGAAAATGGGCAGCGGGCCCGGGGCTATTTCCACGAGAGCCAGCAAATGTTGTATTTTGTACAACAAAAATGGGGGGATAACCCCTATTTGCGGCTCAATGTTGTAAAAAGTGCAACAATTCGGGCGATATTCCCGGATTTGAAGCCAACCGCCCCTAAATTGTTGCACAAAATACAACATTCTCCTTCTTCTGGGGTGAAGAGGCCGGAAAATGTTGCATTTTTTGCAGGATTTGTCGCCTCATGTGACCGGTGTAGCCCTGGGTGGGGCCGTAGTGCCGGCGCTATTTTCAAGATAGACCCCCATGACGCTGGCGCGGCACCATCAGAAGATGAAAATGTGCCGCACCGCCCTGGGCTATTTTCAAGATAGACGCCTATGACGGACCATTTCTTTCGTCATCGGTCGTTACCTTCGGTGTTGAAAATTCGCCGATAAGCTTCGTCGAATTTTCAAGATAGCTGCTACTACTATACCATGGAACCGGGCTGCGTATGAATACGGTTAGTGACCATGACTCACCATGAAGCGGTTTTATTCTCGACAAGCGTTCGTCTGCTCATAAATGCCGCCAGCTGAACTCGCCGACGTCCAAGAGCGAGGCTCTGCTGCCCAGCGGTGGCTTGTTGCCGCCTTTACCGCGGCCAGCTTGACGCTCCAATGTCGGTGACGGACACATATTTTTCATAAAATCAGGAAAGGCTATCGTTATCGAAGCATACGATGAGTTTCGGAGAGTTTTTAACGTACCGTTGATGATTCTCTAATCTTGTCTTAATGTTCCGCTGTTACCATAAAGATATCGGAACGACATGCGAAAGGAAGATAGCCGTGATTTTGTATCAGCTTGCCAAACGGATGGAGCAGCGCAAGCAGCTTCGTCAGTCGATTGAGCATTCCGAAGGAGATATCCGGTCTCTCGTCACCCAGAAGGAGCAGGTGGAAGGGCAGCTGCTGGCCCAGGCCGCCGCTTGGACCGAGGAACGGCAGGACGAATTCGTGCTTGCCTCGATGCCCCAGGAACCAACCCCCGCACCGAACCAATATACGCTATAGCCATGGAAAATGGGACTGCTCAAGGTTCCATTTTTCTTTTTTTGTAATCGTCTCCCGATCCGTGTACAATAAGAGCATTGAACACGCACATCGGGCGGCTGCCTCGCTGTACCGCCTGCGAAGAGGAATGAAGACGAGCCATGAATATTGTCTTATCGACGCTAAACGCCAAATATATACACACCTCGCTGGCGCTGCGGTATTTGAAAGCGTACTGCCAGAGCGATTACCCGAACATCCGGATCGCGGAGTATACGATCAAGGACCCGGCCATGAACATCGTCTCCGACCTGTACCGGCACAAGCCGGACGTGATCGGCTTCTCCTGCTACATCTGGAACATCGAGGAGACGATCGTCGTCATCGGCATGCTCAAGAAAATATTGCCGGACACCGTCATCGTGCTCGGGGGCCCCGAGGTGTCCTACGATACAGAGTACTGGATGAACCGCTTGCCTGAGGTCGATTTTATCGTCATGGGCGAAGGAGAAGAGACGCTGAAGCATCTGCTCGACGAGCTGCGGGAGGGTCGGGCCTTCTACAGCGTGTTCGGCGCGGCGTACCGCAAGGATGGCCGCATCGTGATCAACCCGCCGCGGCCGAAGCTGAAGCTGGACGACATTCCGTCGCCGCACCGCTTCGCCGAGGATGTGCCGCAGCTGCCGAGCCGCGTCGTCTATTTCGAGACGAGCCGGGGCTGTCCGTTCAGCTGTCAATTTTGTCTTTCTTCTATTGAAATAGGCGTGCGTTATTTCGACATCGAGCGGACGAAGAGCGATCTGCTGTACTTGATTCGCTCCGGCGCCAGGCTGATCAAGTTCGTCGATCGGACGTTCAACATCAAGCGCGATTATGCGATGGAGATTTTTCGGTTTCTGATCGAAAACCACAGCGGCTGCGTCTTCCAGTTCGAGATTACCGCCGATATAATGCGTCCTGAGGTGCTCGACTATTTGGCCGAGCATGCGCCGCCGGGCATTTTCCGCTTCGAAATCGGGGTGCAGTCGACCAATGATCTGACGAACAGCTTGGTGAAACGGCGGCAAAACTTCGCCAAGCTGACGCGGACGGTCACGAAGGTGAAGGAAAGCGGCAAAATCGCGCAACATCTCGACCTGATCGCCGGGCTTCCCGAGGAGGATTACCATTCCTTCCGCAACACGTTCAACGACGTGTTCGCTCTGGAGCCGGAGGAGCTGCAGCTCGGCTTTCTGAAAATGCTGCGCGGCACCGGCATGCGCCACGATGCCGACAAGTACGGCTATATTTATATGGACCAGGCGCCGTACGAAATATTGGGCAACAACATCCTGCCTTTCTCGGATTTGGCCCGCATCAAGCGGGTGGAGGATGTGCTGGAAAAATATTGGAACGCCCACCGGACCGATCATACAGTATCGTACTTGATTCGACATGAATTTGCATCGGCATTCGACTTTTTCCAGGAGTTCGGCGATTATTGGGAGGAGCGGGGCTGGGGCAAAATCGGCCATCAGCTCGAGGATTTGTTCACCCGGCTTCGCGATTTCCTGACGGCCCGCGGCACGAGCGGCATGCCGGTGGCGGAGGGGCTGATGAAGCTCGACTATTTCCTCAATCACAAGTACCGTCCCCGCAAAGTATGGTGGGAAGTCACCCTGGGCAAAAGCGAGCAGTCCGCGTGGATGCGCCTGCTGGCGGAACGGCCGGAGGCGGTATCCGGCGCTTTCGCCTCCCTCGGGCTGACGGAGAAGGAGCTGCACAAGCATGTCATGCTTGAGTCGGTTCCGTTCGATCTCGACCGCTATTTGGCTGAAGGCGTGATTGACCCGTCGGCGAGCAGGCTGCTCATCGTTTACTATGCGCCTGACGCGCCTGGCAAGCCGCACGTGTACTCGCTGGCGCCGGAGGCGGCAACCGCTTGAAGGAGCCGGGCACCCGGCCGCCCGCGGTTCTTCTCTTCCGCCCCGCCAAGGCATGCCAAAACACCGCTTGCCCCGATTTGGAACCCGGTGCGGTTCCTTCAGGCAGCGGTGCTTTTATTTATTCGCGGATGATACGCCTTACGGCAAATAGCTGCGCAGCACCGTCATGCTGCCGCTAAGCGAGTAACGTCCCAGGCTGGCGGGCATCAGATAGCATTCGCCGGGCTTGACCGGCTTCTCGCCGCCATTCCAGGAAAGCGCACCTGCCCCGTCGCATACGATGAGAATCACGAAGCTGTCCGGCGTCGTCTCGAGCGCCCATTCGCCTTCGACCCGCCCTTTTTCCGTGATGAAATACGGAGAACGGACGAGCGTCAGCCAGTCGTTGCTGCGGCTCAGCTCCGTCTTCATATATTGGGCGCCGGAGCCTTCGTAAGCGATCACGTTCAACGAGTCCTCGATATGCAGCTCGCGCGGCTTGCCGTCCAGACCGAGCCGGCCGTAATCGTAGAGGCGGTACGTGCTGTCGGAATTTTGCTGAATTTCCGCGACCAGCACGCCGGCGCCGAGCGCATGCACCGTCCCGGCCGGGATATAGAACGAATCGCCGGCTTCTACGGTCACCTCGTTCATGCAGTCCATAATGCGGTTTTCCTCGATCGCTTTGGAGAGCGCCTCGCGGGTGACGCCTTCCTTCAGGCCGTAAATGATTTTGGCTCCCGGCTTGGCGTCCAAAATATACCACATCTCGGTTTTGCCGAGCTCTCCGGGCGGAAGCTTCTCGTAATGATCGTTCGGGTGCACCTGCACCGACAGATCGTCCTGACAATCGAGCAGCTTGATCAGCAGCGGGAAGCGTCCGTTTTTCTCCGAAAACCCTTTGCTGCCGAACCACTCCTTGCCGAATTGCTCGCGGATGCGGTCCAGACCTTGTCCGGCCAGCTCTCCGTTCATCACTTGGGTCGTGCCGTTCGGATGATCGCCGATCATCCAGCCTTCCCCGATAACGCCTTGCGGCAGCTCAAGACCGAATTGCTCCAGCGCCCGTCCTCCCCAGACGCGCTCTTTGAATTCGGGCTTGAATTGAAGCGGATATGGTTTCACAAGCACTCCCTCGTTTCGTCTATGGATTATTCTAGCAGCATTATAACAAAGGAAATCATCTTTTTTCTACTGCGATCAGGTACGGAGGATGATTGCGCTGATTGGCGAACCGGTACAGCAGCGCCTGATATTCCCGCTGCGGCAGCGCCTCCGCCCACCGTTCGACCGCATCCGCTTCCTCCTGCCCTCCGGGATGGCCGGTATACAGGACGATCGTCACGATTCCTCCGGCGCGCAGCAGGCGACAGGCGGCGTCCAGCGCCTGCACCGTCGTATTCGGCCGGGTTACGATCGCATGATCCTCTCCCGGCAAGTATCCGAGATTGAACATGACCGCGGCTACGCGGCCATGCTGCTCATCCGCGACGGCCGCAGCCATCTCGGCGTGGCTGCGCAAGTGGAGCCGGACCTTCGCGTCCGGCTGCTCCCTGGCGAGGCGCGCCGCCGTGCGCTCCAGCGCCTGCGGCTGAATATCGAAGGCGTGCACCTCCCCGGCAGCGCCAACGATCCGGGCCAGAAACAGCGTATCTACGCCATTGCCGGCGGTGGCATCGATCGCCGTCTCCCCCGGCTGCACGCGTTCGGCAATCAGGCGATGGGCGAACCCCAATATCGAAACGAAACCCACGGTAACGATACACCTTCTTCTATTCTGCTATAAATGATAGTTGGCCGTCGTGATGACGTCCCGAAGCCTTCGTCGTCCGGCCGTGCCTTCGGTTATTGCGCCTTTGCCGACCACTTTTTCCCTTGATACGTATCGCGTCTTTTCAGCTCGGCGTCGATGGCGTTGAGCACTTCCCACTTGCGCAGGCTCCACATCGGGCCGATCAGCAGCTCGCGCGGCGCATCGCCGGTGACGCGGTGAACGATCATCTCCGGCGGCAGCAGCTCGAGCGCGTCGACGACGAGCTTCACATATTCGTCCATCTCCAGAAAGCGGACGAGGCCGGCTTCGTACTGCTTTACCATCGGCGTCTTCTTCATTAAATGAAGCAGATGAATTTTAATGCCCTGCACATCCATCGCGGCGACGGCGCGGGCCGTATCCAGCATCATCTCGTGCGTTTCCTGGGGAAGGCCGAAGATGATATGGCTGCACACGCGAATGCCGCGCTTGCGCAGCTTCTCGACCGCCTCGACATAGCAGGCGGTGTCGTGGGCGCGGTTAATGAGCCGCGAGGTGTCTTCATGAATCGTCTGCAGGCCCATCTCGAGCCACAGATAAGTGCGCTCGTTCAGCTCGGCCAAATAATCGATCACCTCATCCGGCAAGCAGTCGGGCCGGGTGGCGATGGAAAGGCCGACGACGCCGGGCTGCTCCAGAATGACTTCGTAATATTCGCGCAGCTCGCTGACCGGCGCGTACGTATTCGTGTATGCCTGGAAATACCCGATGTACTGAGCGTCCGGCCATTTGCGGTGCTGCAGGTCGCGAACCTTGCGGAACTGGGTGACAAGGTCGTCGCGGCGGCTGCCGGCAAAGTCGCCGGAGCCTCTGGCGCTGCAGAAGGTGCAGCCGCCGATCGCGATCTTGCCGTCGCGGTTCGGGCACGTAAACCCGGCGTCGAGCATAACCTTGAACACTTTCGTTCCGAACTGCTCGCGCATTTCGTAATTCCATGTATGAAAACGCTTGTCCCCCCATAAGAGAGGAGAGATCGGCGCGTTTGCGCTTGACATGCCCATCACTCCTTTTGTCTTTTCCTATTGTAGCGGAAAAGCGGGGGGATTGCTATCAGGGCCGGCCCCCTGATTCCTGGCATAATTCAGGAGAATATGACAGCAGCCCCCTGCCGGGAAGCGGGATAAGATAAAGTCTCGGGGACATGCTATTTGTGCAACACCAAATAAGCGTTGAAGGGAGCAAACGAAAGAATGAACAAGAAGTTCAACAAGACGGTTCTGGCGTTAGCTTTGACAGCTTCTTTGGGATTCGGCGGACATGCAGCGTTCGCGGCCGGGACGCCCGCTGCCCCGAATGCGACGGGAGCTGGCAATGCTTCGGTAACCGGTACGGCGACCAGCACGACTTCCGGAACTTATAATGTTAATACGACCAACACAGGCGTAAGCGGCGGTTCGACAACGGGCAACGTATCGGGTACGGGCAACATGCGGACATATACCGACAATATGCTGGACCGCATGAATAACTACACCACTAACCGCACAGGATACGGTTATGGCGGCAACTACGATACGAACACGTACCGGACCAACAATTACCGTACGACGGCAACGAATAACAACAACTGGGGCTGGCTTGGCCTGCTCGGTCTGATTGGCCTGGCCGGTCTTCGCAACCGCAACGAAAGACGCGACGACGTTCGCTAACCTGCAGCCCTCGGCCCTTAACACTTTTCGCATATAGGCCGGTTACCCGCCGCTTGTCTGGCGCTGGCCGGCCTTTTCAATGCGCGTCATTCGGAGTATAATTTGTCAAGAAAATAACGAATGACCGAATGAGCGGTTGGAGGAAAGCATATGCGTTTGAGAGGCAGGAAAGGCATCAGAGAAGAGATTGAAGCTCAACCGGAGCTTATTATTTTGGATCCGGCGCGGCATCGCGGCCAGTGGAGCGCCTTGTTCGGCAATGATCGGCCGATTCACGTCGAGCTGGGCATGGGCAAAGGCAAGTTCATCAGCGAGCTGAGCGCATTGAATCCCAATATCAATTACATAGGCATCGATATGTACGACGAGCTGCTGAGGCGAGCTGCCGAGAAGGCCCGCGCATCGCGCGAAGAGCACGGGGGGGATTTGTCGAATTTGCGGCTTGTTCGGCAAAATATCGAATATATCGAGCAAATTTTCGCCAGCGCCGAGCTGGAGCGCATCTATCTGAATTTTAGCGACCCGTGGCCCAAGAAGAAGCATGCCCGTCGCCGCTTGACGCACCCTGGCTTCGTCCGCAAATATATCGACCTCTTGAACGATCGCGGCGAGATTCACTTCAAGACCGATTCCCGCTCGCTCTTCGAGTTCTCTTTGAATTCGTTTGCCGATCTGGGCTTGCGCATGCGCAACATCTCTCTCGATCTTCATGCCCAAGGGCCGCGCACGGATCTGATCATGACGGAGTACGAAACGAAATTTTACGAACAGGGACTGCCGATCCATCGGCTGGAGGTTGTCGTCGGCGAGCGGGCGCTTGCCGAGCATCTGGCCAGCCTGCAAGCCGGCGAATAATCCGCTGCAATCTTAAAAGGCCAGGGCCTTGAGACAAGAACGCCCCTCGCTTTCCTACAAGGAAAGCGCAGGGGCGTGTTGACTTTGGCCGATGGACGCCGGCCGGTGGTGTTCCAGCAGCTTGATAATGCTGTAGGAGCAATGGTAGGGACGGTAAGGCCGGTTGCCGCGCCCGGCAGCGGCATCGCTTCTTCGTTTGCTCAGCTCCGGGTACTGCTCGAGCAAGAGCCCGAACCAGTGATCGATCGTCTCTGCCGATTTGATCGGCTCGCCGAACCCGTGCTGGGTGAAGTACTGCAGGTTTTCTTCCTCCTGCCCCGGTATCGGCTTATAGAACAGCATCGGAATACCTTTGGCCAGACCTTCGGTACAGGTCATGCCGCCCGGCTTCGTGATCAGCAGGTCGGACACTTCCATCCACTGGTCGATCTCGCGGGTGAAGCCGAGCAGCCGAACGTTCTCATGCTGAAACCGGGGATCGGCAGACAGCGCGGCCATCGCCTTCTGGTTGCTGCCGAGGCAGACGACGAGCTGAATCTGGTCGCGCCAGCGCAGCAGATCCGGCAGAAACTCGCTCTCCTTCAGCAAGCCCCATCCGCCCCCCATAATCAGCACGGTCGGAATCGGCTTCAGGCCGTAATGCTTGCGCAGCTCCTCCCGATTATGATGCTTCCAGAAATTCGGATGCACCGGTATGCCGGTGACCTCAATCGCTTCCGGACGAACGCCGCGGCCCGTCAGCTTCTGCTTGACGCCCGGCGTCGATACCAAATATTTGTTGACCTCCGGGCTGACCCACGTTCCATGCGCATCGTAGTCGGTGATGACCGTGCACAAGGGGACGCCAAGACCGGAGCGCTTCAGTCTGGAGACGACCGCATTCGGAAAAGGATGCGTGCAGACGATCGCGTCCGGCTCCAGACGGCGGATCACCTCCGCCGTCTGGGCGTAGAACAGACGGTGCAGCGCCAGCTGCGCGAAGCGGTTCAGCGATTTTTTATATTGAGACCGGTACACCAGCCCGTAAAGCTTCGGCTGAGTCATGACCGTCTTGCGGTATGCGGTAAAAATCCATGGAGCCAGCGTCGGATGAAGGAAGCTGCCGAGCTCCAGCACGTGTGTTTCAATATCGGACGACAGGATGCGCAGGCTCTCGGAGAGGGCGTATGCCGCCTGTGTGTGGCCTGCGCCGAACCCTTCGGACAAAAGCAAGACCCTCTTTTTTCTCATGAGCGCTTCACCATACCCTTGCACCAAATGAATTACACAGTGATAACATTACAGATTTTATCCGAAAAAAGCAACGGCCGCGAAGGCGGTGACCGTACCGATCAGCGAGCCCGCCAGGCAATCGGACGGATAGTGCAGTCCCAGATATATACGTGACATGCCGACGAGACATGCCAACGGCAGCAAAAAGAGAAAGGTCGGGGACATATTCAGCATAAAAGGAACCGTAACGGAAAAGACGGCTGTCGTATGTCCTGAAGGAAACGAATGATCCTTCAGCGGGTTTTTGCCGGTAATCGTGTGCGGAAGCACAAGATAAGGGCGAAGCCGCGGATATTTTTTCTTGATCACAGCTACCGGCAGGTGGCTGACCGCCAGCGCGATCAGGCTTTGGATGGCGGTCGTGCGCCATTCCCCGCGCGCCAGCACCGCCAGGCCGAGCGTTATGGCTATCGTGGCCGACGCGCCGCCCAGATGAGTAATCGTGCTGAAGAACCAATCGAGCGCCTGATGGCGCAGCCGCTGGTTGATCCAGCGAAACAGCCGGTGCTCGTGATGCATCAGCCATGCGACAATACGGCTCAAGTTCGCTTTCGCCTCCCTTACTGGCAAAGATGGCATGGGATAAGCAGTCGCCTAACGTTCATATAAATCCATTGTAACCGCGATTTGTTATGCGAATATCAACGCGGGGCAAAGTTCGCCTGCTAATGAGACGCAATTTTTGGAAGCATCCCTTCACCGCCGCTCTCTCCGGCCGGCGGGCGTTGGCGCGGGCGCTGCTGCCCTCTCATAGTTAATTACGAGTCAAAGGCCCATGATGTTGGCAAGACAATTCTTATTTTTTTCTTAATATTATATGTAGAAACAATGTCAATGGAGGAATAGGACGCCCTTCCGTCGTCTATTACATATGCGGGAAACATTTCGGGAGAGAAGGGGATTCTCCTGGCGCGGCATCGGACAAGATGCTTTAATTCTGCCCGAAAGGAGGGGAAGCGTGCCGCGGGAAAACGGCTGCCGGACGGGGCGGGGGACTCTTTTGCAAGGCGCGCCGCTTTGTTGTATTCTGTAGGGGTGAGCGGGCAGCAGGCTTCCTTGCCGCAAATCGGTACTTTCGTCCTGAAACTTTAATCGGGACATGCACGTTATGGATATAGGTGCAAATTTAGCCTGGCAGCGATTATAAAAAGTTTGAAAAACGATGAAAATAAGAGCTAAAAAGATGGATGGGAGAGACTCCGAAGGGAAGGACCTTCTTTTCAGCGGAATTGCTTCCGTTCTGACGAAAGGGAGCGGCCAGCCGATTTTGACAAAACGATACAAAGATAGGAAAATCATATTCGGCGACCCACGGAAATCCAGAATCATCCATCGAACCAATATACATTGAAGAACATCCAAAAACAGAGACAGACAAAAGGGGTAAATAAAAAAAGGGGGTAGTAATACCATGCTGAACAGCATTCTGCTAGGCGCTCAGATCTTGCTGGCGCTGGTCGGCGCTTATCAGCTGTTTTTGACGTTCTTCGGTTGGCACCGCCGCGTCAAGGCGAAGCATCACGCTCCGCAGAAAACATTCGCCGTGCTGGTGGCGGCTCATAACGAGGAGCAGGTGATCGGCGCGCTGCTCGAGAACCTGAAAAATCTGGATTATCCGAAAGAGTTGTACGATATTTTCGTCATTTGCGATAACTGCTCCGACCGTACGGCGGACATCGTCCGCGAGCACGGGGTGCACGCCTGCGAGCGGCACAACCCGAAGCTGCGCGGGAAAGGCTACGCGATCGAGTGGATGCTCAAGGAGCTTTGGAGCATGCCGCGCCAATACGACGCCGTCGTCATGTTCGACGCCGACAACCTGGTCGGCACCGATTACTTGAAGCATATGAACAACGACCTGTGCGAAGGCTCGCGGGTGATCCAGGCTTACCTGGATACCAAAAATCCGAACGATTCCTGGGTGACCGCTTCCTACGCCATTTCTTACTTTTTCAGCAACCGCTTCTGGCAATTGCCCCGCCTGAATTTGAACCTTGCCTGCTACCTCGGGGGAACGGGCATGTGCTTCGAGACGAATCTGCTGAAGCAGATCGGCTGGGGGGCGACCAGCCTCGTCGAGGACCTCGAGTTCTCGATGCGCTGCGTCAAGCTCGGCGTGAAGCCGACGCTCAATTTCGATGCGAAGGTGTACGACGAGAAGCCGCTCACCTTCAAGGCGTCCGCCAGACAGCGTCTGCGCTGGATGCAGGGGCATTTTGACGTATGCCGCCGATACTTTTTCCCGCTGCTGTGGCAGGGGATCAAGGAGCGGAGCTGGACGAAGATCGACGCCGCGATCTATTCGGCCAACGTATACAACTTTTTCTTCGGCGCCATCATTACCGTGGCGATCTGGATTCAAGGAATGTTCCCCAAGTACGATTTCTTGAATCTATACGAGATATCGCCGGTTCTGATCAATGTGCTGTCGACGATCATTTACGTGCTGCTGCCGCTGGCCATGCTGCTGGACAAAGCTTCCGGCAAAACATACAAATATTTGCTGCTGTACCCGATCTTCATGTTCTCCTGGTGGCCGATTACGTTCTTCGCGTTTTTCACCCAGAATAACAAAACGTGGAGCCATACGCAGCATACGCGCGTCATTCGGCTGGAGGATGTGCAGAGCAAGCAGGCCAGCTAGCTGTTGACTTATGGCTAGCTGGGATGATATACTGTTCTAGTGCTGAAGAAGAAGCGCCCGCTTCTCACCTGCCCGACCTCAGGTTGGCTGGTTAGGAAACTAGAGTGAGTCTTATGTTGATATTCAGTCTGCCTGTCGGCGGGCTAGTATCCGTCACTTGAAGATCAGACGTGGGCGTTTCGAGTCCGCGTCTTTTTTGTTTCACATTCCAATGGAGGTGGCAGGTCATAAGTATCGATCACATAATTAACGAGGCGATTCGTGCGAGAGAAGTTCGGCTTATCGGAGCGGGAGGCGAGCAGCTCGGAATCAAGCCGATCCGAGAAGCGCTGCAGATTGCAGCTGATTTGAACCTGGATTTGGTCAACGTGGCTCCGACGGCCAAGCCGCCGGTATGCCGGATCATGGATTACGGGAAGTACCGCTATGAGATGCAGAAGAAAGAGAAGGAAGCCCGTAAGAACCAGAAGATCGTCGAGATCAAGGAAATTCGCTTGAGCGCGACGATCGACGAGCACGACTTTCAAACGAAGCTTCGTAACGTTGTGAAATTTTTGAAGGACGGCGACAAAGTGAAGCTGTCCGTGCGTTTTCGCGGCCGGGAGATCGCCCATGCCGACATCGGGCAGCGCCAGCTGGAACGGATGGCCTCGGAAGTCGCCGAGCTCTGCACCGTGGAGCGCAAGCCGAAGCTGGAAGGCCGGAGCATGATCATGATTTTGGCCCCGAAGCAGCAATAACGACAACCTTTAAGGAGGACCTAATCAATGCCTAAGATGAAAACTCACAGCAGCTTGAAAGGCCGTTTCAAAATTACCGGTACCGGCAAAGTGAAGCGCCATAAAGCATACAAGAACCACCTGCTGTCCGGCAAGTCCAACCGTCAGAAGCGCGTGCTGAGCACTTCCCCGCTGATGGCGGCCGGCGACGTTCGCCGTCTGAAGCAGCAGCTGGCTAACCTGAAGTAACACGAACGGACGTATTTGATACACAGCGCAATACGCTTAACATTCCAGGAGGTAGATGGTCATGGCAAGAGTAAAAGGCGGGTTCGTGCGCACGCGTCGCCGCAAGAAGATTTTGAAGCTTGCTAAAGGATATTTCGGTTCGAAGCATAGATTATTTAAAACGGCGAAGGAGCAGGTTTACAAATCGCTGTTGTACGCATACCGCGACCGCCGTCAGAAAAAGCGCGACTTCCGCAAGCTGTGGATCGTACGGATCAACGCGGCTGCTCGCCAGAACGGATTGTCCTACAGCAAATTCATGCACGGCCTGAAGCTCGCCGGCATCGAAGTGAACCGCAAAATGCTGGCCGATCTGGCTGTGAACGACATCGGCGCGTTCAACCAGCTGGCCGATGCGGCTAAGCAAAAAGTGAACGCTTGATGCTCATTGGATCATGAAGGCGCCCCTGCCTTGAGGAACGAGGAAGCGATGTTCCTTAGGGCAGCGGGCGTTTTTTTTGCTGCTTATCCTGGCATGATCCGGCAGCAGAGCGGCGGCCCGAAAGCTATTGACTAACGGAGCGATTCGACTTATAATGTGTAACAAGCAAGTCATACCTATGCAACGGCTATGAAGAGGACGAAGTTATAAGGGCTCTTATGTCCAGAGAGCGGCGGATTAGCTGAAACCAACGCCTTAATCCCTTATGTACGAGCTCACCTCGGAGCTGTTTCCCTGAAAGACGCTTGTTTAGTAGGGGGAATCGGTGCGGCACTCGTTATTGTGCCAAGGTAAGCGACGCATCATCAAGGTGCGCATTACCTGCTAAGGCTGTATGTCGCGAGGCATATAGCAAATTCTGGGTGGTACCACGGAAGCGACAACCCCTTTCGTCCCGTCAGACGCGCAATATGCGTCGGGGATGGAAGGGGTTTTTTAGTTTTCTTTTTTTCGGCAAGCGCCGATATCGCTCGCTCTTGCCGGCAAGCTTTTAACGAAGGAGGCCAAACCATGATCGTTCAAACCACACAAAAATCGAAAGAACAGCTGCGTGCCGAGCTGCTCAAGCCGGATGTCATCACAGGATCGGAAATGCTGCTGCGCAGTCTTTTGCTTGAGGACGTGGACTGTGTCTTTGGTTATCCGGGTGGAGCGGTCTTGTATATTTACGATGCGATGCACGGCAACCCGGACTTCAATCACCTGCTGACCCGCCACGAGCAAGGGGCGATTCATGCGGCGGACGGTTACGCCCGCGCAACCGGCAAGGTCGGCGTATGTATCGCCACGTCGGGCCCCGGCGCGACGAACCTGGTGACAGGCATCGCGACGGCTTATATGGATTCGGTGCCGCTCGTCATCATCACCGGCAACGTAGCCACCAGCGTGATCGGCACGGATGCGTTCCAGGAAGCGGACATTACGGGCATTACGATGCCGATTACGAAGCACAGCTACCTCGTGCGGGACGTGCGCGATCTGCCGCGCATCATCAAGGAGGCCTTCCATATCGCCTCGACCGGGCGGAAAGGCCCCGTCCTGATCGATATTCCGAAGGACGTCTCGAACGACAAGGCGCCGTTTTATTATCCGGAGAAGGTTGAGATTCGCGGCTACAATCCGACCGTTCAACCGAACAAGCTGCAGGTGGAGCGGATGCTCGAGGCGATCGAGGAATCGGAGCGGCCGATGATCATCGCCGGTCACGGCGTCGTCTCGTCTGACGCTTCCGCGGAGCTGATCGAATTCGTAAACCGCACCCGCATCCCGGTTGTGACGACGCTGCTCGGCTTGGGCGGATTCCCGAGCGCGCACGAATTGTGGCTCGGCATGCCGGGGATGCACGGGGCTTATACAGCCAACAAGGCGCTGCAAAGCTGCGATCTGCTGATCGGCATCGGAGCGAGGTTCGACGACCGCGTCACGATGAAGGTGAACGGCTTCGCGCCGAATGCGAAGAAGATCGTGCATATCGACATCGATCCGGCTGAAATCGGCAAAATCGTAAGCACGCAGATCCCGGTCGTCGGCGATGTGAAGGCGGTGCTCCAGCTGGCGCTGCAGAAGGCGAAGCCGGCCCGATCCGAGGCGTGGATCTCGCACGTGACGCGCATGAAGCAGGAGCATCCGCTGCGGTATAAGGATTCCGAGACGGAGCTGAAGCCGCAATACGTCATCGAGATGATTCATGAGACGACCAAGGGCGAGGCGATCGTTACGACGGACGTCGGGCAGCATCAGATGTGGGCGGCGCAGTACTACCGGTTTAACCATCCGCGCTCGTTCATTTCCTCCGGTGGCCTCGGCACGATGGGCTTTGGCTTCCCGTCGGCGATCGGCGCGCAGCTGGCCTCTCCGGGCCGCACCGTCGTATCGATCAACGGGGACGGCGGCATGCAGATGTGCTCCCAGGAGCTGGCGATCTGCGCGATCAACAACATCCCGGTGAAGATTGCGGTCATCAACAACCAGGTGCTCGGCATGGTGCGGCAGTGGCAGGAGATCATCTACGATAACCGGTACAGCCATATCGACCTGGCCGGCAGCCCGGATTTCGTCAAGCTGGCGGAAGCGTACGGCGTCAAGGGGCTGAGAGCTACGAACAAGGAAGAAGCGCGCCGCGCCTGGACCGAGGCGCTGGAAACCCCGGGGCCGGTGCTCGTCGAATTCGTCGTTCGCAAGGGAGAAAATGTTTATCCGATGGTCACTCAAGGCAATACGATAGACGATATGATATTGGGGGATTCGGAATGATTCGCAAACATACCATATCTGTACTTGTGAACAACCAACCCGGCGTGCTGCAGCGGGTATCCGGCCTCTTCGGCCGCCGCGGCTTCAATATCGAGAGCATCACGGTCGGGGAATCCGAAGAGAAGGGCTTGTCCCGGATGGTCATCGTTACGACAGGGGACAACCAGACGCTCGAACAGATCCAGAAGCAACTGTATAAGCTGATCGACGTGATCAAAGTCGTCGATCTGAGCTCGCACCCGATGGTCGCCCGCGAGCTGGCGTTGATCAAGGTCAACGCCGAGCCTGCGGCGCGCCCGGAAATTCTCGGCGTCGTCGAGACGTTCCGCGCGGCTGTCGTTGATATCGGCCCTTGCTCGCTGATCGTTCAAGTGGTCGGCGATTCCGAGAAGATCGACGCGATGGTCGAGCTGCTGAAGCCGTACGGAATCAAGGAGCTGTCGCGCACCGGCGCGACGGCGATGATTCGCGGCGCCGTCAAGTAAGCTCTTGGGAATCATAAGCCAGGCCTTATCGGGAAAGTTTTAAGTCGGTAAAGCTTTATAGCGCCATTATTTTTTAGTACAATGATCCTGTGTGCGGGGGCTTGAGCGGATGATTCGCTTCCGGCGGACTTGCAGGGCGATTCGTCCTCCCAGGCACCCGCTCACAGGGTTTCATACAAAAGGAGGATTATTCATATTATGGCAGTAACAATGTATTATGAGAAAGATGCAGACCTGAGCGTACTTCAAGGAAAAACGATCGCCATCATCGGTTACGGCAGCCAAGGTCATGCACAAGCGCAAAACCTGCGCGACAGCGGCCTGAAGGTCATCATCGGGCTGCGCCAAGGCCGCTCCTTCCAGCAAGCGAAAGAGGACGGCTTCGAGGTGTACTCCGTTGCGGAAGCGACCAAGCTTGCCGACGTCGTACAAATTTTGATGCCTGACGAAACCCAGGCCAAAGTATACAGCGAAGAAATCGAGCCGAACCTGAAGGAAGGTGCTGCGCTCGTATTCTCCCACGGCTTCAACATCCACTTCGGCCAAATCGTGCCTTCCGCGGACAAGGACATCTTCATGGTTGCTCCGAAATCCCCGGGTCACATGGTGCGCCGCGTTTATGTGGAAGGCTTCGGCGTTCCCGGCCTGATCGCGGTACAGCAGGACGCTTCCGGCAAAGCGAAAGATCTGGCCCTCGCTTACGCGAAAGGGATCGGCTGCACCCGCGCCGGCGTTATCGAAACGACGTTCCGCGAGGAAACCGAAACCGACCTGTTCGGCGAGCAAGCGGTGCTGTGCGGCGGTACGGCTGCGCTGGTCAAAGCGGGCTTCGAGACGCTGGTGGAAGCAGGCTACGCGCCGGAGATCGCTTACTTCGAGTGCTTGCATGAGCTGAAGCTGATCGTCGACCTGATGTACGAAGGCGGCCTGGCCAGCATGAGACATTCGATCTCCAACACGGCGGAATACGGCGACTACGTGACAGGTCCGCGGATCGTTACCGAGGAAACGAAGAAAGAGATGAAGAAAGTGCTTGAAGACATTCAGCAAGGCAAATTTGCCCGTGACTTCATCCTGGAGAACCAGTCCAACCGCGCCTTCTTGACCGCGACTCGCCGCCGGGAAGCAGAGCATCCGATCGAGCAGGTCGGTTCGCAGTTGCGCGAGCTGATGCACTGGATCAAGAAGTAATCGTAAGCGAAGCGTACTTGGAAGCCTACGACGTAAGGTCGGTTTGAAGGCGGAGCAACCGGCAGCAGACGCTTGATTGGCGCCTCTGCCTTGCTCTGCCTTCGGGCCGAGCTTTTGTGTTTTTTCGATCTTGCTCATTCGACGAGGCTTATCGGCGAATTTTCTGGCACTGCAGGTGACGATTCATCGCTTTTCTTCAGGAGGTGACCATCATGAGAAAAATTTATATTTTTGACACGACGCTGCGGGACGGCGAGCAGTCGCCGGGCGTGAACCTGAACATGCAGGAGAAGGTGGAGATCGCGCTGCAGCTGGAAAAGCTCGCCGTCGACCGCATCGAGGCCGGTTTTCCGGCCGCTTCCCCGGGCGATCTGGCCGGGGTGAACGCGGTCGCGCGCGCGGTGAAGAACGCGACGATCGTCGGCCTGTCGCGCTCCCGCGAGCAGGATATCGATGCGGCGCGGGAGGCGCTGAAGGATGCGCAGGACCCGTGTCTGCATCTGTTCCTGGCGACGTCGCCGATTCACCGCAAGCACAAGCTGCGCATGGAGAAGCATCAGGTGCTTGAGACGGCGGAAGCGGCGATTCGCTACGCCAAGAAATATTTTGACAAAATCGAATTTTCACCGGAGGATGCGGGCCGCACGGAGCTGGATTTTCTGTGCGAAGTGACGGAGATGGCGATTCGCGCCGGCGCGACGGTGGTCAACATTCCGGATACGGTCGGCTATATGACGCCGTCGGAGTTCGGCAATATTTTCAAGACGCTGAAGGAGAATGTCAAGGGCATCGAGCGCATCCAGCTTAGCGCGCACTGCCACGACGATCTCGGGATGGCCACGGCCAATGCGCTGGCGGCGATCCTGAACGGCGCCGATCAGATCGAAGGCACGATCAACGGCATCGGCGAGCGCGCCGGCAATACGGCGCTGGAGGAAGTGGCGCTGGCGCTTGAGACGCGGGCGGACTTTTTCCAGGCGAAGACGTCGCTGAAGCTGAGCGAGATCGCCCGCACCAGCCGTCTCGTCAGCAAGCTCACCGGCATGGTCGTGCCGGGCAACAAGGCGATCGTCGGCGCCAACGCCTTCGCGCACGAATCCGGCATTCACCAGGACGGCGTGCTGAAGGAGAAGACGACGTACGAGATCATCTCGCCGGAGACGATCGGCCTCAAGGAGAGCAAGCTCGTGCTCGGCAAGCACTCCGGCCGCCACGCCTTCCGCGAGAAGCTGGTCGACCTCGGCTATGAGCTGAGCGAAGAGCAGGTCAATCTGGCCTTCGCCAAGTTCAAGGACTTGGCCGACAAGAAGAAAAATGTGTCCGACGAAGATATCCGCGCTATGATCGAGGAGAAGCTGGTTGAGACGCCGGAGGTGTTCGCGCTCGAGACGATCCACGTCTCTTACGGCAACCGTTCTGTACCGAACGCTGCCGTTCGTATCCGGACGAACGACCGCGGAACGGTCGAGGAGAAGGCCGAAGGCAACGGCTCGATCGACGCCATTTACAAGGCGATCGATCAGGCGACGAAGGAAGAAGTCGAGCTGGAAGACTACTCCATCAAGTCGGTTACGCAAGGGAAGGATGCGCTCGGCGAGGTGCATGTCGTCCTGCGGCAAGGAGACTACTCGGCGCAAGGCCGCGGCGTCAGCACGGACATTCTCGAAGCGAGCGCCCGCGCTTACGTCGACGCGCTCAACCGCCTGATCGAGAAGCGCAAATCGCCGGCTCGCAGCAAGCGGGACAACGTCACGCTGATTTAGGCGGCGCCGCCGGGTACAGCCTGCCGGCAGCCAAACAACAAAAGACCGTCCTCCAGAAGCAGGGGAGGACGGTCTTTTGTTGTTTTAGGTCTGTGCGTTAACGGCCGGCTTACACCGTCTGCCGCATTTTGCTGAGGGCGCGGTCGAGGCGCTCGAAGGCCAGGACGACCATGTCGCTGTCGGTATGGGTAAAGTTGAGCCGCATCGAGTTGCGCTTCGGTTCATCCGCATAGAAGCTGGCTCCCGGCACGAAAGCGACGCCTTCCTGCACCGCCAGCTTGAGCAACTCCTGCGTATCGATCGATTCCGCCAGCTCGACCCAGATGAACATGCCGCCTTTAGGCTCGATCCAGGAGAGGCCTTCCCATGATTGCTGCTTGAGCAGCTCAAGCATTCCGCGCATTCTCGCTTCGTACGCTTCGCGAATGACGGCAATATGGGCGTAAAGATCGAAGTGGGCAAACAATTGATGCAGCGCCTGCTGATCCATCGTGCTGGAGTGAAGATCGGCCGCCTGCTTGGCGCGGGTCATGTTGCGGATAACGGTGCTGTCTCCGACGACCCAACCGGTCCGCAGCGCGGGAGCGACGATTTTGGAGAACGTGCTCGTATAGACAACAGCGCTGCCCTGCGGACCGTCGTCCAGCGAATAGATGGACGGCATTGGCTCGCCGTCGCCGAAACGAAGCTCGCCATAAGGATCGTCCTCGAGAATGAGCACGCCGTTGCGCTTGCAAATCGACAGCATGCCGCGCCTGCGCTCCAGACTCCACATTTTGCCGGCAGGGTTGGAGAACGTCGGGATGACATAGGCCATTTTCGGCTTGTACTGCCTGATCTTGCGTTCCAGATCGTCCAGGTTCATGCCGTCCTCGTCGCAGTCGACCGAGATCAGCCGTGCCTGATGCGATTGAAACACTTGAATCGCGGCCAAATAAGTCGGGCGTTCAACAAGAATGACGTCGCCTGGATTAATATAAATGCGGGCCAGCAAATCGATCGCCTGCTGGGAACCGGTCGTCAGCAGCATGTTGTCGATTTCGGCCTTCATGCCTTTGCGTGCGAGATGAGCGCACAGGTCTTCGCGCAACGGCGTGTAGCCTTCGGTCAAGCCGTATTGCAGCACTTGCCGCCCCTGCTCGAACACCCGCAGGAACGCTTCGCGCACGGCGTCAAGCGGAAAGTACTGTTCGTTCGGGAGGCCGCCGGCCAGCGAAATGATAGATTTGCCTTGAGTCAGCTTGAGAATTTCGCGCACCGCCGACGATTCGAAGCTGTTGATGGTGTCGGAAAAACGATAATCCATGATACAAGACTCCTTTTGGACGAGTTCCAAACATGCAGGAAGCGCCGAGAAATATGTTCATAAAAAACATTGTATTCCTTCGTAGCCATGAAAACAACGATTATTTCTTCAAGACAGCCGTGCGGAAAGATGGTAAAATATTGTACGACAAGCCTGCGCATACCGGTCGCTTGCTGCATCGCTTTGGCCGGGCCCGGACAGGCCGAGCCGAAAGTGAAAAGAGCGAATCCGCAAGCAGCCGCAATCGCCGTCCGGCGGCGGAATTGCTATAGTCTATTCCTATCAAGATGATAGATTTTATATCTTTGTCAATAGGGTACAAATATGTTACAAAAGAAATAGCGAACTAGCTGCAACCTGTGCCGCGGGCTTTGAGGCCAAGGCGCGGTTTCGGCGATAGTATGGAGGAGAATAGCGACATGGCAGACGTGAAGAAGATTGCCGTCATCGCCGGGGACGGCATCGGCCCCGAGGTTGTCGGCGAAGCGATCAAAGTAATGAACAAGACGGAGGAGCTGTTCGGCTACCGGTTCGAATTCGAGCACGGTCTGTTCGGCGGCATCGCCATCGATGAGAAAGGCACCCCGCTGCCTGAGGATACGCTGGAGATGTGTAAGCGCGCCGATGCGGTGCTGCTTGGCGCCGTAGGCGGTCCGAAATGGGACAACAATCCGAAGGAGCTTCGTCCGGAGACGGGCCTGCTCGGCATTCGCAAGGCGCTCGGCCTGTTCTCGAACATTCGCCCGGCCGTCATCTTCGATTGCCTGAAGGACGCTTCGACGCTGAAGCCGGAAGTGCTGGAAGGCACGGACCTGATCGTGGTGCGCGAGCTGACCGGGGGCATCTACTTCGGCGAGAAATTGCGCCGCGAATCGGCTAACGGCGAGGAAGCCGTCGACACCTGCGTGTACAATGTGAAAGAAGTGGAGCGCATCGTGCGCCAGGCGTTCGAGATCGCCCGCACCCGCCGCAAGAAACTGGCTTCCGTCGACAAAGCGAACGTGCTGGAGACGTCCCGCCTGTGGCGAGAGACCGTGAACCGCATCGCTCCGGAATACCCGGATGTCGAGCTTGAGCATGTGCTCGTCGACAACTGCGCGATGCAGCTTCTGCGCCGTCCGGCGAGCTTCGACGTCATCGTGACGGAGAACATGTTCGGCGATATCCTGAGCGACGAAGCGGCCATGCTGACCGGTTCCATCGGAATGCTGTCCTCGGCTTCGCTCGGCGAAGGGGCATTCGGCCTGTACGAGCCGGTGCACGGCTCCGCTCCGGACATTGCCGGGCAAGGCATTGCCAATCCGATCGCAACGATTTTGTCCGTAGCGCTGATGTTCCGCCTGACCTTCGGTTACCACGACGCGGCGGAGGCAATCGAGCGGGCCGTGAAGGAAGTGCTGGATGCCGGCCATCGGACGGCCGATATTGCCGTAGACAAGAGCAAGGCGATCGGCACGCAGGCTATGGGCGATTTGATTGTTGCAGCGATCCGCAAATAATACAGCATTGGAACGACTCCCGGGAGCGGAACGCTAACCTTTCCTGGGAGTTTTTTAATGAGCTTTGCACGGTTTTGTCTAAAATGTTACAATTAATATTAATTATAAAAAAATAATTATTATAATCTTGACTTTGTTTTGGGCGAATGTTACCATGAAAAATGTAAGCAATAGCTAGGTTTTCTGGAAAATTGCCGGTAATGAGCGGCGGTTTTCATCCATAGCAAACGGCGACCGATGACGAAAGAATCGCTCGTCATAGGCGTCCCCCTTGAAAATTCAGCGGCATCCACACGTTGAATTTTCGAGTACCGCAGGTGACGACCGATGACGAAAGAATCGCTCGTCATAGGCGTCTATTTTCACAATAATAAGGAGGAATTTTAACCATGACAGAACGTTTGGTAGGCAAACCGGCACCGGATTTCACCATGCAAACCGCGCTGGGCGACGGTCAGGAATTCGGCAAAGTTTCTTTGTCCGATTACAAAGGCAAATGGCTCGTGCTGTTCTTCTATCCGCTGGACTTTACCTTCGTATGCCCGACGGAAATTACCGCTCTGAGCGAAGCTTACAGCGAATTCAAAGAAAGAAACTGCGAAGTGCTGGGCGTATCTACGGACAGCATCCATTCCCACCGCGCCTGGATCAATACGCCGGTTGACCAGAACGGTCTTGGCAAGCTGAACTTCCCGCTGGCTTCCGACATCACGAAGACGGTAGCCCGCGATTATGGTGTCCTGATTGAGGAAGAAGGCATCGCGCTGCGCGGCCTGTTCATCATCAACCCGGAAGGCGAGCTGCAGTACCAAGTCGTGCACCACAACAACGTGGGACGCAGCGTGGAAGAAACGCTCCGCGTGCTCGAAGCTCTGCAATCCGGCGGCCTGTGCCCGATCGGCTGGAAGAAAGGCGACAAGCACCTGGTTGCGAAGTAATCCGGCTTATATCGATTCAACCGCCCCTCAGCCTGTCCTTGCGGCAGGCTTGAGGGTTTTTACATATTGCACGCACTTCGCCATATTGGCGGGGGGCGCCCGTGAATTTGGAGATGCACCGTGCATTTGGAAAGGAGAACAGCCCAGGGATGGAAGTGCCAAGCGAGCTGTTATACAGCGAGAATCATGAGTGGGTTCGTGTGGAAGGCAATCGCGCCGTTATCGGGGTGACGGATTTCGCCCAGATGGAATTCGGCACGATCGTCTTCGTCGAGCTTCCCGAGGAGGGAGACGAGCTGCAGGCCGGCGAGCCCTTCGGCAGCATGGAATCGGTGAAGACCGTCACCGAGATGTATGCGCCGGTATCCGGCAAGGTCGTGAGCGTCAACCGCCAACTGGCCAGCAATCCCGGGGAGATCAATATGTCGCCGTACGGGCAAGGCTGGATGATCGCGGTCGAGCTGAGCGACGGCAAGGAGCTGGAGCGGCTCTGGGACAGCGACAAATACAAGCAAACCTACGCGCAGGAATGAAGCGGCCCGCATGAGGCCGTTTTTTTGCATATCGGCGGCGGAACAGGCGCCTCTTGCCCGGGATCGCTGCCGATGGGATCGCAAACAAGCTGACGCTTGGCGGCTTCAAGCGCCCGTTTCCGGAGCGGGGCGCGGATTCGGCCCCTCATCCGGTCAGCGCAGGCCGGGACTTTAGCCTTGCGCTCCGGCCAGCGCCTGATACTTTTCTGCATATTTAACGACCGTAAGCACGTAGGTCGCATGCGACCAGGTGAGCGGCGCGACGGAGACGGGGCTGCCGTTGAACGGATCGAGCTGCTCGGGCAAAATGCCGCTTTCCATCGCGTGGCTGACGACCCATTCCAGCGTGCGCCGCGGTGATTCGAGGTCGGCGAGCGTCTTGGCGCAAGCGATCTCCCATTCGGCAATCCACAGCGTGCAGATGATCCACGGATTGCCGGGCACTGTGGCGATATCGGTGGAACGCTGGAAGTAGAAGTCCTGCTCGTACCGGGCGATGCCGCCGACGCTCGTCTTGACCGCAAGCCCGGCCCGGTTCGCCTGCATCGTCCGGACGACGCGTTCGTCATCAGCCGGCAGGACGCCGAATTCGAAGATGCCGTATACGCTGCTCTCCAGCGTTTTGTCCTTGATCCAGACGCCGTTGGCCCGGTACAGCCCGCGAATGAAGCGCCCTTCCTCTTCATCCCACAGATGCTTCAGAATGCCGGATTTAATCCGCTCGGCTGTATGGCGGTATCGGCTCGATCGTTCCTCGTCGCCGAACAGATTGCAGAAGCCTGCCGCCGCAACCAGGCCGCCGTACACCGCCGCCGCAGTGAACGTATAGATGCCGCAGCGTTCCTCCCACAAATCATAGCTGGGCTTGGGCAAATTCAGCTCCGCTTCGATGTATCTGTGCAGGAATCGCGCGGCCCTGCGGATGAGCGTCTGGTATAGCGATTGGGCCAGCTCGATATCGCCGTGCCGGAGATAGCTTTGCCACAGCGCGAACAGCACGAGCGCGGTCTCGTCCTCCTGGATCGGCAGCTGCAGCTCGCCGCCGCTGACGTACGGGTGCCAGCTGGAGCCGACCGTGCCGTCGGGGTTGTATTTATGATGCAGATACCCTTCCGGCGAGAGCGCATCGGCGCAAAATTGAAAGAACGGCTCGATCATGCCCTGATAGCCGGCCAGCGACATGGCGTAGGCGATCAACGCCCCGTCCCGCGGCCACATATAGCTGTAATGATCGCGGTTGGACTGCATGATGTCGGAATCGTTGGCGGCGATGATGGCGCCGTTCACATCCGTCTGCGTCCGCACGATGAGCAGGCTTTGCTTATACAGGCGCACGCAGTCGTCGTTCAGATCGGCGAACGCCATATTTTCTTTGTTGACCCAGCGCTGCCAATAAATTTGCACCCTGTCCAGCAGCTTGCCGGGATGGCTCTCCTTCACGTAATTGTCCAGCTTCTTGACTTCCTCCAGGTTTTTGCCTGCCGTCATCCAGTAATACAGCGTCTCGCTCGTATTTGGCGGCAAATGAACGCGCAGGCTGACCGTGCTGTCGACCGAGCCCTGGGCGATCGGATTGCCCGACAAGTGTCCGTCCTCCGCGTCGCGCCAAGTGCCTTCGGCATTGTAGAACCGCTTGATCCCGGTCGTGTATTGATCAAGCCCTTCGCTGCCGGCCAGGCCGTTAAACATGAAGTAGCGGTCTTTTTTATAATGAAAAATCGTATGGTTCAGCGGATAATAGGCGGCGGTATCGCCGACCTCGGTTTCGTTAATGAGCAAATCCTGATTGAAAAAGAGGCGCAGCTCGCGCACCGTCTCCCAATGGTTGTGGGCGCGGATTCTCTTCAAATAAATATCTTCGCGCTGATGGACGCCATCGTTGATGGTCAAGGTAATCCCCAGATGATAGTGCGATGCGATGACTTCGGTGACGAGCGAATCGCGGATATAGGATGCCTGAAAGCTCCATTCCGGCTCCGCCAGCCAGGAGAAGGCGCCATCCACCCATACGCCGATGCGACACGGGTAACCTCCGACGTGGTTGAGCTGACCGACGTAAGGATAGTACAAATCGCGAATGCATGTTGAGCGGTCCAGATTGATCAAAAACTTGCCGTTGCCGATAACTAGCGGTCTAGGCAATCCTCCCACCTCCTTATCCCCGCATCGAGACGGTTTATTTCCTCGGCTTTTCCTCCCCGAAAACGGCGAGCGGGCTGCCCGCCCGGTATGCGCCGCCACGAGAGCGGCTAAAGCGCGCCTGTTCTATGAAGCTGCGATGGCTGCGGCCGGGTTTGGCCCAACCGCTGCTCGCGTCAGGCGAAGCTCCGGGTGAATCGGAGGCTAGCCGGTGCAGGGGCTGCGCCGGATTCGCCCGCTACGTCCGGGATGCAGCGGGATGCGCGGCTGCGGCGACCGTGGGCATCGCTTCTGACGCTTCCGCTGCTTCCGCCGCTTCCGCCGTCTGCGCATCCGCCAGCCGCACGAGCATGTCGTATGCGTTGGAAGAAGCCAGCAGCGACTGGAATTGCTCCGGAGGAATGCCGCTATAGGTGCGGACCTGCCCCGTATGGTACAAAATATGCATTTGCGAGGACCGCTCGTCGTACCCGATATACGCGATTTGCTTCGAGCCGATCGGCATCAGCTGCATAGACGCTCATCTCTCCTTTGTCTGCGAAGTCGGAAGCAAAAAATCCGTTGGCGCGAATGATCGTGCGGGCCACCGGCAACGGATTTTTCGTCGATACCACACATATATGCTTTCAAGGCGCCGTTTAGAATGCGTCCATGTGGCAAATATCGGCTCTTTCGACGGCCGAATAAGACAGGTTCGGGTAGATGGTAACATTTACATACCGCTTTTCGGGACGAAAAAAAAGGGAATTTGCCGATCCGGGTCGAATGAGAAAAAGCGGCCTGTGGCGCAACTTTTAACCGTTTCCAGGCGTATAAGACGACAACGAGCAACCATGCTGCAGCGTCCTGAACGTCTCGGCCGACGCCGGAAGGGAAGAGCCGTACAGGACAAATCGTAACCGATTCATGTATAATGTATGGCTAGACAACCGATGACGAATGGATTCGTCGTCGGCCGTCACCTTCGGTCCGCTTGAAATCTTGCCGGCGATCGCCGCCAAATGTTCGAGCAGGGACCAATGTTTAATCACGGGAGGCGAGACCGATGAGCTTTTGCTGCGGTGCCAGCATGATTGGGACGAAAGGAACACTCAGACATATCCGTACGCAAATTCATAACGTGCCTCTGCTTTTCTGCCCCGTTTGTCACCGGGTGGAGGTACACCATCAGGTTGAGAATGAATACGAGATATTGGCCGAGTACGCTCACGGCGACGGAGCGTCCGAGGTCGATTTTAGCGATTATGTTGAACATGGTAAGGCAAGCGAAATGTTCGAGAATTGCGTGAATCACGAGGAGGAAGATCCGCTCGATATCGTACGCAGCCAGATTGACATGGCGCTCGATTTGCTGACGATCGCCAAGGACATCGGCGATGCGGAATGGGAAGCGCAGCTGAAGAAGCGTCTGAACGTTCTGAGCGCGCGGCGTACGAAAATGAAAAACAGAAAGACGCTGCGCGGCTGAGCTTTCGCTGCAGGCATCTTGTCGGAAGGCACATGGCATGATCTTATTCATCGTCCCTGACGGAGCGTTCCGGGACCTAGGGCAGCGGAAGCAGGCAGGCTGTCGCAATCGGGGAAATGCGGCCCGCTTGTGGGCTGCAGGCCGGCGGCCAGTTGCCCCGCTCTAGGTCGAAGAAAGCCGGAAAGGGACTTTTTTGCGTATGAAGACGATCATGAACAAAAAGCAGGGTACCCGGGGCATACCGGCCCCCGCAATCGATTTGGCCGCAGCGAAAATTGTAGTGTGAGGTGGAGCGATTGCTGCTCGTTTTATTCAGGAAGTTTCTAGGTAAACGTCAGACTCACCACCCGGAATCCTTAGAATCGCAGACGCCTGAACAAATTGTGATTCAAATACAGGAGGGTGATTTACGCCTTCGCAACCAGTTCATCACGGATTATCAGCCGTATGTGGCGAAGGTAACGAGCCGATTCTGCAAACGTTATGTTGACCCGGCGCGGGACGACGAATTCAGCATTGCGCTCGGGGCTTTCAACGAAGCGATCAATCAATATTCGTCTCAGGCGGGACGTTCGTTTCTCGGCTTCGCCGAGCAGGTGATCCGCCGCAGGCTGATCGACTATGTGCGCAAGGAGCAGCGCTTCGCGCAGCAAATTCCTTACAGCACGTTCGATGTGGAGGACGAGGAGGACAATGTCGTCAACCCGGTCGAAATCCACCAGGCGATCGAAAGGTATGAGACGCAAAAAGATATCGAAGAAAGGAGGAGCGAGATTACGGATTTAAACCGGAGCCTCCAGGAGTTCGGCATTCAGTTCTCCGATCTGGTGGACGCGTCGCCGAAGCACGACGATTCGCGGCAAACGCTGTTCGCCATCGCGAAGAAACTGTCAGCCGACCCGGAGCTGATCGGCATTATGCTGACCAAGCGGATGCTGCCGATCAAGGAGCTGCTCGGGCAGGTCGACGTTTCGCGCAAAACGTTGGAAAGAAACCGCAAGTTTATCATAGCGGTTGCGCTAATTTATTATGGGCCTTATCCTTATCTTAAAGATTATTTACAGATTAAGGAATGACGATATATGAGAAGGGGGGGACACGCGCATGAATAAAGGGATTGTCATGGAAATGACGAAAAAAAGCATTATTGTCATGAGGCCGGACGGCACATTCGACCGCTTGCCGCGCAGAAAACGCGAATGCGAAATCGGCGAAGAGATAGAATATGCCGAGCCGCGTTTTCGCTGGAGGACTCCATCCGCTGCCGGCAAATCGGCATTGGTGGCAGCTGTCGTGTTCGGGATGGTGCTGTTCGCCAGCTTAAACGGCAAGCTGTACAGCTCGGATGTTGTCGCTTACATTTCGATGGACATCAATCCGAGCGTCGAGATGGGCATCGATGCTCGCGAGACCGTACTGGAGCTGAAAGGATTGAACGAAGACGGCAGCCGGCTGGTTCAGTCCGTCCATTTCAAGGGCAAGACGCTGGAGGACGTGACGGAGGAGCTGCTGGACCAGGCCGAGCACGGAGTGCTCTCCCAAGGGGAGGCCGAGATCGTGATTGCCAGCACGGTTCTTGAGGAAAGCGAGCATTTCAGCGACTTGCTGATCGCCGAGAAGGTCAAGCAGACGGTGAGCGAGCATATTCAAGAGACCCATCCTGAGCGTGCGGCCGCGTATCAGGTGGCCGTCTTCGCGGCGCCGCAGGAGGTTCGCGAAGCGGCGAAGCAAAACGGCGTGTCCATGGGCAAGTATTCCGTCTATTTAACGGCCAAATCCAACGGAGCGCAAGTGACGCTCGACGAGATCAAGCAGACGTCGGTGCTTCAGCTGACCAAGAATAAGCCGGAAATCGCCAAGCTGATTATGCCGGACAAGACGCCGACCAAGGATCAGATCAGGCAGTGGGTGGAGGAAGAGAAGAACGGCCGTCTCGGCGTATTTGCCGGAGATTCCTCAGGCAATCCGAAGAACCCCACCGACGGTCAAACAGAAAATCCGGACGGGCAAAACGGCGGTTCGGAAGGAAACAATCAGAAGGATGGAGTCGACCAGAAAGGCGAATTGCATAATACGAGCTCCGACAATTCCTCCGATTCGGCGGCAGCCGGGTCGGAGGCGAGCGGCGCCGCCCCGGGCGGCAACGGGCAGCCGGGCGCCACGGAGGACGACAAATCCCGGAGCGGGAACGCTAGGAACAATGACGGCAGGGGCAGTGAGGGTTCGAAAGACGGCGACAATAACGGCAGCGACCGCAAAGGCCGGCCGGCGTCGACTCCATCCGCATGGCGGCAAGACCGCGGCGGTTCTTCCGAACCGAAGCCCGGGATCGTCTTCCCCGGCGCCCTGCGTCCTGCCGCCTTTGGCGATGCCGCCGACATCGCCGGCATCTGGTCGGACAGCCGCGATGGCAAAGCGGGGAGCAAGAAAGACCAGGAGAAGAGCAAGGAAGAGGAAAGACAGCAGAAGGAAGAGCGGAAGCGAAACGAGGCGAGCCTGTTCGGACAATGGCAGAAGCGCAGCGAGGCGAGCCCGCCGGGACTGGCGAAGAAAAGTGCGAATGAAGAGCGCCGGGAAACGGACAAGGAAGTTCATAATAACGGGCAGCAAAGCCGCAAGCCCGGCGAATCGGATCAGAGCGACAAGGAGCGCCGCGGCAAGGAGAGCAAGCTGAATCCGAACGGCCGTCAGGATCATTCCGATTCCGGCATAAGGAATGTCGGCAACCGCGCTAAGGAGGACCAGGGCGGGCAACATCATGACGATAAGAAGCAAGACGACAGGAAAGACGAGAAGATGGGCGGGAAAAACGGCGATAGCCAAAGCGGCGAGTCCGGCCGCAAAGCAGGCGAGCGCGACGAACGCGGAGGCGGCCCGGAGAGCCCGTGGCGAAACGGCGGAACTTGGAGCAATCCGAATGATGCGCCCCGCGGCGGCCATGACGGCAAGTCGGGATCTCGCGATGGGATCGAAGCGGCTGCGGCTTAACGTTGATTGACCTATCCGACCGTTCGCTGAAGAATGCGGCCAGCAGTTGCCGCATTTTTCGTTTTTTTGCGTTCTTTCGCGGTAAATGCCTTGCTGGAAGTGGAAAATCGCCCGGTTTGTTCTGTGCCGGGCGGCCAACCTGTGTTAAAATGGTAAAGGAGCAAAATGCCGTCGGAAATCTTCGGAAGCTTTGCCCGTAAAAGGCATTCGCTTCCCCGCTATGGCGGAAAGAGAGCAGCATTAGCAATGATCCATTCGATGAATATTTCATAACCTTAATCATATGCATGGGGAGGCGGCAGACATGCGGTACACGACGTTTGGCAAAACGGGATACAAGGTATCCTCTCTTGGTTTCGGGGCGATGAATCTTCCGGGAGTGCCCCTGGAGCAGGCGCGCGATGCGCTGAACTACGCACTCGACCAAGGCATCAATTATATCGATACCGCGGCGGGCTATCGCAACAGCGAAGAGATTATCGGGGAATCGATTGCTCATCGGCGGTCGGAATATTTTTTGGCCACCAAGACGAACAAGCGGGACTACAAGTCAGCGAAGGAAGAGATCGAACGCAGTCTGCAGCGGATGAAGACCGATGTGATTGACCTGCTGCAAATTCATTACGTCAACCATGTGCATGAGTTTCAGGCGGCGATGGCCGAGGACGGAGCATACAAGGCTGCGCTGGAGATGAAGGAGAAGGGCTATGTGCGCTTCATCGGCATTACCGGCCATCGGCCCGAGCTGCTGGCACGCTGGATCGGCAAGGGTCAGTTCGATCAGGTGCTGTTTCACCTGAACCTGGCTCAGCCCTTCGCGCTGCAGGAGCTGATTCCGGAATGCACGAGGCTGAATCTGGGCAAGGTTGCGATGAAGCCTTTGTCCGGCGGCTTTATACAGCCGGTGGAGAAGGCGCTTCGATATCCTTACAGCCAGGACGTGCATGTGACGATTTCCGGCATGGTCAGCGTCGAGGAAGTCAAGCAAAACATTGCGGCGCAGGAAACCGAGGTCGGAGAGGAAGAGAAGCGCGGGCTGGAGCTGCTCGCAGAGGAGCTGGGCGGCCATAACTGCCGCCGCTGCAACTATTGCAGCTGCCCGCTGGGGATCGCTATTCCCGACGTGATGATCTCCAGCCGCGTGCGCGATACGCTCGGCCTGCTGCCGAAGGGCCAAGGATTTTATGAACGGATGAAGGAGAAAATTACCTCCTGTGCGGATTACGAGCCCTGTAAGGAGAAGCCACTCTGCGAGGAGAAATGCCCGTACCATCTTCCGATGCAGGCGACGATACAGAAAGCGGCAATGGCTTACGCCTAGCCGCTGGCGTACCTCGGGATTTAAGGAAGCTTCACGGCTGTCGGCAGCGGCGCGGCGTCTCGCAGCTGCGGGGCGGCAAGCTTAATGCAGGCGGGCCGCGCTTCGGCCGCTTTGCCGTCAGCCCCCTGGGGCGTCTGGATACAGGCTTTGCCCCCGGTTGCGGGAGGAACGGGACGAGGCGAAGAGCGGCGCCATGACGCGCCGCTGGCTTGTTGGTTGTGCAAGGAGCATACATAATTCGGCCGGCCGCGGATCTGCACAGCTGTCAATCTGCGGCCGCTGCTTGGACCGGAGCAAGGCGCGCGGATGCCGGCATCTCGGTCTTGGGTAACGGGAGCGGGCTTGCTGCGGAAGCTTTGGTACAGGAGGTGCCAGTTCAAGATGAAGCGCAAAAGCTTATACGAAATCAGTTTCGACTACGCTCCCATCGGCATTTCGATCGTTTCGCCTAATGGCGAATTCCTGCAAGTGAATCCGGCGGTCAGCCGCATGCTCGGTTATTCCGAAGAAGAATTGCTGGGCGCAAACTTCCGGGATATTACGTACCCTGCGGATGTGGAATTGAACGAGTTTCATCTGCAAAGATTGCTTTCAGGCGCGGTGCCTTCTGTACAGTTTGAGAAGCGATATATTCACAAGCAAGGCCACCCGGTCTGGGTGTCTTTGCAAGTCTCGCTCGTTTCGGACGAAGCGGGCAAGCCGCAGTATATTGCTGCGCATATCATCGACATTACCGACCGCAAGCATGCGGAGGATCAGATGCTGGAGGCGCGGGCGATGTACTCGCTGATTGCGAGCCATTCCCAGGATATTATTTTCTACAGCTCCGAAAACGGAATTTGCCACTACATCTCGCCGGCGGTCGAGGCGCTGCTCGGCTACGAGCCGGAGTCGCTGATCGGCAGGCCCATCCAGCATCTGTACCATCCGGATGAAGTCGAGTGGATGATGTCCGGCTTTCAGCAGGAATTTAAAGCGGTTAGCCACCGTTTTCGTCATCGGGACGGCCATTTCGTCTGGTTCGAGACGACGATCAACAGCACCCGCGGCGAATGGGACGGCGTCAAGCGGTACATCGGCATCAGCCGCGACATTACCGAACGCCATCATGCCGAGCAGGCGCTGCGCAGGAGCGAGAACAATCTGGCTCAAGCCCAGCGGATCGCCTCAATCGGAAGCTGGGAATGGGATGCGGAGGAGCGAAGTCTGGTATGGTCCGACGAGATGTACCGTATTTTCGGCGTCGATCCGGTCGGCTTCCGCCCTTCGTTCGAGCAGCACTTGCTCCCGTTCATCCATCCGGACGATCGGGACGCGTTTCGCCGCGGCTGGGAAGAAGCGCTGGAGAAAGGGGAGTTTCAGTGCGAGTGCCGGGTGCTCCCGCAGGAAGGCATGGGCAAATATGTCCGCATCCAGGGCGAAGCGAGCTTGAATCGGGTGGGTCGGCCCGTGAAGCTGAACGGCACCGTTCAGGACATCACCTCCCACAAGTGGATTACGATGATGCTGGAGGAAAGCGTAGACCGGTATAATTCGTTGAAGAAATACAATATGGACGCTATCGTTTCGATCAGTCTGGAAGGCATCGTCACCTCGGTGAACCCTGCGGCCGAGAGAATCTCCGGCTACTCCGCCGAGGAGCTGATCGGCATTCATTACTCGGGGCTGATCCACGAGGAGGATCTCGAGAGGACGAACGGGCTGTTCCGGACGGCTGTCCGCAGCGAACTTACGGCGAGCGCCGAGCTGCGCATTCGCCATAAGCTGGGACATACCGTCGAACTGCTTGTGACCCCCGCCCCGATCTATGTCAGCAAGCGGATGATCGGCTATTACATTATGGCCAAGGATATTACCGACCAGAAGAAAAAAGACGAGCTCCTGCGCAAATCCGAAAAGCTGTCAATCGCCGGGCAGCTTGCCGCGGGCATCGCCCACGAGATTCGCAATCCGCTGACGGCGCTCAAGGGCTTCGTGCAGCTGATGGCCCACTCCTCGCAATATGCAGACAAATATTTGCCGATCATGAGGGAGGAGCTGGAGCGAATCGAAATGATCGTCAGCGAGCTGCTCATGCTCGCCAAGCCGCAGGACGCGCTGCTCCGGGAAGTCGATCTTGCGCATTTGCTGGAGGACGTCGTGACATTGATGGGGGCGGAGGCCCATCTGCAAGGCATCGAGCTCAAGCTCGTCCCGCTGTCTGGCCGCATTGCCGTTCGCTGCGATGCGAACCAGCTGAAGCAGGTGTTCATCAATTTTATCAAAAATGCCGTCGAAGCGATGCCGGACGGCGGGACGATCCGCATCGAAACGGAGCGGGCCCCGGAGCAGACGGCCATTGTGCGGCTGATCGACCAGGGCTGCGGCATTCCGGAGGAAAAGCTGCGGCAGATCGGTGAGCCGTTCTTTACGACGAAAGAGACGGGGACCGGGCTCGGCATGATGGTCAGCCAAAAAATCGTCGAACACCACGGAGGGCGCGTCGAAATCGAGAGCGAGGTCGGCGTCGGCACTACCGTGATGGTGCTGCTGCCTGCGGAGCCGGATAAGACGGAACAGGCGGTGATGGCAGAATTGCGCGGCTGATGGGGTATAATCATAACATACGGAATGGGACTGCCGACCGTATCATGCTCGTCACGCGGCAGCGGTTCCTGAATGAGGAGGTACATTCATGACGGAATTGACCAAGGATAGGGTGCCGCCGGGACAAACGTTAACGCAGGGCTTTCCCGTGCTCCATTACGGCGACGTGCCTTACTACCGGGATATGAGCAAGTGGGATTTGCGCCTCTTCGGCCTTGTCGAAGAAGAGGTGACCTTAAGCTACAGCGAGTTCATGGCTTTGCCGCGGCGGGAATTCCGCAACGATATTCATTGCGTTACCACCTGGTCCAAGCTGGATAACGTCTGGGAAGGGGTGGCGGTGTCCACGCTGCTGGAGCGCGTCAGGCTGAAGCCGGAAGCCCGATATGTCATGCTTCATGCGGAGCAGGGCTGGACGACCAATCTGCCGCTGGAAGATTTCATGCGGGAGACGACGTTTCTCGCCATTAAACATAACGGAGAACTGCTCACGCCGGAGCACGGCTATCCCGTCCGGGCGGTCGTTCCCCATCTGTATTTCTGGAAAAGCGCCAAATGGCTGCGCGGCATCGAGTTTATGGCGAAGGACAAGCCGGGATTTTGGGAGCGCAACGGCTATCACATGTACGGCGATCCGTGGCGCGAGCAGAGGTACGATTTCGACTGAGTTTTGAAGCGTCGAATTGGCCGGGGCGGTTTAGCCGCCCCATTTTGCATGCCAGCCGGATCGGCGGCATAGTAGTAGACTCTCGAATGATGCGGGGGACGGATCATGAGATACAGGCTCTGCGATAATTGCCCGGTGCAGTTGCAATAACTGGTAACCGACTTTGCCGGGCTTAAGCAACGGAGTTATCAGGCAGCGGCACCGCTCTGCTTTTTTTAAGACATCTCGCCGGCTTTTCCGTAGAACGCTGCTTCGAGCGGCTGTTGGAGAGCAAAAACCGTTCACACGCTAAACAAGATGGTTCGTCTTCTGAAGGAGGAGCATTCATTTTGCCTTATTTTACGATATTCGCATCGCGCAACGATACCCGGGATATCGGAGGGTTGGTCCGCGAGGTGTTCCGGGAAGGTTATAAAGTAGCTGCCTCGGGCCCCGACGAAACGTTGTTCACAGTTCAGCCGAAGGGCTGGTTCAAAAATAACAAAATCACGATTCGCGTGGTCTCGGAGGATTCCGATCCGGATTATTTTGCAAGCAATATTCCGGGGATGATGGGTTTTTATCAGCGCATCCCTTTCGAGGATGACGATTTGCAGCGCCGCGTGTTGATCCAAATTTCCGTGCTGAATACGATGCTGGCGATCGAAACGGAGAAGGATTACGGACAAGAGGATTGGAACCGTTTTGTGGAACTGGCCGGAAAGATAGACGGCATCGGCTTTATCCAGGACGGTACGCTGCTGGACCGGGACGGGCGGGTCATCGTCTATCCCGACGGAACGTCCGACGCTGCGGATTTCAGCCCGCGAGCCTGCACGCGAAAGATCCGGGGGGAGGATCGTACCACTCCGGAGGGCTGGCAGCGCAAAGAAACAAGCCTCGCCTATCTTAAGGAGAAGCAGGTTCCGTATCTCGAAAGCTTGCCCGAGTTGCCTCCGTTAAGCGAGCTGAAGGTTAGGTCAAGGGAAGAGATCGCCCGCCGGGCAGTCGCCCTGCTGATCGTCATCCAGTATGCGTGCGACGTCGCCCAGGAAGGAGATTTGCCGGCCTCGAAAGCTTTTGTGGCCGACCTGCTGGACAAATTCGGAGTCGCGGATGAATTGACCGGCGATGAGCGGGATTTGCTGGCGCAAGAAGAGCCTTCCCGCCAGGCGGCCATTAACATTGCCTGGCAGTACGAAGCGTATTGGGCGCTCCTCTGGGCGCTCGGGCTGCTGGATTCGCTTGATTTTCCGGACCATACATGCGACTGCGAGTTCGCCATTCAAGCGGTGTCCAGCTGCGACAGCTTTGCGAAGTTTTTGGATCAAACGACGTTGCGGCAACCAGAGAGCATTTTGGATGAGGCCGACAAAATCTACCGTCTGCACTGGGCCTGCGTCAACGACCGGATTCAGGGAAGAGAGCCTGCGGCCGGCCTGAACGAAAGCGTCGTGATGGAGCGGCGCAGAGCGCTGTTCTGGATGATCGGCTACCGGGATGAAGCGTGGGACGACATCCGTATGGATACTTGAATGGGAATGCTTTTGGACCTGTCCTTTGACAGGTCCATTTCGTTATTGCAGGGCCGTCAAGGGAAAGGCGTAACCCGATTTTCATCAAACGAAGCCGACCAGTTGGCATACGCTTCGCAAGTTCCGTTGCTAGTAGAGCAGGTTAATGTGAGCTGAATGCCTGTCACATTCCAACCCCGGGTTCATGGTGCAAAGTCCGTCACATGTCAAAAAGGTTGATTTTCGCCAAAACAACGGCTCCGGCGTCCGTCCGTTTTACGGTTGCATCATCTATACACGTTATTTCTGGATTCTCCTACTAGAATCTGCCTTCCCGAACCCAGTCCCGAACTCTTGATATCCAAAAGATCGTGAATGCAATCCACATCATAAGATACCGCTTCAGACAACCGCTTGGCGAGGGTGGTCTTGCCGCTAGATACAATTCCGCTAATAAGAATTTTATTCATATGGCTCTGCTCCTGATTGAATACTGTCTGCTACAATGCGAGCATAGGTTATATTTTCCAAACAATTAATTGATAAATAGGAAACCCGAAAGAGCCAAGTGCAAAACTTACATAGCCTTTACAATCTCTTAATTTGAAGTTAACAGTCAGGCGCTAGGATAACAGGAGAAGGAGGGGCATCCATGGCTGATTCGGCACAACGCGCATTGCCGCTCATCGCTTCCGTCACTAGGCCTGAGCAAATCGAAGCGGCGCTGAAAAGCAAGGTCGAGCGCGTGAATTTGATGACCGGGAATATTCTGAGCCTCGCTGACATCGTTCGCCAGTTTCAGGAGACGGGCAAACAGGTCTATATACATCTGGAGATGGTCGACGGGATTGGCCGGGACAGTTCTTCTGTTCTTTATTTGGCGCGAACGTTCCATATTCAAGGCATCGTATCCACGAAAAGCGGCGCCATTGCGGCGGCGCGTCAAGCCGGTATCCGTTCGATTCAGCGCATATTCGCCATCGATACGGCGGCAGTGGAAACGGCGGTGAAGATGATCGGCCAGGCTAGACCGGACGAAGTGGAGCTGATGCCGGGTCTGATGCCCCGCGTCATCCGGGATTTGAAGCAGCGCATCGGACAGCCATTGATCGTAGGCGGGTTGATCCGGACCGAGGAAGAAATCCGCACAGCGCTGGCAAGCGGCGCGGATTACGTATCGATCGGCGATAAACAGTTCTGGTAATAACAAATTCATAACCTCATGCGACGGGTGGAGACGTAGAGAAAACCCCAAAGCGCATACTGTTTGCCAAGCGATTTTATGGATGGGAAGCAGTTGCTTTTGGTCGTTTTTTTACGTCTTTTTTGTTTGCTTCTGCGAGGTGATGTTCATTGAGGTAATGAACAGCGCATTTTCGCATCATTACAGCAGCCGCGCCAGTGCATGGCAGGCAGCAGAATAACGGGAGAAGGCTGTCATGAGCGGAATCAAACTCATTGTAAGCGATCTGGACGGCACGCTGCTGCTGTCGCCTGACCATCAGCTTCGGGAAGCCGTGCTTGGCGTCATTCACCGCTTTCAGCTCCGAGGGGGCTATTTCACCATCGCTACGGGACGGCCGCTCCTTACGGCGCGCAGGACGATTGAGCGGCTTGGCATCGAGCTGCCGGTCATTCCGTGCAACGGCGGTCATCGCGGTGAAGGGCAAACCGGCCGAATTCCACGGCATTGACGCATGCGGTTTGGCCGGATTGCTGCGGGACGCGGCCGAAGCGGGGCTGAACGTGCTGCAATTTCGCGGCGATTCGATCGAGGTATTTCGCCGAACGGCGGCCATCGACCAGTTCGAGCATAAGGAAGAGATTGCTTGCCGAGTCGTTGCGCTGGAAGAGGACGTCTGGGCGCAAGGAACGCTGGAGAAGGTCATTTTGCTAGGAGACGTCCGGACGTCGCTCGGCGTCTGGGAGCGCTGGTGCTCCCGGCTCGGGCGGGCGGTCGCGGCTGTGCAGTCCGAGAGCGATTATTTGGAGCTCGTCTCCATTCGGGCCGGCAAGGGCGCAGCGCTCCGGAAGGTGGCCGGCATGCTTGGCGTGAAGTGGCACGAAACGATGGCGATCGGCAATCAGATAGAACGATCTGTCGATGCTGCAGGAGGCCGGAATTGGCGCTGCCGTAGCCAACAGTGCGGAATCGTTGAAGCAGGCGACCGATTACATATGCCGCGCCTCTTACGGGGAAGGCGTGGCTGAGGCAATCAAGGTTTGGGCGCTGGAGGAGAAGCGCATGATTGGACAAGCGACAACCTGGTAAATAACGGTTTAGCTGAGGCGAGGGCGGATGCCCCGCCTTTTTGCGCTTTCATCGTCATAATGGCTTCCATTTACAGCATGAAAATTAACTGCAATAATAAGTGATAGGATTCATTATTCTCGGGATAAAAGAACCTGGTATTGCACGACTTGCCTTTTCGATAGAACGACAGGGGAACACCGCGGCGAAAGCGGAACGGAGATGAGGTGATAAACCATGCTAACCAATGATGCAGGGGGCTCCCCCGCCTTCGGCCGTCCGGCGCTGCAGGCTGACTGCGAGCGCTGCTTCGGCTTGTGCTGTGTCGCGCTGCCTTTCGCGGCGACGGCCGATTTCGCCGTCGATAAAGAAGCGGGCAAGCCCTGCGCCAACCTGCGGCTCGACTTTCGCTGCGGGATTCACGACAGCCTGAGGCAGCAGGGGTTTCGCGGCTGCACCGTGTATGACTGCTTCGGCGCGGGGCAGAAGGTGTCCCAAACGACCTACGGCGGGCGCGACTGGAGACGGAACCCCGCATCTGCGCAGCAAATGTTTGACGTATTTCCGATCATGCGGCAGCTGCATGAGCTGCTTTGGTATTTGCACGAGTCGCTGACGCTGGAGCCGGCCCGGCCGATTCGCAAGGAGCTGCACGCCATGCTTGACGAAACCGAACGGCTTACCGGTCTTGAACCGGACGCCCTTCTGAAGCTGAACATCGCCGCCCACCGGGCCGAGGTGAACAAGCTGCTGCTGCAAGCCAGCGAGCTGACGCGGGAGCAAGCCGTTCGCGCGCTGAAAGGATCTGGCGGCCGCCGAAAAGCCTGCAGCCGCGGCGCAGATCTGATTGGCGCCAAGCTGAAAGGAGCCGATCTCAGAGGGGCCAACCTGCGGGGGGCGTATTTGATAGCCGCCGACTTAAGAGGGGCCGATCTGC
Organism: Paenibacillus ginsengihumi DSM 21568; assembly: GCF_000380965.1. Lineage (GTDB taxonomy): Bacteria > Bacillota > Bacilli > Paenibacillales > NBRC-103111 > Paenibacillus_G > Paenibacillus_G ginsengihumi. The sequence continues at coordinate 2,047 of NZ_KB905593.1, read as the reverse complement.
GGGCAGCCGATCTGATCGGTGCGGACTTGCGGGATACCGATTTGAGCGGAGCCGATCTTACCGGCGCGATTTTCCTCACGCAATCCCAGGTCAATTCGGCCAAGGGGGATGCGGCGACGCGGCTTCCGCAATCGCTGACCCGCCCGGCGCATTGGACAAGCCGTCCCGGATAAACGGGCGGGAAACCGCCCGGCAGCACCATTTTTGCGTCTTCTCTACTCCTCTTGTTTCCTTCCGAAGAACACGGCGAAATCGAAATATTTGTACATGCAGTCGGCTTCCTGAAAGCCTGCCTGCTCCATCCAGCGGATCTGATCACCCACACGCGCGTTAATATTCAGTTTTCTTCTTTCCACAGACGCTTTGATCGCTTCTTGGGGGAGGCCGCTGCGATGAATGGCTTCCAGCCAGCGCTGTCGGTAATATTGGTCGTTCTGCGGGTGATTTCCCGCCACTTGGTCCGCGTTGACGAACAGGCCTCCGGCTCGCAGCAGCCGATATATTTTGACGAATAAGCGCTGCTTGGCCTCATGGGTCAAATGATGAATCGACAGGGACGAAATGACGATATCGTACGTTGACTCAAACGAGTAATCGGAGTAGTCCGCGATAATGTAGCTGACATTGTTCATCCCTCGGAACCGTTGCTGCGCTTTCTCCAGCATCGCTTCGCTGAAATCGATGAGCGTCAGCTGCGCCTCGGGATACTTGTGAAGCACCAGGCTGGAAAATAATCCGGTGCCGGCTCCCAAATCAAGAATGCAGGGGCGGGATTTTTCGCTCTGCACCAGGGACAGCGCTATCCCGTAAAAATCGTCGAAGCAAGGAATCAAATGTTTTCTTTCCCGGTCGTACTGACTTGCATTGGCGTCAAAAAGCTTTTTTGCCGATACGTCCATACTGTCCTCCTCCTTTGTCGCTCATTGTAAAATTAGTGCATTCATTATTGAAATATATAAAAGTAATAAATTTAATAGGATATATCTATTAATGGTGTATAAAGTGCTGGCCGCATCAGAAAAAAACCCACTGCAGGATCGAAAAGTATAAGTCGGCTACGAATATTTGGGTGGAGGACGGAATTCGCATCGGCTGAACGTCAGGTTCGCTTCCTGGCGTTCATTCTGGTGAAGGAGAATGAACCCTGAGGTTTTCGCTGAAATGTCTAAGGCGCTCTTTTATCATGCGGTAACGGGGGAAGGTTTATTCGCGGACAGGCCGGAGCCAGTCGTGAGAGATAGAGCCGCCCAAGCATCTCAGAACAGTTACACTGCGACATGCTCACAGCACCATCAAGATTTTGCAGAAGGGTTGCATTCCATGCGAAACCGTGATATATTAGTCGAGCTGTCTCTTTCAGATGGCGATACAATTTGATAGACACCAAGTTCGGCACAACAGGTTATAACGTCTGAGTTTAAGGGGAATCCTTATTTTTGGATGGACGAGCCTCTTGCAAACGAACGAGAGATGTGCTATAGTAGGGTTCCTGCCGGAGAGGCGGGAGAAACGTCAGGGCTCAAGAGAGCCTGCCTTCGGTTGTTGGAGCGATCCTGATCGGCTTGATTGCGAGCGACAATTGTGCTAAGTTAGAGCTCCGGCCGTGAGAGCGGCTCGGACAAGCAAGATAACTTGTCCTTTGAAAACTGAACAACGAGCAAGTGTTTGTGCGACTTGAAGCAAGTCAAAGCAATGAGCTGAATCAGCATCCAATCCTCGATTTTGATCGGGGTCCCCGAAAAGGAATCGGAATAAGCTTCGGAGCTATCGGGTCACTTTTTGGGGCAAAATTTATTGGAGAGTTTGATCCTGGCTCAGGACGAACGCTGGCGGCGTGCCTAATACATGCAAGTCGAGCGCTGGATGGTTTCCTTCGGGGAATTATCCGGAGCGGCGGACGGGTGAGTAACACGTAGGCAACCTGCCCGGAAGACCGGGATAACTACCGGAAACGGTAGCTAATACCGGATAGGTGGCTTCTTCGCATGGGGGAGCCAAGAAACGCGGAGCAATCTGCGGCTTACGGATGGGCCTGCGGCGCATTAGC
>NZ_KB905592.1 GCF_000380965.1 Paenibacillus ginsengihumi DSM 21568 | reverse complement strand
ATGGTAGAGATATCTCAGAGGGCTTTTATTCGACAGGGGTGGGTCATTTTCTTTCCGGCGATCCTGGGTCAATTATAATCCGGCGGTAACAATTAGGGCATATGAAAGAATGGGTGAACTTCCAAAAAGAATGACTATGTATGTTGACCGTAAGACTTGTAATATGTGTTAGGGTGAGATGCCTGCTTTACTGAAGCATCTGGGCATTGAAGAGCTTGAGGTCTTTAGCGGGGATAGCAAGGTACCAATAATTTTAAAAGCTGCTAAGTAAAATAGACGCCCATGCGGCTGGCGCGGCACCATCAGAAGGATGAAAATGGGCCGCGCACCCCCGGGCTATTTTCAAGATAGAATTAATAGAAAGGTTGGGAGAACACATGGGATTGTGGTCAAAGGAGCAGCTTAGGGCATTTATCAAGGAGAACAACCTGGTTACCGCTCAGGACTCACAGAACGCATTAAAAGACTTATTCGCTGAAGGAGATGCTTGAAGCAGAGTTGGACACCCATCTGGGTTATGAGAAGCATGATGTGCAAAACAAGCAGACAATTAACAGCCGCAACGGAAAAAGCAAGAAGAAGATCACGAGGCGAGTACGGAGAGCAGGAAATAGCCGTCCCCAGAGACCGTCTTGGTGAGTTCGAGCCGCTTGTCGTTCGGAAACATCAATCCAACGTAACCGGCATGGAGGACCAGATCATCGCGCTCTACGCTAAAGGTGTCAGTACCCGTGATATTCAAGATCATCTGTAAGGGCTGTATAGCATCTCTCTATTCCTCCCTCTGGTTACGTTCTGCCTGTCACGCTATTCATCGTTCCACGTACTGCGTCCTGAACTGTCACTCTCAATTCAACTGTTGAGCCTATATCATCAACTTCAATGACTTCACTATTGTCTACGATCTCAATTACAAAGCTATCGCTGCTCTTGTTGGCCTGCATCGTATAGGCTCCCTTCTCTTTATTAGATACGGGTATTTCAAGTATTTGTTTACCTGTGAGTGGAAGCCCGTTAACTGAGCATATTTCTTAAGGTCATGTAAAATATGGCAATAATCATGAGCAATGGTGTAATTTTGTCGACCAAGCGATTCGCTGGCATTCACAAAAATAGCTCTTTGTCCATCGAACACACGAACGAATCCGGAACATCCCAGATTCATCATTACGAAAGCAATTGGAAACCGTTCCCTTTGTATATAATCTCAAAGGCCACCCGCTTGCGGATGGCCTTTTCTTCGGAGCAACGAAGCCCGTTAATCCTCTTATGTTACACATGGATGGCGTATTGGGCCCTTTCCCCGCGCGCTGGCGGTTCAGGAATGCCCTCTTGCCTTGGATGGCTTGTTGCTGGGCGCAAACCAGCCGATCAGGGCGATCGCCACCAGGACGCCATAGAAGACAAGCGTCCAGCCCGTGCTGTGAGGAAAATGGTGCTCCAGGACGCCAACATCCTCATGCGCCAGCGTAATTACAGCCAGCTTCACGCCAACCCAGGCCACGATCGCATAAGCCGTCGTTTCCAGCGCCGGACGCTGCGCCAGCAGCTTGACAAACCAGGTCGCCGCGAATTTGATCAGGATCAGCCCGGCAATTCCGCCGAGCAGCACGACCAGAAATTTCCCGCCGTCCATACCGCCGAACTCGCCGAGCGGCGAATCAGGCAGTCCAAGCGCGAGCGCTACCGCGGCGAGAATCGAATCGATCGCAAAAGCGAGGTCGGCCAAAGCGATCTTGCCTACCGTAGGCCAAAAGCCTTTTCCTGCGGCTTCCTGCGGTTCTTCTTGATGAGCCTGCCCCTTCTTCCCGAAACGCGCCTGGATGATGTGCTTTAAACCGAGGTACAGCAGATAAGCCGCGCCAATCGCCTGAACCTGCCACACATTGGCGATAAAGGAAATCGCAAATAGAGCGCCAAAACGAAAAACAAAAGCCATGATGATCCCGTAATTGATCGCTTTCTTCTTCTGCTCGTCCGGCAAATGTTTCGCGATCACCGCTAACACGAGCGCATTGTCCGCCGACAGCAAGCCTTCGAGCCCGATGAGAATAAGTAATGCCCACGCATACTCCAGCCAAAGCGAATCCAACTTGAATGCTCCTCTCTTGATCTTGGCAAAGGATAGTACTAGCAAATACAGATGGAATGACGTTTTCTTGCTTAGGCATCAGCTCACCGTCAGCTTAAAACCCGAATCAAGTCAACTTTTCTTACAATATATCATAATCATGCTCCCGTACCAAGACCTCTCTTTGGGTTATTTTCAATGTTTCAAGAGGGACTTATTTACTCAACTTTCGCAGCTTAAATTCGGTAGGTAAGCCTTGATGTAATTGGGCAAACCGGCGATCCAATGCTGAAGTTGTGTTTGGATAAGTGTTGTGATCTTCTTACTGGCTTTCTTAGCGACTTCCTCGAGCAATTCAATAAGTTGCTTTAAGGCTACTGCCCAATCTAATTGACTTACTTCATCGCATAGCAAATGAAACAAGCCGCCTAGCGTGCGGTTGTCAGTGCTTTGTCGGTGTTGCCACGCCAGCAATATGTAACGGGAAAAGACAATCGTAGTATGACTGATGAGCAAGTCATACGAGCGCCCCTGAAACTCTTTTTGTAGACGCAGCAAGGATTTGGCGCACTTGAAGAACACTTCAATATCCAGCGAATTCCGTAGATCCGGATTATTTCTTCTTCGGGGATGGAGAGGTCAGTGCATAGAATCGCAAGCCATTCTTTCTTCTTTGAGCGGTGGCGCACGAAAACCATTGTGACCGGAATCCCTGGGGACAACTCGGTACGAATGGAACGCAGGATTCCATTGTTCTTCCCTTGAACGGGGATGGCTTCAAAGTAAAGCTCTTGCAAGGATAAACGGCGACCGCGAACAAGATAACGTTTCTTGTCCGCTTTGACCATGCCGATCACATCCAGACCGCAATCAAGGATCGCTTGGATTAATGGGGCATGTGTGAACCAACTGTCCATGAGGACGTACGAGGCTTGCATGCCCGCCGAAAGCGCACGATCAATCATCGCTGGAATGACTTCAGGAGCAGGCAGCAAAGCTTCGACCCGCCGTTTGTAGCCGGACGTTCTCTTGTCGATCCCCTGCATGATGCCGTTCACTTGCGACTTGATTGAAGCGAGCAAAGAGAAGTCAACCGGAATAAACGTATGGCCGTCCGACCAGCCTAGCGTGAGCATCCGGAATCCTTTGTAGTAGCAACCCGTCGCATGATCCTTAAATCGGGAAAGCAGTTCAACCGCCTTGCTGCGATTTCGCTCAAACATGGAGTCGTCAACAACAAATACGGATACGCGATTTTCTCCTGTCAGCGGCTGAATCTTACCAATGGTGGAGGAACTAAGCAATGTTAGAAATCTGCGCCATGCATAGCCGCTGTGATTTAGGAAGCGATAGACCGCATCCTTGCCAGGAAATGATTCACCCTTGTGGCTTTCCAACAAACGAAACCAGTTCTTGTGATGAAACAAGAGCACAAAGACAAGTTGGAATAGAAACGAGCAAGTATATCCGAATTTCTTTTTGAAGCCCGCTGTTCTTAAGTGTTGCAACACTTTCAGTTCTTTGAAGGCTGATTTGATTTCATTTGGAAGTTGATTCTGTTGTACGTTTTGCTCTATCATGTAGAGGACACCTCTTCTGTATGGTAGTGTTTGATTCGACACTCTCACTTTACCAAACGAAGCGGTGTTTTTCTATTTTTACAACATCCGTATTGAATCTGCTGTTTGTCTAGTCACATCATGCAATTAAACCGATTTTCGCTCTGCGAAAGTTGAGTTATTTACTATGAAGTATGCCACAAAATGCATCGGTTTAAATGCACCCAAAGAAAAAAATGCCTGTTCGCAGTGCGAGGCCCTTGTTCTTACGGGCAACTTATAAGCTACCCGAGGGCCGAAATCCCCCGTATCCATTAGTAAAAATAATCCATCTGTTATGATTTAAACAGGAAATTACCAATTATTCTCCATATTTTTGGTTGCGAGGACATAAGCTTTTGCGGAAGGTGCTGCCATGAGAACGCGATCCACTTGCATTGTGCTGTTTTTTATTTTGCCACTTCTGTTCATGACAGGATGCTCCAAACATTACAAAACGGATTTTCTTAACAAGTTTGATTCCTATCTCGAATATTCTTTAGGCGACTTTGAAGTGATCGTCAATAAAGAAAAAATCGAATGGAGAGGCGACCCGCTCCCTGTCAGCGGAACGGGGCTGCGGTGGGTCGTAGCTTATACGGATGATGGCGGGTCCCAAAGAGAATTTGAATTCCTCAATTACGGGTATACGGAAGGCGGGGATGCATCGAATTTCGGGTATGCTGTCATGTAATATGCCATGAACTTAGGCAGAGAGCGAATTACCCAGGATGTGCTGCTTCAATACTTCCAGCCAGACGAAATCGGAGTGCCCGAAGACGAAACGAATGAGCCGGAAACATCGGTTTTGCTGATCTTCGAATATCCTCCTAAAGGGGACGACGAGTACGCACGATTCGTTGACCCCCGCCAAGGACTCCAGCTAAAATCGCTTCATCCCAAGCAGCTCATTCATGAATGGGGGGCTTCCTATAACTTTAAGTTTAGGACTTCACTCATCGACGACGAAGACCAGGCGAAACAATTCATTGCCAAGATTGAACAGGTATTAAGAGATTATATGAAATACGTGGATAGCGATGATCTCCTTCCCATTGAGATCCACGATAAGGATTACGAGGATGGATACCGTGGGACCTATGATAAAAAAACAGACTCCTTTACTTGGATCACAAAAAAAGAGTACGAAAAATCGTTAGATTACATTGATGGAAAATTAAAAGAACTGAACAAGGTGATCCTTAACGGCAAAGAGTACATAGTGGGTGAAACGTATGCCGATGAAAAGGTCTATTATTTGGCCGCCACGATCACTTATTGCCAAGATACCCAGCAGTATCATATTCGCGATTTTGAAGACCTGCTGACCTTGCTTGGGATTCAGGTATCGAATCTTGACAAAGGGAATGCGTTTGAATGGACCATCGGTTCAGACACTTACGCGGTCAATAAACTAGGAGGTTGGACGCTGACCAAGAATGGCGGCGCGAATTTGTTGCAATACAACGCTCATGAATGTAAGGGAATCTCGCAATCCGACTTTGAAATGATCAGCAACACGACAGTGAATGTGGACCAGGAAAATGGGGCTCTCATCGTTAACAGTCATTAAGCTTCCATCCGGATACCGATTCGAAAATAACGAAGGAGCTTGCCGCGGCAGCTCCTTCGTTATTTTGGCATGGACCCGCTTGATCCTGAATCGCCCTTCTCGATCAATGCTTCTAATCAGGCAAGTTGCCGGACCGCGTCCCGACTTCATAAGAAGGACGCACGTGATCGTACATCAGGTGCAAAACCATGCCGGTCGCCGCATGATCCAGGTTATGGCAGTGGTCCATCCACATGCCGGGATTATCCGCGACAAATGCGACCTCGTACGATTCGCCGGGCATGACGTTTAGCGTATCGGTAAGCCATGGCGTGTTCACCTTCTCGCCGTTTTTCTTCAAAACCGTCATATGATGCCCGTGCAGATGCATCGGATGCTCGGCCAAGCTTTTATTGACGAACGTCGTTTTGACGAGATCGCCTTCTTGGACGACGAAAGTCGGAACCCGAGGATACACCTCCCCGTTGATCGTCCACAGAAAATGAAACATGCCGTTGTAAAAGCCCATCTCGTTGCCGAGTATCATTAGGAACTCCCGGTCGAATTGGCTTGCCGCAGTGACGGCGTTCACGACCGGCTGGCCGTAATCGGACGGATCAAACATCGCAGATTCGGCTTGGAGGACCGGTTTCTCCGGAGGACTGTCAGTATAAAAAACGATTCCCGGATTGCTTTCGTTCCTGGCCTCGCCGAGCTTCAAGAAGACCGGCCGGTCCGGCATCGTGAAGACGACGTCATATCTGCCGCCCGAACCGAGCCGAAACGCCGTTTGATCGGACAAGGGCTGCGGGTCTTGAATCCGCACGCCGTCAATGCTTGCAATTCGGAAATCGGTTCCTTGCAGCAGGTACTTTTCCGACAGGTTATGGGCATTGATGATTCTCAGCTTGACGGTTTTCCCCAGCTGCACCTGCTTCCACTGCCATTCGTCGCGGCTTCCGAATGCTTTTCTATATCCTTGGTCGGTCTTCCATCGATGGTTAATGACGGTTACTTGTTCATCATAAGTCTCGGTTTCCTGCTCAGGCTCGACGATCAGTATGCCGAATAGCCCCTTCACCACCTGCTCCGCCGCCTGCTGATGAGAATGGAACCAGTAGGTCCCTTCCTGCTCGGCCCGAAACTTGTAAACGAACGATTGTCCCGGCTTCACGACATTTTGGGTCATCCCCGGCACGCCGTCCATTGCATTCGGCACGTTATAGCCATGCCAGTGAATGGTAACCCCGCTCTCGATATCTTGATTGATCAGCTTCACTTCGACGATATCGCCCTGCTTCACTCTCAGCTCGGGCGCGATTTCTCCGTTATACGTCCAGGCGTCGATAACGGCTCCGGAAGCAAGCGCTACCTTCTTCTTTTGCGCTACTATCTCAAAGGTCACATCGGCAGGATCCGTTATATTTCCTGTCAGAGCAGCGACCTCCACCGTATCAGCTTGATGATTCGCGTGATGCGATGGATGGTGATCGGAGCCTCCGGACATCCGGGTAGCTGCGCCGCCTCCTTCGTCAATCCAGTCGTGATTCATCATATCGGAGGCTTCCGGCAGCTTGGAGGCTTGGACTCCCGCCAATACATGGGACACAAGGATAACGATTGCCACTATGGCCGTAAGAATACCTGCCGATATGACGTTCAACAGCCTGGCGGCAAGGCTACGCCGAAGCGCTTCCCCTCGCATCACCTTCAAGTACCTTCTTCTCGCAAATATCGCCGGCACGAGCAATAGCAGCGTCACCAGCACGAACCGCTGAGCGATCTCCGCCGGGCCGGGCAGGACCGGTTGGGCAAAGACGAAGCTATGGGCGGAAAGGCCGGAGGCGAGCGCGGCCGCATAGAAGGACAGCGAGACGGAAGGCTGAGCCGCCGCTTGCAGCGCCGCCTGGGCCGGCGGTTCTTCGCCGGAATCCCGCAAGCCTTTTAACCGGGGAAGCACCGTTAACGCTATATACCCCTGAGGAATCAACGTCAGCGGGATGAGCGTCTTGACCGTACCCTCTACAAACAGCCAGCCGCTCTTGATGCATTGAAGGATAATTGTCACGTACCAGACGGCACTTAGCAGAAGCGCGGCGCCGGCCACCCAGAGCAAGAAGGTTCTTTTCCTCGTCAAGCTTCGGTTGGTACTGGCGTAGGGCAGGATGGCCGCGGCGATGCCGGCGGTCCCCCATAATAAGGTCATGCTGACCGTAAGGATGACGCTGGTGAACGTTCCGAACAAGATTACCACTCCTTATGACCGGATGCCGCCTCAGGCTGCCGCCCCCGGATTCGATTTGCGAACCTTATCTTACCAGCGAAATGTTGTGAACTTGTGGTGAAACCATTTACGGATTGTGGAGGCCGCCAACATCTTATAAGATAGGGACAAGAATGAATAGGTCTGGGGTGCAGGAATGGGAACCAGAGTTCTGATCGTTGAGGATGAAATCAAAATTTTGTCGGTCATGGAATCGTTTCTTCAATCCGAAGGATACGATGTCCTGACCGCGATGGACGGCCAAACCGCCTTGCAGCTTTATAGAGAACATAAACCGGACATCGTCATCTTGGACTGGATGCTTCCGCACCTGAATGGGCTGGACACCTGCCGGCAGCTCAGACAGACAGGGTCGCCCGGCATTATCATGGTAACGGCCAAATCAGAGGAAACCGACAAAATCGTCGGCCTCGAGATGGGATCGGACGATTACTTGACGAAGCCCTTCAGCTTGCGGGAGCTTTCCGCACGTATCCGCTCCTTATTGAGACGAATGAACTTAACCGTGAACGACGAATCCGGCAGCGTGCTGCGAAGAGGCGATCTGAAGATTGACGAGGAACGTCTGCAGGTGTTTAAAGGAACGCAAGAGCTGCATCTGACGCCGACCGAATTCAAGCTTCTTCACCTGCTGGCGTCGAAGCCCGGACGGGTATACAGCCGGATGCAGCTGCTGCGGCACGCGTTCGAGGAGGAATTTATCGTCGACGAACGGACGGTGGATTCCCACATCAGCAAGCTTCGCAAAAAGATTGAAGGCGGCGGCCGGACCTCCGACTACATTCAGACGGTCTACGGGTTCGGCTACCGTTTCGGAGCGGAATATGACCATTAGAACGAAGCTGACCTTGTCGATGAGCGTGCTGATCGTGTTTATCCTGCTTTTTCTCCTGGGCGTCACGCATGTCCAGTTTTATATTTTCCGCGATTTTGCCTATCTTGAGGACAAGGCTGCGTTCGAATCGCTCAGAGAGGAGTTCGAACAGTATTACAGAACCAACGGAGATTCGTGGGATCATGTTCAAAGTGCGAGGTTCGAATATAGCGGCTCCTTTGCCGAAATCGTTTTGTCGGCGGAGGGAGAATTCTTGGTTCAGCAAGGAACGCTCAGCGCCGATGAACTTCGCAAGAACGGGTACAAGCTGGTGCTTTTCGAGGGTGACCGGAGGGTCGGCAGACTGTACGTCATGAACGATAAGCAGTACAAGACGTACGAGTTCAAAACAATGTGGTACACCATGCTGCCCAATATCGGCATCGCTTCGCTGCTGTTTACTTTCATCGCGGCGCTGCTGACCATCTTCTTATTGTCGTGGAGGCTGACAAGCCCTATACGCCAAATCATCCAAGGCATCGCGTCCATCCAAAAAGGCGGCGCCGCGGCCGTCTTTCCTGAGCGAAGGAAAGATGAATTCGGAGCGATCTCCAAGGCGCTTCGCGAGATGAACGATTCGCTGGCCGACGCGGAACGAACCCGCAAGCAGCTGATGTCCGATGTCGCGCATGAATTGAAAACGCCGCTGATGATCATTCAAGGGGAATTGGAGCTGGCCCATGAGACGGGGAAGCCCCTATCTGCCGCCAAGCAAGCTTCGATTCTCGATGAAGTGCTGCGGCTGTCGCGCTTGGTTCATGATGTGCTGGATTTGTCCAAGCTCGAAGCCGGCATGACGGAGCTGCGTCCGCGAACGGAGAACCTGGCTGCGCTGCTGGAGGATGTCGTGGAGAAGACTCGGTATATGGCGGAGGACAAGCAAATCCAGCTTTCCATGCACGCCGTGGAGGAGTCGATTCCCGTATCGGTAGAAAAATCCCGTATTCTTCAAGCGCTGTATAACCTCCTGACGAATGCCATCTACTATACGAACCCCGGCGGACAAATCCGGCTCCTTGTAGAAACGACGCACGTCCCTAACCGGCAGCAGCCCTATGCCCGCATCCGCATTGAAGACAGCGGCGTCGGCATTTCCGAGGAGGATTTGCCCCATATCTTCAACCGTTTTTATAGAGCGGATCATTCCAGGGCCCGCCCCAGCGGCGGAACCGGTCTGGGGCTCGCCATTGCCCAGCAAAACATCCTTGCTCACCGGGGGTGGATCGAGGTGCGGAGCGTGGTCGGCGAAGGTTCGGTGTTCACCATCTATTTGCCGATGTGATGTCAAGAAGGCCGGTTCCCCGGCCTTCATTTCGTCTGCTGCTTGCGGATTACGCTCTTCCCATTGGATATTCGGTCGGAATTACGAGTATGGTTGGAAGGAATGGATTCTTACGCTTAATACAAGACCGATAGCCGCCATATTGGTAAGCAGCGAGCTTCCTCCGTAGCTGATAAACGGCAGCGCAATGCCGGTGAGAGGCATCAGCCCCAAGTGCATGGCGATATTCTCGAAAATTTGAAGAACGAACATGGACATAATCCCTACGACGATATACGTTCCGGAGACATCGCTGCTTTCGGAAGCGATTCGAACCATTCTATAGATGAGTAGAAAATAGAGAAGCAGCAGCAGCGCACTCCCCAAAAAACCGAACTCCTCGCCGATCACCACAAAGATCGAATCCGCGTAGTCATACGGGATAAATCCGTTCTGCACCATATCCCCTTGCCGGTAGCCTTTCCCGAAGACATCTCCCGTACCTACTGCTCTGATGGAATTCAGCACATGCCAGCTATGATTCGGGTCGGAGGCGGGATCGACAAACGCTTGTATTCTGGCCATCTGATGAAGCTTAATCATCTTGGAGAGCCATTCGTGATTGAACATATACAAGCAGGCAAGGGATGCAGCGAGAACAGCCATCGTTGCGCTGCCGATGATAACATGAATCCAGCGCATGTTCCCCATCCAGAGCAACCCCGCCAGAATACCGAAATACACAATCGAAGTGCCGAGATCCGGCTGCTTCAAAATCAACAAAACCGGAATCAACGTGACGATCATAATGGGGACCATATCTTGAAGGATTCGAAGAGGTTCGCCGTTGCGACGCTTCAACATTTTGGCAACCAATAGGATAACAAATATTTTCACAAGTTCAGACGGTTGGAATTGGATAGGTCCCATGCTGATCCAACGCGTAGAACCATTCAGATTCATTCCTTTGAAATGGACGAGCACAAGTAAACCGATTCCCAATGCGTACAAGATTATAGAGCAGTGGCGAACGATTCCCCGATAATCAAGAAAGGAAATGGCCAGCATCGGAATAAATAACACTATGTACATGACGAAATGGTTGACGTGAAGTCCCTCATACTTGGTGCCCGTCGTTGCGCTGTGGATTGCGAGAGTGCTGATTATCATAAAACAAATCAATATGAGCAATATTGTACCATCTAATCGGCTCGCCAATCTTTTCATGCTTCCATTCGAACCTCTTCTTTCTGTCATCCACCCTTCCCGTCTGTTGAAACAAATCAAAGCGGATCGATCGATATAAATTGTTCAAGCAATGCTTCCAGTTCCTCTTGTTCAACGTCGACATACGGATGATTCCAATAGCCCGGGAACGGCAAGCTATAGATATGGTCTGTGGCGATTTTTCCGTAATATTCCTTGACCATGGCCATCATCGTGTTCGGCGTCATGTTGGTTTTCAGGTTGGACGATACGGTATCTATAATCTCGAACACCTTCGGCAGATTGTTCCAGGAATTCAGCTTATCGATGAGTGCGACAATGATCTGTTGCTGGCGCAAGCCGCGTTCGAAATCGTCGGAATGAAACGCCGCCCCGCGGTTATCTTTGCGAAACCGCGCGTAATGCAGCGCTTTTTCCCCGTCGAGCACCTGCACCCCCGGCTCCAAGCGGATGAACATGTTTTCCGAAGGCGCATCATACTCCATGCTCCGCTCCACGTTGATTTCGATGCCTCCTACCAAGTCGACCAGCGAAATCAAGGACTGATAATTGACAAGGAAGGTGTACTCAATATCAATATCCATATAACGCTCAATCGTCTCCCTTGCCATGACCATGCCTGAGCTTATGTATTCTTCGGGAACTTTGTTATGACCAAGCTGTGCGTACTTGCCGGAAAGCAAGTTCGGATTCTCCCTTGCTTGACGAACCGCGTAATTGTACCCGTTAGCGAAAATCGAGTTAATCTTAGCCTCTGAACCCCGCAAATTCTTCACACGCAAATCCCGCGGGATCGACAACAGCTTAACGATATTGTTCTGGGGAATGACATGGGCGACCAAAATCGTATCGGTATTCATGCCATCGTGACTGTCGCTGTTATCGAGGCCAATGACCAGCGTATAGAAATCCTCCGGTTCTGCGTCCCATTCAACAAGCTTTTGTTCATTTTTCATATCCCAGTTATTGATGTTTTCCAGATCGCCCTCATCAAGAATGGCATTGGCCAAATTGATCGTGGATTTATGAAAATTATGGTATAAAGCGACGCACCCCAACACACCGAATAGGAAAACGATCAAAATAATGAGCATGCAGATCTTTTGCATACGCGATCGTCCGGCATACCATTGTAGCAACACCGCGGACCTTGTTTTCAAGCGATTGGTTTTCAAGCCGGTCCCTCCTGATTCTGCCGACGGATTCGATCACAGACATAGCATTTCTATGGCTAGCAATATAGTAACGACTATACATCTGCCGTTGACAAATTGTCAACACTAGGTGTATAGTCGTTATGAATTACAGCCTGGCTGCAGTCCTTATATTATTCCAAGTCAGACGTCTTGACGAACGAATCCTTCGTCATCGGCCGTCACCTTCGGTACTGAAAATTCGCCGACGGACTTCGTCGAACTTCAGGATCGGATTAAAGAATGATAAGGAAAGGACCATTGGAATATGTCCATACAACCCGCAAGCAATAGACTGGGTTTACTACTGGAAGAACGATTGAAGGAACGATCGTTATCCATACGGAAATTAGGCAAGCTGACGGATATTGATGCGGCCACCATTTCCCGAATCATGAGCGGGAAACGAAGAGCCACTCCGGCTCATTTACAACGATTTGCCGACGGTTTGGGGATTCCCGTCTCTGAGCTGCTGACAGCGGCTGGTTACCTTGATCGTCCGGGGCCATCGGATCTCCAAGTATCGGTTGCCAACATTGAAGAGATCCTTGCATCCTCCGACTTGCACAACCCCCATTTTAGTATTGAAAACTTAGAAGAGCAGCTGGCCCATTACGAGCAATACGCTCAAACCAATGAAGGAAGACATACGGTCCTCCAACAATTTGCCGAGAAAATCCACGAAATACGAAGCTCGGGTCCGTTCATCCAACAGCTAAAAGATATGTACGAACGCTTCCGTTCCAAGCGAGGCACTGCAGCCGAACTGGCCTTCATCGGAAGTGCGCTGGTTTACTTTATCTTACCTATCGATTGTATTCCCGATTACCTCTTTCCGATTGGTTATATCGATGATGCTGTCGCCGTAAATCTTGTTATGAACTCGCGATTAAAAGCATTGGGAGAAAAGGGGTCTTGATATCTTTATCTATACGGAATCGAGGGCTGCCGCTCCTTGGACCGGCCCTTCATATGACGATCGATAGGAGTAATTCTTAATATGGATACCATAATAAACCTTCTTCAATATGCCCTCTTAGGGTTATTTCAAGGATTAACCGAACCGATTCCCGTATCGTCAAGCGGCCACCTGGTCATCGCGGAACATTTAATCGGATTACATATCGAAGGGCTTAGTTTCGAAGTGTTCGTGAATTTCGCATCACTGCTGGCTGTTGTGCTCATTTACCGGAAGGATCTTGTTCGGATTGCAGACCATGGCCTGGGCTATATTCGCACGGGAAACAAGGCCATGAAACCGGATTTTATGTTTATATTGTATATCATTATCGGCACTATCCCGGTGGTCGTGTTGGGACTTCTATTCAATGACCTTATAAGTGATTACTTGAAAGGAGTAAAAATCACAGGGATTACATTGCTCATTACGGGATGCGCCCTGTGGCTGATCCGTAATCTTCGCGGCAGGAAGCAAGACAAGGATTTAACGTTGCGTGATGCCGTGATCGTCGGTTTGAGCCAGGCCGTTGCTCTGCTGCCGGGAATCAGCCGTTCCGGCGCAACGGTTGTTGCCGCAATGGCGCTTGGAATGAGGCAGGATACTGCCCTTCGCTTTTCTTTTTTTCTTTATATCCCGGTTAGTCTGGGCGGCATGATTCTTGAAGGAAGAACCATGATCAAGGATCCGAACATGAATGAATTGCTGATTCCGTATCTCGTGGCTTTTATATGCGCATTGGTCGCGACCTATTTTTCATTAAAATGGTTTATAGGAATCATGGCCAAAGGAAACTTAAAATGGTTCGCCATCTACTGTTGGATTGTCGGCTGCGTCGTTCTGCTCTTTTTATGATTGGCAGTATGTTCAAGCCCCCCACTGTCGTAAAAAAAACTTTACTGACGTCTTCCGTCAGTAAAGTTTTTTTAGCTGAATCATCATTTATCCATAAGCTTCGCTGTACCATCACTTGTGACTCGGTTCCGCGTAACGAGACCCGTCCAGGGATGGTAGGATGAACTGCCCAACGGGTTCGCCTACAATGCCTTCATTCAAATCAAACACCAATTGCCCTCTAAGGAAGGTTTTGGTAACCCGGCAATGGATAGTTCTGTTGGTATACGGGCTATGCTTATGCCGGTAATAAAAGTTTTCGGCTTTCACGACATACGATTGATCAGGATCGATCAATATAATATCCGCGTCTTTAGAGATGGCGATCTCGCCTTTCGTCCCTAAATGAAACCTTTCCGCCGGTTTGGTCGCAATCATTTGGGCAAATTGGGTTACCGGCACTTGGCGCTTAAGCACAGCCTCGTCGAACATCAAGTCAACGTTGTTCTGGCAGCCGGTAATGCCGCCCCATACTTCAAATATATTATTGGTATCGCTATGCTTCATGTTCGGCGGACAAGGGGAATGGTCGGATGTCAGCATATCGATTTTGCCTTGCTTCAAGGCTTCCCATAACTTTTCCTGCTCCGCTTCGTCCCGCAAAGGAGGCGAACATTTGGCAAGCGGCCCGATTTCTTCGAATTGTTCGGTCGTAATCGTAAAATAATGCGGGCAGGACTCCAGGGTCACATCCAATCCTTCATTCCGCGCTTTGATGATCTCTTCCACGCCCGCAGCACTGCTAATATGGACAAAGTGCAGCTTACACCCGGTTTCTTTCGCCATAAATATAGCTCTCTTGATGGCATCGACCTCCGTAAATACCGGACGGGTTGCGACATAATCGGAAGCCGTCGTCTTGCCTTGCTTGATGCTTTCTTCGGCCAAACGGTCCGTAATCTCGGCATTTTCAGCGTGGATTAATAAAATATGCCCGAGCTCGGCTATTTTTTTCATTCCCGCATAAAGCGTAAAGTCATCAACATTTTTAAAATCGCCCGGCAAATCGGTACCGCACGTAGCCATGAAGCATTTAAAACCGACCACTCCCGCGTCAGAAAGCTCCTGCAGGTTTTCGAGATTCCCCGGAACGAGTCCGCCGTACAAGGCATAATCGACGTAGTTGTTCCCGGCGGCAGCGGCCAGCTTCAATGCCAACGCTTCTTTCGTCGTTGTCGCAGGCAATGCATTCAGCGGCATATCGACATAGGTTGTCGTTCCTCCGGCCGCCAATGCCTTTGTGCCGGTTTCAAAGCCTTCCCACTCCGTGCGCCCCGGTTCGCAAATATGGACATGCGCATCGATCATCCCGGGCAGGACGTATTGGCCGGCCGCCTCCACGACTTGGTCTGCCGCGTCGTTGATTTGTTCAGCAATGGCGGCAATCTTGCCGTCTCGAATCGCCAGATCCGCCTTTTTCACAGCATCTCTGAATACGACATGACCGTTTTTAATCAATACATCGTATTTCATAACCGGTTCCCTCCTGATTTGAATGATGGTTCATCAAAGATGGTGCCCTTCTTGAATTTCGAATGTTTGAACGCATACTTTGTCAGCAAAATATAGGCAATGCCCGATACGACAAGGCCGATAATCCAGGCCAGCTCCACTTGGATAAAGGCCGCGCCGGCACCGAGCAGCATGGCAAGCATCGCAGCCGGATTCGATCCGGCGAACGGGCCGCTCTCATTGTACAAATCCGGGACATGCACCTGCTGTTTTCTTAACACATAATAGTCAACCAGCAAGATGGATACGATCGGCCCCAAAAAAGCGGAATAGATCAGAATGAACATCCCGAGCCCCTCAGCCGAAGAATCCTGCACAAGCACCCAAGGGAACGAACATGACGCCAGCAGACCGGTAATCGTAACAGCCGGTTTGAACTTTATCTTGGTAAGCAGGGTAATCACATAGGCTGGCGGGATAATATTGGCGACCATGTTGACCGCAACCGCCCCGAGCACAATAAATGCGGAAACGAAGATGGTAATATAAGAGTTATCCACCACTTCCGCGAACGCCTTGACCGGATTGGAGATCCCTGTCGCGGAGGCAAGCATGGCGCCGATGGTAAGCGTCAAGCCGTATGCCACAAAAATCGGAAAGAAGTACAAGAGACCGCGTTTTTTGTCGCTGATGCCGGTTTTCAGCTCTCTCGAATAATCTGCCGCGCTTAAAAAGATGGCCGCATAATTCCCCATAAACATCATGATGAAGGCAAAGAACGGCAAGCCCCAAGAGCCTTCTGCACGGACCCATTTCTCCGCAATCAAATCGCTGTGGGATGCGAGCAGCACGCCAAACACATAGAGCAGCGCCAAGGTAATCACAACGGATGTCACGGTTTCAACCCACTTAACGGCGTGGAAGCCGTACAGCGAAAGGCCAATTTGTATCACTTGCAGCACGATAAAGCAAACAGCCACGTTATCGAAGGAACCGCCCGAAACGATCTTCGCAATTTCATTTAAGGCCGTGCCGCCAATCCAGCTTTGGAATCCGTACCAGACGATGGCGGGAATCCCGCGGCAAAGCGACGATATCACGGAACCTTTCAAGCCAAAGGACATTCTGAGCTGTACGACATAGGGAATCCCTGTTCGGTAGCCGAGCCTGTCATTTAAAGCAAAAATAACCGAAATGATACCGATGGCTATGATCGCTGCGGCAAAGGTCTGGAGCAAATTCAACGTTGCAACTCCCGCCACCACCAAGCTGGCACCCAGCGTCATATTGCCAAGGTTGACGCCGTCTCCGATCCACATGAAAATATAGTCTATCGGACTGACCTTTCTGTTCGCCTCTGTTTTCGGCTGGAGCGATTCATCCATATTCGCTGTGTGGTGGATATGCGCATCCGGCGTAGGATAAGCTTCTATTTGGGTATTCATATACACAAAACTCCCCTTCGGTTAAATTCCGCACTTCGGGTCATGCCTCGGCCGCTGAATACGACTCCTTCCTTTACCATCCCATGTGTTACTTATTCTCCCGTATAACGTTATGAACATTTACTTGTTATATTCCTAATATAATTGAAATCCATTGGTTTTTCATTATTTACCCTATACAAAACATAACATCCGAACTGGTCACCGTGCATAAAATACAAACGAAAACAAAAAAAGACAGGGATTCACCCTGTCTTTCGTGACATATTATGTTATGTTATTTGAACGCCAACGGTATTTAGCGATGTTCGTTCGCTTCGTAAACATCCAACGCCGCCTGAACTGCTCGGCCGGCCGCAATCTTGGCCTTATGGCGCAGAAGTACGGCTTCGAGCGCCCCCAGGACATGAAGCACGTTCTTCTTCCTGCAGCTGTAGCCCATGGTGCCGATCCGCCAAATCTTCCCCTTTAACGGCCCGAAGGAGCTGGCGATTTCAATATCAAAATCGTTCAGCAGCATGGCGCGAACCGACTCTCCGTCAATGCCCTCCGGTATCGTGATGCAAGTAACGACAGGGAGTTTGCAGGACGGATCGCCGTATAATTCCAAGCCCATCGCCTCAATCCCTTGAACCAGCGCTTGTTCGTGCAGGCTGTGCCGAGCGAACCGATGCTCTAATCCTTCTTCCAGGACGATGCGCAGCCCTTCCCGCAGTGCGTAGAGCATCGAGGTGGCTTCCGTATGGTGATTGAGACGGGCAGGGCTCCAATAATCCATCAATTGGCTTAAATCAAAATAGTTGGTTCGAATCACCCGCGGCTGCGCTTTCTTGTTTGACCCTGGTTCGGCAAGCCCCTGTTCGATCTTTTTCCGTTCCAAGAGCAGCGCCTCTACGCGGGAATTGAAGGTGATCGGCGCCATGCCGGATGGCACGGACAAACATTTTTGGGTCCCGCCGATGGCGGCGTCAATGTGCCATTCATCGACTTTGACATCTACCCCGCCGATGGAGGCAACCGCATCGACCACGAAGAAGACATCCCGTTCCCGGCAAGCCCCGCCAATTTCCTGTAAGGGCTGCATGCGTCCCGTGGAGGTTTCCCCGTGAACCATCGCAACGATTTTAGGCTGAACGCGATCGATTTCGCGGATGACCTCTTCCGGATCGAACACCGTGCCCCACTCTGTTTCGATGTTATAAATCTCCGCGCCGTACCGTTCCGCAATCTCCGTAAGAAGATGGCCGAACCGGCCATAAATCGGGATGAGCACCCGATCGCCCGGCTCGATCATGCTGGCCAATACCGCTTCGATCCCGGCGCGCGAGGTTCCGTCAACCGGAAAAGCCCAGTGGTTCTTGGTCTGAAACAGTTCGCGAATCATCTCCATCGTTTCATTCATCATATGCGTGAACTCGGGATCGAACTGTCCGAGAATGGGCGTCGCCATCGCGCGGAGCACGCGAGGCTCCGCTTCCACGGGGCCGGGGGTCATGATCGTTCGGGTTGAAGCATTGAGATCTCTGTATTTCATGATATCGTCTCCTTTTCATAACCCAGCTCATACAACAACCGGATCAGAACTTGCACGCCTGCCGCCAAATCTTCTTTGGACGTATATTCCGCAGGATTGTGGCTGATTCCCCGATGGCTCGGCACAAAAATGAGCGAAGTCGGATAATGGGCCGCCATAATTTGGGCATCATGCCCCGCCCCGCTTGGCATCAGCCTATAGGGAAGACCTTGAGCTTGACAAATCGTCTCGATGCTCCGGAGCAGCGATGCATCCATGCCTACAGGACGCACATCAAGATGTTGATTCACCTTCACTTGAAGTCCGCGGTCCTGCGCGGCGGCAAAGCATATAGCGACCGCCTCCTCGCAGAAAGCATCCAGCACATCGCCTTGGGGATGGCGGATATCCAAGGTAAAGGCGGCTTTATCGGGAATGACATTGGATACGTTGGGCTCCACTTCGATCTTTCCCACCGTGGCCACGAGCGGAGCTCCTCTCCGGTCGGCCGCTTCCATGATCGCCACGATCATTTGGCTGGCTCCACGCAAGGCGTCTTTCCGCCAACCCATCGGCGTCGTCCCTGCATGGTTGGCTTCTCCGCTGCACTCGATCGTCAACCGCTTTTGTCCTACAATTTGCTCCACGATGCCGATCGTCGTCTGTTCGCGTTCCAGAATGGCGCCTTGTTCAATGTGAAGCTCAATAAACGATAGGATATCCTTCCGCAGCGGGCTTCGATAATGCCCCAAGCCGAAACCCGCCTTGTTCATCGCCTCGACGAAGGGAATTCCCTCTGAATCCCGAATCTGCGCGATGTGATCCGTCGGAGCTGTTCCGGTAATGTTGGTTGACCCCCAGAAGGTGAGCGGGAACCGGCTCCCTTCCTCCTCGCATAACGAAACGACCTCGATATTCCGCTTGGGAGGTCCGTACGTTTCTTTTAAATAACGCAGCGCCAATAGCCCGGCTATAATTCCGAATGCCCCGTCATATTTTCCGCCGCACTTGACCGTATCGACATGGGACCCGGTAAGAATCGTTCCGGCCTCAGGGTCTTCTGAAGCAATCCTCCCGAATAAATTCCCTGCATCGTCGTAATACGTATCCAAGCCCATGGCTCTCATCTTCCGGTCCATGGCCTGCTGAGCTTCGATCCAGGAGGATGTATATAAAAGGCGCGTGACGCCGCCCTCCGGGTCCGCTCCGTACGCCGCTAACCACTCCACCATTTCTTCCGCTTGCTGCTGGAGATCCGCTATGTTCATCCGCGCGTCCCCCTTTTTTGGCTGCTGGAGATCCGCTATGTTCATCCGTATGTTCCTTTCTTTTTCTCGCACAGTCGTTTTGTTCCTACGGTGCTCCCCATGTTATCCCTATTGTAGTGAATCCTTTTCCAGAAGTCATTGTATCCCTTGAATAAAATATAGCCAATTAATCGTGCATATTGTACAATGAACATACTTATTCAACGATACCATCAATCCATGGGGGTCGTGGTCATGAAAATGGCGGATGTGATCCGCATGCCTCTTCTGAAGCATGCCAAGCTCGCCGCGGGCCGTCTCGGCCTGAACCGAACAGTGGAAAGCGTCAATATGATGGATGCTCCCGACATCATTCATTATTTAAAACCGAACGAATTATTGCTCACGACGGCTTTTGCCATTAAGGAATCGCCGAACGACCTGCTGGAATTAGTTCGGCAGATGGCCGACAAGGGGTGTGCCGGACTCGGCATCAAAACCAAACGGTTCATTTCCGAGATTCCGCCTTCCGTGCTGCAATTATCCGACGAATTGGCTTTTCCGATTATCGAAATCCCGCTCGATTCCCCCTTGGGAGAATTGACGACGCAAATTCTCAGCTACATTCTGGAGAAAAGAACCGACGAATTGCGTTATGCGCTGGAAACCCACCAGGCTTTTTCCCGCATCGTGATGGAAGGCAAGGGGCTGCAGGGAGTGATGGACAGCTTGAGCTCTCTCATTCAGCACCCCGTGCTGCTTTTCGATCACCGGGGACAGGTGCTGGCCGAATCCCGCTCCACCCCTTCCCCTTCTCCGGACACAAAGAAGAGCATTGCCCGGCTTTTAGCTTCGATTCTCGCAGGCCGAGTCTCCTATTTCTCGCTGCTGGCCCCCAAAGAGCCGGTGACCGCCTTTTCCATTGAAATCTATAAGCAGCGGCGGGGATTCTTAATCGTTCCGGGGGCTATGCTGGAAGATCCTTTTTCCGTCCTGGCCGTGGAGCAGGCCGCTAACGTCGTACGGTTTGAATTTATGAAGCAGCATGCTCTCGAAGAAAGCTCCAGACGAATTAAAAATGAATTTTTCGCCGATTTGCTGGATGAACAGATCACTTCCGACGAAGAAATTGTGAACCGGGGCAAGCACTACGGCCTTCAGAAAAGGCAAACATACAAATGCATTGTCGCTGCCATCGATCAAAGTCCGGAAATGTACAGCAAAAAGCGGGTTCACCGGGAAGACGCCATCAGTCAACTGCGGGATCAAGTATACGAATATCTGGATGACGAGCTATCTCGCCTGAAGAAGCCGTACATTTTGTTTACGAAAACCCATTATTTTATGATGCTGATTCCGGTCGAGCTGTCGCAGCCGCCTCAAGAAACCGAGGAAGAGGATTGGAACGGCATCCTGCGAACCATTCAGGACCGGCTTTACCGGGAGCTGGAAGTCAGCCTTTCGTTTGGCGTCGGCAATTACGCCGAACAGTTAACGGATATCTCGACCTGTTTCCACAAAGCGTTGGAAGCTTTGCGGTCCGGATACCAATCCAAGAAAGCGCGCTTTATTCAATCGTATCGCGTTAAAGAGCTGACCGAATTGCTGCGGATGATTCCCTATAAGAACTTAAAGCAATTTTATGACAGCACCCTCAAGGGTCTTGCGGATTCCACCGACCGGGAGCATATGGATCTGATTCAGACGCTCGCCGTATTTTTGGAGAACCACTGCCTGATTACGGAAACCGCTAAACAGCTCTATATTCATCGAAACACCGTCTCCTACCGCTTGAACAAGTGCGAGGAGATCCTCGGCAGGAGCTTGAAGGATCCGAACGAAATCCTGAAATTGAGGATAGCGCTCATGGCGCGTTCCCTGCTGCAATCTTCATCATGAATATTCAAGATGCACAATCATCGGTTATAATTTTATTCAATATATCCAATGACTTCCTTCCCTACAATGACTAATATAAATTTCATATAGACGCCTATGACGAGCGCTAGCTTTCGTCAATCGGTCGTCACCTTCGGTATTGAAAATTCGCCGACGGACTTCGTCGAATTTTCAAGAGAGTGTGAATAACGATGTACGGAAGGTGTGTAAGCAAAAATGAACGATGATTGGGGCGCTTTTGTCCGTCCAGATCTTGTGGTGAAGCCTTCCGGCTCCGGTATATTGGAAGGTTTATCGTTTGCGGTGAAGGACGTCTTTGACATTCAAGGATATACTTCCGGTGCGGGAAATCCGGATTGGCTGTTAACCCACGGACCGGCCGATCGCCATGCCGCCAGCATCCGGCTGCTGCTTGACCATGGAGCCCGGCTAACCGGAACGGCCCATACCGACGAGCTGATGTACAGCTTGGACGGTGAAAATGAACATTACGGAACGCCTGTCAATCCGAAGACCCCGGAACGGATTCCCGGCGGATCGTCCAGCGGATCGGCTGTAGCCGTTGCCGCAGGTTTGGCTGATTTTGCGTTAGGTACCGATACCGGGGGCTCCGTGCGGATTCCTTCCAGTTATTGCGGGATATACGGTTTCCGTCCGACTCACGGTCTCGTCGATCTTGCCGGAGTCGTCCCGTTGGCTCCCAGCTTTGATACCGTAGGATGGATGGCCGGCGATGCGAAGACGCTGCTTGATGTCGGGCGGGTGCTGCTGAACGGCCGCCCCTCCGGCGGGCCCGAGTTTCGGCGTCTTTATATGGCCGAGGATGCCTGGGCTGTCGCAGATGCCGAGTGCCGCGATGCGATTTCGGGAGTTCTTCCGATATTGGAAAGCCGGGTTCATGAGCGGAAGACGATCACCTTAACTCCATCCGGGTTAGCGGAATGGGTCAACATTTTCCGGGTCCTGCAAGGTCTCGAGATTTGGGAGACTCATGGCGGTTGGATCGAACAGACGAAGCCGCGCTTCGGACCCCATATCGGCAAACGGTTCTCCTGGGCGAGCACGTTGAATGGCAACGAAAGCCGCGATTTACTGCAGCGAAGACAACATATCAAGCAGCAAATGGCTCAGCTACTGGGCAGCGACGGGCTGCTCGTCATTCCTACAGCACCGGGAAGCGCTCCCTTGCGGGGCGAGTCCGGGGATGAGGTCGAGCAGCGACGGGCCCGAACCTTGCAATTATGCTGCATCGCCGGATTGGCTGGCTTGCCGCAGATAACCTTGCCCGCCGCTGACCTCGACGGAGCTCCGGTAGGATTGTCCGTGATCGCAGGGCATGGCCAAGATATCAAGCTTCTTGAATGGGTGGATCTCGCGTTGAGAGGTAGATAAATAATATCAAACAAAGTTTGCAATCTGAGGAGGGGCTAACATGGCAGATCGACCCACGGGTTACCGCAAACAAACCCGCTCTGTAGTTCATGCACAAAACGGAATGGTTGCCACCAGTCATCCCCTGGCGGCTATGGCCGGCATACAAATCCTCCAGCAAGGGGGCAATGCCTTCGATGCCGCGGTAGCCACCGCTGCCGCTTTATGTGTGGTAGAGCCGATGATGACGGGGCTCGGCGGCGATATGTTCGCCCTGATCTATGATGCTAAGCGACGGGAAATAAAAGGACTGAACGCAAGCGGACGCGCTCCGCGGGCGGCAACCCCGGATTATTTTGAGCAAAATGGCTTCACCAGCATCCCTGCTAACGGGATTTTATCCGTCACCGTACCGGGCGTCGTTGACGGCTGGGCGCAGCTGCTTGAAAGCTGCGGGACGCTCACCTTTCAAGAGGTACTCGCTCCGGCCATTCGATATGCGGAGGAAGGCTTCCCGATTCCGGAGATGGTGTCTTATTACTGGAAAAAAGCCGAACCGCTCCTCTTGCGCTCCGAGGAAGCGAGCCAGCATTATTTAATTCACGGAAAAGCGCCCAAGGAAGGGACGCTGTTCAAACAGCCCGGGTTGGCCTGGTCCCTCAAACAAATCGCAAAGAACGGAAGAGATGCTTTCTATCAGGGCGAGATTGCCGACAAGATCGATCGATATATGACGGATCATCAGGGATTGCTCCGTAAGGAAGACCTGAAGGAACACCGTTCCCAGTGGGTGCAGCCCATATCCACCCATTACCGCAGCTATGAGGTCTTGGAAATTCCGCCGAACGGGCAAGGGCTTGTGGTTCTCCAGATGCTGAACATCCTCGAGAATTTCGATCTAAAGGCTATGGGGCACAATTCTGCGGAATATATCCGGCTTTTTGTCGAAGCCAAGAAATTAGCCTATGCCGATCGGGATCGCTATATTGCCGATTCCGAATTTGCTGACATCCCCCTAGACCGCCTGTTGTCCAAGGAGTATGCGAAGGAACTGGCCGGGACCATTCAATCCGGGGTGAAGGAGATTCCATCGGGGGCAGAATTAGGCGGAGATACGGTTTATTTGACGGTTACCGATAAGGAAGGAAACGTTGCCTCGGTGACCAACAGCATTTTCAGTGTGTTCGGAAGCGGCGTCCTGATTCCCGATACTGGAATCTTCCTGCATAATCGGGGTTCGTTATTTTCTTTGGACCGTCATCATCCTAATGTTCTCCAACCGGGGAAACGTCCGTTCCATACCATTATCCCGGGAATGGTGCTGAAGGACGGGAAGCCGCTGATCTCCTTCGGCGTGATGGGAGCCGACATGCAGCCGCAAGGGCAGGTCCAGACGCTGGTGAACCTGATCGACTTCGGCATGAATATTCAAGCAGCCGGCGATGCCCCCCGGTTCCGCCACTATGCTCATGGCGTTTTCTTGGAGTCGGAGATTGAGCCAGCGATTTGCCGGGAGCTGTCCCGTCAAGGCTATACGCTGTTAAACCTGTCTGACGGTGACGATTTCGTCGTCGGGGGATACCAAGGAATATTCATCGATCCGGAAACCGGGCTGTTCCAAGGAGGCTCCGATCCGAGGAAGGACGGCTGCGCCATAGGCTTCTGACGGGATGACATATGAGGGCCGGTTATCCGGCCCTTTCAGTGACACTCTTTATTCCGTCTGCTGCTCGTGAATGATTGCCCGTATTCGCTCTTCGCTTAAATGGTAGATTTCAGATAATGAACGCACGTTAATGCCCTCAAGAAACTTTCGGTAAATTTCCCTGTTTCTCTGCAGCAGCTCTTCACGTATACCAGTAGTAGTGCCCCAATCTCTACGTTCCGTCTGGGGAATATACAGGTGCTGTCCCTTCACATATTTCTGAATTTCTCGGATCAAGCTTTCCGGCAGCACGTCCCTGGCATTCGTATATCTTTTCATCGCAATAGCCGCCTACTTAATGAATAGGTTTCGTCAAGCGAACAGAATTAACAATAAAATCTGTGAAGCCTTCATTAGCCAAGATAACAAACGTTTCAAAATTTTTAAGGGACATCAGGGTAGTCACACTTGTTGCATTAAGCTGTTTCATAGAACGAAGCGCTGCGCGAAGCAGCCTCCTTTTCTCATTTAACGTTAAATGATATTTCGGTCTAAAATGAATGCCGAATGCATTAGCAGAAGGATCGGTGTGGCTGGGATGTGCCAATCTTACTTTATAATAGGCGAATCCTGTCATTTCGTTATCCGCATTCTTTAAAGTCAAAATGACAACATCCGGGGTCTGTTCGCTATACGAGTTCTTAAATTGCTCTGCCATGGATAATTCCCCGTCTTCCACGAGCATTTCTTCGATATCGGTGAGGTCAATATTCCTATCTGCGTAAATATTCGAGGTATCTAACTCCTGCGGTTCTTCCCAATGATTTAAGGCCAAATGAGTAGAGCAATTCGAAAATTCATCCGAAATGAATCCAAATTTCTCAAACTGTGTAATCTCGGGGTTTCGAATTTGTCCAAACTGCGTGAAAGCGAAATAATATATTTTATTTCCGCCATTTTCAGTAACGACATCACAGCATTTCTCGATTAATGAATGTAAGGTAGCCTCGTCATTTTCTAAAATGCCGTATTCCACAAACCCATTCTTTGTCGCGTTATTCAGGGAAACGCCCATAAAGGCATTGAGATTGCCATCCTTCACCGAAATAAAGCCTTTCTTCGGACCATACTCGACTCGAGATGGCTCTGTTGGAAAATAAGCGTTCTTAAGTTCTTCGGCCGAAGGGACGGACATCCGGTCATCATTGATATATTTCTTTCTTGTATGTTCCAGGAGCCTGCGTATTTCTTCAAAATCGTCATTCTCATGAAGAGCTCTGATCACATAATCTGGATTCGACATGAAATCATCCTCCGATGGTTGATAATTCCATTATAAGGAGGATTGGTCCTTTTCCATATCCTAAAAATTTGTATACAAATTTTTAATTAGCCTGGCAATCCGTCATATAAAGAGGCCACCCATTTAAGGATGGCCTTTACTGTTATAGGAACGACAATCGTTATAAGTGCTCCACAAGATTTTCTAATGTCATTTCCCATCGTCCGTTAGAAAACTCTACTTTATGAATGCCGGTGTTGGCCGCTGGAAAAGACTTGTTTGTATTGGTCCATTCTACGCCTTTTAACAGATGATCAATGATATTTATGACTTGCCACTAATGATCGAACCATGATTTTTCCCTTCACAAATCTTTTTCATTGCATGATGCTGCTCGTTAACTTAAAAACCGGATCAATTCGTTATATTTTTTTGGCAGCAATAAGCGAGAAGAAAATGTGTTCCATGATAGTATGTAGTTCCTGATGATGAAAATTCGGGTAACGCGTGAGATTGGTCAGTTTGGCATCAGCGGGGGGATGAACATGATGCGGTTCCGTCGCAGTCTGATAATGTGGGTCCCTGTCATGAGGCTCGCTATGAAAACTCAAAATCTCGTTCCCCTTGGCATCGACCCAGTTATAATACGAAACATCGATGAGGCCATTGCTTAATTCTTCCGTAACATATAAACGCGATCCATCGACAAAGATGAAGGTGTGACGTGTGAATTTACGTGAAGACATCAATCCGGAACCATCACCGTCTCTGGTATCCATGAGGATCGATGCGAAATCCCGTTCCAACTGTTGGATATTTGATGGTGGCCTGGACATTTGATGCGAAGGAGTCAAATGCTGGTTCCCCGCCTTTCAATCGACTGCAGTAAGCCAGCCCACTGCGCTGCGTCGCGCGATTCATCCGGGGAAAGATTAGATCGGCTGCCGAGCGTTTCTTCATAGGTTCCGCCGTATTTCTTCTCGAAATGAACGACTGCACTTGCCAGTTCAGAAAGCTCCTCGGCCTCCGTCATTGGCCGGTTCCGGTTCAGTCGCGCCCGCTCAAGCTCATACATTTCAGCGGCCTCCGCTACGGTTGTTCTCACGCCCGTCGAGGCGGCGTAAACGGCGTTTTCAGGAATGCGAACCTGTTTAAACCTTTCTCCCTTTTCTACGCCAAGAAAGCGTCCCTGGTTGATCCAGTTATTAATGGTAGCGACGCTGACGCCGAAAAAGCGGGCGACATCTCCTGTCGAGTACAACCGCACATTAAGCGCATCCTCGGAAGTGCCGATCGTCACCATATATACGAACAACCGCTGCAGTGCGCGGTGGGGGTTTTGCTCAGACAAACAACGTTGAACCTCATCTAGTATTGCACCCGGATTTTGGAATGACGTCTTTTCGATATAGTTGGCCAAAGCCTTGATGAACAGCGACACCTGTCTATTCTGCGTCTCCGGAAGATCCTTGATTAATTCGGGAATCGTAACTGCTTCGGAAATGGCAGCTTCCTTTTCGGCCAGATCGAACATATACATCACCTCACCCCCATTCTAGCAGTTTTAACCCCGAACTTCAATTTAACTTAAAAATACAATGAATCAAACTTCAAATACAGTATAAACACGAAATGTCCGAAATATTCCTTTTGCCCTGGCTCCAACTCGGTATATAGTAAACATAAGAGCTGAACAAAACCTCACCGCGATAGGGGGAAATCAATGAAAGCCATGGTCATCGGCGGCGGAATTGGCGGGCTCAGCTGTGCCATTGCCCTTCGCAAGGTTGGTTGGGATGTCACCGTATTTGAACGGAACGAAAGGCTGGCAGAGGATGGGGCCGGGATCGTGCTCGCCGCGAATGCCATGAAAGCTCTGGAGAGACTCGGTACAGCGGGGCGCATCCGGGAAGAGGGGGCACCGGTCGGGGTTGCGGAGCTGAGAACGTGGAAGGGGAACCTCCTGGCGCGTCTGCCGGTCGAGACACAGGCCTTGCGTTATGGCACGCCGAGCTATCTCATCCACCGCGGTACTCTGCAATCGATTCTCTATGCGCATTCCCTGCATCTTGGCGTCACGGTCCAGCTGAGTAAAAAGTCAACAGAGTGGATCGAAACGAAGGAAAGCGTCGAGCTGCGTTTCACG
The DNA here is from genome assembly GCF_000380965.1 of Paenibacillus ginsengihumi DSM 21568. Taxonomy (GTDB): domain Bacteria; phylum Bacillota; class Bacilli; order Paenibacillales; family NBRC-103111; genus Paenibacillus_G; species Paenibacillus_G ginsengihumi. The sequence goes on along the minus strand of NZ_KB905592.1, from coordinate 13,687 downwards.
GATGGAACGACGGCAACCGGCGAGCTGCTGGTGGCCGCCGATGGCCATCGTTCCACAAGCCGCGATCAGCTCTGGGGCCACATTCCGTTACGATATTCGGGCTATCGAGCGATACGAGGCATAGGCCGCTTTGAGGACCCGCGCTATCCGCTTGCAGCCGGGGGCGGATTTGAAGCGCTTGGCCGCGGCACCCGGTTTGGATTTTCTCATCTTGGCGGAGGGCGTATCTTCTGGTTTGCCGCAATCAATGAGCCAGAGCGACAGGGAACGCCCCTTTCACCCGAGGAACGCAAGCGGCACGCTCTGCAAAAGTTTCGGAACTGGTATTCACCGGTCCCGGCGGTGATCGAAGCAACGCCGCCTTCGGACATTCTAACCCATTCGATCTACGATCTGGCGCCTCTGAAGCAGTGGAGCAAGGGCCGGGTAACGCTGCTTGGAGATGCGGCGCACCCGATGCTGCCCAACCTGGGGCAAGGCGGAGCCCAAGCGATGGAGGATGCCGTCGTGCTTGCGGATCTGCTTAGACACAAGCCGGCAGGCGAAGCCTTAGTCCAGGCTTTAAAAGCATTTGAGAGAGTGCGCATTCCGCGTGTCCATAAGATCGTCCATCAATCGCGCCTTATGGGACGGGTCATGCAGCTCGAGTCGCCGCTGGCGCTGGCTGTAAGGAATACGGCTTTGCGCGCGGCAGCAGACAAGCTGTTTATCGCCCGGCTCCACCCATTGGTCGGTTATGAGCCGCCGACGTTATAATACAATAGAACACGCCAGCAGCAGGCCCTGGCAAGCAATGAAGGGGCGCCTGCTCATCTCTGTGGAGTATCGTAATCCCACGCGTCGGAGCAAGAAAAAAGAGAGCGGGAGGCGCTTCTCCCGCTCAAAATCACACGCTTCTCAACATGCCGCCGCGCATGTTAAACCAGCATATCAAGAATGGCTTTGCTGTCGCATGTTTTCGCTAAATCCACAGCCGTCCGCCCATCCTGATCTGCGGTATGAATGTTCGCGCCATGCTTTAACAGCACTTCAACGGCGGCAGCTTTTCTGCCCCTGATCGCTCTATGTAAGGCGGTTTGTTTATATTGATTTCTGCTTTCGAGATCAGCTCCGTGATTTAACAGGAATTGAATCCCGACAACATTATTAAAATCCGCAAAGTTATGTAGCGGAGGGAATGGCTTCCCTTCCTGGTTCACTTCGCAGCCCAGCTTCAGAATGCCTTCCAGCAGAGCTTCATCTTGACAATGAAAGGCGATCCCGAAGCCTTTCTTTTTCACCTCTTTGTGATATACATCCGGAAATTCCGAGCGAATATAATTCACAATATCGCTTGAGTATTGAAACGCCATTTCAAGAGGCGTTCGCGTCATGACCCGCTTTCCTACGTTGGCCCCCTTCTCGGCTAACCGTCTAAACGCCTCCAGATTATTGTGTTTGCAGCAAAACTGCAGCGGAATTCCGCGATATTTAAGCACTTTGTCTAAATCGGATTTTTTCGCATTGATAACCCGTTCTTTAATTTTGTCCATGTCATTCATATAACACGCAAAGACCAATGTATTTTTAATTTTTTCGGCCTTTAACGATTTCTGTAAAACTTCCTTTCTTTCCTCCCCCTGCGGCTCCAAACCATATCTCTGGTAAATGAGTAACTCAAAGGCATCCGAATCGAAAAGCTCAGGGTTTATGTCCTTCACCAGGCAATGCTCAACCCGTTTGCCCGCTTCGACTTTGATACAAAGAATACCTTTTCCTATCATTAATTCTTCAATTTCATCCATATATTTATCAAAAAGAGCAATCGTCACGTCGCCTTCATATGAAACTTCATTTTCTAAAATGTCAAAATATCCGCTCGTAAACGAATTTTCCGTGCCTAAAATCAAATAGATATAAGTTCTTTCCTTTAGCATCGGTTCATTGACAATCGCTTCTACTAAATCATCCAGGTTGTTCATCTATTGATGCCTCCATGTCTCCAATTACTAGAAATATACCATGGATTTTCAAGACCATTCAACTGAGCTGTCACATTAAGGCAGGGCTCATGCGTAGAAAAGAATACAAAGGTTCGATAGGCGCCTAACGAATCCGATGCTTCTAAAATCTCATGAACAAATTGGAGGACAATGGGATGAATAACCGCTTCGCTAAGTATAAGGTGAGTACGCTTGTTGCTTTGGGATCGCTGTTGTTGACTTCGTCGGCCTTTGCCGCTACGCATTTGATAACACTGACTAACAGCAAAGGCGATGTTGTCTATGAACAAAAGAAATACGAGGATTCAGTGATTCCCGATAATACGAAGGAAAAGCAGCTGCGCAGCTTGAAAGCATACGGCTTGGGACAAGACTTGCTGCAGCCAGACCAAGCAGCGGCCATTTATATGGCAGGAGAAGATAACACTGAAGGAGAGCTTCATATTGTCAGAGGATCGGGATTTCAGTTCACCGATGCCGCTTCACTTCGGAATGAATTGAAGGGATCCGGCGTGCATACTTTTGATAAGCTTCAAAATAAATACCATTTTGTCGGAAGTTCTTTGATCTATAACCCCGATGAGCTTACGGATCAAGAAAAAGCCGCGCTGACCGATCAATTGGCGCAAGAAGCCCGGGATTCCAACCAAGAATATGCTATGAAAATGCTTGATGTGTCTAAAGAGGATTGGAGCATGATTGCCACCTATCAAGGGGAAGGACAAACCATCCTTGTTCAGCCGATGAGAACGGACGATAAGGTGATCACGCATCTTGCTGATGAGCCATCGTCAGAAAAAATGACGGTAGACGGCGTAGAAATGCTGTATTCCGCATACGACAGCGGCAATCACGGGGTTCGTTTCATTTACAATATTCCTAATAGCGATTTCCACATTAATTATTATATTGAAGCGACAAAGGGAGTCGCCAAGGATGACTTACTGGCGATTGCCAAAGCGTATTTGCAATAATTGCGGAATGCGTCAGTAGCGCGGCCGCGGCTGATGAGACCGTTCGCCGCGGTATAAGCAGGCGCGTAATTAGGGCCACCCCGCCAAGGGTGGCCTTTGCTTTTGCTTTCGCTTATGGAACTTGAATTGCTTTCTCCATCACATAATCATCCATGACGAATCCGTTGCCGATATCTGCGACTTGTTCCCGTACGATCTGAAAGCCTTTTTTCTGGTAAACGGCAATACTCGATTCATTATGACGATTGACCGTCAGCCAAATATGGCTCAGGTTTCGGTCTTGGCACAGCTGCTCCAGGAATGCCATCGCTTGGCTCGCATAGCCGCGTCCCCGGTACTCCTTGCCGATATAAAACTTGCTCAGAAAGAGCTTCCCCTCATCCTGCTTTACCGCCATATACCCGGCAATGTAGTCATCGCTTCCGATCGAATAATATTCGTAGCCCTGACCATGAATCTGCTCCGTAATCGCTGAGACCGATTGGAAGGTTTCGATCATATAATCGATCTGCTCCATCGTAATAATGGAAACATAATATTCGCGCCAAATTCCGGCCGCCAGTCGGGCAAGATCTGCGATTTGTTCCGCTGTGTTCACGTGCGTAATCTTAAGGCTCATAACATGTGGCCGCCTTTCCTGAATCTTTTGCCTATGCTAATGACAAGAATACCATGAATTTCAGCAAAAAGGCAGCCGATCGTTTTACCCGAATAACAAGTCAAAGTCTTTGAGCATCTCAAGATTCGATAGAACTCATTAGCTCGAAGAAGTATTTCGGTTCATGAGTCTGATAAAGATTACCTCCAAAGGCGCTATGGAAGATGGTCTAGCTCAATATCCTTCCACATTGACCGTCCCTCCTCGTCATAACCAGTCATCCCGGAGGCGGAAAATATTTCGCCTGTTGAGCCGGCAAAGAATACATTCATTCTCAAGCTCTCATCTTACTGTTGGGGGAATTCGGTGAGATGCCCGTAACTCTTAAAAGCAACCGCGTATCGGAGGAGTCCGGGTCCGTCATAAATCTGCTGAGCACAAAATGATCCCCCTTGATCCAGTCATCCTCAATTTCCGGATTTCCCGGCCGCATACCCAGTATTTCTACAACTTGTTTAACAGCCTCAAGGGAATCGATTTTAATGTCAGAAATGGCATACCTTCCTATTGTTCAGGTTCTGATCGATGAGCGGCTTGACGATCCAATGATCGTAGAACGATTCATCACTCCCGTAATCGACAAACGGAACGTCCTCCACGACGAACTGTTCGATGATGGCGCGGCTGTTGCTGGCGGTTCGATACAGGATGGCAAAATCGCCGAAGGCCCGTTTTCCCTGCTTTGCTTGGTTCAGGATGTAACTTATAATCGTTTTCGCCTCGTCGTCCGCAGTTTTCGGCCGGAGGTATTGCGGTGATGTTTTGCTTTGTCTGGTCGCCTTCAGCGTCTTCTTTTTCCGTCGCGCATTATGCCGGATTACCTCGTTGCCAAGCCCGACGATGCTGCTTGTGGAGCGGTAGTTGATATCCAGCGTAATCGTTTTGGCCTCCGCAAACACCTTGTCGAAGTTCAAAATAAATTCGTTCTTTGCGCCGTTGAAGGAATAGATCGTTTGATCGTCGTCGCCAACGATCATCAAGTTGCGGTGCGGTTCGACGATCCTCTTGATCAATGCATACTGCGCCATGTTGGTATCCTGAAATTCATCGACCATGACATAGAGAAACCGTTTCTGCAACGCGGCCAACAGCGGCGGCTTCTGTTGAAGCAGTTTGTAAGCCATCAGCAGCACATCGTCGAAGTCGATTTGGTCATTGGCGGCCTTCCATTTGTCGTATTCGGCGAAGATTAGTTTTAGTTCTTTTTCTTCGCTGCTGGATTCGGGCAGGCTGTCCACGTCGATCATCTGCATTTTGTACGAAGACAGCAGGGACAGAAGCGGCTCCGGCTGATAAGCGTCCTGCAAGCCCATCTCTCGCAAAATGCGCTTTAACAGGATATGCTGATATCGTGTTTCGCTCAGGATGTCCTGCGTCACGCCATGCATTCGGATAATACGCAGAAAGAACGAATGAAACGTGCGGGCCTGGATGGTTGCGGCAATACTGTCGTTCAGTCCGGGCAAACGCGCGATCCGCTTCCGCATTTCCTCCGCTGCTTTTTTGGAGAACGTTACCAGCAAAATGTTCCTCGGATCGACATTGCGGACAGCAATCAGGTAGCCTGTCCGACATACCAGAACCGATGTTTTCCCTGATCCCGCTCCCGCCAGCGTCAGCAAAGGCCCCTTGAAATGACGCACCGCCTGGATTTGCGGTTCATTCAGATATATCCCTTGCTTTTCCAGTGCCCGAAAATAAAAAGCGTCGCTATCCGCGTCGGATATCAGGTCTTTGCTTGTTCTCATCGTTGCCATGTCTGCATTCGGTATCGCGCGGCTTCCCGCTCCTAGCGGTATGTTAAAAAACGTTCGTTTACTCAAAAACCATCACCTGCGAGCTACAATGGGTCTTGGTATTGTTACGTAGAAGTGGATTCGATTGCGGGCGAGAAAATCTGCGACGCTTCTGCACGCATGGCACTGCTCTTGGGATCGAAGCTCCCATCCCGTCTACCGCTTACGATGCTTGCCTGCGCTGCCGCTCCGATTGTCGAGGAGGATGACTCTGTGGTTCTTGCGCCAACCTCGCTATGATCGGTTTTCGAAATTCAGGTTTGTTTCATTTGCTTTTCAAACCTAAAGAAAAGTTCTCCTCCCGGAGTATTTGCCTCATGAGGGTCCGGATGCTTTGGATTAAAGAACTCAACAATATGAAATCCACATTTATTAACATAGAAATGGATGTTTCGGATTTCAAAATATGGGGTATGCGTTTCCCAAATCTTTGTTTCTGGATATTTTTCCTCTATCATTTTCCAAACCGTACATCCGATATTTTTCCCTTGGATTGCAGGGTCTATAAACAACAGATCCAACGAATTGTGCCCTGATTCCTTGTCAATTTGTACAACCACGCCGCCAACAATATCACCGTCTACTACAATATTGAAAGCTTCGGCAGTATCGGTGTTTAGAGAGGATAGGATATCTTCTCTTGATATAACTGTGAATGAGCACTTTGTTTCCGCAGGAAACAGGTGCTTTTTTGCATATTGGAACGGATTCCCTCTATTTTTATGCCGCTGTAATTTGCTAAACTTTTTGCAAATTACAGCGGAGGGTTTCCTATGATGTACTACCATAACTTTCTGGTGGATGTATCTCGATATGCGGAGCTTGGAAAGGATAACGATTTCCCCGAATTGGACTGTTGCCCGATGTGTAGGGCTAGAAATCGACTTCAGCGCCATGGATTCTATGAACGTAATGCCATCGAGACGGAAGCGTCGACCTACCGGGTCACTATTTGTAGGCTGATCTGCCCTGACTGCAAAAAGACCGTTTCCATCCTGCCAACCTTTCTCCTTCCTTACTTCCAGCATACCTTGGATTTCATTATCTTCATCCTGCTCGCATTCTGGCTAACTCGATCTTGCTTATGTACACACCAGTTGCGGCGGTTTTACGAAAGGCGCGCCTACGGAAAGCAAACCGAATGGACCTTGTTTTTTCGGGAAGAAGGATACCATCAAGTATTGCCGAAGGATCCAAAAGAAAAAGCCATAAAATTGCTTCGGATGATCCAGGCTTTGGGGAAAGCAACCTTCGTAAGAAGGTGGTGGGGTCATCGAATCAACAGTTTTATGGCACATTCATTGTACCACGGCGCAAGGGTGGCGAAAACAGAATAACGTTTCCACATACCTTTTTCATAGCCTCATTGTAGGCGACTCGGTATAATGGCGGCAAAGGTTAGCCGGCTGGCCTTCCGATTCATAAGGAGGCTATTAACCAATGGATGAAGCAATACGGGAGAAGATTGCGTTATTTCGTTACGGACTCATTGCGCCGCTTTTAAATGAACAGGTTGACCGAGGGGATTATTTGGCGGAAGTGTCGACTAAAAAGCATGATGTGCCGCATTACGGGGAAAAAAGGTATTCGCCGAAGACGATTCTGGAATGGCATCTGCTTTACCGCAGGCACGGGTTTGACGGCCTAAAACCAGGCCGACGTTCCGATCGGGGCCAGCTCCGTACGCTGTCGCAGGACCAGCAAGACCACGTATTAGCGCAGCGAAAAGAAAGGCTCTGGATGCCCGTCACCGTCTTCTACGACCAACTGATTGAACAAGGGGATATCTTCCCAAAGGAAGTTTCGTATTCGACGATTTATCGTTTCCTGAAGAAGAATGGTCTGCTGGGGAAGGAAACACCGAATACGCCTGAGCGCAAACGCTTTGCTCACGATAAAGTGAATGTATTGTGGCAGACCGATGCAAGCGAGGGTCCGCGTCTGCGCATTGACGGCAAAATGGTCAGAACCCACCTGATTGCCTTTATTGATGATTGCAGCCGGCTGGTTCCATTTGCGCAGTTTTTCCCGTCCGAAAAGTTCGATGGACTGCGAACTGTGATGAAAGAAGCGATGATCCGCCGAGGTATTCCCAAAATGGCGTATACCGACAACGGCAAGATCTTCCGTTCCGACATTATGCAGTTTGCCTGCGCTGGGCTAGGCATACAGCTTCTTCATACACGCGCATACGATCCTCAAAGCAAAGGGAAAATAGAACGTATGTTCCCGACCTGCAAGACCAGGTTTTATACGTTGCTTCGAGAGAAGCCTGCGTCTACGTTGGAGGAACTTAATGAGCGGTTTTGGAAGTGGCTCGAGGAAGATTACCACCGCAAACCCCATGCCTCCTTGAATGGCAGGATGCCGCTTGAGGTTTATTTATCCCAAGTGGACAGTATCCGTACCGTGGACGATCCATCCGCGCTGGATGCTTTGTTTCTCAAGCGTGCCTTTCGCAAGGTCAAACATGATGCTACATTTTCGTTAGAAAACCAGCTGTACGAGGTTCCGGATGTGTATGCCGGAAGGAAAGTGGAAGTCCGCTATGACGAAAGCGGCGTTCATCTTTACGAAGAGGGCAAAGCGGTAGCTCAGGCAACACAAGTGCGTTTTCAAGATAATGCCCACGTCAAGCGCCAGCGTTCCTCCCTCTCTTTCAAAGAAATGCAGGTGGAAGGGGGCGCTGCGGATGTTTAAGGCCTTCTATTCGCTTTCTAGCGCACCGTTTTCCAAGGAACTGAAGGTATCCGATGCCTATGCGTCAACCTCGCACCAGGAAGCGCTGGGATGCCTGAATTACATGAAGCAGGTGCGCGGTATGGGGCTTCTCGTCGGCGAACCCGGAGCCGGGAAAACCTATGCGCTGCGGGTATTTACCGAATCCCTGAATAAATCCCTGTACAAAGTGATCTATTTTCCGATGTCTACGGGATCCGTGAACGACTTTTACCGGGGACTCGCCTTTGGCCTTGGGGAAGAACCGAAAACCCGCAAGGTTGATCTATTTCGTCAAATTCAGCAAGCAGTAACGGTTTCATACCATGACCGAAAGATAACGCCCGTGTTCATTCTCGACGAGATGCAAATGGCCAAAGACGTATTCTTAAGCGATTTGAACCTGCTATTCAATTTCTCTATGGATTCGCATAATCCTTTTATTCTGCTGCTATGTGGACTGCCGTATTTACGGGATCGGCTTACTCTGAATCTGAACCGTCCGCTCGCCCAGCGGCTCCTTCTAAGCCACCAGATGGAGCCGCTGAACAAGGACGAGGTGAAAGGATATGTTCAGCACCATATGACGATTGCCGGTGCCAAACATCCCATCTTCACCGATTCGGCCACGGAAGCCATATCCGCTTGCACACGTGGATATCCCCGCCTCATCAACAAACTAGGAACCCACGCCTTGCTGCACGGCTACATGAGAAAGGCCGAGCAGGTCGATGCTGAGATCATCCGCATTGCGGCGGAAGAGAACGGGATGTGATGATGAGATGAACCGTCGTCTTCACATTCTGAATTGTTGGCCACGTTTGCCGCGTCAATTTCCGTCCGATTGGCATGCTGGACTTCGTTTGGAGAAGGAACAGATTTGCTTCGTTTTCTGCGAAGTGTATCTGGCCAGATGGAAACGCCCTACCTTTCGAACGAAAGGGGGGCATACCAAGATGCAAAGAGAAGGCCGACTGTTGTTTTGCAGCCAGCGAAATCGTTGGAACGTGCATGGCGTGTACGATAAACCCATTGGGTTGCATTGCGGGGAATGTTTTGAAATCCAGGTAGGGCAATCCTACTTGCTCTGCCGCATCGAGTTGGACAAGGAGTGGTACGTAGTCCTTTCCAACTCAACGATATTTCATTTGAGTCCCAAAGCAATCTACAACGTAAAAGGGATTTAACGGGAGTATATCTAGTTGGTTGAGAATTTGGCAAGTGGAAAGCAGTTGGAAACTGAGTTTCCGGCTGCTTTTTTGGTAGGAAACGGTAGCGGAATTACCGTGATTATGTGAAAATGAATGAGGTTCAGTGCGGATTTAATTTGCAAAACTACGGTAAAGAGCGACTCTTTGCGCTGATTTAATTTGCGAAGTTGCTGCCGGATTAAAATGCAAATTCACAATATAACCTCATCTGTTTGCGGACCAAATTCCTCCATTGCAGCCTTTTTGAACGCCGTTTGATTTCTTATGATAAACGATTCTCGTTCATTGGGAGAAAGCGGGATTAACTCAATCATCATTGGAATAACAACCCCTTGAATTCAAATTTTGATACTATCAAACAGCTCTTTTCTAAACATTCAGTCATTGCGGCTTCAACATTCAGTTTCATTCTCCATTTTACCACGATTTGTGATACGGTTCAGCGTGCTGATTTAAAGGTAGCGATTTGAAGAATGATAGGGAAAAAGCAATAGACGGCTTGCGAGCCATCTTTGCTTTTTAGGGAGGAAGTTGAACAGGACAGCAAAGGAGAGGCAAAGACTTCGCCTCTCCCAAAATTATGTGCATGTGTTAATTTGTCGCTGTCATTACTCTCCAAGGCTAGCATTTAGCTTACGAAGCATTTCAAAGGTATTCATGTAATCAACACCTATAGCTCTACAGGCATTAGGGATCAAAATTCTTCTCCTAGCATCCCTGCTATACTGTTTGATTTTCTCCCATAGACCAGTCAATTAACTGACGATATGCTTCGAATACTTCTTCATTTTCAGTCGAGGCAAACCAGTGATCAAATTCCGAGAGTGCCCACTTAATTAAGGCATCTTCTTGGCCTGAATTTCATCAGCTCATCCTTAACTCTATCAATACTTACAATATGACCTCTATCTGCTAACTCCAACAGGACACGCCAAAAACAAGGCGCGATATCAAAAGCATAGTACCTCCTATGTGCTTCAACCAGAACATTAGTATCTAATACAAATCTTAATGATTCTGTCATGAATACACCTCAATTCCAAGGTGTTTCGCATACTCTGCAAAGGTATCTCCTTTAAGGCCTGTCAGTCTATATGCTTCGTTATATTGCAAACGCCCTTCCTTTGCACTTGTAAACACAGCTTCCGCAAAACGCCGGCCAATTCGGAAGTGTTGGTTGAAATAGAAGTTACCCCCACCTTCACCATCTTGAGCTTGTTTACGCTCAATTTCCATCCATGCACGATAAAAATCAAAAAACTCATCTCTAGATATTAACATCAAGTCTAATGCTCTTCGAGCTGTTACAATGCTGCTCACCTTGAAATGTCTTGCCAAAAGGTTGAACCGATCAGGGGCATTATTGATACCCTCCCATACCGATCTCAACTCATCTTCTGGCACCAGAAATTCTGCTGCTGTTTGATTACAAGCTTGCTCAATCTCTTTATCAGAAGGCTGTAAGTTAGAAAGATCAAAGGCTGCACTTACCCCGAACCAGATGTGAGCTAATTCATGAGCAATCGTGAACATCTGAGCGGCCTTGCCATCAGCTCCGTTAATGAATATCAGCGGGACATATTCGTCCACAAGTACAAAACCCCTGAACTCATTCACATCCAGCTTCCTGTGAGTGTTATTCCCTACTATTCCATTTCTAACAACCAAGATACCTATATTTTCGATTTTAGTCAGTAACATTTGGAGAGCTTCCTGCCAACTTCTACAGTCTGCTGCCCAACCATTTTCAATTTCCAGAGTCCTTCTAATATCTTGGGCCACGTCCTTGGGTTTATCCGACAATTGGCAGGATCCAACATAGGATAGCGGCTCTTGACCCATATCCAATAAATAATCACGCATCCATGCTTGCCGTCGCTGCATCATCTGAACCGTTTCCAACAAGTCAGGACTTGGTTTAGAAGCATAGGTATCGTCAATTGTCCTGTAATGTGGAATAGGCAACTGTATTTGTGGTGGTTTAGATAAAAAGAAAAACCCGAGTGGTGTGGAAGTGGCTTTAGCAAGCTGTTCCAGCTGTTTTAATGTTGGTTGTGTTTCATTGTTCATCCAACTCATCAACTTCGGGAACTTCTTTTCAATCGTCTCAGCTATATCTGCACGTTGTAAAGCCCATCGAATCACTTCCGGGTTCACTGCAACTCTTGCCACTTTGCCACCTCCTTTTTAGTTCATTTTATGCTATTTCATTAGTATTTGGAATTATAATTTTTAGCTGTAGCTATTCAACCAATATCACCGATTAACAAATTCCAGCAATATTATACCCAAAGATGAATTCAAGCCTTCACAATTTCCAATAATTTCCCACAACTGTTCACAACATCGTACTTCAGCTATCCTGTATTCAGCTTGGCGAAGTGTTTGCGTGCACATTCAATCTTCGCCTTCCCACTTCACGCAGTTCCATGGATTCCATGGAGCCTTTCGTCTCCGCGATGAAGTAAATGTGCTTCACATCCTTGAAAACAATCGCCCAGTCCGGAATGTAATTGCCCATTGGCGTCGGGATAAAAATCCCCGCGGCAGCTTGGCGGCACGAAGCATGAATTCCTCCGGATTTTTGCGGAATTGCAGGAATGTGGATTCTTTGATTCCCGTTAAAATGGCCACGATCGTTTATCTCGTCCGCCGCGTTTCGTCCATCAGCTTTCCGACAGATGAAGATCTGAAAACAGACAAAGCGTATCACTTAAAGCTCGCCTTTTCAAGATTATGGGATCAAGAAGACCCGGAGAAAGCCAAAGCATTTCTGGACGACGGTTATTACTGGGCAACCCATAGTCAGATCCCCGACATGGTAAAAGCTGCAAAAGCGATACGCCAGCATGAGAAAGGAATCCTTCGCTGGTTTACATCCAGAGTAACCAATGGCATCATGGAGGCCCTCAATGGCCTTGTCCAAAATGATACCGAGAAAAAATCAATCCCCTCTAAAAGAGGCCTCCAAAGCACCCGTATCTTCAAAGCCTCGAAAATACTTAATCTTGCCGTCTTCCACTTCGCAAATGATCGCCCAATAGCTTTCAAAAATTTTATCGGTAGGCCGAATCCGATGTTTAAATCTTCCCCAAGCAAAAACTGTGATTTCATCAGCGAGGATCTTATAGATCTCGAATTCTTGGGTATCAAGATCTTTCTGGAACTTAGACAATAGCGTCCTCACACCGTCTATCCCATAATAGGTTCCATAAAAGTGATGTCGGTCCGTCTCCTTCTCGAATGCAGCGATAAACTTGGCATCGCTGTGAACATAGCTGAGGGCTTTATCCATATCCGCTAAGTTTTCGAGATATGATTGTAACACTTGATCAGGTTTCATATCGCATCGGTCTCCTTTTTAGAGATGGAACATTTGTCGGTAGCTCCGCATACGATTCGTCATTGCTTTACCTTATTGCATGGTTTTAAGCTGGCTCGAAATGATACCAAGGTGTATGGCTTCGTGCATCAGAGCGAAGTTGAACAACTCGCCGGAGGTCATGAGTTGGAACGGGCCCATGATAAACGGCATTTTGAGATTCATGTCCAGCATTTCGGGTGTCAGCTCGGAGAGACGGGAAAGCTGTGCCATTAACATTTCGGTCAACTCTTCCTTCGAGGGCGGAGCGATCGTCCAATCCGAAGGTTTCGTTCCGGAGCCAAACAGTGTTTCATATTGAGGTGGAATTGCCGACGGAAATCCGAAGGATAAAGTGGTGTATTTGTCCATCCAATAAACCATATGACCGACATTCCAACGAATCGTGTTATTGAAGTGTTTGGATTGAATGTCGAATTGATCTTGAGAAATGCCCTGAAGTTGCCCGATCACGATCTGACGCAGAACTTTTCCAGTTGTAATTATCGAATTTCCCATGGTTAAAACACCTCTCAATTCATTTATTGTAAGTGTTTCGCTTTTACATCCAAATTGTACCTTTGACCCCACAAAGCAACAATCACGAGATTCCGATTCAAATGATCGGTTTTAGTAATGATTGAATGAGGGAGGTTGGGATAAGTTGAATTACTATTTATAATGAAAACCGGAGACCACTTATTAAAAGGGGGAGTGAGGAATGGAATTTAGACAGCTTGAGTATTTTGCCGCCGTTTGTAAGGAAATGCATTTCTCAAGGGCTGCCGAGAACCTGTGCACGACACAGTCGAATCTGAGTCAGCAGATCAAGTTTCTGGAAAACGAGCTCGGGATGCCTCTCTTCGATCGTATTGGTAAATCGATCAATGTCATATTATCCTGAATTTCGAAAGCGCATAAGATCAATGCAAGATGCTAAAGCAATGGCGACTTAAGATGTAAAAATGTAGGAGTTTCCCATGCCTG
>NZ_KB905591.1 GCF_000380965.1 Paenibacillus ginsengihumi DSM 21568 | reverse complement strand
CGCGCTCGCGCCGCGTGGCGCCCTGGCCACGTCCTCGCGCTCGCGCCCTGGCCGCGCCCCCGCCCCCGCGCCGCACCTTGGCCGCGTCCTCGCGCCCGCGCCGCGCCCTGGCCGCGTCCTCGCGCCCGCGCGCCCTGGCCGCGCCCGCGCCGGGTCTCGCGCCGCGTGGCGCCCTGGCCGCGCCCTCGCGCTCGCGCCGCGCCGCGCCCTGGCCGCGTCCTCGCGCTCGCGCCGCGTGGCACCCTGGCCACGTCCTCGCGCTCGCGCCCTGGCCGCGCCCTGGCCGTGCCCCCGCGCCCGCCCCGCGCCGCGCCCTGGCCGCGTCCTCGCGCTCGCCCCGCGTGGCGCCGGAGCCAGCGCCCCCGCGCCCGCGCCGCGCCGAAGCTTGCTGCGCGCGCATGGCGGCCGAAAAACGGCAGAATCGTTTATATGATGAGAGGCCGAGTTCCTTTATGATAGTAACTGTACTGCCGCTGGCAGTAGTGAACAAGGAGGCTGGTGAAGGATGACAGCAGGCGACTCTGCCTATTTGCTCGGAACGATCGACTTGTCGGCCGCCGGACTGCGCAGCAAGATGCTGCTCGGCGACCTGGACGGCGACGGCCGGATGGAAATATTGATGGTTCAAGCCGACGGCGGCATCGACGACCGCTATGTGCCGCATCAGGTGCAGTGCCTGACGGCGTACGACCTTGAAGGGCGCATGCTGTGGCAGGTTGGCGAGCCCGACCCGAATGCGGGAGGGCCCGGCTCCGACTATCCGGCGCAAATATGGGACATTGACGGCGACGGCGCGAACGAGGTGCTGTGCGTGATGGGCAAGCGCTTCCTGGTGCTCGACGGAGCGACCGGCAAGGTGAAGCAGCGGTACGAGCTGCCCGATCCGGAGGCGCACGACTGCATCGTGATTGCCGACTTGACAGGGGCGGGACGGCCGCAGGATATGATTTTGAAAAACCGCTATAAGAAAATGTGGGCGCTCGATCGCGATTTTCGGCTGCTGTGGACGCACGAAGGAAACACGGGGCATTTCCCGTGGGTATATGACTTCGACGGCGACGGGCGCGACGAGGTGATGGCCGGCTACGACATGCTGGATCACGACGGACGGAAGCTGTGGTCGTGTCGCGAGCTTGACGATCATGCCGACTGCATCTGGGTCGGCGACGTGAATGGCGACGGCGAGCCGGAGATCGTCATTGGCGGCAGCGTGACGGTGATGTACGACGCGCAGGGCCGGGAGCTGTGGCGCTACGAAGGCTCCGTCGAATCGCAGCACGTTGCGCTCGGCAAATTCCGCGGCGATATGCCCGGCTTGCAGATCGCCGGTCTCGACCGCATCGTGCGGGGCAATGCCAACGGCAAGGACGGGATGTTCCTGCTCGACGCGGAGGGGCGCGAGCTGTGGAAGGAAGACCGCCAGACGAAGGGCTGGCTTACCATCATCGAGCCGATCTCCGGCTGGGACGACGGACCGCTCGACTACATATTGGCTTACCGCCGGGGCGGGGGCGTAACTCCGACGCTGTACGACGGGGAGATGAACCCGGTGACGGTGTTCCCTGAGGACGGCTATGTCGTGCATGCCGATCTGCTTGGCGCCGGCAGGGAGAACGTCGTCGTATACGGGCAGGAGCGGGCTTTCATTTATGCCAGCCAGCCGGACGGGCTGACGGCGAAGCGGCCCGGCGTGCCGCTGCCTCAGACGAAAAGGCTGTACAGTTCGACCTTGTACCCCGGCGGGGAAGTGCCGCTGGCGCAGGCGGCCGGGTCTATGGCGAAAGGAGAAAATCGATGAGCTACTTTCACGAAAAAGAATCGATCGCGGCCAAATTTCACGGCCGGATCGAAGAGACGTTGACGACGATTGCCGACCGGTATGTCGGCGCGCATCCGAAGCATCCGCTCGTCTTTCGGACATTTTGCGAGGACGGCTTCATTCGCGGCGAAGATTACCGCTATGTGATGAACGTGGACGAGAGGCTGCCTCACATGAAAATAGGGCAGTTCGTCTATGTATGGGGCAAGCTGTGGAGCGAGCAGGAGAGCGAGCTCGGCTTCAGCGTCAGCTGCTTTGGCCCCGTGCGCATTTTCGTCAACGGAGAGCGCAAGTTCCAGTCGAATCTGAACGACGATGTGTTTCCCGACCGGAAAACCGGCTTCCGGGCGCGGCTGGGCAAAGGCTGGAATCACTTCGTGCTGGAATTCTACAAGACCGGCACCGGCTGCGGCGGCCGCTTCGGCACCGGCTCGATCAAGGGGGCGCCGCTGCACTTCCTGGCGCCGACGGCGGAGCGCGAAGGGCAGGAGGGCTGGATATACAGCGAGCCGCTCGATGAGCGCCTTGCCGCGTTGCCGCAGGAGGACGATGCGGCATCTTATGCCGACATCCGCTGGTATCCGGAGGCGGCCTGGAGCGAGCGCGAGCAGGCGCTCAGTCCGCTCGAGCGGATGTTCGGCGCCCGCGAGGGACAGGCGGCCGTCGCCTGGACGAAGCTGCGCCAGCAGACGGCGGCGCGCCGGTCCGTGACGCTTAAGGGGCGCCACGCGGGCAAGCTGACCGTGCTGCTAAGCGGCCAGAAGGTGTACGAGGGCAGCGGCAGCGGGGAGATGGCGATCCCGCTGACGCTTCCGTTCGGCGAGCACGACCTGCTCGTGCAGTCGGAATGCCCCGGCGCAGGATGGGGCTTTGACCTTGAACTGAAGGAAGGGGAAGCGGAATTCATTCCGCCGCATCCCGTGCTGGGGCTTGCGGGTACCTGGCTGTACGCAGGGCCGTTCCCGCAGCTGCCAAAGCTGCGGCCCGAGCAGTGGTGCGCCTTGGATACGGTGTTCGACGACGGCGGCGAAGGCGTCTATTGGCGCGCCGACCGGCCGGGCATGCGGGTCAGGCCGTACCTGGAGAACCCGATGTTCGGCAAGTGGAACTACCCGCTCGGCGTAACGCTCTACGGCCTGATGCAGACGGGCGTGGAGCTTAAGCGGGACGATTACGTGGATTACGTGCTCGATCATATCGAGCTGAGCACCTCGATGGATCGCTATGCGCGCTGGGACATGAAGCGGTACGGCGCCCCGGGCATCAACCATCAGCTGGCGGCGATCGACAGCCTCGACGACTGCGGCTCGTTCGGCGCGACGACGGTGCTCGCCATGGGGCAGCGCGAGTTGAAGGGCGCGCGGGAATCCGTCGACCGGATCGCCGATTACATCTCCAACGTCCAGGATCGCACGGAGGACGGTGCGCTGTTCCGCGTGCGCGGTACGACCGATTTCATGAAGGATACGATGTGGTGCGACGACCTGTACATGAGCACGCCGTTTTTGTGCCGGTATTACGTGCTGACAGGCGAGCGCAAATATATCGACGATGCGGCCAGGCAGTTTCTGCTGTACAAGCAGCGCCTGTTCATGCCCGACCTGAAGATCATGCATCACGTCTACGACTTCAAATTCGACAAGCCGAACGGCGTGCCGTGGGGCCGCGGCAACGGCTGGGTGCTGTTCTCGCTGACCGAGCTGCTCGCCGTGCTGCCGGCCGATCACGAGCTGAGGGAGGAGCTGATCGCGTTCTTCCGCGAGCTGTGCGAAGGCTACTTGCGCCTGCAGGGCGAGAACGGCCTGTGGCATCAGGTGCTGACGCTTCCCGAGTCGTACGAGGAGACCTCGTGCACGTCGATGTTCGTGTACGCCTTCGCCCGCGGCGTCCGCTTCGGCTGGCTGGAGGAGGCAGAGCCGTACATCGCGGCGGTGATGAAAGGCTGGCACGGCATGACCCGGCGCTCGATCGATCAGAACGGCAACGTCTACGGCGTCTGCCGGGGCTCGGGCTATTCCTTCTCCCCGCTGTACTACAAGGACCAGTTGTCGTGGCTGCTGAACGATACGCACGGCATCGGCATCGTCATGCTGGCCGGCATCGAGGCGCTGCGGATGAGCCGCCATCTCGCCGAACAAGAAGCTTGACGCAAGCAGCGCCCCGCTCCTTCTTCTGCTTGCGCAGAGAAAGGGCGGGGCGCTATTTATTGCCTCGGACTATTCAAGCGTGCGTATGCACGTTTTGCTTTTGCTTGCGGTAGGTGGCGGGGGGA
Organism: Paenibacillus ginsengihumi DSM 21568; assembly: GCF_000380965.1. Classification (GTDB taxonomy): domain Bacteria; phylum Bacillota; class Bacilli; order Paenibacillales; family NBRC-103111; genus Paenibacillus_G; species Paenibacillus_G ginsengihumi. The sequence goes on along the minus strand of NZ_KB905591.1, from coordinate 37,620 downwards.
CAGCCGAAGAAGGACGTGAACTGCCGGGTGAAATAAAACGGATTGTTGAAACCGGCTTCAAGCGCGATTTCGGCGACGGACATGGATGTCAGCTCCAGCAGCTTTTTGGCGTGCCGGAGGCGAATTTTGATCAGCATTTCCATAACGGCTTCGCCTGTCTGCTCCTTGAACAAATGAGCGAAGCGGGATGGCGACAGATTGACCTTGGCGGCGATCCCCGGGACGGTGAGCGAGCGGGTGAAATGCTGCGATAAAATATGAATCGCCTCCTCGATCCGCGGATCGAGATTTTGCGTTTTGTCGGCGATGCTCTTCGAGATGAGGAGCAGCACTTCCTCCAGGGCGTTCAGCGACAGCCGTTCGGCGAAGGCGTCCGTCTCGGCGTTGTAGCGGACCAGGTTGGAGAAGGCGCTGTACAGCCTGGAAGCCAGGGAGCGGTTCTCGATATGAGTCCATTTGATGCCTTTGAGCGGCTCGGGAAACTGCAGCAGATTCATCCACTGCTCGCGCGGGACGAAGTGGCACCAGTAAAACTCCCAGCTCGCGCCTTCCGCCGTTCCGTAATAGTGTGGCGTGCCCGGCGTAATGATCGAGACGTCGCCTTCGCGGCATTCCCGGTACTCCTCTCCGTTGTAGAACCAGCCGCGTCCGGACAGCGTGTAGGTAAGGTAATAATCCTTCGTGCCTTGGCTTCGTTTGACTTTGTAGCCGTATGGGCGCTTGTACCGGCCCGAGATCAGAATGCCGGGGATTGTCGGCCGGTTCTCGGCAGCAGAAAAATGTATGAAATTTGCCATTTCCATCATTCCCCCCTCATTCAGTATCTTATAATGCTTTCAAAAATAAATCAACAAAAACAAAAACATTCGGCAAAATGGAAACGTTGACATTCGGGATAGAAAAGTAACATTTCAGAGAAACAAGAAAAAACGGACATGCCGGCCCCATCGCGAGCGGCCTGTCAGCAGGCAGCCCAGCCAGCAGCCGGCCGGTGCATCCGGACTGAAGTCGCCGCCTCCAGCCCATGAATTCGCAGCAGAAGCGGATGAGATCAGCGCCATGTCGCCAACAAAAAGAATTCATTCAGGATACGGCCATGACCCCGTTTCCGACGATACACAATACCGATCGTCCCGATACGATCGCGGCGGGAATCCTGGAAGGAAAAGTAGCTATCCTGGTGGACGGGGCGCTGCTGATCGTTCATTTTGTCAGGAAATCCAGGACCCGATGGCCTCGCGCGTCCTGAGCGGCGCTGGGGGCGTTTAAGGGGCTGTTCGGAATATTGTTCGGCCTGTTTGTCGTCGTGCTGCACCTGGTGGGGGCTGCGCTCTTTCGGAATGCCCTATATGAGTCCGATCGGACCTTATGTTCCAGGCGATATGAAGGGTTCCGTATTCCGCCTTCCGTGGCCGAAGCTGAGGGCAAGGCCCGAGCAGACGGATTCCGGCAATGTCACCCGGCAAGGACAGACCGGACAGGAGGACCGCAAGCCATGATGAAACGGTTGAAAGCAACTTTATGCGGGTTCATGCTGATCATTATGCTGCCTGCCCTGCTTAGCGGCTGCTGGGAAAGAAAAAAGCTCAATGAGCTCGCCTTTGTCCTGGGGTACGGACTCGATAAAGTGGGGGACCACTTCAAGGTCACAATGCAGGTGGTCGTCCCTTCGGAAATCGCCACAACCTCCTCCAATAAGGAAGGAATGCCGGTTTCCATTTACGAATTCAGAGTTAAAAACATTTTTGAAGCGCTGCATGAATTCACTTTATTGAGCTCCAGGTCCAGTTACCTGGGGCACATCCGCGTATTGGTGCTTGGCGAGGAGCTGGCTCGCTCCGGCATCGCCCCGGTGCTTGATGTCATTGTAAGAAGCCGCGAACCGCGGACGGATTTCTTCGTCGTCGTTGCGCGGGATGCCGAAGCTTCCGAGGTGCTGCGGTTTTTGGCGCCGCTGGACAAATTGCCGGCCAACCGACTGTTTTATTCCTTGGAGACTTCATCCGAGTCAACCGCCAGAACCTCGCCCGTCACTGTAGATAAACTGGTCGACCGTCTGGTAGCCGAGGGGAGAAACGTCGCGCTGTCGGGGATCCAGATTGTCGGCGACCGCACCGTAGAAGGGGACGAGAAAAACCTGAAAAGCACGAAGCCCCGAGCAAGCCTGAAGTTTCATGGGCTCGCTGTCTTTAAAAAGGACAAGCTGGTCGGATGGCTCGATGAGGAGGAGACGATAGGTTATAACTATATTATGGATGAAGTGAGGTCAAGCATTGGTACGGTGAAAGGGGAGGACGGAAAAGTCATCGTCATGGAAGCGATCCGGACTTCCACCAAGCGGAAAGTCAAAATGATCAACGGGCAACCGAATATTTACATTTCCGTCCGCGCTACACTCAATATTCAGGCTTCCCAAAGCACGGATAAGCTGGATGACGACCGGGTCATCAGAAAATTGGAGAAGAAGGCGGAAGAGCGTCTCATTTACCTTATGGAAAATGCGGCCAAGCATATTATTGAGAAATACAATACCGATATTATGGGGTATGGCCAACTGATTTATCAGTCCTATCCGAAGGTGTGGGAGAAGCTGAAGGAGCAGCGCGAAAATTATTTGCAGACGCTGCCCGTTCATTATCAAGCCTCCGTGCATATCGACCGGATCGGGCTCATCGACGAATCGCTCCAGGGCGACATCAAGGAGTGAGGCCGAATGAAGAGCTTGTTTGCCGTTATGCTCGTTGCCGCGTGCTTTATAGCGCTCGATCTGCCGTCTCTCGTTCGTTCCAGGCGAATCGGCCAGCTTGCCGTCTTCATCACGCTCTGGCTGGCCGGCATCGCGTCAACCCTATGCACGGTGCTTAAGGTGCCGACAGGCAGTCCGCTTTCTTTCATCATTTGGCTGTATACGCCGGTCAATGACTTTTTAAGCGGATGTTTGGTTGAAGAGGCGACTCCGCTGAAAAATTTGGCGGCATCCGCGGGCCGAATTCTCAAGAGAGACGTCCATGCCGCTGGCGCAGCACCATCAGATGGTGAAAATGGGCCGCACCGCCCTGGGCTATTTTCAAGAGAGTCTGCAATTGTTGTATTTTGTACAACAAAAACGGGGAAATGCCCCGCATTCGCGGCTCAATGTTGCACAACGTGCAACATTTCGGGCGGTTTTCCCTGCTTTGCAGCCAATTTCGCCCAAAATGTTGCGCAAAATACAACATTCCCTGTCCATTGACTCGAAGGAGCCGGAAAATGTTGCATTTTTTGCAGGATTCGTCGGCTCATATGCCTCATGTGCCCGGGGAGGGGCGTATAACCTGATGATCGGGGAGCGGACCATTACCGAAGACAAGGTTCAGCCTGTTGAAAATTTTCAGCAGGCATTTTTCAAAATGATAGAACGTATCAATTTTCGGGCCATAGGACTTCCCGGCGCAGGGAAACGAATCTGTCCTAGAGCATCATGGTATTAGAAGCGGCTTGCGGCTCGCTTCCGGATCGCTGCCAAGCCGAAAGTGCTTGCTTAACGTTCTCTGCAAAGGAACGTCGCCGGCACTTGCGATAGGCGGACCCGAGCTGCCGGGAATGGATGGCTCGCTTTGCCAGCCCTTCGATTAGCGCTCCGCTGGCCGTGAGCTCACGTTTTGCAAGCCTCGTTTTGTAGCCATGCGTTACTAGCCTCGCGTTGCGGGCCTTGTGTTGTTAGCCTCGCGTTGCTAGCCCCGCGTTGCTAGCCCCGCGTTGCGGGCCGTGGGCTCACGTTTTGCCGGGCTTTGTCGGGCAGACCTTAAGCTAACACTAGCCACGGAGCTTATTTCACTCGAAACCATCGATTTGAAATTGTAACGCAAGTGAGCAGTCTTATTTGGCAAGTTTGGCTACCTGATTCCGTGTTTTTGACAAAATAGCGCTCCCTAGTTGTGTTACATTTTTCAAAGGCTGCGATTTCGCAAAATAGCGTTTGTTACTTGCGTTAGAGAGGAGTGAGAAAAATAGCGTTCGTCACTTGCGTTAGAAAGGATTGAGAGATGATATTACGATCCGGAAGGTTCCAGAAATCTCGCCCGCTTGGCCTGCTATGAGCCCGCGATTTATGCTGCTTAAGCCGTGCCCGGCGGTTTGAGCTCGGATAACGGCCCCACAACGTGAAACCGCTGGTGACTTTGCCCAAGTCATGGAGCGGTTTTCTTAACGTTACAGAAAACTTAACATCGCTATAAGCTTAAAGCGAAGTGCGATTTTTTTGTACCAAGAAAAATAACCGCTGAACCGCGGTCGCTCATCCCTGAATGGATGACGATAGACGTTTTCCTATTGCTTTAGAGCTTCGAGGACACGGAAGGCGCATTTCCCGGCGAGCTTCGGCGCTATGGAATTTGGCGGCGAAGCCGAATTTTCGATTGACAAGGGAGGCGAATGACAGCATAATGATTAAAGATAATATTAATGAATTAATAAAAATATTAATGTCAAAAGGAGACAAGACCGATGACCACTCCTCTGAAAGCGTCCATGGTGCTGGATTCCGCATTCACGATCGCGCCAGTGGACAACCGCATCTACGGTTCGTTTATCGAGCATCTCGGGCGCGCCGTCTATGGAGGCATCTACGAAGCCGATCACCCGGAGGCGGACGAGCAGGGCTTTCGCAAGGACGTGCTTCGGCTCGTCAAGGAGCTTCAGGTGCCGCTCGTCCGTTATCCCGGCGGCAATTTCGTCTCGGGCTATAACTGGGAGGACGGCGTCGGCCCTGTGGCGCAGCGCCCGCGCAAGCTGGAACTCGCCTGGGGGACGATCGAGCCGAACTGGGTCGGCACGAACGAATTCGCCGACTGGGCGAAGAAGGCCGGGGCCGAGGTGAACATGGCCGTCAATCTGGGGACGCGCGGCATCGACGACGCCCGCAATCTGCTGGAATATTGCAACCATCCCGGCGGATCGTACTACAGCGACCTGCGCATTTCGCACGGCTACAAGGAGCCGCACCGATTCAAGACATGGTGTCTGGGCAACGAAATGGACGGCCCGTGGCAGATCGGCCACAAGACCGCAGCGGAATACGGGCGGCTGGCGGCCGAGACGGCGAACGTCATGCGGCTCGTCGACCCGTCGATCGAACTTGTCGTTTGCGGCAGCTCGAACCGCGGCATGCCGACCTTCGCCGAATGGGAGGCGACCGTGCTGGATCTTACATACCGGCATGTCGACTACATTTCGCTGCATACGTATTACGGTAACCGCAGCAATGATACGCCGAATTATTTGGCCCGGTCGCTCGATATGGACAATTTCATCGAAGCGGTCATATCCATTTGCGATTATATCAAGGCGAAGCAGCGCAGCAAGAAAACGATGTATCTCTCGTTCGACGAATGGAACGTATGGTACCATTCCCACGATCAGGACAAGAAGCTGGAGAAGTGGACGATTGCGCCGCCGCAGCTGGAGGATGTGTACAATTTCGAGGACGCGCTGCTCGTCGGCTGCATGCTGATCTCGCTGCTCAAGCACGCCGACCGCGTGAAAATCGCCTGCATGGCCCAGCTCGTCAACGTGATCGCGCCGATCATGACCCGCAACGGCGGCGGCAGCTGGAGGCAGACGATCTTCTATCCGTACCTGCACGCATCTGTCTACGGGCGTGGCGTATCGCTGCGGCCTGTCATCAAGTCGCCCGTCTATGACAGCAAGGATTTTACGGATGTGCCGTATCTGGAATCGGCCGCCGTATGGAACGAGGAGCAGGAGGCGCTTACCGTCTTCGCCGTCAACCGCAGCCTGGACGCGCCGCTGCAGCTGGAATGCGACGTTCGCCAGTTCGCGGGCTACCGCGTCGCCGAGCATCTGGTGCTGGAGCATGACGACCTGAAGGCTGTCAACACGGAGGAGGAAGAGCGGGTGAAGCCGCACAATCGGGGCAATGCGGCGATCTCGGACGGGAAGCTGGAGGCGGCGCTGCCCAAGGCGTCCTGGAATGTGATCCGCCTGGTGCGGACGAGGCCGTAACCGCCTATAGCGGCGGCCCGACGGCCGCCGCTCGCGCCGCTGTTTTGGAAGGGCTGGCAAAACGACATTTTCCCGGGGAGGGTCAACCTGATGAAAGCGAATGCCATCATTCAAACCGATGTCGTCAAAGCGACGATCAACCGCAACATTTACGGCCATTTTGCGGAGCATTTGGGCCGCTGCATCTACGAAGGATTGTGGGTCGGGGAAGATTCTCCGATACCGAATACGCAAGGAATTCGCAGCGATGTGCTGGAAGCGTTAAAGCGGCTGAACGTGCCCGTGCTTCGCTGGCCCGGCGGCTGCTTCGCCGACGAATACCATTGGAAGGACGGCGTCGGGCCGCGCAAGCAGCGAAAGCGGATGGTCAATACGCATTGGGGCGGCGTCGTGGAAAACAACCATTTCGGCACCCACGAATTCATGCTGCTGTGCGAGCTGCTCGGTTGCGAGCCGTACATCAGCGGCAACGTCGGCAGCGGCACGGTGCAGGAGATGCAGGAATGGGTCGAGTACATGACGTTTGACGGCGAATCGCCGATGGCGGATTGGCGGCGGCAGAACGGCAGGGCGGAGCCGTGGAAGCTGACTTATTTCGGGGTGGGCAACGAGAACTGGGGCTGCGGCGGCAACATGCGGCCGGAATATTACGCCGACCTGTACCGCCATTACCAGACTTATGTGCGGAATTACGGCGGCAACAAAATCTACAGAATCGCCTGCGGAGCGAACAGCGGGGACTACCGCTGGACGGAGGTGCTGATGCGCGAGGCGGCGCGGTTCATGGACGGGCTCAGTCTGCACTATTACACCGTGCCCGGCCCGACGTGGCAGGAGAAGGGCTCGGCTACCGAGTTTACGGAGCAGGACTGGTTCACGACGCTGAAGAAGACGCTGTTCATGGACGAGCTGATCGCGAAGCATGCGGCGATTATGGATCAATACGATCCCGAGCGCCGGATCGGCCTGATCGTGGACGAATGGGGCACGTGGTACGATGTCGAGCCGGGCACGAATCCGGGCTTTTTGTACCAGCAGAACACGCTGCGCGACGCGCTGGTGGCAGGGGTCAACCTTCATATTTTCCACAAGCATGCGAGCAGGGTGAAGATGGCGAATATCGCCCAGACGGTCAATGTGCTGCAGGCGATGGTGCTGACCGAGGGCGCCAAAATGGTGCTGACGCCGACGTATCATGTGTTCGAGATGTTCAAGGTGCATCAGGGGGGCGAGGCGCTGGACGTGCATCTTAAGTCGGACGATTACGAGTTCGGTGGCGAGCGCATTCCGCAGGTCAGCCTGTCCGCTTCCCGCGACGCCGAAGGGCGCATTCATATCAGCCTGTGCAATTTGCACCATGAGGCTGCAGCCGACTTGTCCGTCCAGTTAAGAGGCTTGACGGACAACCGGCGCGTGTCAGGCCGGCTGCTGACAGGTCCGTCCATCCAGGCGCACAACACGTTCGCGCAGCCCGACGCGGTCCATCCGGTGCCGTTCGACGGGGCCGCCGTCGCAGGCGGCGTCTTGACTGCGCAGCTGCCGGCCCGATCGGTCGCGGTGCTGACGCTGGAGGCGTAGGATGGACGCAGGCGGATTGGCCAAGCGGCAAGGAGCCTGCAAAGGCTGCGAGCGGTCTGTCCGCGTGTCCGAGGAAGACGTGCGGCGCTTGCTTCGGAAGCTGGAGCAGAGCGCGGCGGCCGTGCCGGACGAGGTGTACCGGGACCGGCTGGCCGCCTGCAGCGGCTGCGACTCGTTGTGGCAAGGACATACGTGCATGCACTGCGGCTGCATCGTCGCCGTGCGGGCCAAGCTTGCGGGCAGCGACTGCCCGCATCCGCTCTCGTCGCGCTGGACTCGCACGGCGGGCTCGGCCGACAGCGGGAATACAAGGGCCGGGACGGGACGCGGGAAGGAACATTAGAAGGCGAAAAAACAGGGGACGCGTACCCCTGTTTTTTTGTATGCATACGATGAGATTGCCGCCGTATAATGGTCGCGACAGCGGGGGAAACCAAGGCGATGAGGAAAAGCGCCTGATGCGGCGGCGACAACCTTCGGTCGGTTAAGCGCTGTTCGCGCCGCACTTATTTTTGGAATCGTTGTCAGATTGGCTGCATACGCCTTAATAGGCTTGTCTTTGCAAAAGCTACCTTGAAAATTCAGCGCTATCTAAACGCTGAATTTTCCATACCGCAGGTGACGACCGATGACGAGGCATCGCTCGTCATCGGCGCCTATTTTGAAAAGGCTTGCAATCTTCACACCATCTTCACAACGCTTCGATTACAATAATACGTAACATCGTACCACTATGAACTGGGGGGCGAACTCATGGCGAGAATTTTAATGAATCATGTGTACAAACGGTATGGAAAAGACAAGTTGCCGGTCGTCAAGGATTTCCACCTGGAGATCAAGGACAAGGAATTTCTCGTGTTCGTCGGCCCTTCCGGCTGCGGCAAGTCGACCACGCTGCGCATGATCGCCGGGCTGGAGGATATATCGGAGGGAGAGATTTATATCGGCGACCGGCTGGTCAACGATTTGCCGCCGAAGGACCGCGATATCGCGATGGTGTTTCAGAACTACGCGCTGTATCCGAATATGAGCGTGTTCGAAAACATCGCCTTCGGCCTGCGGCTGAGGAAGCTGCCGAAGCATGAGATCGATCTCAGCGTGAAGCGCGCCTCCCGCGTGCTCGAGATCGAGCAGTATTTGAGCCGCAAGCCCCGGCAGCTGTCCGGCGGTCAGCGCCAGCGGGTGGCGCTCGGCCGGGCGATCGTGCGCGAGCCGCAGGTGTTCCTGATGGACGAACCGCTGTCCAACCTCGACGCCAAGCTGCGCGTGCAGATGCGCACCGAGATCATCAAGCTGCAGAAATCGCTGAATGTAACGATGATCTACGTTACGCACGACCAGATCGAAGCGATGACGATGGGCGATCGGATCGTCGTCATGAAGGACGGCGTCATTCAGCAGGTCGATACGCCGGAGACGATCTACATGTATCCGGCCAACACGTTCGTCGCCAGCTTCATCGGATCGCCGCCGATGAACTTCGTCGAAGGGCGCATTCTCGAGAACGACAAGACGAAGCAGCTGGAATTCCACACGCAGCGGTTCCTGCTGGAAATTCCCGAGAGCAAGGCGTTCTCGCTAAGGCAGCACAAGCAGATCAACCGCACGGTGACACTCGGGATTCGGCCGGAGCACGCCAGTCTCGACGAAATCATGTTCCAGGCCTATCCCCGGGCGGTGATTCCAGGCACGCACAAGCTCAGCGAGCTGATGGGCGCGGACCGGTACCTTCACTTGGATATCGGTCAGGATAAGATGCTGGTCGTCCGCGTCAATCCGCGCTATCACTACGCGGAGGACGACAAGGTGCAGGTGGCCGTCGATATGTCGAAGGCGCTGTTCTTCCATGCGGAGACGGGCGAACGGTTCACGGATTAATGCATGCTAAAGATGCGGCTTTCCGCAGGAAAGCCGGGGGAGGGAGAATGATTGCAACGCCAAGGGCATGAATCAAGGAAATCGAAGCGCCGGCTCGTTGCGGCCCTGACCGGTGTGCTCGCGCTGAGCACCGTCCTGCCTTACACCGGAGCGGCGACGCTGCCGGCGTCATCCGGCAATGCGCAGCAGCCGGCCCAGACGCAGATTGCCCAGCAGCCCGCAAGCGGCGCAGCGCAGCCGGCAGCCCGCGGGGCATCGAAGCAGACCATCCAGCCGAACGAATTCGAACCGTACTACTCGGAGGTGCTGAAGGGCTGGCAGGAGAAGGGCATCGGGAAGGGAGCCTCCGCCGTCACGATCGATGCGACGAAGTATTCGGCGCTGTCCGAAGGCGCGGATATCACGGTCGGTTCGCATGAAGGCAGGCAGGCGCTGATCTGGAAGGGGACCAAGAACAGCTGGGTGGAATACCAGGTGGACGTTCCGAGCGACGGGCTGTACGAAATTCAGGTGACGTACCGCCCCTCCAAAGAAAAGGGCATGCGCCGGCCGATCGTGTGGGACATGAAGCTGGACGGAGTAAGGCCGTTCCGCGAAGCGACCTCCATCACGCTGAACCGGACGTGGCGGGATGATCGCCCGATCAAGCAGGACGACGACGGCAACGACATTCGCCCCAAGTCGCTCGATATCAGCGACTGGATGACGGTATCGCTGCAGGATGCGGGAGGCGCGTACGCCGAGCCGCTGCAATGGTATTTCTCGCAAGGGACTCATACGCTGCGGGTGGAAGGCTTCGAGCCGGTCGCCATCGAATCGTTCCGTCTCGTGCCGCGCGATGAGCTGAAGCCGTATGCGGAGGTGGCGAAGGCCTATCCGCAGAAGGAGGCAAGCGGCGGAGAGCTCATCCTGATCCAGGCCGAGGACATGGCTGCCAAGAACGATTCGGCCATTCAGCTCGTCTCGGATACGGATCAGCGCTCGGTGCCGCTGGCCAAAGGCAAAATCACCTTCAACAACGTCGGCGGCACGCGCTGGCAAAATCGTAACCAGGAGATTACCTGGAGCTTCAAGGTGGCGGAGAGCGGCCGTTATCAGATCGGCATGCGGGCGCTGCAGCGCTTCATCTCGCAGAAGGCATCCTTCCGCACGATCAAGATCGACGGCAAGGTGCCGTTCCAGGAGCTCCTCACCTACCGCTTCGATTACGATACGGCCTACCGAGGCAAAGTATTGGCGGATGAAGCGGGCAAACCGTTCGATTTTTACCTGGAGGCAGGGGAGCATACGCTCTCGATGGCTGTCACGCACGCGCCGTTCAAGCCGATCATCATAGGCATCGAGGAAGCGACCGACCTGCTCGGCGAAATTACCCAGGACCTGCGGTCGCTCACCGGCGGCGTGGACGATCGGAACCGGACCTGGCGGATCGCCCAGGACATGCCGGATTTGCCGGAACGGCTGACGAAGGTGGCGGAGCTGCTCCGCTCGCTGGAAGCGCAGATGCTGGAGGTTAACGGCCGCAAGGACAATATCAGCCAGGGCCTCGGCACGACGGTCAAGGATATCGAGAACCTGCTCAAGAAGGTCGACGACATCCCGTACCATACGGACGATATCGCCTCGATGCAGGATAAGGTCAGCCGCTATATCGAAACGCTCGTGCAGCAGCCGCTGCAGCTGGACGAAATCTATATCGTTCCCTCCGGCAGCGAGTTCCCGGATATGGAGGCGTCGCTGCTCACCCGCTTGACGGGCATGGTCAAAAACTTCTTCTATTCGTTCGATCCGAAGACGAGACTGAGCGATCTCGATCCCGAGGCGCTGAACGTCTGGGTGCAGCGCGGGCGCGACTATGTCAACCTGCTGCAGGAGCTGTCCGACGAGATGTTCACGCCGGAGACCGGCATCAAGGTCAAGGTCAATCTGCTGCCGAACCCGCAGCTGCTCATTCTCTCGAATGCGGCGGGCATTCAACCGGACGTGGCGCTCGGCCTGACGCAGGATTTGCCGGTCGATTACGCGATTCGCGGCAGCGTGTACGACCTGTCCAAATTCCCGGATTTTCCGGAGGTCTACAAGCAGTTCAGCCCGGGCTCGTGGCTCGGCTTCTATTACAACAAAGGCTATTATGCCCTGCCGGAGACGCAGTCGTTCCAGGTGCTGTATTACCGCAAGGACATTTTATCCCGCCTCGGCCTGTCGATTCCGGACACGTGGCAGGACGTCTACGACATGCTGCCGACACTGCAGCAAAACTATATGAATTTCTATATTAACCCTAAAGAATTCATGATGTATTTTTATCAGAACAACGCCGAGTTTTTCACTCAGGACGGCTTGAAAACCGCCCTTGACACGCCGGAAGCGTTCAAGGCGTTCCAGCAGTGGACCGATATGTTCAACATTTACGCCATCGAACGGGAAGTGCCGAGCTTCCTGCAGCACTTCCGCAAAGGCACGATGCCGATCGGCATCTCCGACTACAACATGTACGTGCAGCTCTCCGCTGCGGCTCCCGAGCTGAACGGCTCCTGGGGCATCGCTCCGCTGCCGGGCACGCTTCAGCCGGACGGCACGGTCGCCCGTTGGGCGGGCGGCGGGCAAAACACGGGCGTCATTTTCGCGAAATCGGAGAAAAAAGAGCAGGCGTGGGAGTTTCTGAAATGGTGGATTTCCACCGAGGTGCAGGACCGCTACGGCTCCGATCTCGAGGCGTTCAACGGCGTCGCCTTCCGCTGGAATACGTCCAACATCGAGGCCTTTACCCGGCTGCCGTGGAAGCGGGAGGACGCGAACGTCATTTTGCATCAGTGGAGCTGGTACAAAGAGATGCCAAACTTGCCGGGCAGCTACTTCGTGCCCCGGGAAATAACGAACGCCTGGAACCGCACGGTCGTCGACGGAATGAACTACCGTTCGTCGCTGGAGATTGCGGTGATGGATATCGAGCGCGAGCTGAGGCGCAAGCAGCAGGAATTCGGCTTCGTCGACGAGGCGGGGAACGTGAAGCAGACGATGGATTTGCCCGTCGTGAACAAACCGTGGGAAGGGGTGGAAGCCTATGTTAAGTAACCGGGCGCAGGTTGCTGCCAGCACGCCGGTCAAAGCGCCGGTATCGACCCGCTTCAAGCGGCTGCTGAAAGAAATATGGTCCTACCGGCTGTCGTACTTGTTCATCATGCCGTTCATGCTATGCTTTATTGCTTTCATCTTGATCCCGGTCGTCGCGGCGGTCGTGCTCAGCTTTACGTATTTCAACGCGATTCAGGCGCCGACGTTCATCGGCTGGAAAAACTTCCAGTACCTGATCTCGCAAGACTTGCTGTTCCTGAAATACGCGCTTCCGAACACGTTCAAATTCGCGGTGATCGTCGGGCCGGGCGGCTATATTGCATCGTTCATTCTGGCCTGGCTGATCTGCCAGCTGCCGGCCAAATCGCGCAAGTGGATAGCGCTGGCGATGTACACCCCGTCGCTGACGGCGGGGATCGCCATGTCGATCGTCTGGCTGCCGCTTCTGTCCGGCGACCGGATCGGTTATCTCAACAGCTTTCTGCTCGAGCTCGGCATTCTGGACGAACCGAAGCTCTGGGTGACCGACAAAGCTTATTTGATGAATTCCATGATGGTCGTTACGCTGTGGTCGAGTATGGGCGTAGGCTTCCTGGCCATGCTGGCCGGCATCCTGAACGTGAACCCCGAGCTGTACGAGGCGGGCCGAATCGACGGCATGAGCAGCCGTCTGCAGGAAATCTGGTACATTACGATTCCTTCGATGAAGCCGCAGATGCTGTTCGGGGCGGTCATGGCGATCGTATCGACCTTCAAGGCGGGAGCGATCGGCGTCGAATTGTCCGGACAAAATCCGACTCCGCAATATGCGGGGCACCTGATCATCAACCATATCGACGACTACGGCTTCATCCGGTTCGAGATGGGCTATGCCGCATGCGTGTCCGTGTTCCTGCTGATCATCATGTATTTGTCCAACAAGCTGTCCTGGGGCTTGTTCGGCACGAAGGAGGATGAGTAATGCGCAGCGCGGTGGCCAAGTGGAAACAAGCGTTTCGGTTCAAGAAAAAATCGAAGCTGAACCGCATGGACGGCTTTCAAAAAATATTGACCGTTCTGCTTATTCTGATGGCAGCGTTCATGCTGCTGCCGATCGTCTATATTTTCAACCATGCCTTAAAGCCGTATCACGAGCTGTTCATCTATCCGCCGAACATCTTCGTGCGGGAGCCGTCGTTTTCGAACTTCGTGGAGCTGTTCCTCGTCGCGACGAGCTCGACCGTGCCGGTTACGCGCTACCTGTTCAACAGCATCGTGATCTCCGGCCTGTCGGTCGTCAGCGTCGTCATCGTCAGCGCCCTGTGCGCCTACCCGATCTCGAAGCACCGGTTCCCGGGGCACCAGGCGGTATTCGCGATGATTCTCTTGACGCTGATGTTCGCGCCGGAGGCGGTGCAAATTCCGCGTTATCTCGTGGTGAGCAGTCTCGGCATCATGAATACGTATCTCGGCCATATTCTGCCGATCATTGCGATGCCGGTCGGCGTCTTCCTGATGAAGCAGTTTATGGACCAGGTGCCTAACGAGCTGCTCGAGGCGGCGCGGATCGACGGCGCCAGCGAGTTCACGACGTTCCTGCGCATCGCCATGCCGATCTGCATGCCGGCGGTGGCGACGGTGGCGATTCTGACGTTCCAGAGCTCGTGGAGCAACGTAGAGACGTCGACGCTGTTCATGCAGGACGACGAGATGAAGAACTTCCCGTTCTTCCTGACGACGCTGACGAACAACCTGGCCAACAACGTCGCAAGGCAAGGGGCGGCTGCGGCCGCGGCGATGGTGATGTTCCTGCCGAACCTGATCATCTTCCTTGCGTTCCAAAGCAAAGTCATCGCCACGATGGCCCACTCCGGAATCAAATAACCGACGGAAAAGGGGGAGCCCGATGTCGTTATCCATATATCGGCTATGTCGGCGGACCGTGCTTTTGTTCATGGCCGCGCTGATCGCCTCTGCCGTCCTGTTCCCGGCGGGGGGCTCAGCTTACGTACCGTATAATACGAACTTTAAAGACAACTACGGCCGGCTGGTATGGACGCAGTCCGCGTACTATCCGGTGGAAGTGCTCGGCCGGGATATTTATTTGCCGGATGAGAACGATCCGACGAAGCAGGTATTCTCGCCGATGGCGCAGCCGAAGGATCTGTTCATCGACCATAACGATCACATCTATGTCGCCGATACGGGAAACAACCGGATCGTCCATCTGGACGAACAGGGCGATCTCGTTCGGATCATCGCTGTCCCGGAAAGCCCGCTCAACAAGCCGGAAGGCGTCTTTGTCGACAAGAACGGCGACATCTATATCGCCGATACCGGCAACAAGCGGGTGCTCCGGCTTGACAAGGACGGCAAGCTGGTGAAGGAATACGGCCGGCCGGATTCGAAATTTTTGCCGGAATCGTTCAAGTACGACCCGATCAAGCTGATCGTCGACAAGCGCGGTTTCCTGTACGTGGCTACGCTGGGCGGTTACCAGGGGCTTCTGCAGATGGACTCCGAAGGCAACTTCCAAAGCTTCTTCGGGGCGAACAAGACCGCCTTCTCCGTGATGGACTCGATCAAGCGGCTTCTGTACACGCGCGAAATGTACCTGCGCGAGATCAGCAAGCTGCCCGGCTCGGTCGCCAGCGTAACGGTGGACGACAACGGATTCGTCTATACCGTGACGAAGGATATCGAGACGGCGCAGATCAAGAAGCTGAATATCGCGGGCAAGGACCTGCTCTCTGCCAAGAATGAATATTCGATGGAGGGGACGGAGAAGACGTTCGGCGAGGTGCGTTTTCCGCCGAAGGATAAGAAGCTTCCGCAGCTCAGCGACGTCGCCGTCGACAACGGCGGCAACATTACCGTGATCGACTCGTCGCTGAAATACTTGAACCAGTATGACGCGACAGGCAACCTGCTGTTTTTCTGGTCCGGCGAGCAGTCGGCCGCCACGACGAAGCTCGGGATGATCAAATCCCCGTCCGCGCTGGACCACAACTCCAGGAACGAGCTGTTCATCCTGGACGAAGAGAACGGCTCCATCCAGCGGTTCCGGCTGTCGGAGTTCGGCGAGCTCGTTCACAAGGCGAACCGGCTGACGCAGGAAGGACGCTACGAAGAGAGCGAGCAGCCGTGGCGCGAAGTGCTGCGTCTGAACGCCTATTATACACCGGCGATGCTGGGGCTGGCGAAAGCGGCGTACAAGAAGGGCGATTACGAGGAAGCGAGAAAGCTGTTCCTGGATGCCGGGCACCAGCAGGGCTATTCCGACGCCTTCTGGCAAATCCGCCTGCAGTGGTTCCAGCAGCATTTCGGCACCCTGATGAACATCGTCATCGCCGCTGCCGTCATTTACCTGATAGCCAACCGCTACCTGCGCAAAAGCAGGCGGGGCAAGAGCCGAAAAGGGCGGCGTTCGCGCTTCGAGCTGGTCAATCAGCTGAAGCATGCTTTGTACATTTTGAAGCATCCGCTTGACGGCTTTACCGCGCTCCGTTACGAATCGAAGGGCGGTGCGTGGAGCAGCCTGATCATTCTCGTCGCGGCCATGGTGTCCTACTCGATCAGCAAAGGCTTCACGAGCTTCTCGTTCAACGCGAGCTACGTGCTTGAAATCAGCCTCGTATCCGTCTTTTTGCAATTTCTGATGCTGTGGGTCGGCTGGGTCGTATCCAACTATTTGATCAGTACGATTTACCGCGGGGAAGGCCGCTTCCGGGATGTGGCGTTCGGCAGCGCCTACGCGATGGTGCCGTTCGTGCTGGTCGGACTGCCGCTGACGCTCGTTTCGAACTTCATGACGCTCAGCGAAGGCGCGATCTATTCGTTCCTCAATACAGCCATGCTGATCTGGGTAGCTCTATTGATGTTCTGGAACGTGCAGGCGACCCAAAACTACAGCGTGGGCGAGACGGTGATGAACCTGTTCCTGTCGCTTGTGACGATGACGCTGCTCGGCGTGCTGATTTTCATCACCTTCGGCCTCAGCAGCGAGCTTAAAGACTTCTTCTATTCGGTGTACCAGGAGGTGACCATCCGATGAGACATAAGCGCAAAAAGCTGGCCGGCTTCATCGCCTTGGTCGTGGCGCTGGGGCTAGGCTATACCGCGTCGCAATCCGGTACGCCGACGGCGGCGGAGTCGGCTCCGCAGAACAGCGGCAGCGCGCAGCAGGCGGCGCCGGCAGACGGGCAAGCAGCTGCCGCCGCGCAGCAGCCGGCAGCTGGGCAGCAGCCTGCCCGGCAAGCGCCTGCGCAGGGGGGAGCGGCGAACGCGGCAAGCGAGCTGCCGGATCTTGCGGCGTTCCAGCCGGTAGCGGAGACGGCGCAGCTGAAGCTGTCGGTCGATAGCCGTTCGGGCCATTTTCGCGTCGAGGACAAACGGAGCGGAGCGGTCTGGACTTCGTACCCGTCGCCGGAAGATTGGCCGAAGGAAACGATTCAGGGCACCTGGAGGAACAATCTGCGTTCTCCGATCATCGTGGAATTCATCGATATGGCCAACCACAAATCCCAGCCGAAGCTGATCAGCTTCATCGAGGACAAGGGAGCGGTGGAAGGCTTCCAGAAGATTGACGGCGGCTTCAAACTGACCTTCGACTTCAAGACGAGCGGGTTCAAAATTCCGGTTGAGGTGAAGCTCAACGGCGATGCTGTCGAGACGAAGGTGTTCGACGACGGGATTGAGGAAGGCAAGCTGAGCCTGCTCAACCTGAAGCTGTACCCGATGTTCGGCGCCGCGCCGTCCTCCGGGCAGGAGGGGTACCTGTTCGTGCCGGACGGCTCGGGCGCGCTGATTGATTTCAAGGAGAACCGCACGAACGACAAATCGGTGTACCGCGAAAGCATCTACGGCAACGACGCCTCGTTCTTCTCGGAAAGCACCGATCGGCTGATGCCGAAAATTCCCGTCTTCGGGGTAAAAAACGGCGACAAGGCGATGGTGGCCGTGATGGAAGGCGGAGAGGAGTACAACAAGCTGTTCGCCTCGCCGTCCGGCGCTTACGGCGTCTTCAACTGGATCACGCCGGAGCTGCAGTATCGGATCAAGTTTTATCAGAATACGAGCCGCAAGGCGAACACCGGCTTCTATACGTACAGCAAGGAGCGGTTTAACGGCAATGAACGGGTTACCAAATATTTCCTGTTGAACGGCGAGCAAAGCAGCTATGTCGGAATGGCTTCCCGTTACCGCCAATATTTAATGGAGACGAAAGGCCTGAAGAAGCTGGAGGTTACCGGCAACAAGCTGCCGCTGTTCCTCGATATCGTCGGCGCCGACATCAAGAAGGGCCTCGTCTGGGACAGCTACATCGAAGGAACGACAACCGCCCAGGCGACGGAGATGGTGAAGCGGCTGTACGGTCTCGGCATCGAAAATATGTCCATACGCTACTTGGGCTGGCAAAAGGGCGGGTACAGCTCCTTCGGCGGACTGTTCCCGGTCGACAAGCGGCTCGGCGGCAACGAAGGCATGAAGCAATTCATCCGCTTCGCCGATTCGCTGCAAATTCCGGTCTATCTCGGCGTCAACTATACGATCAACAACAACGGCAAGGACAGCTTCAGCGGCAGATACGAAGGCATGCGCAATATGGCCGGGCAAGTATTGGAATACACGAGCTTCGCCAACCGGGAATTGGTCACGATGGTCAGCCCCAAATACAGCGAAGTGATCCTGAACAAGGATTTGCCGGATTTCAAGGAGCTCGGCGCCAAAGGCTTGTATTTCGAGGACGGCATTGGCCGTAACCTCGACAGCGACTTCAACAACCGCTATTTGTCGACCCGTTCGGAGACGATGAAGACGCAGCAGCGGATGCTGCAGTCGGTTAAGGATACGCTCGGCGGCGTGCAGGTCGAGCGGCCGAACATTTACACGATCGGCCAGGCGAACCATCTGCACCGGCTGGATGACGATTACTCGTACGACCTGTTCATCGACCGTCCTGTGCCGTTTCTGCAGATCTCGCTGCACGGGCTCGTGACTTATACGTCCGATTGGGCCAATATGCGGGACCAATACCGCAACGAGTTTCTGCGCAGCATCGAGTACGGCTCGTACCCGTCGTTTATTTTCACCCATGCGGAGTCGGAAGACATGAAGGGCGCCTTCTGGATCTGGTATTACAGCTTGAACTACCGCGATTGGGAAACGATGGCGGTCGAGGAATATCAGCGCTATAACGAAGCGCTCGGCGATGTACAGAACAAGTTCATCGTCAATCACCGCAACCTGGCCCCCAAAGTGTTCGAGACGACCTACGAGGGCGGCAAGCGGATTATCGTCAACTATGATACGGCGCCTTACACGGGCGGCGGTCTGAACGTGCCGGCGCAAGACTTTATCGTACTGACGGGAGGTGGCGGCCAATGATAAAGGGCAGATTCCGGTTAAATGCGGTCACTCAGCGGAAGCTGGAAGGCAGTCTGTTCATTGCGCCGTGGATCTTCGGGTTTATCGCGTTTATCGCGTTCCCGCTGGCGTATTCCTTGTATATGAGCTTTCAGCGGGTCAAGATTACGGCAAGCGGCATCGAATATACGCCGGTGGGATTTCAATATTACCGCGAAATTTTGCTGGCGGACGGCGGTCTCCTGTATAACGACCTGATTCCGTTCCTGCGGCAGGCCGTCATCATGATTCCCGTCATCGTCGTGTTTTCGCTGCTGATCGCCATTTTGCTCAATCAGAAGTTTTGGGGTAGAGGATGGTTTCGTGCCATCTTCTTCCTCCCGGTCATTTTTTCCACCGGACAAATTATTCAGGAATTCATCACGCAGGGCGAAGGCACGCTCTCGTTCGTCGAGCAGTTCGCCATCGCCGAATACGCACGGGAATATTTGCCGGATTCCTGGGCGACGCCGGTCATCAATGTCATCAACTCGTTCGTCCTCGTCCTGTGGTATTCCGGGGTGCAAATATTGATCTTCCTGGCAGGCCGTCAGACGATTCCGCTCTCGGTATACGAAGCGGCGCGGATCGACGGGGCGGACCCGTGGGAGACGTTCTGGAAAATTACGCTGCCAGGTCTGACGCCTTTTATTTTGCTGAACCTGATCTACACCGTCGTCGACCTGTTCACGTTCCCTTCCAACCCGATCATCGCGAAGGTGAACACGCAAAACTACGGCCTGTCCAGCGCGCTGGCCTGGATCTATTTGATGATCGTGCTGCTGTTTCTGGGCATCATCTTTTACTTCTTCGCCAGGGTTAACCGGGCGTCTCATCAAAGGTAGAAAGGAGAGGGCGAATGGAAAAGGTACTGAACCGCTTCAAGAACGTGCGCTTCGATGCGCCGCGGCGGCAGCGATGGCTGGTGACGAGCAGGAACGTCCTGCTTGGCAAAGAAGCCGACAAGGGCTTGATTTTCCGGCTGTTCATGTATTTGATCTTGATCGACACCGCCTTTATCTACGTCAAGCCGATCCTTTACATGCTCACCACGATGGTCAAGGATGCGGCCAACCTGCTCGACCCGGCGGTCATCTGGGTGCCGCGCTCGCTGTTCTTCGGCCATCTGGAAGATGCGCTGAGGCTGCTGCAGTACGGCCAGGCGTTCACGATCAGCATGACGGTGTCGCTCTCCGTGGCGGTGCTGCAGGTTATTTCCTGCGCTATCGCCGGGTACGCGTTTGCCCGGCTTGATTTTCCGCTCAAAAAATTTTGGTTCATCTGCCTGATCTTCACGTTCATCATGCCGCCGCAGGCAACGATATTGCCGATGATCATCATGTTCAAGGAATTCGGCTGGATCAACACCTACTGGCCGCTGATCATCCCCGCGATATTCGGTCACGGCCTGAAGGGCGCGCTGTTCGTTATTATTTTCCGGCAGTTTTTCAGCACGCTGCCGAAGGAACTCGAGGAAGCGGCCAAAATCGACGGCGCCAGCGTGTTCCGCGTCTTTTTCCGGGTCATGCTGCCGATCTCGTCGTCGGCGATTATCGTCGTCTTCCTGTTCTCGTTCGTATGGAATTGGAACGACTTCTATTATCCGTCCATGTTCATGTTCGGCACGAAGGAAGTGCCTCTGTCCATCAGCTTATCCCGCCTGGCCGCCTCGCTTGCGGCGGAAGCGGAGCAGGCCGGACCGAGCATCTTCGCCGAGCCGATCAAGATGGCGGCCTCCTTCCTGATCATTCTGCCGCCCCTGATCGTGTACGCCTTCACGCAGCGCTGGTTCGTGGAAGGCGTGGAAAGAACGGGGCTTGTCGAATAGGGCAAAGCCCGCTAATATGGAAATGAAGGATGCCTGACAGACTTCCTGTCAGGCTTTCCCTTGTTTTTGTTCTTCATCGGGCGGCAGTAACGGATTTGCGGGGTGTTATTGCGATGAAGCATGGCAGGACGGGGACGGACACCGGCCAATCACGCTCCGCAAATCCGCTGCTCCCGCTTTGCCTGCGCCGGCCTTTCCGGCGATCCGATCCGAATGAATATACGCGTATGGACGCCTATGACGAGCGATTCCTGCGTCATCGGTCGTCGCCTTCGGTATTGAAATTTTGTCGGCGGAAACCGCCAAATTTTCAAGATGGACGCCTATGACGAGCGATTCCTGCGTCATCGGTCGTCACAAGAATAGATACTACAAGTAACGGATCGTACGGCGAGCAAGTTATGCTGAGGGGGATGAACGATGCGCATTTTGCTGGTGGAAGACGAGCCGAAGATTCGCGAAGTGCTGATCGCCTATCTCAAGAACGAAGGCTGGGAGGCCGATTACACTTCGGACGGCCATGAAGCGCTTCGGTTGTTCGCGGCGAACGAATACCAGGTCGTACTGCTTGATCTGATGATCGAAGGGCTCCCGGGCGAGGAGGTATGCCGGGAAATTCGCAAGCAATCGGTCGTGCCGATCATTATGATTACCTCGAAGTCGCGCGAAGCGGACACGATTCAAGGGCTGCAGCTCGGTGCGGACGATTATATCATGAAGCCGTTTAGGGTCAAGGAAGTGATCGCCCGCATTCATGCCCTGCTGCGCCGGATCAACCGCTACACGCCTGAGACGAGCAATCCCGGCGTGCTGACGTTCGATCGCGGACAGCTCGTCGTCAATCTGGAAGCGGGAACGGCGGTCGTTCGCGGGACGAGCGTCAATCTCACGACGACCGAGTTCAAGCTGCTGACCGTGCTCGTCTCTAGGCCCGGCAAGGTGTTCAGCCGCAGCGAGCTGACCCAGCAGGTGCTCGGCTACCGCTTTCAGGGCGACAGCCGCTCGATCGATACGCATGTGAAAAATTTGCGCAAAAAAATTGAAGAGGATCCCGGCGAGCCGAAATATATCGTCACCTTGGTCGGAGCGGGCTACCGTTTCTCGGCGATGCCGGACGGGAAGGAAGAGGAGGGATGATCGGATGATCGTCCGCCTGCTGCGCAAAATGAACGTCGTGCTGTTTCTGGTGCTCCAGGGAAGCTTTTTGCTCATTATTGCTATCATTGCATCCGCTTACAATTTTAACTGGGAAAACGTATTTGAGCGCTATCAGCGGGAACAGCTGACTCTCAACGCTTTTAAAATGATGGACGACATGCGCAACGAGCATCTGGAGGTCGGTCCCTATACGGGAGATGAGAAGCTGTGGCTTAACCGCCGCGCGACGCTGTACGGCATTCTGATCAGCTACGGGCCTCCGGACGGTGGACCGCCATGGTTCGATATGCTGAGCCGCGTGAACGAGGACGAAAATATCGTTATTCAGGAATATCCGCTCATCTCCAAGGGAGAAAGCCAAGGCCTGCTTAAGATCGGGTACTTGAAATCGCTTAACGAGCTCGATCCGAACGTCGTCGCTTACCGCCAGACGATGCGGACGCGCTCGGCCTGGCTGTTCGCTCTCATCGTCCTCGTCTCGGTCGGCATCAGCTATTACGTGTCCCGGCTGCTGTCGGCGCATATGGAGCGGCTGCAGAGCACAGCGATGAAAATACGTCAGGGGCATTGGAACGAGTCGGCGGAGGTCAAGGGTCCTGAGGAGGTCAGGCAGCTGGCGCTAACGCTCAACGAGCTGTCCCGCGAGCTGAAGAAGCAGGAGGATTGGCGCCATCAGCTGATGGAGGATTTGACTCACGAGCTGCGCACGCCGCTCACTTCCGTGCTGTCCCAGCTGGAAGCGATGATCGACGGCATATATGAAGTGAAGCAGGAATGGCTGGAGGAAATCTACGATGAGCTGATTCGGCTGAGCCGCCTTATGAACGACATGGAAAAGCTGTCCGAGGCGGAGGCGGCCCGTTTTACCGTGTCCATCAAACGGACAAATATGGTGCAGCTGGCCGAGCGCGTGTACCGCAACTTCCAATCGATGGCGCGGAGCAAAGGCATTCGCCTTCAGTTCAGCAACCCGAACGTGCCCTGCTATGCGGAGGTCGACCGGGACAAAATGGTCCAGATCATCGCCAACATCGTCTCCAACGCGATCAAATATACGAATGCGGGAGGCCGCGTCATCCTCGGTGTCGGCTACAGCGAGGACGATACGATCATTTTTTGCTCGGATACGGGGATCGGCATCGGTCCGGAGGATTTGCCGTATGTGTTCAACCGGTTGTATCGGGCTGACAAATCGCGCTCGCGGTTCAGCGGCGGCGTCGGTCTCGGTCTGAGCATCGCCAAGGCGCTCGCCGAAGCGCACGACGGCCGGATCGAGGTGGAGAGCGAACTCGGCAAAGGCTCCGTCTTCCGGGTCATCGTCCCGAACAAATACCGCTCGTGGGAAGCGCCGTACGCCCAGGATGCGGGCCGCTCCGCCCGGGCCGCGGGCGGCTAGAGGAAGGCGGCCGCCGCCGCGGCTCTGCCGGTTGGCTCGGCGCGCATTGCGGTGCGCGACCGCTTGCCAGCCGCCTTGGATGAAAATGTGCCGCGAGCCCCGGGCTATTTTCAAGAGAATGAGCAAATGTTGTATTTTGTACAACAAAAACGGGGAAACCGGCCGTACTCGCGGCTCATTGTTGTAGAATGTGCAACATTTCAGGCGATTTTCCTCGATTTGAAGCCAATCTCATCCAAATTGTTGCGCAAAATACAACAATCCCCCTCTTTTTGGGCGAAGGATACGGCAAAGTTGCATTTTTTGCAGGATTTGTCGCCTTATGTGCTCGGGTGAGCCTGGCAAGGAGCAGCGCTAACGCGGAGTTCGAACCTTTGCGCGGAGTCCAAACGCTAACATGAAGTTCGACAACTAACGCAGAGTTCGGGGGGCACCGATTGAGTATCCCTGTCGCAGCACCGTATAGGTTTGCACGAGAAAGGATATTGCCGAAGACGAGGTTATTCTTTAAAAATTAGGAAAAAAGTCCTTGTTGAGACAGTGGCGAACGAAGCCTTTGTCATCGGTCGTCACCTGCGGTATTGAAAATTTCGCCGAAGGACTTCGTCGAATTTTTCAAGATAGCAATTGTCAAAATGATAGGACTTAAGGTATAATATGGGTCGTAGGTATCATCATGGAACTTATAGCATACGGAACCCATAGAGGTCAGATCGTGGAAGCACCCGATGGACAGAGGCGAACCTTTGTTTGGGGTGCTTTTCTTATTTGCAAGATGGCCGCCTGTGCCAAGCGATTCCTGTCGTCATCGGTCGTCACCTGCGGTATTGAAAATTCGCCGAAGGACTTCGTCGAGTTTTCAAGATAGACGCCCATGCCGCCGGCGCGGCACCATCAGAAGATGAAAATGGGCCGCGGGCCCGGGCTATTTTCAAGATAGCACAAGCGTAGAACAAGGAGAGTTGGGCATGAGTAAGCGTGCGTTCAAGTATGGGACGGTCGCGCTGGTTGCTTTCGCTGCGGCGATGGTCATGCAGCTGACAAGCGGCGCGAATGCGGCTGTACACCTTGACAGCAGTACGAGTTCCGGTCCGGCAAACGCCTTTTCCGATGCAGCGGGTCATTGGGCCGAGCGTTATATCGCCGATGCTGTAGCGCAAGGATACTTGCACGGCTTCGAGGACGGTACCTTTCGGCCGGATCAGCCGGTGACGCGAGCGCAATTCATGAAATTGGTAGCGGCAGCAATCGGCAAAGGCGCGAAGCTGCAGGATGGCGCTGCATGGTACATGCCGTACGCCCAAGCGCTGCAGCAGGAGGGGATTGTCGATATGGAAGAACTCCCCGAAGAGATGAATGCGCCTATGACAAGAGCCGAAATGGCGCGAGTAGCATTAAGAGCCGTTGATCGGGATATGGAGGGGACGATCGAGGAAGCTGTGGAAAGAGGGTTGCTGCAAGGCGTCGGATACGGTGAGCTTGAGCCGGACGGACTGACGACAAGGGCGCAGGCGTGCGTCATTATGGAACGTGTCCGGACGCTCCGATCCGGGGGCAGCCTTGTGCCGGACAAGGATGCGCTTCAAACCGTATGGATCCATCGGATCGGCAGCAATGCGGGGGTGGTCTTTGGACTGAGGGACATTTTTTTGCCAAAAGATGTGCCTTATGACGAAGCGCTTCGTGTGGACGTGAACCGGATGATTGTTCTTGATTACGCACGGGGAGAAGCTCAGCCGTACGGATACTTGACGAAAGGATTGGAGCTGCAGGCAGGCGGCGACCTATTGGACGTGTACGTCGTTGCGTATCAGCTTACGGTCAGAGCGACTGAGCATGCGGATGCAAAGGTGCGTTACGACAGTTCCGATCTG
Organism: Paenibacillus ginsengihumi DSM 21568; assembly: GCF_000380965.1. Classification (GTDB taxonomy): domain Bacteria; phylum Bacillota; class Bacilli; order Paenibacillales; family NBRC-103111; genus Paenibacillus_G; species Paenibacillus_G ginsengihumi. The sequence goes on along the minus strand of NZ_KB905591.1, from coordinate 12,446 downwards.
CTTGGATTCGTCCGCAGCGGCAACATAATAGAAGCTTCTCATGCCGCTTACGATGCGTTGCATATGTTTAGCCTCAGGCCGAAGCAGCAGCTTAAGATGTGGAAGTTTTACGCCTTGGAGAAGACGGCAGTCCATGAAAGGATGGCAGCGGATGGGAAGCTTCAGCCGCAGTATTTGAAAATTGGAAACGTTGAATACGTTACAGCGAAGTAATAAATACGATACGAGATGGAGGTATGGAGTATGAAAGAAGCACTATCGATCCAACCGAATAACGAGATATTTATCAAGCTCGGTAAGCAGGATGATTACATTTTTCAAGCGCTGGCTCACATCGGTAAAGCCTCGCACCTAATGTCTTGGGCCAATACTTGCCTTATGGACGTGGCTGAAGTGCCGCACGAGATGAAGTCAGAAATGATTTTACTAACGACAGCACTTGTACGGATGCAGGAAAGGCTTCGAGAGATCAGCAAGGCTGAATCAATTGAACAATAACTATCGATAAATCAATTCCATGAGAGGGGAAAATATAACCATGAAAAAGACATTCACATCTCTGCAAAAACTGACAGCAGCCGGCATCGTTGCAGTCGCCATTACGGGAGCCGTCGCAGGCACTTCCTACAGCTCGGCCCATTTTTCGGATATCTCGGGCCAATGGTTCGAGCAATCGGTTAAAGACGCAGCGGCCAAAGGATACGTTGACGGCTTCGAGGACGGCACTTTCCGGCCGAACGAGCCGGTGACGCGGGCGCAGTTTATGAAGCTTGTGGCTGCAGGGATCGGCAAGAAGGTGGAAACGGTGGAGGGCAATGCCTGGTACATGCCGTACATCAAGGCGCTGAGAGAGGAAGGCATTGTCGATGAAAGGTTTAGCCCCGGCGACATGAACCAGCCGATGGTGCGGGCCGAGATGGCCATGTACGCAGTGAAGGCAGTCGATCCGGAGCTGAAGGGAACGCTGCTCGAAGCGACCGAACGCGGCATCGTCCAGGGCGTAGGCAACGGCGAGTTGGAGCCGATGGGCCATACCACTCGTGCGCAGGCGGTAACGATTATCGAGCGTATTTTGGACGCTCGGGAGGGCAAAGAGCTGGAAGTCGATAAATATGCTGTGTCTCGAGCGGAAATCGAGAAAACCGGCAGCAATGTAAACTCAATGCTGGGACTTCAACCACAAAACATCGGGCAAACGTGGAGCCTGGGTCAAGGAGCTTCGGTGACGCTGAATCAGGTTATTGTGGCTGATCCGAGCGACGAGAATGATCCTTATTGGGCTTACATCGATAAGTCGTGGTGGCCGGAAACAGCGGATAAAAAGCGAGATATTGTGGTGATGGCCAAGTTTACTGTTAATGTCGATGAATCAGCGGATGATAATGTCCGATTATATGACAATCAACATTTTACTCTTTATGATAGAACAGGACTTTTAACCGTCTCTAAGGAAAGTCTTCCAGAAGTAATTCCATTTAGAAAGCCTGGAACTTATTCCGGATTCGTCGCTTACACGGTGGAAAAGGATCATGCTAAAACCGGTATGACTTTTAACGTTGTCGGCAACAAAGTTAAAATTGCAAAAAAATAGGGGGCGAGCCTTTTGCGTAAGATGATCGCAAAGGTCTTACTATCTCTTTTCATTGTAGAGTTACTACTTCCCTTTGCTTATATTTCTTCAACAGAAGCCGCTGCGGCCGAGACGAAGCGTTTGTATTACAACTTTGAACAATCGGCAATCAGTGAAAGCGAAGTAAACGTCCAGTTTTCGGCTTCGGAGACAAAATCGTTTACGATAAATCTTTCCTCACATATACCAGGGACTATAACTTCGGTCAAGTTATTCAATAACGGAGTAGATAGTTCCTCAAATGTCACGTTAAGCGGTCATACTGTCACCGTAACTGGACTAAGAGGAAAGGAAACAACCGTATATGGCATCTCTGAAACATTGCCGGGGCACCAAATTTACCGACAACCCGAAGGGCGTATATGGGAACATAGAGGGGAGGCAACACCGGAAACGCCTATTGAATTTGACGGTGCTCCCGGCAATCCGTCACCTTATCCGGGCCTGATTCCCACAGTGGGACGATATCGATATACAACAAAACCTTTTGATTATCGCACCCCCGGCGCTCCGAACAATGGCCCCGATTTAAGGTATGCATTTAACTCCCCGCAGTATTTAAAATCGGGTCAGGCAGGATCAACAGCTAGTGGAGATCTGGTAATGGATTATAACAAAGAAGGCTGGGCGGTAACAACGGCTTATGAAGTGGTTCGTCCAGAACAATGGTTTCTGAATGAGAACAATGTTAAGCTCGAGGATGGGATTCCAGACATTACAGATGGTTCTAAACTGAAACAGGATTCCATCGAAATTTATGGTGCTTCTAAACATTCTGATACTAACGCCATTCCGTTATCTTACGGTAAAGGTAAGCTTCCCGGTCAAGGTATGATCCGAACAATGTTAAAGTTGGATGGGGATGTAAACCCTCGATTTTATAAGGATGATCCTGACAACGATGGCACAGATGGCTTATTACGTAACTACTTTATGTACGCCTACGCCAAATGGAAAGGCACCACCTACCAATACCAGGCCTACATCGATGTAACGTATGAGCCGCCGACGGTGCCGGACCTGATGGCTGCGGATCTCGTGCCGGATAAAGCGTGCTACGTCGTCAACGCTCCCATTACGCTCACTTACAAGTACCGCAATGGCGGCGAATCGACCGACAAGCCGTTCAAGGTTGTCGTCAAAGTGGATGGCGTCGTGAAGAAGACGGAGACGATTCCCGGGGGGATGAAAAACGGAATCACGCTATCCGGGACGTATACCGGCACCGTCAGCTCGCCGATCATCACATTTACGCTCGTTGTCGATGAGGACAATGCGGTGGGCGAAAACGAGGCAACGCGGGGCAATAACGTGAAATCGGTGACGATCCGGACGCAAACTTCCTGCGGCGACGATGGCGGCGGCGGAGGCGACGGCAAAATTACCGGAACGATTGAAGTGGACAAGCCTTTCATTCCTTGGGGCGATGACAATTTGACCATTGTGACGGTCGATGATTCGGCCTCGTCCTGCAAAGCAGCGACGTTTCGTATTTCCTACGAAGACCCAAGAGGGAACCGGCATGTGTCGCCGAATATGCCCTTCAATGGAGTTGTGAATGGCAAGCTGGATGGATCGCACGGCTTTTTCTATGATAGCCGAAACTTTTCGTACCCCGGCGGCATCGGTTCGGGGAAAATCCACGTATTTGGCTCGGTGCTGGATAACTGCGGTAACTCGCATACGATTGGCACCACAGAATTCACCATCGGTCCGGAGCCGCCGCCTGAACCGCTCGAGCTCGAGTTCAAATGGTTTTACAGCCACGACTTGAACAATCCGATCACGCGCGCCGCACTGGGGGAAACGGTGGCGCTCAAGGTCACGAAAGCCCGCGATCCGCAAGGCATGGACGTCGAGCTGTCCTGGGATTTTACGCAGAGTACATCTTGGGTGGCCAGCATTCCGACCATGAAAAATCTACGGCCGCCATATAACCAACGCACCATTACCGGACTCGTTACAGCAGATCCGGCCGGGGATCAGATGGTGTGCCTGACAGGCTCCACGAAACGCACCTCCTTGACGGTCTGCGAATATTTGGAAGTGGTACCGCCGAACCCGATCCCGGTCATTACCGGCCCTTCGCTTGTGAAAGAGAATCGGCCGCTGCCGGAGCCGTTCCGTACGGACAAAAGCTATTCTCCCGTCGCCGGACGGACCATCGATCACAATAGGGACGAAAAGGGCGGATTATGGGCTGATAAATACCCTACCCCCGGAACCTATGAGCTGCAGCTGCACGTATACGACAACACGGGCTTGAAATCGCTGAAGCCGGCCAAGCATACGTTAACGGTGTTTCCAGATATGCCGCCAATCCCTCAGCTGCAGTATCAGGAGACGATTGTGCGGAACCAGACGATTCAGCTGCGCAATACATCGTACTCGCCGGACGGCGACGGTATCGAAGTGTACCGGATCCATTACGGCTATGACAACCAAAATAACGGCACATGTTCGCCGACGACGCTGTTATCGGATCACGGGAACAATTTCCCGTTCTCGTCGGACAAGATCGGCAAATACTGCCTGAAGGTCTATGCCAAGGAGCCCGGCGAATACGGCAAATCGGCCGAGGCGCTGTACTGGATCGACGTCATCAACGATGCGCCGGAGGCGACGTTCACCGCGTCCGGACAAGTCGAAGAGCCGATGCCGGTCGAATCTCACCCTGTGTATGTGTCCGATATGATGCGCTGGCCGATCACGACGCTGGACGGCGCCAGCCCGGGACTGTACAGCGGTTATACCAAAACATGGCGAAATACGCTCATTTCCGCCGGAATCCGCGAAACGGATTACAGCGGCTGGGGCTACGATCAGCTGTATGCCGCCCCGATGAACGTAGTGGCTGAGAAGAAACTGAAAATAATAAAGAACTATGATGGCGGCGATCCGTATTTCGATGATTTTATTTTTGATGATTTAGTTCTTATGAGAAGCAGAAACAGCTGGGCCTATCAGTATTATGTCGCAAGTTCTCGCTTTGAACCTGTTCCATTGACAGACACGAATTCCTTAGCTGATATTCAATGGAACAAAGCGACGGACGAGTTGATCGTGCGTCAATATGTCGATTTCAATTATGGATCCTGCTCGAACCGAACCGTTTACTATTTCACGAAGTATCGCTTGTCCGATCTCAATAACGGCATCAAGAAGGAGATTGAAAAAGGGCAGTATGAGGAAAAGGGGCGCGGATTTAACGGAGGATTTTGCGACTCAACGCAAGGTTCGCCGATGACCTTCGCTGATGGAACGAATCCGTGGCACTATTACTTTACCAACCAGATGCCAGAAGGCGTGTTTACCACCCTGGAAAATGGGCGTATCTTGTGGCAGAATAGCCGGTCGGAGTGGCCGCAGTCGCTGAGCCTTACCGAGTACGGAGCAGACCGTCCCTATTTTACGCGCCACTTCACCGAAGCGGAGATCAGCAACATGTGCGGTACGAACAACTACGGTCGGTTAACCTATGCGACGACCCGTACTTTTAACGATAAAATCATCATGAACTGTAGTTCCTGGTTAGGCAATCAGGGATACTCTGTGGGGCTCTTGACCTTGGATGCACAAGGCAACCTGACGCCTTTTCGGGTGGTTAAACGGGGATATGGCATTCTGTTGGTTCCGGTCGTATATATGAACGCCAAGGGCGATTTAATCAAAGTCCAATACCACGAGGTGACGACTTCTTCGGATCAAAATCCGGAATGGGCAACACGTATCTCCGGACACCGTTTATACAAAACGGAATACTTCGACGCCAACTTCAATTACGTCGGCGATACGCTGCCAGCAGGCAAAGAAGATCCAAACTTATGGATGTACGAAACTAGGCCGCGGAGCGAAGAAAATCGGTTATTTAACGGGAATGTGGTGTTCCAGGCGCCGGATAAGCTGCTCACCATTGATCCGGACTACAGCCAGGGCGCGCAAAATGAAATGTACGTGGACGGCCGTACCCGGACGCACGGGCAGTTTATGAGCCCGATTCAGCTGTCCAGCTTTTCGCTCAAAATGAGCTTCCGCTATTTGTATGAGCCGGATGCCGTGATCCCGACCGGTCTTGCCTTCCGGCAGACGAATCATGCCAATATGTACCGGTTGGAGCTGATGAAAAACACGGCGGTGTTGTTCAAAATCGTCAATGGCCGCAAGACCGAGCTGGCGCGCAAAGCAATCAGCAGCCTGGAATCGAACACGTGGTACACGGTCGAAGTCATGGCGATCGGCAGCAACATCCGGATTTATTTGAACGGCTACCTGCAGATGGACGTAAACGACAACACGTTTGCTTCCGGCGGCTTCGGTCCGTTTACGGAGCAGACCGCGGTCGAGTTCAAAGCATTGTCCTACGCGGTGTATCCCGACCCAGGCCTATCGTTCGTGGACGGCTACGCCATTGTGAACGAACCGGTGCGGTATACGAAGACGTTCAAGGACCCGGAGAACGATCCGCCCATCCCGGCGCGCAGCGAATGGACATACACGCATACGAACTGGAACATGTTCCTCGATTACAATGACGGCGCCGTCGGTTATCAGCCGCCTCGAAAAGAAACAAACGAAATTTTGCAGTTCAGTAAAGTCGGCGAATACCGGATCGATTACCGCATTCCCGACGATCCGAAGCCGGACCACCGCTATCCGGACAACCGCTTCGACAACTACCGGAAATACTCGCCGGTTCATTCGAAGATTTTGGTCGTCCACCGAAAGCCGATCTCGCTGTTCACGCTCTCGATTGCCGGCGACAACACCGTCGTCTGGAACGATCGATCGTACGACGTGGACCGCTGCCGCGGCTACCGGACCGGTTGTCAGGCCGGTTATGAAGCGAACAGCGGCATCTTCGGAGCGAAATATTACTACATTACGCCGAGCGGCCAATCGGTGAACGGCAAGCTGATCCGGCCGACCGAACAGGGCGTATATACGGTGGCCATGGCTGTTCGCGACGAATACGGCGCTTGGTCGGACTGGTATACGCAGGAGCTCAATGTGACGAACCCGGTGGCGCCGAACAAGCCGCCGGCGGCAGTGCTGACGTATCCGAACGGCAGCCAGAGCAGCCCGACGCAGCTCTCCACGCTGCGGCCGACGATCCGCTGGAATCAGTCCGACCCGGATCCTGGCACCGTCTTTGTCCTGTACGATCTGATCATTCGCGATGAATGGGGCAATACGGTCAAGCACCGAAGTAACGTTCTTCAGAACACGACAGCAACAAGCAATAGCTGGCCACTCGACTTCGATCTCGCGGCAGGCCAGAAGGTTCAAGTTCAGGTGCGCGTCAGCGATGGAGAAGCGTGGTCTCCCTGGAGCAACATCGGCTGGATGCAAACGAATCGCCCGCCTGTGGCCGTCATGACGTTCCCGAACGGGACGCAAGCTCAACCGACCGTCATCGATACGCTGCGGCCGACGCTGACTTGGACACAGACCGATCCGGACGCAGGAACGATCTTCTCCGGCTATCAGCTGCAGATCACGAACGAGGCCAATACGGCGATGATTCTCGATACCGGCAAGCTCCCGCAATGGACCAGCTCCACAAACGGCAGCTGGACCGTGAATCAGGATTTGCCGGCCGGACAGAAGCTGCGCGTACGTGTCAAAGTGTGGGACGTGCGACTTGTTCTGCTATAACGGCTGCTGCCTAAGCGCTGCAGGCGGAAAAGCAGGGGCTTATGCGAAGCCTAACTTTGCAACCGAAGATTGAAATGAGGAAGCCATGTTTTCCGAAGCGATCTCGTTAATCTCCTGCATGCGGCAGGGTGCGGCAACGCCCGCCGTATGAAGCCAGGTAAAGGCGGCATGAGGAAGAGTACCAGAACACTAATTGCGGGGCTCGTACCGATATGCCGGACGGCTGAAAAATCGTCTATGGCGAGAATGACCTTAGGGCGGTCTGACGAACTGCCGAACGAACGGGTCTGACACAACTTAAGGGTGGCGAGGAGTACGCAGTCCCATAGGAAAGTCGCTATACCGAACGATGGCGGTATCCAGCCCTTGAGACTCAGAGGCAGCGCCTAAGGACGATACGGATAGCTAGGTTGCAGGGAACAAGGAAAGCAAGGGACGTCACATGAACTGAATGCCATCAGGACGGCTGCTATAAGGCTTCGGCCGAAATGCACTTACCCTTGTGAGAGCTGGGGCGCGACCGAGGAAGTGCCTGTAACGGGCATGGAGGAACAGCCCCAAGTCTTCTCTGCTTGCTGCGGAGAAGATGGAACGCCGTGTGCGCGGAAACGCGCACGCACGGTGTGGCGGAGGGGAAAAGGCGGAGGAAATGATGAAAAAGATTCCAAAGCCTTACCTATTCCGATCAATACGGCGCAGCTTCCGACTGGTCTGAGCAAACGTGGCTGTACATTAACCGGGCGCCGATCGTCAGCATCCGCTGGCTTCCGCAGCCCGCCTTCGAAGGAGACGAAATCCGCCTGATCGGGGAAGCCTACGATCCCGACGGCGATCCGCTGCAGTATGCGTGGCGCATTCGCGGTCCCGGATATGAAGCGTCGGACACGCGCGTCGAAACGGCCATTCCGGCCGCGGCAACGTCCGGTCATCCCGGGGAGTGGGAAGCGTCGCTCGTCGTGACCGATCCGTACGGCGCTTCCGCCGAAGCGATCCAGAAAATTCCGGTCGGCGATTTGCAGCTGAAGGGCTTTGTGAACCATACCGACCTGTGGGAATCGTATCGGCGCCAATACAATACCGAGGTGTCCGGCGATCCGGAGCGCCCGCGGCCGCCCGACATGTTTTGGGCCGGCGAAGCGTTCGTGCTGCGGGCGGATACGAACGAGCCTGCGGCGCAGGTTTCGGCCCGCATGTCCTATACGGAGATAACGACAGGGCTTCAGCCTGAAGCAGGTTCCACACAATGGAAGGGGGAAGCGCACCGCGACGATTTCGAGCGGTTGCCTGACGGCGCGTATCGGTTTGTATTTACTTCCCGCTGGCCGAACGGGCATACCGAGCAGGATACCGTTACCGTAACGGTCAAGGGCGACTGGACCGAGTATGCCGAAAGCGTCAGAAAAGAGTAAGGCCGCCGGGTCGCCGATTTATTCGGTATATCCTCGGGGAGCGAAAGCAACACTAAGCGTGCCATTTCAAAGCATAAGGATGATCGAATTGAAAAAAATCGGGTTAAGCCTGCTGATGCTCGTACTTCTCGCGATTACCTTCACTCCGGTTGCGGCGGAAGGTGAGCCGGTATCGGCCCTTGCGGCGAACGTACAGGCGCCGGATACGAGCCTGCCGGAGCATTTGATGGAAGAAGGCGTCTTTCTTGTGATCAGCAAATCGGCTAACGTATTGTCGGTTATGGTGAACGGAAGGGCGATGTATTCTTTTCCCGTTGCCACCGGAAGGCGCAAGGAACTGACCCCGTCGGGGCGGTTTCATATTGTAACCAAAATCGAGAAGCCTTATTACGTCAGGAAGCAAATTCCCGGGGGACATCCGAACAACCCGCTCGGCAGCCGCTGGATGGGGCTTAATGTGCCGGGAACCGGCGGCTACAAATACGGCATTCACGGAACGAACCGTCCCTGGTCGATCGGCGGCTCCGTCTCGTCCGGCTGCATTCGGATGCACAACAAAGACGTGGAATGGCTGTTTCGTCACATTCCGTTAGGCACGGTCGTTATCATCAAAGATTAACGCTGGAAAAAAGGACTCTTGCCGGGGTCCTTTTCCGTTTGGCTTCCGCGCTTTCGGGAAGCCGAGATGCCGACCTTCAGCCTTCATGGACGCCTACAAGACTTTGTTTAAGTCACTCGCATTGGCGACAAATCCGCGCATATCCCGGTCCGAACGGAGGCAGCAGGGAATAAGCTTAAGCGTACGGACTTTTTATGCCGAACGGAGGCCCGGTAAGCGATGAGCATCGATCGTCAGCGCTCCTTCTTGCTGCTCATTTTGGTACTTTTTGTATTGCTGCTGGTTGTGTTGATTTTTGCCCGAATCTGAGACAACGGGAACGGCAAACAGCCTTGAACGCTCGATGGAGCGCGCAAGGCTGTTTTTGTTTTTTACGGACTGTTGGCTTGGATTAAAAGCCTTTGTATTGCGGCTCCTGCTGCTCCAGCTCCTGAACGCGGGAATGCAGCTGGTCGACCACTTGCTGAGTCGTTTTGGCGGCATTTTCGAACAATTGCTTCGCTTCCTGGTTTTCGGTGCTGAGCGCAAACGTTTCAAGGTTGGCTTGAGCGCTTTTGAGAGAGGCCAACGTTGTTTTCACTTGAGATGCAACGGTCATGTTAATCACCTCCCACAACTAATATGCACAAACCATCGCTGTGAATAACTGGCAATATGTTACATATAATGCACCTTTGTTGGGCCCGGGTAACCCGGGGCGATTTAGCAAATAATTTGAATAGTGCTTGCCCTGCCATCCGAAAAATGGCCGAAGCTGCCGGGTTAGGCCATCCTTATCCGAACAGCTCCTGACAAGCTGCAGGGCTGATCGGAGGGCTGTCGGACGCCATTCGGCCCGTTCTTAACGATGAAAACAAGTGCAAAGCGAGGGGAAAAGAAGATGGCCACGAAAGCGAAACAGAAATTGACCTGGACGCAGCAGGAATACAAGCAATTCGCCAAAGAACGCGAGCCGGCGCGGCCCGTTCTGCGAAACTGCATTCGCGCTTTTTTGGTCGGGGGCACGATCTGTCTGATCGGACAGGCGCTGACGCTGTTCTTCAAGACTTATTTCGGCTTTACCGAAAGAACGGCCGGAAACCCGACGGTGGCGGTGCTTATTTTGATTTCGGTTATACTCACGTGCCTTGGGGTTTACGACAAAATCGCCCAATGGGCCGGCGCAGGAACCGCCGTTCCGGTAACCGGCTTTGCCAATTCCGTCTGTTCGGCTGCCCTGGAGCACCGCAGCGAAGGGCTCGTGCTCGGCGTCGGCGGCAACATGTTCAAGCTGGCCGGCTCGGTCATCGTGTTCGGCGTCGTTGCGGCATTCATCATCGGGCTCATTCATATGGCGCTGGAAATCGGGGGGCTGAAATAACATGCTGAAAGGCCATCAAAGCTGGGAATTTCGCAACCGTCCGGTCATCATCGGCACGGCCACGGTCGTCGGGCCGGATGAAGGCGAGGGCCCGCTCGGCAACGAATTCGATATCGTCCACGGCGATTTGCGAATAGGGCAGGACAGCTGGGAGAAAGCGGAGAAAAAGCTGCTGGAGGAAGCGTCCAAGCTGGCAATCGAAAATGCGGGACTGACGAACGATCGCGTTCATTTTTATGTTGGCGGCGATTTGATGAACCAGATCATCAGCAACACGTTTGCCGTCCGCACGCTGAATATCCCGTATCTCGGCATTTTCGGCGCCTGCTCGACATCGATGGAAGGACTGGCGCTGGCCTCGCTCATCGTCGATTCAGGATTCGGCCGCAATGTGGTCGCGGGCACGTGCAGCCATAACTGCACGGTGGAGAAGCAATTCCGCTATCCGACGGAATACGGCTCGCAGAAGCCGCCTACCGCGCAATATACCGTGACCGGAGCCGGCGTAGCTGTCCTCTCCGATCGCGGCGAAGGGCCGGTCGTAACCGGCGCCACGATCGGCCGCGTCGTCGATATGGGCCTCAAGGACCCGTTCAATATGGGGGCGGCGATGGCTCCGGCGGCGGTCGATACGATTGCGGCGCATTTTCGCGATTTCAACCGCGAGCCTGGCTACTACGATCTGATCGTCACAGGCGACCTGGCCAGCGTCGGCTCCGAAATCGCCAGAGACCTGCTCGTCAAGCACGGGCTGCCGATGCAGCAGACGAAGTACAACGACTGCGGCCTGATGATTTACGATCTGAAGAAGCAGGACGTTCAGGCCGGAGGCAGCGGGTGCGGCTGCTCCGCCACCGTGACGTACGGCCATATTCTCAAACGAATGAGGCGCGGCGAGCTGAGAAGGGTGCTTGTCGTCGCGACGGGATCGCTGCATTCGCCGTTATCGTACCAGCAAGGAGAGAGCATTCCGTGCATCGCCCACGCGGTTGCTATCGAAAGCGGAGGTGAAGAGCAATGAATTGGATGCAGTTTGTATGGGCATTCGTCATCGGGGGCGCGATTTGCGTTGTCGGCCAGCTGTTGATCGACATCGTCCGGCTAACTCCCGCGCATACGATGAGCACATTGGTCGTGGCCGGGGCGATCGTCGACGGCCTCGGCTTGTACGAACCGTTCATCAAATTCGCCGGCGCCGGAGCGACCGTGCCGATTACCAGCTTCGGCAATTCGCTCGTGCACGGCGCTTTGGCCGAGCTGAAGACGAGCGGCCCGATCGGCATCATCACCGGCATTTTCGAGGTGACGAGCGCCGGCATCTCGGCGGCAATCATCTTCTCGTTCCTGGCCGCGCTCGTCTGCAAGCCGCAAGGATAACCGCTTTCGCCGCCAGATAACAGCTCCGCGCGCCGGAGCTGTTTTATTTTTTCGCCGCGAAGCCGGAATTTGGCCGAAAACGGTCCGATACCGCTCCTGAATGTGTAATTTTACAAATAAATTTAGGCTCTATACCAAACATAGTGCTTGACAACATGTAGAGCCAAAATTGAAAAACATCTGTACATTCCATAAGATGGTTGTGCGACCAATCCAACTCGAGGAATGACAGATGCACAACCAGTATACTGATCTTTTAGTCAATTTACCAGAGGTAAATGTTCAACAGATTGTGGAAATTGATGAGCAAACGATCCATATTCAGGTTGTTCCAAAGTCACGCAAGCAGGCTTGCGCCATTTGCCGTTCGGATCGTTCGGTCATTCGCAAAGGCAG
>NZ_KB905590.1 GCF_000380965.1 Paenibacillus ginsengihumi DSM 21568 | reverse complement strand
CCTTGTACGGATCGAGTTTCGATCCCCGTTTTGCACGCTCCTTCGCCTCCGGAATATGACCGTCCCGTACATATTTTCGCACGGTGTTTCGGGAGTGGCCGGTTTCTTTGGCAATTTGACGAAGACTCTTCCCATCCGCTTTCATTTCGTGTAATCTCAAGACAGTCCCGCCTTTCAGCACTTGATATTCTCCTCTCTCAGGTTCCTTGGTCGGAAATCTCTGAGAGAGAGATTCGCTGAAGGTGGGTCATTTTCATTCCGGCGCCGGTGGGTCAATTATAACCCGGCTGTGACATCCGCAAGTACTTCATCGTACTATCGATTGACTCATGACCGAGAAGCTTGGACAGGGTGTAGATGTCGATTCCTGCTTCAAGGCCATGAATTGCAAAAGAATGCCGAAATGAGTGGGGGCCTAATCGATCTTTGTCTTCATCTTTTATTGATCGAGCCTCTCTGATGATGCTTTTCATAAATTGCTGGATGGCTCTGGAAGTGATAGGTTTATTTCCTCCGGTGCAAGAGAATATATAAAGCTGCTGATAATCGGTATCGGACATCACTTCACGAGCTTGACTGTACTTCTTCTCAATGAAATCTGTGACCATCATGAGTGCAAGTTGATTGATCTTTCGAGCTTTTTTGGTATTCTCAGCACCCTTGGGTATTACTTTGATGGTTTGGGTTTCCGGATCGATGTCTCCGATCTTCAAGTGACAGAGCTCGTTAATTCGAATTCCGCTTCCGAGGAAAGTCCAGATGATTGCCGTGTATAGACTGTCGTGGTTACGGGACTGGGCGATTCGCAAGATTTCAGCAATCTGAACTTTGGTAAAGGCTTTTGGAGCTTCGTCGTTTGACCATCGAACTCGAAGAATGGTTTTTAAATCCCCTAAATCTTGATGGCCATAGAATTTTTTATAGGTGTTCTTAATAAAGGTGCGAAGAAATGAGGATTTCTTTGCTTTCGTATTTATATCCGATTGCAGATGAATGTAATCGGATAAGAATTCGCCGTTAGTCACATCTTTAAATTGAGGATTATCACCTAAATGCTCCTTCACATATTGCTGAAACAGCTTCATCTCCGAGCGATATGTAGTTTGGGTCGTCTGACTAAATCCAATAAATTTACAGCTTTCAAAAAAAGCATCAACCGCCTCAAGAAATGAAACATCTCGCGTCACTGTTGTGAACTCCACCGTTGAGTGTGACTGAACAGGCAGCGTTTCCATCACAAGCCGCATTTTTTCGGGACCGTAATGGCTTAGAAGCTGGTTCAATTGTTCTTTGAGTTCGGAAAACTTCGTATCGTGAATTACTTTCGGCATGGGAATCTCTCCTTTAGTAGTTGATTTTGTTCACAGCATTTTGTAATTGGGACGTACTTCGATGAACGTATCGGGCAGTGTTTTCCGGTCGGTCATGTCTCGCAAGATACATTAACAATTGTGGCGGACAATCTGCACGATCCGACAATCTACTGATAAATACATGTCGGAGTAAATGGGGACCTCCCGGGTAATTCCAGCCTGAAACAAAAGTATAAAGCTTGTAACGTTTGCGTAATTCACGAATGAAAGCTTGGATATTGTCTCCAAATACATAGCTATCCTGAGAGTGCCCTCCAGAGAGGTTTGCGAAGTACTCTTGTAATGGTTCAGGAAGAGGAAGAATCACAGACTTCTCATTTTTCCCGAAAATTGAGATGGTTTTATTCTCCAAATTAACATCCTTATACCGGGTGCCTGCCACTTCATGGATTCGCAAACCAAGACAGAGCATCAACCCAAAGGCTGTTAGTTCTGTTACAGGGTCATCGGAATAGCGTTGAATCGTTTGGAAAAAACGCTGAAGTTCTGTATCACTTGGCAAATCCCGATGAAGATACTTATCATAGGCGATCCCTGTAATATCCAAAGTAATATCCCTGGAAAGCCATCCTAATTTGTATAGGTTTGACATCAGGGAACGGATATCGTAAAAACGATCGCTGACCGTGTGCTTGCTGTAGACACCTTTCGTTGCCAACCGTAATAAGTACTGTTTAAATTCGAGCAGATGCTCTTCTGTAACTTTGGATAGAGGGATGTCATCGGGTGAAATGCTCTGGAACTGGACGTAATTGTAATGCAGCCAGTGCAAAAACATGGCATAACTGGCCTTGTATTTGTTATGCACTGACTTTGCTTTCACCCCCGATCGGAGCAAATCTTTTATATGCGCGTTGATAGCGGGATGATTAATCTCTTGGTTCCGCCCTCTCGTGGAACGATTGTGCATAGATGTCTGAAATTCAAGCTTATGCGAGAGTAATTTTTTATCAAGAGTAAAAATTAGATCTCTCTGGACGAAGTTTGGATAAGATTGCTCTGCGAACTTCATGAGGATATCTTTGTTTGCCAGTTCTTTGTCGCCAATGAATCGAGCATCAAGTTCCAAGTGAGTTTTGAAAAAATGAATGAGCTCCAGTGCGTACTCAGTTATGGAAAAGAAGCTGGTGGATTTCATCTTTTTTTTCTTTTCCAAGTAATCAAGTAGAACAGGGGCAAAAATTTGGCCTTGGATATGGGTTGTAAAGATCCATTCATTCAAACCAGGAGAACCTGAAGAACAAGTCTTGGCATTATGTTCAGGCCAAGCGAATGCGTACATGCTATTCAAGAACGAGAGCACCTTCTCCCAACTTAGGTTCTTGATATCATGGTTTCCGATATCTTCCTTTGTTAAACATTCTTGCGAAATAGAGTTCTTTGTTGAAGCATTCGACGAGAGAGTTTTCGCTAATTGCTTCCAATGTTCCGATTGGAATAAGCCATAGATGTAGCTGTTCGAAGTTTTCGTATGTTCGTCCATCATTAAGCAACTCCTATCAGATTCAGTTTTTCTCGACCATTCTCAGCCCAAGTTTTTGTGATTGATAAAGGAGGTGGAGCCAATGGTCTTCATGTTATTCGTAAAGTATCATTTACTGCTCACACTGTCCCGTTTGCTCCACAAATGGAGCATAAACTTGTTGGAAATAGAAGCGGTAAGGTTCTTTTCGGTCGATGCAAAGCTGAATCTGTTCCATTTATGGAGTTTCGATGATGGAGCGGCTTGAACAGGACTATAATGTTGGGGAGTAAAACATAAGTTGAAAGAAAGCCGTCTTCTTCAAAGATTCATGAATAATGAAATTGAAGAAACGACTTTAATGAATAGGCTAGGTAAAGATTGGGATCAGCTAAAGGAAATTGCATACACTGATCCTGATAGATTTGGAAATCTATTAAGAAAATTATCTTTGCCGAATCGGCGGAGATTTCTAATCCAAGTGTTTAACTTGGGTTCTGCGGAATTACGACTGTTGCTGCTTGGCAAATACTCAAGGTCTGCTTCAACTATTTCTGATCTATCCAATCCATTAAAGGCGGGAAGAAGGTTCAGTAATGAACTGTTAGCAAAGTTTGCAATTTTAACTCGAGTACCTTTCGACTATGTATACAAGAATCAAATAGGCAGAAATCGATGGGACTATAAAAGTTTTGACTTTGCTGGAAAAGTCGTTTTCAGTATCGAGGAAATAAAGGATCGACTCATGTTTGCTGCAGGAGAATATAGACAAATCAATGGATATGTTCTGGAATCGAGTGATGGACAGGTCTACTATCTCCGTTTAGAGAGGCGAACAGAAGCCATTATTGTGGATTTATATAATCCTGACATGATCCAAATGAGTCATTTCATGAACTTACTGAAAGCTACTTCCCTCACATGGTCGGTATTTATCAATCAATCCGTTGTACCAGGGTACTGGCACTGGATGTTCATTGGAGCTGAACATGAATCAGCTATTATCCGGATAAAGGAAACGGAGTTCAAATCTATTCAACATACAATGCGGTTGTGCTAGGACAATCGTCCGGCGGAATAAGGTGTATTGAGGTGAGGAGTATGGAGCGAATGCCGACTATTAAAATCGTATATGTGCCTCAGCCTTTCGCGGTTCCAAAACCCTCAAGCGCCTTATCCGCCAACGAAGCCAAAAGCGCAGTAATCGACTATATCTTAAAACGATTGATCTTGAAACCGACTGAATAAGCCGGTTTTTTTGTTGCTTGGGATGTCAATACTTGGTTGTGTAAGCAAGGGTTAGAAGGGAGCATATTTCATGTACACCGCGATCTACTCCAGGGTTTCAACGGGTATGCAAGCGTCGGAAGGCACCAGCCTGGATGCGCAAGTTGAGATTTGCTTTCGAAAAGCCAGAGACATGGGGCTTTCAGAAGGAATGCTAAAGGTATATCGTGAAGAGGGCTTTACGGGCGAGGATATCGACCGTCCGGCGTTGAATGAATTAAGGCAGGATGTCGCGCAAGGAATCATCGATCGATTGATTGTTACTCATCCCGACCGTTTGACTAGAGATTTGACCGATAAATTAATCCTCTGCCGCGAACTGGAGAGAAGCGATGTCGAACTGGTTTTCGTGGATACGGAGTACCGAAATACTCCGGAGGGGCAGCTGTTTTTCAATCTAATGAGTTCGATTGCTCAATATGAGTTGTCCTTAATTAAAAAACGGACCGTTCGCGGCAGACTCAAAGCGGTGGAGAAAGAGAAAAAAATTATGCCGATGAGGGTGGCACCGTACGGATATGACCTTAACGAGCATACGTTAGTGATCAATGAAGAGGAAGCCGAATTTGTTCGCAAAATGTATCATTGGTATGTCTACGATAATTATACGCTTAGGGAGATCGGGGAACGTCTGTATTCGCTCGGAGCCGTGCCGAAACGCGGCGAAAGCCGAAATTGGAGCGCCAGTTCCATTCGGCGCGTGTTAACGTCAGAAGTGTATATTGGCAAGTTTTATTATAATCGTCGGGAAACACGCAAAATTCGGGGAGAAAAAACGAAGAACGGGACGCCGAAAAAAACCTATAAGTTCCGCGGTGAAAATGACTGGATCTTGGTCGAGGTGCCTCCCATTATTGACCCGCAATTATTTGCATTGGCGCAAGCGCAGAAAGAGAAAAACATGAAGAAATCGGGAAATGTCAAATATGATTACTTGTTAAAATCAATGATCCGTTGCGGACATTGCGGTCGGATGTGGCAGGCAACGACTTACACCGGTCGAATGAATAAAGCAACGGGTGAAAAAATCCGTTACACCTGTTATCGGTGTCCCAATAAATTTCCCAAAAAGTATGGCGAAGGCGTCGAAAAGTGTCCAACCCAAACGCTGCGCGCCGATATGCTCGATGATTACGTATGGCGGCTAATCTTGGAAACACTGTCCAACCCCGATGATTATATCGAAAGGCTACACAGCCGATCGCAAGAAATTCATCAGGAGTTGCGGTCTGCCGCGGACCAAATCAAACGGCAAATCGAGCAAAAAGAAAAGGAAAAAGAAAAAATTAAAGTCATGTTTAAGCGGGAAGTCATCGACGAGCAAGAGATGTTAAGCGAAATGCAGCACATCAACGCCGGGTTAAAGTCGCTGCAACAAGAGCTCGCCGTGTACGAAAAGCAACTAACCGAATTGTTGGAGAAAGAGCTTTCCGCGACCCGAATGGCTGAGCTGACGCAAACGATCCGCATGTTTGTGGAGAGCGGCGGAGATCAACTGACCTTTGAGGATAAACGTCATATCGTGGAAACGTTGGTTGATGAGATCCTGATCCGTTTTGACGGAAATGAAGTACAGGTCACGGCCGTGGGCGCCCTTGACGATTTGAAACGGCAACAGTTTCTTCAACATGAGAATGACATCGGTTCGTGTTCACAACCTCAAGAAATTCGACAACACCGGGGAAGACCTTGAGGATTTGATCTCCATCGGGACGATCGGGCTGATCAAGGCGATCGAATCGTTCAGTCCAGACAAGGGGACGAAGCTGGCGACCTTCGCCGCGCGCTGCATCGAGAACGAAATCCTCATGCATCTGCGTTCGCTCAAAAAAACGCGCAAAGACGTCTCGCTTCATGATCCCATCGGGACGGACAAGGAGGGAAATGAAATTTCGCTCATCGACATTCTCGGTACGGAGGCCGACGATGTCGTGGATAAGGTGCAGCTGAAAATCGAGAAATCCAAAATATACAAAAACCTGGACATTCTTGACGAAAGAGAACGCGAGGTCGTCGTCGGCCGGTTCGGGCTGGAGGCGGGTGGCGAGGAGCGGACGCAGCGGGAAATTGCCAAGGAACTCGGTATCTCGCGGTCGTATGTGTCGCGGATCGAGAAGCGGGCGCTGATGAAGCTGTATCATGAGTTTTATAAGCAAAAAAGGTGACAATGGATCAATGCGGTCTTGATATAAGGCTGCATTGATTCTTCTCGTCGCGGATCAAGAAGCTTGCTGACGAAGCTGTATCTGCTTGATTTTATATCTGTAGGAAAATAATGGTTGAAGAGCAAACGCCCGCATGTTATCTTTTAAGTGCAGTAAACACATAGGAATTAACGGTTATCTACCGGAAAACTGGAGACCACACCTTTAACGGTGCTGTGTCTCCTTTTTTTGTTGGAAAACCGGGTCTGGATTGAGGGGCTTGGGTGAGGGATAACGGTGTTTATGCCCTATCGTGTTTACTTATAAAATCCGGGGAGGAATAAACATGAGTGAAATTGTACGGGAGAACAAGGTGGCGCTTCGCTTTCAGCCGGCTGCCGGAAGGATCGGAGCCATCGTCACTGGCGTGCGTCTATCGGCTGATTTGAGCGCCGACGTTGTGGAGGAATTAAACAAGGCGCTGCTTAAGTATAAGGTTCTATTCTTCCGCGATCAAAATCATTTGCAGGACGCCGACCAGGAAGCGTTAGCGAGCCTGTTCGGGGAACCGGTTGCCCATCCGACCGTGCCGAATAAAGAAGGAACGAGCTACACGCTTGAGCTTGATTCCAATCATGGGGGGCGCGCAGATTCTTGGCATACGGATGTGACGTTCGTGGACGCATATCCGAAAGCCTCCATTCTACGGGCCGTTATCGTGCCTGAGAGCGGTGGAGATACCGTTTGGGCGAATACGGCGACCGCTTATGACAATTTGCCGGAGCAGCTGAAGCAGCTTGCCGATCAGCTTTGGGCGCTGCATACGAATGACTACGATTATGCGGCACGCCGGGCATCGACGACTCCGGAGGAAGTCAAGCGGCATAGAGAGGTGTTTGCCTCCAGGATTATCGAGACGGAGCATCCAGTCGTTCGCGTGCATCCGGAAACAGGAGAGCGCACGCTGGTGCTCGGCCATTTTGTGAAAAAATTTATAGGGCTGTCCGTTGACGATTCTGCGCAGCTTTTCTCGGTTTTGCAGAACCATATCACCAAGCTGGAGAATACGGTGCGCTGGCGTTGGTCTGCCGGAGATGTCGTCATTTGGGATAACCGGGCGACCCAACATTATGCGGTCAATGACTATGGAAACCAGCATAGGGTCGTTCGCCGCGTTACCGTTGCCGGAGAGGTGCCTGTCGGTGTAGACGGAAGGAGAAGCGTGACGCGGTCTCCAGGCTCCGAGCATGGAGCATCGGCATAGACAGCCGGGAAACGAAAACATACGATTTCAGAGGCTGCATTTTGGATTGCAGGCCTGCTTGGCGTCCCCAAAATCTAAGGGAGCCGCTTAAAAATAAATGTGTTGACATAGACAAATGCCATGTGATATTATCCTTTTAAATCACAGAAATTCGATGGGAATTGAATGAATAATCCACAACCGTCGTCGACTGGAAAACCGGAGACACAGCATTCGCGGAATGTTGTGTCTCTTTTTTTATAGAAGGGGAGATTTGAATGTCTACTGCCAATCGGGACCTTGCCTTGAAGAAGATCGAGCTTGTGCCAGGCAAGAGGGTACGCCAAAAATCGAAGCTGCTGCAGTACATCTGGTTTAACCGATATCTGTACTTGATGCTGGCTCCAGCGGTCATCTACTATCTGATTTTTCATTACGCCCCCATGTATGGAGCCGTTGTGGCCTTCAAAGATTTCAGCATCACGAAGGGGATTCTTGGCAGCGACTGGGCCGGATTCAAACACTTCGAGTATTTGTTTTCGCAGGATAAATTTTGGCAGGTTATTCAAAACACCATCATTATTTCCGTTTACCGGCTTATCTTCGGTTTTCCTGCGCCGATCATTGTTGCCTTATTGCTGAACGAGGTGAGGGCGAGGCTGTTCAAGCGAACGGTGCAAACGGTGATCTATCTGCCGCATTTTATATCCTGGGTCATCCTTGGAGGAATCCTGATCAATTTGCTTTCAACCGACAACGGGGTGATCAATAACATCATTAAAGCGTTCGGCGGCACACCGATTGGCTTTATGAGCGATGAAACTTATTTTCGCGGCACGCTTGTGTTCTCGATGATCTGGAAGGAATTCGGGTGGAACACGATTATCTACATGGCAGCCCTGGCCGGAATTCCTCCGCAGCTTTACGAGGCCGCAGTGATCGACGGGGCAAGCCGCTGGCAGCGTCTCCTTCATGTGACGATTCCGCTCATCCGAAGCACGATCATCCTGATCCTTATTCTCCGGCTGGGAGGCATCATGGAAGCGGGCTTCGAGCAAATATTCGTGCTCTATCATCCCGGTGTATACAGCGTCGCGGATATTATCGACACCTATGTATACCGCATCGGCTTAACGGAAGGCAGATTCAGCATTGCGGCGGCGGTAGGACTGTTCAAGTCCGCGATCAACTTCGCTCTTCTGGTTCTTGCCAACAGGCTCGCACGGTTGATGGGGGAACAAGGGGTTTATTGACACAAAGGAGGAAGCGACAATGCACCGCACCAGCCTTGCCGGGAAAATATTCGATACGTCCAATCTGCTGTTTTTAACCGTCGTTGCCATCGTCACGGTATACCCTTTTTGGGACACCTTGGTCGTATCCGTTATTCCGCTTGAAGAGTACTTAAGCTCAAGCATCCATCTGTTTCCGAAAAGCGTAACGTTCGAGGCTTATGCCTATTTGTTCTCGATGAAGGAGCTGTGGACTTCGTACGGCGTAACCTTATTCGTGACCGTTGTAGGCACGGCGATGAATATGGCGCTCACCGTGATGGCCGCTTATGCGCTGTCGAAGCCTCAGCTGAAGGGCCACCGCTTGATCATGTTTCTGTTCGTTTTTACGATGATGTTCAGCGGAGGGATTATCCCGACTTATCTCGTCGTGAAAAATTTAGGGATGATGAATACCGTCTGGGCTTTGATCATCCCAAGCGCCATCAATACGTATAACCTGATCATCATGAAAAACTTTTTTTCAACGCTGCCGGAAGGTCTTATTGACGCGGCCCGAATCGACGGCTGCAACGATATGACGGTGCTTGTTAAAATCGTCATCCCTTTATCCATGCCGGCCATCTCCACGATCACGTTGTTTTACGCGGTTTCCCGGTGGAACGAGTTTTTTAACGCCATCTTTTTTATCAGCGACAAAAATCTTTGGCCGCTGCAGCTATTTTTACGAAGCATGCTTTTCGAGAACGAATCGTCGTACTCCGGCGGCGGGGACAGCCTTTTCCTGCTGGGTCCGTCGATCAAAATGGCTACAGTCATGGCGGCATCGATTCCGGTCATGCTCATCTATCCATTTTTTCAAAAGTACTTCATTAATGGCGTGTTGATCGGCGGGGTCAAGGAATAATTCCTTATTCCAAAAAAATAAAAAAATCTTACCCGGTATGGAGGAGGAAAGATGAGGAAATTAGAACGTTCGCAATCGAAAAAATGGATCGCCGGCGCAGGAGCGGCTGCTTTACTGGCCGCGTCAGGCTGCTCCAGCCTGCAGGCGGCGGGTGACGCCAAGGACGGCGGTTCCGGCTCCAATGAGCCGTACGAACTCGTTTACTTGACGACGGGGGACCAGGGAGCGAAGCCTTTGGTGCCGAACGACCGCATTATCGCCGAAATCAATAAGCGGCTTAATATTAAGCTGACCGTAAAAATAGTGCCGGAGTTTTCTTACGACAAAATTAACGTTGCCATTGCCAGCGGCGACCTTCCGGACGTCGTCACCACCCGGTACCCTTCCAATTCCGTCTCCCAATGGATCAAGGAAGGAATCATTGTTCCTTTGAACGACTATTTGAACGATACGCCGACATTGAAGGCTAAGCTCGAAGATGGCCTGCAGTGGACTGCGGTGGACGGCCAATATTACGGATATCCGTTTGTGAGCGGACGGGATAAGTCGAACTACACCGTTCAGTTCCGGCAGGATTGGCTCGATCGGCTCGGCATACCGCATCCGAAGACGCTGGAGGAATTTCACGACGCACTGAAAGCCGTTGTCGAGAAAGACCCGGACGGCAACGGCAAGGCGGATACGTTCGGATACGTGACCAATAAGCCTGCTGAAGGCGATCCTTTGACCGCCTTCGATTTTGTCCTGTATGCCCATGGACTTCCTTATGCGGACTATGCCTTGAACGACCAAGGGGAGGTGATTCCGAGGTTCGAGCATCCGTCCTTCAAGGCAGGGATGCTGGAGCTGAGAAAATGGTACGCCGAGAAGCTGATTGATCCGGAATTTATCGTATATGACCGCCCGACCAAGGAGCAGAAATTTTTCCAAGGCAAGGCCGGCTTCATGGACGGTCCGTTGTTCCGCCACGTGAGCCGTATTGAAGGCAGCCTGCAGCAGGTCAATCCGCAGGGGAAGCTCGGGTATGCGCCGCCGCCGGCAGGACCGGAGGGCAAGCAGGGAATGGCAGTCCGTTCGAAAAATGCGCTGTTCACCTCCATCACGAGAAAGGCGGAAAATCCGCAAAAAGCGGCGCAGTTTATCGACTTTTTGCTTTCTAAAGAAGGCCGCGATCTGCTTCAGTTAGGAATTGAAGGCGTTCATTATACGAAAGAGGGCGATAAGATCATCTACAACGAAGCCGAGCGCGAAAAGGACGGTTTTGCCGCAAACGGATGGAGCCATCCGCTCGCTTGGGGCAACGTGACATGGCCGATCGACGAGAACTACCTGCCGCAAACGGAGCCTAGAATCGAGCGGGCCCTTGACTCGGTCAAGGTCGCTTCCCAATATTTCGTTCCGAATCTCGTGAACAGGAAAACCGATGCGGAGATTGAATACGGCAAAGCGGCCAACGAAGTATACAACCAATATTTTGTGAACCTGCTGAACGGCAAGCTTGACATCGACAAAGGAATTGCCGAGCTCGGTCAGAAGTGGCGCCAAGCCGGCGGCGACAAGATCCTTAAGGAGGTCGGCGAAGAATACAAGAAGCAGGAAGCCCCGAAGTAACGGTAAAGCAGGCATCGCGAAGAAATTTCTACTATATATAAGTGAGGAGAATGTCCCATGGCAGAGATCATTGCGAATCAGGAGCGTCCGCTTCAAATCCCCGACCGCGGTATCAAGGGAGGGCCCCGCATCATTCGGCGTTTGCCGGAAGGAGTAGAGGAGAAGCCTTACACTCTGTTCCGTGTCAAGCCTTACGGACCGCTCATCGGTGCCGAAATCGAAGGGGTGGATCTGCGAAATCCGGTATCCCCGGAGCTCCAAAAGGAGCTGAACCGCGCCCTGCTGGAGTGGAAGGTAATATTTTTCCGCAATCAGGACATTACCAGCGAACAGCAGCGGGCGTTTGCCCGTCTGTGGGGGGAGCTCGAAACGCATCCGTTCCTGCCTCAAGGAAATTCGGATGAGGTGGTGAGGTTCGCCAAAAATGAAACAAACAAAGGCCACGAGAACAATTGGCATTCGGACGTCAGCTGGAGGCTGACGCCGGCTCTCGGAGCCATCCTCCGTGTCACGGAGGTTCCGCCATTAGGTGGCGACACGCTGTGGGCGGACATGGCTGCCGCTTACGATAATCTCCCGGATGAGGCGAAGGAGCGAATTGACGGTCTGACAGCTATCCATGATTTTACCCATGTGTTCGGGGTCAGGCTTTCTCCCGAGGAGCTGCGGATTCGTCAGCAGGAGTTCCCGGCCGCCGAGCATCCTGTCGTGCGCACCCATCCGGAAACGGGCCGCAAGACGCTGTATGTGAACCCGAACTTTACCGTGCGGATTGTCGGTCTGGAGCAGGAGGAAAGCGAAGCGCTATTGGCGTACTTATTCCGGCATTCGCAGCTGCCTGAATTTCAGGTTCGTTTCCGGTGGGAAGCGAATTCCATTGCCTTTTGGGATAACCGCGCGACTCAGCATTATGCGGCATCGGATTATTACCCGAACCGCCGTGTAGCGGAACGCGTGGCGATTGTAGGAGACCGTCCTTATTGATTGGAGGTGCATTTTGGAGGAGCATTTTAACGTGTCAGCGAATGTTGCAATTTATGCAACAAAATGGGGGGAATGAACCGCATGTGCGGGTCAATGCTGTATAAAGTGCAACATTTCGGGCGATTATCACCGATTTGAAGCCGGTCGATCCCAAATTGCTGCACGAAATACAACATTCCCCTTTCTTAGCAACGAAGGATGGGGAAAATGTTGTAGTTTTTACAGGATTCATCCCATAAAGAACCTCGCCGAGGGCGAGGTTTTTTCATATTACCAGATATTTAGTTATGATGAATCTTCCTGAATTGGTTGGGACTGATTTGTTCGAGCTTTTTAAAGACGGAGCAAAAATAGTTCGCATCTTCAAAACCGACCAAAGCGGCGATTTCTTTAATTTGCATAGGGGGGGGTTGCAGCAGAAGCTCTTTGCTTTTCTTGATTCTAACGGAATGAATATATTGGAATATTCGTATATTTGTTGATTTTTTAAAGACGGTGCATAGGTGCTGCGGCGTCATTCCGGTAATTTCGGCCAGATCCTCCAGAGCAAGAGGCTTGTTAAAGTTCTGTTCAATATAATGGAACAAGGGCTTAAGCTTGAAATTCAGATTACTGGCGCTATTGTTAGCATTTACAGAGGTATATTGCACAATGTCCGTAAGCAGGGAGTAGATAACGCTGGAGCATTGAATGCTTTTTAACGTAATCTCCGACTGCAGGATATCCAATGCGCTTTGAATTTTCGACAGGAACATATCGGGCTTGGACACATAGAACACGCCGGAGGTAGGAATCCCTGCCGTACGCTTTAAAAAAGGCTCGACCTGATGCCCGTCAAAGACGATCCAATCGACAATCCAGGAAGGGCTTACGGCGTAATACTCGTGGGGGACCCCCTTGAACAGGAGCATGGCCATGCCTTCCTTCACTCGATACGTTCTTCCCTCCGTCAGCAATTCCCCTTCGCCCTTGATGCATTGAATCCACTGGTACAAATACCCCTTCGGTCGTACGACATGTTCCTGGTTCCAATTCGACCCCACATCGACAAGATAATAGGGAAGCTCTTTATCCGATTCTGTAATGACAGGGATGCGCCTCTTGTACATTCGATCACCTTAATATTTTGCTATTACTCTTAATATTGTTAGGTTGTACGGCTTATTATTGAATCCTATAATGTGAATATAACAAAGTAATTTCTATAAGGCAACGAAAGGATGGCAATCCGTATGAGCCGAATTGAGACCAAAATGATGAGCGGTTGGGAATTTACATTAAAAGAGCCGGAAGATCAAAACTTCGAGCCGGTTCAGCTGCCTCACGATTGGGCAATCGCTGCCCCGATCAATAAGAACATGAAACAGGGGGCTGCTCAAGGATTTAGAGACCGGTGGGGAATGGGATGGTACAGAAAAACGGTGGTTTTTAAAGAAATCAAGGAGGATTATGTTTACCAGCTCCAATTTGACGGAGTTTACGAAAACAGCACGGTATGGGTCAACGGTCAAGAAGCGGGCGGGCGAAAATACGGATATTCCCGATTTACGCTGGATATTACGGATTACATTCATGAAGGCGATAACCTCATCCTGGTGAAGGTGGATAACACAGCTTTCCCGGCAGACCGATGGTATTCAGGGGCAGGCATTTACAGAACCGTCAAGCTGCTGGAGCTGCATAAACATCATCTCAAACCGGAAGCCATTCAAGTGAAAACCGCAATCAACGGGGATACGGGCATCGTTACGATCATGACAGGGGTCTCATCCTTGGTAAAAGCATGTATTTCGGATGAAAATGTGCGCATTACTGGCGAATCGGACAGCGGACTGATTCGTGTTGAAATCCCTAGCGTCAAGCTGTGGAGTCCTGAGCAGCCGCATCTGTATCATTTGGAATTATCGCTTTTTGAGGGAAATCGGCTCGTCGATACGTATGGGTTGCGCATCGGTGTCAGAGAAATCAAGATGATTCCCGGCAAAGGCATGTACATGAATGGCAAATCAATAAAGATAAAGGGACTATGCATTCACCAGGATGCGGGCTGTCTCGGAGTTGCCGTCCCGCCGGAAATCTGGAAGGATAGACTGATCCAATTCAAAGCTATAGGATGCAATGCGATTCGCACGGCTCATCACATGCCCGCATCGGAGCTTCTGGATCTATGCGATGAACTCGGACTGCTTGTCTATGAAGAGCCGTTTGACAAATGGACCGGCGGCGCGTACAGAAGGTATTTTGAGACGGAATGGCAATCCGACCTGGAATGCATGGTCACAAGGGACCGCAACCATCCGTGTATCTTTATGTGGGGCGTCGGCAACGAGGTTGAAAATCAAGGGCAGGAATCCATGCTCCAAATACTGAAAATGCTTAAAGAGCATCTGGTAACGCTCGACGATACGAGACCGGTTTCTTATGCGATGAACCCTCACTTTAAATACGAGAGTAACGCGGATCTTTCCAAGGTGAAGGATATACAACAGTTTGTAGATGAAGTGAGCGATACGGAAATTTATGATTTGGGGGAGCGAATTGAGCGTATCCGCAGAATTGCCGAGCATGTCGATGTGATCAGCTGCAATTATCAGGAGCAGTGGTATCCTGCCATCCACGAGGCTATTCCCGATAAATTGATTTTGGGAACGGAGACTTACCAATTTTTCCGGGGGCATTCCGATCAGATGCAAAACTTCAGCGAGGAAGTCCCTTGGATGGATGTGGAAAAGCATGATTATGTCATCGGCGGCATGCTCTGGACAGGTATTGATTATCTGGGTGAATCGATGGGATATCCTTCTAAAGGCTGGGCCGGTTCATTGTTCTGGACGAACAACGAGCGCAAGCCGCTTTCTTATCTTTATGAAAGCTATTGGTCTGAGGAACCGATGGTCTATTTGGCCGTTATGGACTATTCCTTGCAGGATGAAGGGGTGAAAGAGCATTGGGATGCTCCAAGATATGCGAGCCATTGGAACTTCCCTCAGTTTCACAAGACGGTCATTCCCTATATGATCGCGACGAATTGTGAAGAAGTCGCCGTCGATTTGAACGGGAAACGATTCTATGTGAATAAACCGTCTTCGTTCCCCAACCGGATGATGACAGGCTATCTTCCCTACTTGCCGGGAACCGTTACGGTCAGAGGCTTCATTGGCGGACGTGAAGTATGTCAGCATACGTTGAAAACAGCGGGGCCGGCGGCGAGACTCGGCTTTGATGCAGAAGAAATCAGACTGGAAGCAGGGGAAGGCTATCAAAAATTGTTTACCGTTCGGGCAAAGGACAGCGAGGGAACGCCGGTCTTTCGCGAAAGCTCCAAAGTCATTTTCAAGGTTGACGGACCGGCGGAGATCATTGCTGTAGATAACGGGGATCTTAGTTCAAGCGAGCCGTACAACAGCGATTGGATGCATATGTATCGCGGATGTGTCAGTACGGTCATCCGATTCACGGGAGACCGAGGGCGTGTCGTCTTGTCCGCGTTCTCCGAAGGAATGGTTCCTGCTCAGCTTGTTATCCATGTTATTTGAATGATATCTAGAAATAGTAAGCAGTTATCATTCGGAGTTATTCAATCTGCATCCCAAGAATTTAAGCAGCAAAGCCGTACTAATATCCAGCAGGGGATATAAATCAAACAAAAGCGAGCTTACCCATCAAGCCTCCGGTCCATTAAATCGTATCATTTCGTATTTGGAGAAGATCTCCTCGTCCCAGATCGTTGTTAACGAACCGATCAGGCAAGTGATAGAAACCGAGAACGGGTATACCCTGCGATCAGATACGAATAAGTATACATCTCGCGCAGTCATCATGGCGATTCCGCCAACCGTTGCGAGCCGATTGACTTTTAGCGAAGGCTTGAAGGGACGTTTCCATCAAGCTTTCAACAGTTATACCGACGGAGCGACGATAAAAATAACTTGGGTATATCCCAAAGCGTTCTGGCATGAATACCTTCTCGAAGGCGCGACCAAGCGAGTAAAGGGCGTTATCTTTACGGATCCAATGGGGATTACCGTAGTCGATTCGTCGAAAATCCATGAGGAAAGCCGCTTGACGATGTTTATTGGGGCGGATACGGCGAAACAGCTGGCAAAAGAGAATAAAGAAAGAAGGATCGCTTTCGCCATCAAGCTTTTGGAGAATGTTTTTGGAGAAGAGGCACATCATTATTCGGATATGGAAGAAAGCGTATGGGTGGACGATCCGTACTGCGGCGGCGGATACAGCGCTAAAATTCATTATACCGGATTGTATGATGCGGCTGATTTGCTCAGACAACCGTATCAAAAGGTTATATTCGCAAGCAGCGAAATATCGCAGGCGTTTCCTCATTTTATGGAAGGCGCCGTGCGATCGGGCCAATACGCCGCTCGCTGTATATTAGAAAAATTGAATAAACCTACTTCCCCTGAGCCTCAATGACACTCCTCAGCACCTTAATAAACTCCTGCGCCGCCTTCGAGACATGCTTGCTTTTGAGGCGGATCCAGCCGAACGAAAGCGTCAGATCGTTATCTTTGATATCCAGCAGAATGATGTCCCCTGACAGCACGTAGGGGTCCTTTTTGATGGAGAAATCCGGGTAAAATCCGATGGCGACGCCTTCGGCGATCAATTTTTTGGCCGCTTCCGTATAGCCGATGGTCAGCAGCACATTCAGCCGATCGGTCTTCAGCAGCTTCTTCAAATATTCCTCCTGCCGGTAATTGGGCTTGAACGTGATGATCGGTTCCTCGGCAATCGCTTCGGCGGGCATCGGGTTGTACAGAGGAACGGGAGAATGCTTGCCGATGCAAACCATATACGTCCCGGTCAGCAAGCGGTGAAACTCGATCCGGTTGTCCAGGAGGTCCCACGGCTGGGAGGAAATGAGGCCTAAATCCGCACGCCCCGTGATGACGTCCTGTATAATCTGCTTCGTACCGTCCTCGTTCACTTCGAGGCGGACATGCGGGTGCTTTTTCTTGTAAATGGACAGGACGTCGCTCAGGAAGGCATTGCACATGCTCGGAATGGCCGCGATGTGCAGACTTCCGGTTAACGAATGGGATTCGGCGCGGGCTTCGTCGTAAATGTCCTGAATCAGGTTCAAGGTGCTCTGCGCTTTCTTCAGCAAGGCTTGTCCCGTCTTGGTCAGCTGCACGCCGGAGCGCGAGCGCTCGAACAGCCTGACATTCAATTCTTTCTCCAGATCGCCGATCGCCTGGCTGATGCTCGGCTGGGAAATATGCAGCTGTTTGGCGGCAAGCGAGAACGATTGATGCTTGGCCACTTCCACGAAGTATTGAAGCTGCTCGATTCTCATGCGTTTCGCTCCTTTGTATAGGCAGTGCCTATGCTAATATTAACATTCCGTATTTTACTTCGGCAATATTTATATTTATGATGAGGATATATCGCTTTTAGACAACATCAATACTTGCAGAAGCAGGTGATCGTCAGAATATGGGACCGCTTTCAGGGATAAAAGTGATCGAAATCGCCCATTGGCTTGTAGCGCCTTACTGCGCCAACATGTTATCGGATCTGGGCGCCGAGGTGATAAAAATCGAGCCGCTTTCGGGAGATCAGGTGCGCAGCTCGGGAAGCTATTTTAAAGACGGGGAAAGCTATCTGTTTGCCGCTTACAATCATGGCAAGCAGTCGATTTCCTTGAATCTGAAAGATCCCGACGGACTGAGCGTCGCGCGGGATTTGTGCCGCAAGGCAGACGTCGTGCTGGAAAATTACCGCCCGGGCACATGCGACAGGCTCGGGCTCGGGTACGACAGCCTGCAGCGGCTGAACCCCGCTCTCGTCTACTGCTCGATTTCCGCCTTCGGCGATACGCCGGGGTACGCGCAGCGGCCGGGGATGGACCCGATCGTCCAGGGGATGGGCGGAGCGATGAGCGTAACCGGCGAGCCCGGAGGCAAACCGGTGCTCGTAGGCATCCCGGTTGCCGACAATTCGACGGCTTATCTCGCCTTCGGGGCGATCTGCGGCGCGCTGCTCGAACGGGAGCGGACAGGGCGGGGCCAGCGCATTCAGCTGAACCTGATCGATACGATGGTGTTCAATCTTTCCACGCGGTTCGGACAGTACGTCGCTTCCGGGCAGTCGCCTTCGGCTATGGGCAGCCAGCATGCCGAGGTCGTGCCGTACCAGGCGTTCCCGACGTCGGACGGCTGGCTCATGGCGGGAGCCCAGAGCGATCCGGCGTGGTCGGCGTTCTGCACGGCGATCGGCAGGCCGGATTTGATCGATCATCCGGATTATCGCACCAATCCGCTGCGCGTCAAGCACAGAAGCCGGCTCTCCGAGCTGCTGAACGGCGTCTTCGCTCAAAAGCCGACGGAGGAATGGTGCGCGATTTTGACTGAGCATAATGTGCTTCACGGCCCGATCTGGAATATCGGGGAGCTGGTGAACAGCGATTTGATTCGCGATCACGGCATCATCGAGCAGGTCGACCATGCCGTGTTCGGGAAATTGCCGGTCATCCGGACGCCCATTGCCTACTCGGCCAGCCGTGTGAAAGTTCAAGGGCCGCCTCCGCTGCTGGGAGAGCACAGCGTCGATATTTTGCGCAAGCTTGGCCGGACGGAGGAAGAGATCGCCGATTTGATCGCGCGCAAGGTCGTCTATGCCAAGCCGGATCAGAGCGGGACCGCAGGCTATGCGCGACAGGCGGGAGGGAGCGGCGCATGACATGGCCGGAGCAAGTCCAGATAAGGGAAGTCGGCCCCCGGGACGGCTTGCAGAATGAAGCTAGGTTCATTCCGACGGCATCGAAAATCGAATGGATCAATCAATTGTCGGCGGCCGGATTTCGTTATATCGAGGTCACTTCCTTCGTCAGTCCGAAATGGATCCCGCAGCTGTCCGATGCGGCTGTGGTCGCGGCAAGCATCGAGAGGGCGCAGGGCGTTGCTTATGCCGCGCTCGTTCCGAACCTTCGCGGGCTGGAGCAAGCGGTGGAAGCGAAGATCGACGAGGTTGCTGTCTTTATGTCCGCGAGCGAAACGCACAATCGGAAAAACATCAACAAGCCGATAGCGGATACGTTTCCGGTGCTTAGCGAGGTAGTACGCGAAGCGGGGAGCGCCGGCAAAACGGTCAGAGGCTATGTGTCGACCGTATTCGGTTGTCCGTACGAAGGAAAGGTGGAGCTTGAGCAGGTGATCCGCGTTGCCGATAAGCTGCTTGAGATGGGCGTCGGCGAAATATCGCTCGGCGATACGATCGGGGCGGCGAATCCAAGGCAGGTGCAAACAACGCTTGAAGCTCTGCTCAAGCGATATCCGGCGGAAAAGCTTGCGCTGCATTTCCACGATACGAGAGGGACGGCGCTGGCCAACATCGTTGTTTCGATGGAAATGGGGATTGCCCGCTTCGACGCGTCCGTCGGCGGATTGGGGGGCTGTCCCTACGCCCCGGGAGCTTCCGGAAACGCGGCGACGGAAGATGTCGTATACTGCCTGCGCGAAATGGGCATCGAGACGGGCATCGATTTCGGCAAGCTGCTGTCGGCGGCGAAGTATATTCAGGAAAAAACGGGACGAACGCTCCCCAGCCGCAACCTGCAGGCCTATTTTGCGGTTTAGGAAATAAAGACAGGAGGTGTCGGCCTTGGAAAACGATTTGCTGGAGCAGTTGGAAAGCGGGCTGCCGGAGGCGACATGCGAAGCGGGAACAGGCATGACCGAAATGGTCAGAATGCGCGACGGCGTTCTCCTGTTCACTAGGGTGTTTTTTCCTCAAGGAGAGGGGCCGTGGCCGGCGATTTTGATCCGCTCTCCGTACCCCGGACTGCTCGCTAACCTCGAAGCGACGGCCGTCGCATGGTCGAAGCGCGGATACGCGGCCGTCGTGCAGGATTGCCGGGGAACCGGGAAGTCGGAAGGCGAATGGGTGCCGTTCGTCAACGAAGGCGGCGACGGGCTCGACACGATCGAATGGTTGAAGCGCCAAGGCTGGATGAACGGGCGGATCGGCACGTACGGGCATTCCTATTTGAGCGCCGTCCAATGGGCCATGGCGGATCGCGTTCCTCCGGAAGTCAAGGCGATGTGCATTTCCGGCTTCACCACGGAACGGTACCGCCAAAATTACATGAACGGCATGTTTCGCCACGATATCTACACCGGCTGGGCGATCGGCAATTCCGGCGTGAAGGACGCCCCCGCTCAAGGGCTGTTTCAGAGAGCGATGCAGATCAAGCCGCACATCGAGATGGACCGCGAATTGTTCGGCGTGGAGCTTCCCTGGTATCGGCAGTGGATCACCAACGTCAGCCCGGAGGACGATTACTGGCGAAGCGGATTTTGGGCCGAGCTGAAAGAAATTCCGAAGCGCCTTCGAACGCCGGTTCTGATGCTGGACGGGTGGTTCGATCAGCATCTCGACGGCATGGTCAAAGATTTCGGCAAGCTGCCGGAAGCTGTCCGCAGGAGCAGCCGATTGATTCTCGGCCCCTGGACGCATGCGCTGGCTCCCGACGGAGACCTGGATTATCCGAATCACGACCGCGTCCGTCTGCTGAAGGAAGCGCTGCTCTGGTTCAACCACCATTTGAAAGGGGAGCCTTATCCCGGCCCGCTGGGGGAGCTACAAGCCTACGTGATCCGGGATGGAGCCTGGAGGACTTGGCCCGGATCGCTCCCTGCGGAGAAAACGCATCGCTTTTTTCTTGATATGGACGAAGAGAGCGAAACGTTGGCATTGCAACCATCGGCGCCCTCCGGCTCGGGGAAAGCGACTTATATCTACGATCCCAGCTACCCCGTTCCGACCAAGGGAGGCGCGGCTCTGCTGCGTTATCTCGGAGGCGAGGCGGATGCGGCCAAAGCGGCCAGCGTCATCCAGGAGCCGCCGGGATATCGCGACGATGTGCTCTCCTTCGTATCCGCGCCGCTGGAGGAGGACCTGCGCATTGCCGGCAATATGATGATCCGCTTAAGCGTCAGCAGCGATGCGGAAGATACCGCTTTTACGGCCAATGTCATGGAGGTGCTTCCGGACGGGATGGCCTACAACATCCGGGACGGCATTGCCAGCTTGGCCTACCGTGGCGGAGCGGCGCGTCCCGTGCCGTATCGGCCGCACGATATCGTCCAACTCGACATCGAATGCTGGCCGATCGCGTGGACGATGAGGCGGGGCTCCCGGCTCCGCGTCGACATATCGTCGTCGAACTTCCCGGCCTATCACGCGCATCCGAACATTGCCGGACCGTGGGCCTTGCTGAAGGAGGTCAGGTTCGCCGAGCAGTCGGTGCATTGCGGAGGCTCCTGCCCATCCTATATCGAAATCCCGGTCGTTGACGAAAAGGAGGAGGTCTTGGATGCAGATAGATGATGTCGTGATCGTCAGCGCCGCAAGAACGCCGATCGGAAGCTTCGGCGGCGCGTTCAAAGAGCTGTCCGCCGTGCAGCTCGGCGCCATCGCCATCGAGGCCGCAGTGAACCGCGCCGGGCTCGAACCGGACAGCGTCGATGAGGTGATCATGGGGAATGTCCTGCAGGCCGGACTCGGGCAGAACCCGGCCCGGCAAGCGGCGATGGCCGCCGGTTTGCCGCAGGACATACCGGCAGCGACGGTCAACCAGGTGTGCGGCTCCGGCTTGAAAGCGGTTCAGCTGGCCTGGCAGTCGATCCGCTCCGGGGAAAGCGAGATTGTCGTCGCCGGAGGCATGGAGAGCATGACGCGCGCTCCCTATTTGCTGACAGGGGCGCGGGCCGGCTACAGGATGGGCGATCAAAGCCTTGTAGACAGCATGATTCGCGACGGCTTATGGTGCGCATTCAACGATTATCACATGGGAATGACCGCGGAAAATGTGTGCGGACGGTATGCGCTCACCAGGGAGATGCTGGACCGCTTTGCGTACGAGAGCCAGCGGAAAGCGGCGGCGGCCCGGGCTGCGGGGAAATTCGACGAAGAAATCGTTCCCGTCGATGTTCCCCAGCGCAAGGGGGCGACAATCCGCATGGAAGCGGACGAGTATCCTCGTCCCGACACAAGTCTGGAAGCGCTTGCGAAGCTTAAGCCGGCGTTCAAGAAGGACGGCATGGTCACCGCAGGCAACGCCTCCGGCCTGAACGACGGCGCCGCGGCGCTGGTTGTGGCGAGCGGGCGCAAGGCCGCGGCGCTGGGGCTGACGCCGCTCGCCGTCATCCGTTCGCACGGAACGGCCGGCATCGATCCGGCGGTCATGGGCCTCGGCCCGATCCCGGCCACCGAGCAGGCGCTGAAGAAGGCGGGGCTCGCTGCGGCCGATCTCGGGCTCGTCGAGGCGAATGAGGCGTTTGCCTCCCAGTCGCTCGCTTTTGCCGGCCATTTTGACTTCCATTCGGACATTGTTAATGTCAATGGCGGCGCCATTGCGCTGGGCCACCCGATCGGAGCGAGCGGTGCCCGCATTCTCGTCACGTTGCTGCATGAAATGCGCCGCCGCGGCGATGTGCGTTACGGACTGGCCGCGCTCTGTATAGGCGGCGGTCAAGGCATTGCAACGATTATCGAGCAGGCCTAAAGCTTGCCGAAAGGAGGCGCTTAACATAATGAAGCCCGTTTTTGACTCTTACGCGGATGCCGTTCAAGAGATTCGGGACGGAGCGACCCTGATGGTCGGGGGATTCGGTCTCGTTGGCATTCCGGAAAATCTGATCATGGCGTTGGCGGAGAAAGGCGTCAAGAATTTGACGGTTATTTCGAACAATTGCGGCGTCGACGACTGGGGGCTCGGACTGCTGCTGCGCAACAGGCAGATCCGGAAGATGATCGCTTCCTATGTCGGGGAAAATAAAGAATTCGAACGCCAAGTGCTTTCGGGCGAGCTGGAAGTGGAGCTTCTGCCGCAGGGGACGCTGGCTGAGAAAATCCGCGCGGGAGGAGCGGGAATTCCGGCCTTCTTCACCCCGGCGGGCGTCGGCACGCAGGCAGAGGAAGGGCGGGAAATACGCCGCTTCGGCGGCAAGGACTATTTGCTGGAAGAGGCGCTGACCGCCGATTTCAGCCTGATTCGCGCCGCAAGGGCGGATACGATGGGCAATCTGGTGTACAACAAGACCGCGCGCAATTTCAATCCGATGATGGCCGCCGCCGGCCGGGTGACGATCGCGGAGGCGGAGGAGCTGGTCGCTCCGGGCGAGCTGGACCCGGAGTCCATTCATACGCCCGGCATTTACGTACAGTCCTTAATCGTCGGCAAGCAGCGCAAACGCATCGAAAAACTGACAACCCGTTAGGAGGGGGGGCGCAAATGAGCGACGGGAAAACGTCCGTACGGGAGCGAATCGCCAGACGTGCGGAAAAAGAAATCAAATCCGGCGACTATGTCAACTTGGGCATCGGCATGCCGACCTTGGTCGCCGGCTGCATCTCGGCCGGCAAGCGGGTCGTCCTGCATTCGGAGAACGGCCTGCTCGGCATCGGGCCGTATCCTTCACCGGAGGAGGTCGATCCCGATCTGATCAATGCCGGCAAAGAAACGGTAACGGCCATCGCCGGGGCGGCCTATTTCAGCAGCGCCGAATCGTTCGCCATGATTCGCGGGGGACACATCGATCTGGCTATCCTGGGGGGAATGGAGGTGTCCACGTCGGGGGATTTGGCGAATTGGATGATTCCCGGCAAGATGATCAAAGGGATGGGCGGGGCGATGGATCTGGTGCACGGGGCGAAGCGGGTTGTCGTCGTCATGGACCACGTCAGCAAGGAAGGGCGGCCCAAAATATTGGAAAGCTGCACGCTGCCGTTGACCGGCAAGCGGGTCGTGAACCGGATCATCACCGATCTTGCCGTCATCGATGTAACGCCCGAAGGTTTGAGGCTGGCGGAGGTTGCCGGCGGTTATACCGTAAGCGATGTCCAAGGGGCAACCGGGGCCAGCCTCATGATCGACGAGCGCGTTTTGTTGGAAGCATATTGAATAAGGATATCGGGGAGGGGCAGCAATTGAAAGCGAATAAGACTATCACCTTCGTCTTGTCTCTTGTGCTCGGGTTATCTTTTGTCTTATATGGCTGCAGCGACCAGACCGGCGGCTCCGGGCAAAGCGACGGCAAAAAAGAAAGCGTATTCAGAGTAGCGCTCGGGACGAATCCGAAAATACTCGGCTATCCGGCCGAGGTGACCAATAACGGCCCGCTGCCGTTCCTGGACCCGGCCCTGCAGCAGCTTGCCAGGTTCGACGAGA
This sequence comes from Paenibacillus ginsengihumi DSM 21568, assembly GCF_000380965.1. GTDB lineage: Bacteria > Bacillota > Bacilli > Paenibacillales > NBRC-103111 > Paenibacillus_G > Paenibacillus_G ginsengihumi. The sequence continues at coordinate 17,282 of NZ_KB905590.1, read as the reverse complement.
AGGGGAATCTGGTGCCGCTGCTCGCGGAAAGCTGGGAAACGGATGCAGCGGCCAAAACGATCACCTTCAAGCTGAGGAAGGGCGTCAAATACAGCGACGATACGAGCTTTGACGCGGAGTCGGCGAAATGGAACATCGAAAGATACATTGAAAACAAAAGAAGCGAAACGAACAACATCGCCTCGATGGACGTGGTGGACGAACATACGCTTCGTCTCAACCTGAAAGAATGGAACTCGAGCACGCTGCAGGCGGTCGCCTTTTTTGTGCGGTACATTTCTCCGACAGCGTTCCAAGCCCACGACAAGGAATGGGCCTATAAAAACCCGGTCGGCACCGGACCGTATGTGCTCGATCAATGGCAGATCAACGTATCCGTCAGCTATGCCAAGAACCCGAATTACTGGGAATCCGGCAAGCCCCAGGTCGACCGCATCGAGATGCTGATCATCGAGGATGCGCAAACCGCCGCGTCGGCCCTGAGAGCCGGGGAGGTCGACGCCATCCGCGCAAGCAATATCGATATCGCCAAGGAGCTGATCGACTCCGGGCAGTACGATGTAGTCGTGCACAAGAACGGGATCGGAGCGGTCGGCACCGGCATCATTCCGGACAGCGTAACCAAGGGGTCGCCTTTCGCCGACGTGAAGGTCCGCCAAGCGCTGGCCTACGCCATCGACGAGAAAACGATAGCCGAAACGTTCGGCAAAGGATATTACGTGACGACGAACCAGTGGGGCTCTCCCGACGCCAATACGTACAACCCGGATGTCGTCGGTTATCCTTACAATCCGGACAAAGCGAAGCAGCTTCTCGCCGAAGCCGGATATCCCGGCGGCTTCAAGACCAAATTGTTTTCCGGCGCCGGGACGAAAGATATGTTTACCGCCGTCCAAAGCTATTTGGCCGCGGTCGGCATCGATGCCGAGCTGATCGTCGTCGATGAGGCGAAGGTGCAGGATCTGTACTTCAATACGTGGGAAGGCGGGTTAATGGGCCACTTCCATTCCGTGCAGCCGGATCTGGGGCTCTATATGTACCGGCATCTCGATCCGAACGGAGCCTTCTACGCCAAGGGCATTCCGCATCCCGAGGACGTGCTGGAGCTGCTGAGGCAGAACCAGCAGGCGCCAAGCGATGAGGTGAAGAAGGAGACGTCCATGCAGATTCAGAAGCTCGTGTACGATAAGTACAATATTTTCGGCAAGCCGCTCTTCATTCCGTCGACGATCTATCTCAAGCAAAAAAAGGTGAAGGACGACGGCTTCGGCATCACGCATAACGACAGCTGGACTCCGGGGAACGTTCGCTTGGAGGGGAATCTCGAATGACGTTATTTATCGTGCGGCGCTTCGTCCAGACGGCGGTTGTTCTGCTCATTGTGACGCTGCTCGTGTTCATGATCATGAGGTCCATGCCGGGCGATCCTGTCGTTATGTTTTTAGGCCCTGACGCTTCGCAGGAGCAGATCGATCACTATACGGCCGTCTTCGGACTCGATCAGCCGCTTGCGGTGCAGTACATGAAGTGGCTTGGCAATATCGCCACGGGGGAGTTCGGCAAGTCCATCGTGTACCGGCAAGACATCGGTCCGTTTATTTTGGAACGGCTGAAGGTGACGCTGACGATCGCGATTCCGGCTTTTCTCATTTCGGTCGTTGCCGGGGTGCTGCTCGGCGTGACGGCTGCCGTCCGGCGCGGGCGGCTGCTCGATTCGCTCATCACCGTGATGGCCAATCTGGGGATGGCGACGCCGATTTTTTGGCTCAGCATTTTGTGCGTGTATATCTTCAGCCTGAAATTGGGGTGGCTGCCGGTTCAAGGCTTCACGTGGCCGACGGAAAATTTCTCCCTCGCCGTCCAAAAGATGATCATGCCTGTGCTGCTCTTGTCGCTCGGACCGCTGGCCTCCTATGCGAGGCAGGCGCGCTCGGCCATGCTGGAGGTGATCCGGCAGGATTATATTCGGACAGGACGCTCCAAGGGGCTCGGCGAGAGGACGATCATTTTCAAGCATGCGCTGCGCAATGCCTTGATCCCGATCATTACGCTAATGGGCCTGCAGCTCGGCCACCTGATCGGCGGCTCGGTATTGATCGAGCAGGTGTTTGTCATTCCCGGCATGGGCAATATGCTGATTACGGCGATTTTGAATAAAGATTACCAGCTCGTCCAAACCGGCGTCTTCGTGATCGCGGCAAGCGTATCGTTGTGCAATTTGCTCGTCGATATCGCTTACGGATATGTCGATCCGAGAATACGGATCAGTTGAAAAGGGGGAACAGCATGCAGATTGAAGCCAAACCGATTCATAACGCGGCCGCGCCGGAGGAAGCCGCCTTCAGCCCTCCCGAGACGAAAGCGTATGTACGCTTTTGGAGGACGCTGCTGGCGAGAAAGATCGTCGTCGCCGGCCTGGCCGTACTGGTGCTGGCAGTGCTGGCGGCGATTTTCGCCCCTTTGCTGGCTCCTTACGATCCGGTCGCGCAAAACTTGTCCAATTCGCTGCAGCCTCCGTCCTCCGAGCATTGGCTGGGCACGGATAAGCTGGGAAGAGACGTTCTTTCCCGCGTTATCTATGGCGCGCGCGTGTCGCTGGCGGTCGGGTTCGTCTCGGTGGCGATCGCCGGCAGCATCGGCATGCTGCTCGGTTTGATCGCAGGGTATGCCGGAGGATGGATCGAGAGCGTCGTCATGCGCTGCATGGATGTGATGATGTCCATTCCGCTGATTATTTTGGCGCTGTTTATCGGCAGCGTGCTGGGCAAAGGGCTCGGCAACGTGATGCTGGCCATCGGGATCGGCATGATTCCGACCTATGCGCGGCTGACCCGCGGGCAAGTGAAAAGCATCAAGCAGCTGGATTACGTCACGGCAGGCACGCTGGGCGGCGCAAGCAAGCTGAAAAACGCCTTCGTTCATATTTTGCCGAACTGCATCTCCCCGAATATCGTGCTGATGACGATGAACCTCGGATCGGCCATCCTGATCGAGGCGGCGCTCAGCTTTCTGGGGCTCGGCATCAATCCGCCGATGGCCTCCTGGGGGGCCATGGTAAGCGACGGCTACAACCATCTTCGCACCTTGCCGCTGTTATCGATCGCCCCGGGCGTCGTCATTATGATCGTCGTGCTGGCCTTCAACATTGTCGGCGATGCCCTGCGGGATACGCTGGATCCGAGACTGCGCGGTTCGCTGTAAACAAGGAGGGGGATAGCGATGAAGCATCTGTTGGAAGTAAGCGGACTGGAGACGAGGTTCAAGCAGGAAGGCGGCCTGTTGAAGGCGGTCAACGGCGTTTCCTATTATGTCGATGAAGGGGAAATCGTCGCGTTCGTAGGGGAAAGCGGGAGCGGGAAATCGGTGACCCAATACTCCGGCCTGCAGCTCATCGAATCGCCGCCCGGCGAAATTTCCGCGGGGCAGGTGCGGTTTGCCGGCGACGATTTGTTAAAGCACGATCCCCGAGGCAAAAAGATGCAGGAAGTGCGCGGCGGTCAAATCGGCGTTGTCTTCCAGGAGCCGATGACCTCGCTCAATCCCGTAATGACCGTGGGCAAGCAGATCGAGGAATCCGTCATGCTCCACTTGAAAATGAACCGTCAGCAGGCCAGAAGCCGGGCCGTGGAGCTTATGAAGCAGGTCGGCATTCCCGATGCCGAGCAGAGGGTGAACTACTATCCGCACCAGTTCAGCGGAGGCATGAGACAGCGGATAATGATTGCCATGGCGCTTTCCTGCGATCCGAAAATATTGATTGCCGACGAAGCGACGACGGCGCTGGATGTAACGACGCAGGCGCAAATTCTCGAATTGCTGCGAGAGCTGGTCAGGAAGACGAAGACGGCGTTGGTGCTGGTGACGCATAACCTCAGCCTCGTCGCCCGCTATGCCGACCGGATCTATGTCATGTATGCGGGAGAAATCGTGGAGTCGGGCGCCTGCCGGGAGCTGTTCGCCAATCCGCGCCATCCCTATACGATCGGATTGTTAAAGGCCGTCCCGAGCCTCAACGATCCGAAGGACCGCAAGTTGGTGCCGATCGAAGGAATCACCCCCGACTTAAGAAACCGGAAGGACATTTGCCAATTTTTGCCCCGCTGCGCATTTGCGACGGAAGCCTGCGCAAGCAAGCCGGCGCCCAGGCTGAAGGAAATCGCTTCGGATGGGCAGCGTCATTTGGCGGCCTGCCATCTCGATATCGATAAAAGCTTAGCGCCGGCCGCCACCAGGGCGGAGACCGTCCGCGCCGTCAAAGAGGTCGTGCATGAGCCTAAGCGGGAGGACGTCATTCTTGACGTGCAGGACCTCAAGGTATCGTTCCCGATCGTCAAAGGGATTCTCCAGCGAAAAGTCGGAGAGCTGCGGGCGGTTGACCGGGTCAGCTTTCAAGTAAGAAAAGGCGAGACGTTCGGGCTTGTCGGGGAAAGCGGCTGCGGCAAGAGCACTTTGGCAAGAACGCTGCTCAGATTGAACGAGCCTTCCGGCGGAAAAATGATCTTTAACGGAATCGATTACGCCGCGATGCCCGAGCATAAGCTGGGGGCGGTTCGGAGAAGGATGTCGATGATCTTTCAGGATCCTTACGGTTCTCTGGACCCGAGACAGCGGGCGGGCGATATCGTCGGAGAGCCTTTGAAAAATTACAAGCTGGTCCACAATGAGCGGGAGTATCGCGACCGGGTCTCCGAGCTGTTCCGGCTGGTCGGTCTCAATCCCGCGCTGCAGGATCGGGTGCCGCACGAATTCAGCGGGGGCCAGCGCCAGCGCATCGGCATTGCCCGGGCGATCGCCAGCAATCCGGATTTCATCGTATGCGATGAAGCCATATCCGCGCTGGATGTATCGATTCAGGCGCAAATTATTAATCTGCTGGAGGATTTGCAGGAGCAGCTCGGCCTCACTTATTTGTTCATCGCTCATGATTTGACCGTTGTCAGGCATATCAGCGATCGGATCGCCGTCATGTATCTCGGGCAGATCGTGGAAATCGCCGACTGGAAGTCGCTGTACGATCATCCGCTGCATCCGTACACGCAAGCGCTGCTCGATGCCGTTCCGGTTCCCGATCCGGCCCTGGAGGCGCAGCGGGAACGCACCATCATCAGGGGCGAGGTGCCGAGCTTAATGAACAAGCCGGCAGGCTGCGCCTTTTCCAACCGATGTCCGTTCGTTACCGAGGAATGCAGGCGGGAAGCTCCGCCGCTGCGGTATGTGAAGGAAGGGCACGGCGCGGCCTGCTTCAAGGTGTAGAGGCGATGAATTGACCTTTAAAGGATGGAGAGAGATGGAGCATGCAGCGCGGCGCAAGCAATGTCTTGTGAAGATGCGGGATGGCGCAAGGCTGTCTACGCATGTCAGGCTGCCGAAGGACGGCGGGCCTTGGCCGGTAATATTCGGACGCTCACCCTATCCGGGGGCGCTGCCGGCTTGGCTGGAGAGAGCGGAATATTGGGCGGAGCAGGGCTACGCTTTTGTGTATCAGGAGTGCAGAGGCACCGGGCAATCGGAAGGGGATTGGATTCCCTTCGTGCATGAAAGGCAGGACGGGCTCGACAGTCTGGAATGGATCATCAGGCAGGAATGGTCGGACGGGAATATCGGGACCTACGGGGCCTCCTATTCCGGAACGCTGCAGTGGAGTATGGCCGGGCAGCTGCCTGCGGAAGTCAAGACGATGTTTATTTCCGTGGCCGGAATCGAGCGCTACAAGCAGAATTACATGAACGGCATGTTCAGACACGATATTTATACGGTGTGGGCGCTGCGCAATGCCGGGCATAAGCCGGTTCGGGGAGCAGAGAGGCTGTACGAGGAAGCGCTCTCGGTCCGGCCGCCTATTGACATGGATCACCGCCTGTTCGGTCAGACCTTGCCCTGGTACCGGGATTGGGTGACCCGGGTCGACGAGGACAGCGAATACTGGCGCACGGGATTATGGGCGGAGCTGAAGGACGCTCCGACCAAGTGCAAGGTGCCGGTCATGATGGTGGCCGGCTGGTTCGACCATAATCTGGAGGCTTCGACCATCAGTTACGGCAAGCTTCCTGAAGAGATGAGACGGCAAAGCTGCCTGATCATCGGGCCGTGGGTGCATACGCTGGATGTATCCGGCGATTTGGCATATCCCGGCCACGACGTCTGGGGGCCGCGGCAGGACCGGGCCGCGCTTGCCTGGTTCGATCATCATTTGAAGGGCAAAGCCTCGGAGGGCCTCAAAGGAACCGTGCAGGCTTATATCATTGGCGAAGGGAAATGGAGAGCGTGGGACGGCTGGATTCAGCCAAGCGGCAGCGTGCGGCATTATTTGACGGCTTCTCCGCGGCATGGCGCGCACGGCTTGTCATCGGAAAAGCCGGCGCGGCAGGAACGGATTTCGTTCGAATACGACCCTGACCGTCCCGTGCGCACTCGAGGCGGGGCGGCGCTTATGGCTTATTTGAGCAGCGAGCCGGGCGCCTCTCCTCCCGCCAGCGTCGTTCAGGACGCGCCCGGTTCCCGGGACGATGTGATCTCCTTCGTGTCGGAACCGTGCGCGGAAGAGATGCGGATCGCCGGCCGCATCCAAGCCCGTTTGTTCGTAGCTCGGATGCCGAGGATACCTCTTTTACGGTGTGCCTCATGGAGCAGTTGGCCGACGGCGCATCCTATAATATCCGCGACGGCATAACGAGCCTGCGCTACCGCAATAACGCGCCGTCGCCTCAAGCCTATACGCCGAACAGCATCGTCGAGGTCGAGATCGACTTGTGGCCCATCACGTGGACCGTACGCAAAGGCTCGAGGCTGCGAGTGGACGTCTCCTCCTCCAACTTTCCGGCATATCACGCTCATCCCAACGTGGCCGGACCTTGGGCGCTTCAGACGGAGGTCCGCGTCGCGAGGCAAACTGTATATGTCGGGGGAGATTGCGCGTCGTGGATTGAAATACCGACTACGGATTGATTTGAATATTTTGCATCGATCGGGGCGCCTCTGGAACTGCCACTATCCCGCAGCTGATGGAGCGGGAACCGTCTTTCGACAAATCGGACTATTTCGTCAATGTTCTGGACAATTTGCAGCCCGCCGTCCTTTGCAAATTGTCCATAAAATTAACAAATTTACCTTTTATTTAAAATTAAAAGCAGCCCGACTAAGTCCGTATTAGCCCTTGCAGCTGATTCTACGGCAGCACATTGCCCGCCGCACGGTATATCTCGTACCATTCCTCGCGCGTCAGACGAATGTCGCTTGCCTTGATGCAATCCTTCAATCGGGATAGGTTCATCGTTCCGATGACCGGCTGCATATTCGCGGGATGGCGCAACAGCCACGCTAACGCGATGGTCGTGTTACGGACTTCATATTTCTCCGCAATGTCGTCAATCTTCCGGTTCAATTCCGGAAATTTTTCGTTTCCGAGAAACACGCCTTCGAAGAAACCGTACTGGAAGGGCGACCAAGGCTGAATCGTAATATCGTGCAATCTGCAGAAATCGAGGACGCTGTCATCCCGGTTGACGGCGGAGGCATTCTCCATATTGACATTGATGCCGCTGGAGATCATGGTGGCGTTGGTAATGCTAAGCTGCAGCTGATTGGTGATGATCGGCTGCTTTACCGACTTCTTTAGAAGCTGAATCTGCATCGGATTATGGTTGGACACTCCGAAATGGCGCACCTTGCCCGAGCTTTCGAGCTTGTCGAATGCGTCCGCCACTTCGTCCGGCTCTGCCAGCGCATCCGGACGATGCAGAAGCAGAATGTCCAAATAATCGGTCTTCAGCCGCTTCAGAATGCCGTCGACCGACGAAAGAATATGCTCCTTGGAAAAGTCATACATCCCTTTCCGAATGCCGCACTTGGATTGCAAAATGATACTCTCGCGAATATCGTCGTTCATCCGGATGGCGTCCGCGAAGATTTCCTCGCAGGTACCGCCGCCATAAAAATCTGCATGATCGAAAAAGTTCGCTCCATTCTCCAGCGCCGTATGAACGAAGCGCTCAGCCTCTTTCTTATCCAAAGAATGAATGCGAAAACAGCCGACTGCAACGACAGGTACTTCCAAAGTGCTGGTTCCAAGTTTCAAAGTTCGCATGAACGGTTTCCTCCATGGTCATGTTATCACCAGATTCAAGAATCTTTTTTTATATCGCGGGCTTTGTCCAAACGTTCCCAAGGCAGGTCAAGATCCGGTTTACCGAAGTGTCCGTAGGCCGCGGTCTGTTTGTAAATTGGAAATCTGGTCGCAGATTTTGTCTGGATGGACTTCGGATACAGATTTTGAAGTAAAAGCGGTCATTGAGTTTTAAATACGCGAAGAAGCTTTTGTGGCTCAACGGAGAGGAACCTTGCAGCCCAAAGCTTTGCTCCATCAAGATCGTGTTCTCTGTAATTGCCGCATGCTTTTTCGGAGCACCCTGGAACAGCATCAGCAGAAAGGATATCGCTAAGGGTGTTCGTGAAGAGGTATCGGATCTGTTCAATTGTGTAGTCGCCTGCCATGATGAGATAGAATCCTGTACGACACCCCATTGGCGAGAAATCAATCACGTTGGAGGTTTGATCTCTCATGTATTCGGCAACGAGATGTTCGAGTGAATGGAGCGCATCGTTCGGGATGAACTTCTCGTTGGGCTGGGTAAATCGAACGTCAAACTTCGTGATAATAACGTCGTCATTTCCTGCGGGTTCTCCGGGTTCAGGTATTCGCCTGCCCAAGTTCTTCCTGCTGACCAGCCTGATGTACGGTGCCTCGACGGCTTCATGATCCAGATTAAAGGACTCGTTATTGTAGTGCTTCATTCAAGCACCTTCCTTCTTCAATTGTGGTGAGATTATATCAATAACAAGTCTCTTTACCAATTCTGCGGCGTTGAGACTGGCCTCTTTCAGAAATTCGTTAAAGTTGGTCGGCGCCTTACCGTCTGCATCATCAGAGATCGACCTAATGGCCAGGAACTTGATCTTGAAGTTGTAGCAGACTTGGGCGAAAGCCGCGGATTCCATTTCCACACATCGTGCGTCTGGCTTATTCAAGTTGATCCTCTCTTTCCCGATATGGGAATGGATGAACTGATCTCCGGTAGCGATAGGACCTGCATAGACTCTGACGTTCATACCTTCGGAGAGTTCAAGCGTTCTACGAACAAGTCCAGGATCAGCTTTGTAACTTGCCGGCATTCCCGGAACTTGGAACTTCTCATATCCGAAGCCGGTTGCGTCCACATCGTGATGAAAACATTCAGTTCCAAGAACGATGTCTCCGATGTTTTGGTCCCGGCTCAGATTGCCGGCAACGCCTGTGTTGATGACAAGATCTACGGTAGATATCATCTTCTCCTTAATGACTGCATCAGCGAGATGTTGTGCTGCGTTTACTTTGCCGATACCCGACTTGCAGATAATGACCCTTTGACCATTGAAGCTATGATCCCCTGATTCCTCATCCCATTCGAGGACAGACTGAATGGCGTCGTATTCTTCCTGCATTGCTGTAATGATAATGATCGACATTGGCCTCTCTCCTTCCTTGTTCATCATTCATAAGCGGACGCGCCATGGGCTATTCTCTAGCCCATATTGTTCAACTCCAGAATTGTTTTCATGAAGTCGATCGTGCGAATAAAGCCAAGCAGGCAGCTTTCCGCCTCTTGAAAACATGTATATTTTTCCTTCGTAACCTTGAAATCGAAGGGATAGAGCCATATCAATTGCCGTTAAGCCCGAACCGATAATTCCAACAGTATCTTTTTTCCTATTTCTCTTAATGTATCTTTCGCGGGATATGGATGATGGATATATTCCGGTTCCCCCATCAGTCCATAATGATCATCCGGTTTCATGACGCCTATGGTAAGCAGCACAAAATCATATCTTAAGCATTAGCCGTCTTCCGTAAGGATCTCATACCGATCGTCGTCCCGCTTATTTATATCCGTAACCTTCATCATCGTTCCCAAAAGAGTATAAAGCGTTTCCGTGAGATACTCTCCAAAAACTCTCCTCGGGGGCAGTTCACCTGCCAATGTTCTCCAATTTTAATCACCGCCCTTCAGTTTTAGTTAGCTTGATTATTATTATAAATACAATATAAGGTAATAGAAGTACCCAAAATTGGGTATTTCTATTAATCCTATTAATGCTATTAATAACTTCCGAACTGTATCAAAATCGAGAGCATAGCGCACACTCGATTCTCGGATGTGCATCTACCTTTTGCAAGGTGAAGATGCTAAGCGCGGCAATTTTGGGTATTTTTTGGAATGCCCTTCTTCGACTACTGGGCCGAAAAAGGGACGTCTACTGACGATTTCCGCGTCGGGATGTCATCTCAGTCTGATATTGAGAGCGAATTTCTTGTCTGAAGCTAAGACTTTCCGGAAGGTGCAACAGTCGTCGATATCGCCGGTGGTTTGGGCGGACTATTGCTGAGATATTACGGAGAAACCCTACGCTGCACGGTATCTTATTCGATAGACTTACAAAGGAGGTCGTGAACGTACGGCAGAAGAGCTTGGTCAATTGTTTGCCGGAGCTGGCTTACGGCTGACCCGCGTCATCGATACCGGCAGCCATATTTCGATCATCGAAGCAGTGGCCGACTAAAATTCGGGACAGGCTCCCCTTAAGGTAGATCGGCGCGGGATATTAGAATCTGCTACCGAGAGGGGAGCTTCCCGTTCCCATTTTCCGGGAGGAAATCTGCCTTACCAACGTTCGCCAGGAGAATCGCTATGCATGATGAATTCTCGGCATCGGCATCGGCTCCTTGCCCAGCTCCGCCCAGGCGTATTTTAGCAGCAGCTCCGTCTTTAGCGAGGCGTAAGCCGGTTCGTCCCACAGATTATGAAGCTCGTGCGGGTCCTCCTGCAGGTCGAATATCTCCCCATACGTTTGGTTGTAGTAAACCGTGATTTTGTACCGTTCGTCCACATACGTCTTCTGATGAATCGTCGTCGGCTCGTGGCGGAACTCGACGATGGCATGGTCTCTTGCCTTGCTCTTGACGCCGAGCCATACGCCGCTTTGATCGACGCCTGTCATGGCTGGCGGCACGGGAATGCCGCAGAGGGACAGGAACGTCGGGGCAAGGTCGACCAAGGACTGGATCGCGTCCGACGTCAAACCGGCCGGCACGCGGCTCGGGTACCTGACGATCATCGGAATTTTGATCAAATCCTCGTAATGGAAGCCGCCTTTCGCCTGCAGGCCGTGCTGTCCGAAGAAGTGACCGTGGTCCGTCGTGAAGACGACGATGGTGTCTTCGGCCAGTCCCAGCTCGTCCAGCTTGTCGAGGATGCGGCCGATATATTTGTCCATCAGGCTGATCATGCCGTAGTAGACGGCGACGAGCTTCTTTTTATCGTCGTCCGTCAAGCGGAATTTGGTGCCGTACTCATAATAATGATGGGAACGGTAGCCGTGAATTTCGCGGCCGGTTTCCATCAGATGGGAGAAGTCGGGACGCTCCTCCTGCGTCAGCCCGAAATGCGGCGGGTTCCGGTCATGCTCTCCGGGAACGACGCTCGGAATCGTGAGCCGATCCGGATCGTACATCGCATCCCACGGCTCGGGCGCCAAATATTCGGGATGCGGATCGAAAAAGCTGGCCCACAGCAAAAAGCTCTCGTCCGAGCGCTGATACTGCTCAAGCAAAGCATTGGTCCGTTCGGCAATCCAGGTGTTGTAGTGGTATTCCTCGGGAATGGGCCAGCGGTAAGTGACGGATTTGTCCATCGTGCCGGTCGGAGGCAGGAAGTAATCCCGCCAATTGGCGCAGCCTTTCTCCTCCATCCACAAGGCGTAATGCTGTCCCACGTGCGCTTCGTTCGTATGGTTGCGGGCCAGCTCGACATGGCCGAAGCCGTAAAAGGGACCGTGAAACCCCCTCCAGAAGTCGAGATCCTGCAGCGTCGGATAAGCTTCGAGCGAAGGATATGCTTCGGTGGACTTCAAGGGCTGGAAATGCGCCTTGCCGACAAGCGCGGTCCGGTAGCCTGCACCTGCCAAATAATCCCCGACCGTAGGCCGGTCCTCCAGCAGCTTCGTGCCCAGCGTCCAAGCGCCGTGCTGGCTCGGGTATGTTCCCGTAATGATGGAAGCTCTGCTGGGGGTGCAGGTCGGATTCGGGCAATACGCCCGCTGAAACGTCGTTCCTTCCCGAACGAGGCGGTCCAAATTCGGCGTGGAAATTTCAGGCTGAAACGCTCCGATCGTATTCCAATGCTGCTGGTCGCTGGTGATCAGCAAAATGTTAGGTTTTTTCTTCAAGCAACATCGCCTCCTATCCTGATCATAGGGGATTTGGTTGACTAAATAAATGCCATCTTGTTATATTCGGTTTATCATTTTGTTATGATCGGATGATGGCTGAAGCGGTATGCACGGATGGGAGCGATCGGCGATGATGCAGGAATACGAATACGAGTATGCGGAATTTGTTTACTACACGCCCAAAGGCTTGGACAAGGAAGGACTGGTTTGGCCCGTTCGGGCGGGACGAAGCCGGGCGAAGCCTCATTACAAGGCCGGCCCGAAAAGAATCGAATGCTGCAGTCTGCATTTTGTCATGGCAGGACGGGTCCGCCTGGAATGGGAGGGGCAGCAGGTGGAGCTGCAAAAGGACGATCTGTTCTGCCTGTTCCCCGGCGTAACCTACAGCTATTGCCTGCTGCCGGCCGATGCGCCGCTGCAATTGAGATGGCTGGCTGTGGACGGTCCGCGGGCTCTGCCGCTGCTGGAGCTGGCGGGACTCCGGCCGGAAACCCCGTATCGGGAACAAGCCTGCACGCCGCATGTCCGGGAGTCGGCGGAGCGCATGATCGGCGCCCTTGGAAAAGCCGGCACATGGAGTCCGGCGCTGTCGCTGAAGCTGCACAGTCTGCTGTTCGAGCTGTTCTCTCATCTGTGCAGGGGAAACGCCGACAGCGAAGAAAATAAGAAAGCCGGATGGATTCGCGAATGCGTCGATTTCATGGAGCTTCACGCCGCGGAAGGCATATCCGTGCAGCAGGTGGCCGATTTCGCGGGGGTGCACCGGTCTTATTTTTCCCAGGCATTCACCGAAGAAATGGGCATATCTCCTTCGAAATATTTGCAGCAGCTGCGAATGGACAAAGCGAAGCGGCTGTTGAAGGACACCGATGCGACGGTCACCGAAATCGCCCTGTCGCTCGGCTATCCGAACCTGTACTCTTTCACCCGGGCGTTCAAGAGCTATTGTTCGTGCTCTCCGCTTGCCTTTCGGCAAAATGAGTCCCGGTCCTGAATCGGACAAGCCTATTTTGCCTCCGGAGGCGTACGGTTTGTGATAGATGCCCATACATTACAGAAGTTGGCATTATCATAACGGAGGATTGCGCATATGGGCTTTCACGGAAGCTGCGGCGGTTTTGGACACGGGGAGGGCGATCCGTATCCTGCCCAGCCTAACCTCCAAGCGATAAGAACGAAAAAAGATCTTATTTCTCCCGATATGGCCCGATTATCGAAAATAAGAGAGAAAAACGATCTTATTTGATCTGCTGCACCCGGAAACGGGTCGATTTGATCGAGATAAGCACGAAAATCAGTCTTATTTTGGCATTTTGCAGATTTTTTCCAGGGATAAGATCGAATTTCGTGCTTATTCAGGATTACAAGGAAACCACGACCCGGATGTCCTGCGGGTAATTGCCGAAGCCTTTGCCGAACAGGCTGACGCCTCCGCAATTGGCGGCAGTTTCGGGGCAGGCGATGCGCAAGAGCAGCTCCTGCCCCGCCTTGACATTCAGCTGGTGAATCGTAACGTCCGAGCAGCGCACGCCATCGATGAAGGTGCCTTCGTCCGTGATGGAGAGCACCTTGAGCAGGCCGTACTGCGTATCGGTCCACCACTCGGGAGTATACTGCCCGCGCTTGTGGCCGAAATCCCCTGGGCACGTCCAGGTAGCGACCTCCGTGCCGTTGATGGAGAACGTAATATCGGACGGCCAATGCTCGTTGTATTGGGGAGCCTCGGAGCAAATTTCCAGAGAAATGGTCAGGCGGGACGCCGACTCTTGTCCGACCAAATAATTAGGAATCCGATATTCCACGTATCCGCTTGCGAACCACAGATGCTCCGCCGTCGTCCGTTCAGGATCGTCGAAATAACGGGGGTCATCCATCATACCGATGCGCTTGTCGGCGGAGGCGAGGCCGCAGGTGGGCCGCACCTCGTACCGGACGTACTGTCCGATCGGCAAATCGACGGTAAACCCGGCCTGGCCGCGCGGCTTTTCTTCTTCATTCGTGAGCAGTACAAGCTCGATGCGATCGACCTTCAAGGAGCAGCGCTTCTGCGTGCCGCGTTTGCCCACCATCGTCTCGGTAGCGATAATGCCGGCTTCCTCCATTTTCTGAATATGCTTTGTAATAATGGCGGACGATACGCCCAAAGCCTCTGCAAGCTCTCCGATGTTATACGGATTCGCATTCAGCAGCTCGATCATCCGCACCCTCGTCTCCGAAGAAAAGCACTCCAGCACGTTCATATTTCTCGTAGTCACGTCAAGCTTCATCTCGACACACTCCTATCTTGAAAATTTGACGGCGATCTGCCGACAAATTTTCATTCCCCGAAGGTGACAACCGATGACGGATGCGAAAGTACCGTTCGTCACAGGTATCTAACTGCTTAGATTATATAACCAAATTGTTAAACAATCAACTTGGTGAACGATTGACAAAAACGGAACATGCGCCTATTATATTAACGTATTAGTAATTATATTAATTTATAAATTAATAAAATGGAGGGGAATTCAAGATGACTCAAGCGATGCCAAGACCGGAGTATCCGCGCCCGCAGCTCGTCCGGGAGCAGTGGCTCAATCTCAACGGAACGTGGGAGTTTGAATTCGACGACGAACGAATAGGAGACGAACAGCGATGGGCTTCAGGGGCGAAGGAATTCACCCGGCGTATTCAGGTTCCCTTCGCTTACCAAAGCCGGTTGAGCGGCATTGGCGACCCCGCTTTTCACGATCTGGTATGGTATAAGCGGAGCTTCGCGCTTCCAGCGGGTTGGGCCGGTCAGACGATTCTTCTTCACTTCGGCGCGGTGGACTATGCAGCCACCGTATGGGTGAACGGGCAGCAGGTGGCCTATCACGAAGGGGGGCATACGCCGTTTCAGGCGGACATTACCGCCGCCCTTAGGCAGGGAGACAACACGGTTGTCGTTCGCGCCGAGGATTTCAGCCGGGACGTTACGCTTCCGCGCGGAAAGCAGTACTGGAAGGAAAACTCGGCATCGATCTTTTATACGCGAACGACCGGCATCTGGCAGACGGTCTGGCTGGAGCCGGTGAACCGGCTGCACATCAAGAAGCTCAAATTCAAGCCCGACATCGACAACAACGAAATTCAAATCCGGACGTTTCTGAACCAGGCTCCTGCCGGCGGCAGCGTAGAGGCCCGCATCGATATTCGCTTCAAAGACGAATATTTCACGAGCACGACATTCAGCGTGCATCATGCCGAAGAGACGAGAACCGTCCGGCTGCACGATATTAACGATCACGGCATGGGCCGCTGGTGGTCGCCACACAAGCCGAACCTGTACGACGTGACCGTCACCTTGCTGGTGGATGGACAGCCGGTGGATACGCTGCAGAGCTATTTCGGCATGCGCAAAATTTCCGTCGAGGCAGGCAAGATCATGCTCAATAACCGCGTGTATTTCATGCGGCTTGTGCTGGATCAAGGCTACTTCCCCGATGGGAATTTAACGGCTCCCAGCGACGAAGCCCTGAAGCGGGATATCGAATTGGCGAAGGAGATGGGCTTCAACGGGGCCCGCAAGCATCAGAAGATCGAAGATCCCCGCTTTCTGTACTGGGCGGATCGGCTGGGCTATCTCGTCTGGGGCGAGATGGCGAACGCCTACAATTACTCGGAGGATTACGTTCGCAGAATCACCTCCGAATGGCAGGAGGCGATCGAGCGGGATTACAACCATCCTTCCCTGGTCGTGTGGGTGCCTCTGAACGAAAGCTGGGGCGTCTCGAACATTCTGGTCGACAAGCGGCAGCAGCAGCACGCCTTGGCGATGTACCATTTGACCAAGTCGCTCGACGATACGCGGCTGGTCGTCTCCAACGACGGTCTGGGAGCAGATGCGCACGGACCTCTTAACGATTCACGATTACGAATGGCGGCGGGAAGACCTCGCGGAGCGTTATGGTACGCTGGAAAAAACGCTCGGCGCCAAGCCCCATCGCCGCGAGCTGCTGGTCGGAGGCACGGCTTACGAGAACCAGCCGATCCTTGTGACCGAGTTCGGAGGGATCGCCTTCAAGCAGAGCGAATGGGAGGGCTGGGGATATTCCGGAGCCGAGAACGAAGAGGATTTTCTGAGAAGGCTGGCCGACGTGACGGAGCCGCTGCTGCAATCCCCGCATGTGCAGGGCATCTGCTACACCCAGCTGACCGACGTCGAGCAGGAGATTAACGGGCTGCTGACCTATGACCGCACGCCCAAAACGTCGCTCGAGAAAATCAGGACCATCGTAAGCGGCCGGGCTCAATACTAATAGGCAGGCTGGGACCTCTGGCAGTGCGAGCTGAGACCGTCGTCCGTGTATGCCTTTGAGCTGACCTTGTTGCAGCCTAGCGATTACAATGTATAAATCGAGAAGCAGTTCATGCGAGCAGCGGCCCGTTTCAGGCGATTCTGAAGCAGGCCGCTGCTTTTTTTGCTTAAGGTCAATGATCTAAATTCAGGATGTTTATGGAATAATTATCCGATGGAAGGGGATCATAAGACAACTTGCATCATCATGGGAAGCATTATCTTTAAAAGGCAGGTATTCACTGCGTCTATGGCAGCTTTAGGAGTAACGGTGCTCATCCTTCTTCTGCTCATCGCGACGATGCCCAAGAGGTTATCGGCGATCGAGTATTATAGCACGACCCTGTTCGCTTTTTTCTTAAATGCGACCTGCGATTATTGCCTGAATTTGCAATTCAATCTGTACGGCTATTTTGAACAGGGGATCGATATCGGCGGCTACATCATTGTGTATATTGTAGGGCCTTGCATCAGCATGCTGTTTCTTAATCCTGAATTTCGAAAGCCCATAAAGGCGGTCAGTTTGTAGCAGAACGAGTCGGTAACTGCTGTAATAAACAGGGAAATTCCCAGTCGGATGGCGCGTTGATTCAGAAATGAGGGTAAACTCCCCCCCTCCCCACAAGCCAGGGCTGAACGGTTTCCATGTAAATTTGTGGTAAACGTCATTCTATGGCAGCGACTTTGGCGGCGATACGTT
>NZ_KB905589.1 GCF_000380965.1 Paenibacillus ginsengihumi DSM 21568 | reverse complement strand
CTATCTTGAAAATTTGGCGGTATACGCCGACAAAATTTCAATACCGCAGGTGACGACCGATGACGACAGGAATCGCTCGTCATAGGCGTCTATCTTGAAAAATCAGCTTAGCCTACAAGCTGAAATTTTCAACACCGCAGGCGGCGACCGATGACGAAGGCTTCGCTCGCCACCAGGCGTCTATTGTGCAAAAGCCGGCTTCAGCCGGATAATCTTGTCGTCGCCCTTCTGCGGACGGCCGCGGCCGTCGCGGTTATTGGTCAGCACATAGATTGAGCCGTCGGGACCTTCCACCACGGTACGAAGCCGGCCATACTCATTCTTGAACAGGGAGCCTGCCGAATGCACGGAAGTACCGTCCTCCGTCAGCACGACCCTGAGCAGCTGCTCTCCCCGCAGGTTGGCGATGAGCAGGTTATTCTTCCAAGGCCCGCGGGTGACGAAAGCGATGCCCGAAGGCGCCCAGGTCTCGTTGCCGCTATGCAGGATTGGAGCCTTCAGCGGGCCCGGCCCCAGCTTGCCCTTATCCTCCGGCGTCGGCTCCGTTTCGTCGCCCTGCACCAAAGGCCAGCCATAGTTAGCCCCGGATTCGATCAGGTTAAGCTCGTCGTGCGCCGTCTGCCCGTGCTCGGAGCTGAACAAACGCTTGGATTCGGGATGCCAGGCAAGCCCTTGCGGGTTGCGGTGCCCCAAGCTGTACACCGGCGAGCCCGGAAACGGATTGTCCGGAGGGATCGAGCCGTCCGGCCGAACCCGCATGATTTTGCCCCCGAGCTGGCGTACGTCTTGAGCTATCGACGGCGCGCTGGCGTCGCCGTTCGTGACATACAGCATGCCGTCGGGGCCGAAGCGAATGCGTCCGCCGTCATGTATGCGGCTGGCCGGAAGCTTGTCCAGAATCACCTTGTCCAGCTCCGCCCGGCCGCCGCCTTCCTTCAGCCGAACGACCCGGTTGTACGGCGTCCCGCCGTCCGAATAGGAATGATAGACATAGATGTAATGATTGTTTTCAAAATCCGGATCGAGCGCCATACCGAGCAAACCTGCCTCAGACTCCGCATAAAGTCCGTCATCGAAGCGGAATACGGGCTCGGCCGCCAGCTTGCCTTGTTCAATGAGTCTGAGCGCACCGGGACGCTCCGTCACGAAGATGCGGCCGTCCGGAGCGAACGCGATATCCCAAGGCACGTTCAAGCCTTCGGCCAGCACTTCCCGCGTATATGGCAATTCTGCGGAGGGCGCATCGCCAGACTGCGGCGGTTTCCCCGGCTCCGCTGTCTGACCCGACTGCGCTGTCTGCCCCGGCTGCGCTGTCTGCCCCGGCTGACCGGCGGCGCCGCCCGCTTTTCCGGCTCCGGTACCGCCCGAAGCCTCGCTTGCGCCGCTTTCCGTCCCTGCAGGCCGGACGCCCGTCAATGCATCGCAGCCGGCAAGCCCTAACGCCGCCGTCAGCGCAAGCGCCGTCCACCATCGGCTGCGGATGCGTTGTGCCTTCTTCGTCTGCACCGTCATGACCGTTCATCACCTGTCCTTCGGTTCGAATGAGCCTGTCTTTCTATCCATTATAGCCCATTTGGGGGCGGCATAACGAATCGCGCCTTGATTCAGGAACCAGCAGCACAGAAAGCTCCGCATCGCCCTTCGGACACGGCAAAAAACACCGAAGCCCCATGCCGCGGTGTCTCTGCCTTCCGAACTAGCCGGCAATGTAACGACGAAATCGAATTATTTTCCGAGGAACGAAGCCAGCATCCAGACATGCTTCTCAAGGCTCGTATGAATAGCGAGCAGCATATCGCCGGTCGTCTCGTCCCCGGCCTCCTCACAGATGGCCATTCCTTCGCGCAGCTCCTGAATGATCGTGCTGAAATCGTTGACGATCGCCTGAACCATCTGCTCCGCATTTTCATTGCCGTCAGCTTCATGTACGCTGGCCTGCTCCAAAATTTCCTTCATCGTAGCGACCGGCTGCCCTTTCAAGGCCAGCAAACGCTCCGCCAGCTCGTCCACATGCAAAGCGGCTTCGTTGTATAGCTCCTCAAATTTGGCGTGAAGCGTAAAAAACTGGGGGCCTTTCACATACCAGTGATAATTGTGAAGCTTAACGTACAACAGACTCCAGTTGGCGATTTGCCGATTAAGCACTCCCGCAATGCTCTTGGACATGTGATTCATCCTCCCTTGGAAAATGTACCCCATCTATCGTTTGCCATTCCGCCATTTTTCATGTATGCGTCAGCGAATCATCTTGCCAGTTTTCGTTATGCGGCACCGATTCGGGGTCGTATTCCTATCATACCACGCCCTTCCCCGGATGAAACGAAACTTCATCAAAGCTTCATTCTTTCCGCGGCTCGGCTCCGGGCGCAGCGGGAGAACGGAACCGTAAACGCCGGCCGCGTGAGCCCAGTCAGCTTCACCTTCGCTTTCCTGACAGGCAACGGAGCAAGTCCCTTCCGCCTTTCGCTTTCCTGGCAGGCAAGCGGAGCAAGTCCCTTGGCGCTGCGCGCGCCTTCAAGGGACTCGATCCGCTTGCGGCTGTGGACTGCCGCCGATGGGCCTGTCGTCAGCCGCAGGCTTAAGCATAGCGCGCGATCAGCTCGCGAAGCATCCGGGCTACCGCCGCACTGCCGCGGCGCAGCTCGCCGCCGGAAATGGTCAATCGAACGAAGCTTTCGTCCAAATCAAGCGCTTCGGCAAGCAAGCCCGACAAGCCGCGGGCTTTGCGGTCGATCTGCAGCAGTAGCTCCAAGTCATCGCCCTGAACATAGAACATCACTTCCAATTCGTCCAGCACCCCGCGGAAATGCGTCGTCGGAACGAATTCGAACTCCTGTACGAACGGCAACCCCCGCCCGAGGCGCGGCGCATATTCGTTCGATACCTCGCGCAGCCGGAAGCCCAGCTCGTGCAGCGCATTCAGCACAACCTGCATATGCTTGTGCGGCAGCACCTGGATGTGATCATGATCGGTCGGATCGATGGCATTCTTGATGTCGAGCCCCGTCTCAATCCATACCGGCGCCCGCTGCAAAGTCACCGGCGTATGATCCGGCACGGTGAAGCAGAACGGGATGTCGCGCCTCTCGCCCGGCTGCAGGAGGAAGCCCTCCGTAATCAAAAAGCGGGCGATTTCCGCCTGCACGGCAACCTTCCGGTCGTTCTGCTCCTTCAGGTACTGGGTTTTAAGATACAGATAGATCCGGTCGATCTTCTGCTCCAGCTGTCCTCCCTGAATCTCAACGACGCCGCGCAGCTCTCCGCCCACCTCAATCTGCGTCGATGCGATACGCGTATCCACCTTGGCCGATCCGATGCCGACGCTCGCCAACACTTTTTTGAACAAGGACATAGGGAAGACCTCCACCTTATAAAAAATCGGATTGGTTATGGTGATACATACGCGCTGCATCCGCGACCGGTTTCAGCAGCGGCTGCGTCTCCTCCGGAACCAGCGGTAGCCTCTGCGCACCGCATTCATCACCCAGTGTGGCACGGCGAAGCGGCGAAAAATCGCCGGAAAATAAAGCAGCCGGTAAGCCTGCTTCAGATCGTTCCACATGCGGCACGGCTCGGGCTTCAAAAAGTCGGAAACGTCTACCACGACGCCGCGCCCGTTCTGCACCATGACGTTCTTGCCGTGAACGTCGTGGGGATTAAGGCCTTTGCGGACGGCGTAATCCAGCGCATCGTCGATATCGGCGATGACGCGGCGGGGGATGACGATGCCCCGAAGCAGACAGTCGTACAGCGTCACCCCCGTCAGCCGCCGGAGCACCAAATAACGGTCGCCATAATGGAGGCATTCCGAGTAGGCCGGATGCCGGCCCAGGCGCCGGTACACCTCGGCCTCGTCCTCCAGTCCGGGCCGGCCCGGGGCGTATACCTTCACGACAAAGCGCGGATAATCGGGATGCAGGAAGACGGCGGCGTAATTGCCGACGCCCAGCACCCGCCAGCCGGACGGCCGGCTCCGGACGGCGACGGGCTCGTCCGGATGCTCGCTCTCGATGGCCAGCTCGGGCAGAAGCTGCTCCTCGATGCGGGCGATGTATTCGCGCACGGAATCCAGCTCATGCTCCCCCAGTCTGCCCGCGGCGGGTCCGAGCGGCTTCGGCGCCTCCGCGCGGCGCCGCTCCTTCCGCCAACCTGCCGACCGCGCGGCATGGACGCCGGCAGGCCCGGGGGGCCGTCTGTCCGGGCCTTGTCCGGATCTTATTCCGTCATCCGCCATACCAATGCGTCGGTCTCCCCTGCACGCCCGGCTTGATGCGGAATAGCCCGCCGGCCTGCGGCTGGCGCTCCAGCGCTTCCGGGCCAAGCCCTACCGTGGCCGTCGTAATGTACAGCTCGTCGCCTTGCGGACCGCCGAATGCGCAGGAGGTGACCCGCGCCGCCGGCACGGCCACAGCGCCGAGCTTCTCCCCTGTCAGCGGGTTCCAGCGGGATACCTGCCAGCCGTCCCACTCGGCGACCCACAGCATGCCTTCCGCATCCACCGTCATTCCGTCAGGCTGACTGTCGCTTCCCTCCAGCGACACAACGATCCGGCGGCGGGAGAGCTCGCCGCGGGCCGGATCGTAATCGAAGGCGGCGATCTGCCGGGTCGGGGAATCGATATAATACATCGTACGTCCATCGGGGCTCCAGCCGAGCCCGTTCGATACGGTGACGCCCTCCAGCGCCTTGCGGACGCTGCCGTTCGGCTCCAGGCAATACAGGGCCCCGGCCCCCTGCTCGCCCCGCATGCTCATCGTCCCCGCCCAGAAGCGGCCCTGGTCGTCGCACTTGCCGTCGTTAAAACGGTTGTCCGGCTTGTCGCTCTCCGGGCTGGCCAGACGGGTAAGCGCTGCCGTATCCGGGTCGATCAAATACAGTCCGTCGCGCATCGCTCCGACCCAGCCGGCTCCCGAAGCCCTCGGAACGACAGCCCCGATGGGACGATCCAGCTGAACGGTGCGGGTCGTTCCTGCACGCCAGCTGTACACATGCACCCGGCCGTTCAAAATATCGACCCACAGCAATTCCCCGGTTCGCTCGTCCCAGACCGGCCCTTCGCCGAGCAGCGCCCGTCCGTCCCACACCAGCTCCAGCCCAGCTTCCGCTTCTTTACGCATGCCTAGCCACCGCCTCTCATCCGCGCTAGTTTTTTATCATCGTTATTGTAACACAATTAACCCCATTGCGGCAGCGGGCACGCGGGCGGCCTATGAATGCTGACATCTTGTCAGCATCCCCGGCCAGCGACGAAACGCCCTTTCGTCTCCGCAGACGAGCGTTTGGGCCAGTACCCGTTCGCGCACACGCTTCGGTCATAAGCCATTCTTCCGTTCTTCGCCTTCCGGAACGCTGCGGCTTCCTTGAGCCCATTCGGCCCGGGCCGCTTTCCGTACTTGGCCATGCGAAAAGCCCGCCGCGGACATCGGACGCGCAGACGGGCTTATGTTTCCGCACCTTATTCTTCTTTCATCGGCTGGATAGCGTTCAATGCCGCTTCATCCTCTGCCAGCATCGATGAGGCCAGCTCCACCGCTTCCTGATTGTCGCTCAGCTTCGCCTGCTCCAGGGCCCGTTCCGCTTTGCCGATCGCATTGCGCGCCTGCCGGATCACCTGCTCCGACGGATGAGACTGCGCCTGCGTCACGGCGTTGTGGGCTTTCTCTACCGAGTTTTGGGCTTGGGAAACCGGATTTTGCGACTGCAGACTGGAATCGCTGCGGGGCATATGCCGTTCCTCCTTTCCTTGTTCAGCATCTCTGTTACTATGGGGCAATCCCGCTCTCTTTATGCGGCTTGCCGCGGAGGAGGGAAGCGCCTATACTTGAAGGTACTTCAACACCGAAGGGGACGACCGATGATGAAGGAAGCGGCCGTCATAGGTGTCGATCCTGATCACTGGGCGAAAACTATCGGCGAATGATCAGTACCGAAGGGGACGACCGATGACGAAAGGATTCGCTCGTCATCGGCGTAAATCTAAGCGAAAGAGGGAGAAACGTGACACTGACGCCGGAGGAAAAGAACGGAGTGTACAAAGCGATCCGCAACCGCCGCGACATCCGCACGTTCCGCAGCGATCCCGTCGCTCCCGAGCTGCTCAGGAAGCTGCTCGAAGCGGCGCATAACGGCCCTTCTGTCGGCTTTATGCAGCCGTGGAACTTTATTTTGATCGAAGAGGCGGAATTAAAGCGCGAGCTGGCCCAGGCGGTTGACAAGGAGCGGCGCGCGCTCGCCATCCATTATGAAGGAACGGGGCGCGAGACCAAGTTTTTGGAGCTGAAAATCGCCGGTATTTTGGAAGCCCCTGTCACCATTTGCGTCACCTGCGATCCGACCCGGGGCGGAGATCATGTGCTCGGGCGCAATTCGATTCCGGAGACCGATCTGATGTCCGTCAGCTGCGCCATTCAAAATATGTGGCTGGCGGCGTATGCCGAAGGCCTCGCGATGGGCTGGGTGAGCTTTTACAAAAAAAGGGATATCCAGCGCCTGCTGGCCATTCCGCCGCATATCGATCCGGTCGCCCTGCTCTCGATCGGCTATACGGACGACTATCCCGACCGCCCACTGCTGGAAATTCATGACTGGGAACGCCGGCGGGCTTTGGACCCCCTGATCTTTAAGGAACGGTGGGGCCAATCGTGGACAACGATGCCGGAAGAGGAGGCTTAAAGCGCTTCATTCTTGCCGATCCGGATATTTCCGATTGTCACGCTCGACATGACCCGCGAACAACGGGGGGCGCGACTGGCGCAGCCTGCCGGTATCGGATATTTGGAACATAAAGGCACAAAAAAACCATCGCCGCGCCGCGAACTGCACTCCTATTGCTAGACACATCTGGCCGTTGGAGGGGCAGTTTTTTCATGGCAAAAGCGATGGTCTTTTTTCATTCCTCAGGCCGGGCGGCAAGATGCTGGAGGAACAGGGCGGCGTTGAAGTACCGCCGGGCCAACGAATGGAAGTACGCGGTCTGTACCGATACCATAGCGATGAAGAGCATGTTGCGCACTGCCTCCCGCTGACGAACGTCCAGCCCGGACAAGCTGCCGGCATAGTCGTCCGCTTTGCGGCGAATGGTCGTCTCCATCAAAATATCGTGATTGCGCCGACCGGATTCGTGCCCTTCCACATCCATCAGCTGGTCGTTGTTGGCGTCCAGCTCCTCGAACGAGATCGAATAGGCATAATACAAATCAACCGGCTTGATCAGATCGTCGGCATCGTTGTCCGGCTGCCGAAAAATGATCTGGAACAGCTTGCGGATCGATTCGAAGTCCAAGTTATTTTTCAAATCTTCGATAATGAAGATGAGCGCGCATTGATCAAGCGAATATTTTTTGCCCGCTTTCGGCGAGCCGAAAAAATCTTTGAAATCCCGCTTGACCCAATTTTGTACAGACGTAATGGAGCAATGGGTATACTCGATCTGGTTGGCCAGCGAGACGATCTCCTGGAGGGAGAAGCCCGGCAGCTGCTCCTGCTTCATCATTTTCTCGAACACCGCGGGGAGCTGCGTCGATAAGAAAGCGGACAAGGGAGTTCCCTTCTGCACGTCGGAGCGATGATTTTTCATCCATGCTTCCTGCAGCACCGACAGCGGCTTATGGGGACACCGCCCTTGCAGCGCTAGTAGCATGGTGGCCATTTCCTTCCGGGTTAATGTGAATGTCTCCATAAGCTGACCTCCCCGTTTCCTAAACTGACACGTTCACATGAACTGATGATAAGACGAACAAAATGGATTGTCAAAGGAATTAATTATAAGATACGCACCCGCTTCAGGGATGAAATTGCTCCAATTTGAAAAAATAAGGTCAAAAACTGCTAAAAACGGTTGTTGTTATTCTATTATGAAGTTCGTAAAATAAGCTCATAAGAACTTTTCTTAGGATAAGTTCGAACCTATCATAAAGGAAGGTCGATATGATACTTAATTTATTTCTTGTGGCCGTGTTAATTTTTCTTACTGCTTTCTTCGTCGCCACTGAATTCGCTATCATCCGGGTGCGCCCGAGCCGCGTTGACCAGTTGGTCGCCGAAGGCCGCAAAAACGCGCTTGCGGTAAGAAAGGTCACAAGCAATCTGGACGGTTACTTGTCCGCCTGCCAGTTGGGGATCACAATCACTGCGCTCGGCATCGGCGCCCTGGGCGAACCGACGGTCGAGAAGATTTTGCATCCCGTCTTCGACCAGTGGGCTCTCGGCCCGCAAATCAGCAGTCTGATTTCGTATCTGATCGCCTTTATTTCCATGACTTATCTGCACGTCGTTGTGGGCGAACTGGCCCCCAAAACGCTCGCCATCCAGAAAGCGGAAGCCATCACCTTTCTGGTTGCCAAGCCCATTATGTTTTTCTATAAAGTGATGTATCCGTTTATCTGGATTTTGAACGGTTCAGCCAACTACCTTGTTCGACTGGGCGGCTTGAAGCCGGTGAGCGAACACGAAGACGCCCACTCGGAAGAAGAAATCCAGATTATTTTGAACGAAAGCTATCAAAGCGGCAAAATCAACAAATCCGAGTACGGCTACGTCAGCCGCATCTTCGCCTTCGACGAGCTGACCGCCCGGGAGATCATGGTGCCGCGCACCGATATGGTCTGCCTGTACGTCAACAACACATTGGAAGAAAATCTGGAGATCATTCGCCGCGAGCAATATACGCGCTTCCCGCTCGTGTCCGAGAGCAAGGATAACGTCGTCGGCATCATTAATACGAAGCAGTTTTTCATGAACTATAACAAAGAAGACACCGCCTTCGACTACGCTTCTCTGGTTCAGCCTGCGCTCACCGTAGCGGAATCGACTCCGCTGAACGCTCTGCTGAAGCGGATGCAGCAGGAACAAGTCCATATGGCCATCCTGGTGGACGAATACGGCGGTACCTCGGGTCTGATTACGATCGAGGACATCCTGGAAGAGATTGTCGGTGAAATCCGTGACGAATTCGACGCGGATGAGCGGAAGGAAATCGAGCAATTGGAGCCGAACCGCTACGTGTTCGACGGCAAGGTGCTGCTGTCCGAGGTCAACGAACTGCTGGGCCTTCAGCTTGAAAACGACGAAGTCGACACGATCGGCGGCTGGCTGTACGCCCAAAATCCGGAGCTCGGGCTGAATACGCCCTGGGAGCAGGGCGATGTCGTCTTTACGATTCTGGAAAAGGACCACCACCGCGTGCGCAAGCTGGAAGTGTTGAAACGCACCCCGGCTGAGCCGGAAATATCGACTCGGGCAGCGGTGCAGGCATAATTTCGAAAGGGGTTCCCGCAGCGGGAGCCCCTTTTTTCGCCTCGAGCGCAGCGCAGCGCCAGCGTAGCGGCTCGCGGCGGCTCACGCAGCGACTCAAAACAGCTCCATCTGCTCCGGCCGCGGCGGCGGGTTCATTCCTAGCAGCTCCATCATTTGCAGCGCGTTGACTGCGGCGTCTCCGCCGGAGTTGTTGTTGAAGATGACGCAAATCTCCCGCGTCGACTTGAGCAGCTGCTGCAGGTGCGCCTTCCACTCCGCCAGCTCCTCGCGGCTGTATCTGTACAAGTACCGCACCGCCCTCCAATCGGGCGAGCCTCCCTGATTCCAGCCTGCGGCGTTGCGCCCGTGCATGCGGACGATCGTCAGCCGCGGGTCTGTCGGATGCAGCACCGTAGGGACGGAGCCGGGACCGGCCTGCGGCTCGTCGCAGATGCTGTGCGCCCAGCCTTCCTGCTCCATGAACGCCAGCGTCTTCTCCCGCATCTCCGGAACGAACCAGCTCTGGTGCCGGAACTCGAGGGCCAGAGGATAGCCCTCCATGCGCGCCTTCGCTTCGCGCAGCTCCTGCACGTGCTTGCGCTGGCAGTCGAACCAGGGCGGATATTGAAACAGCACTGCCTTCAGCTTGCCCGCTTCCGCAACCGGGCGGATCGAGCGGCAAAAAGCCTGAAACATTTCCGCCAGGTCCGCGTATGGACTTTTACCGCGGGAATGTCCGGTCATTCCCTGATAAGCCTTGATTATGAAACGGAAACGATCCGGGGTCTCCTGGACCCACCTTGCATACGTCTCCTCCGACTGCACAGCATAGAAGGAGCTGTCTACTTCGACGACAGAGAAATATCGGCTGTATATTTTCAGCTTGTCTCTGGGGGCGGTCCCTTGTCCGTAGAGATCGTCGTGATCCCCCCACCCGGCTAGCCCGATGTTGATCATGCCAGTCAGTCCTTTTCTTTGTATCTATCCCTCAAGGAGTGAAACCATGAAACCAAACGAACTGCTTCCCCCGCCCTCGGAAACGCGCGAAGAGCTGACCGAGGCGCTGCAGCAGATTGAAGCATGGGAGCAAGAGCAGAAAGATCTTTGGTTCTGGGAAAAGCTTGGCCGCCTGCCGTTCGCGCTGCTGGATCGGCTGACGCCGAAGTTCGTGCAGGAAAAGCTGGGCCAGGCGGTCAATGAGCTCGGCAGCTATATCCAGAACGGAGGCCAATACCTGATCTCCGAGCGCAGCGTGCTGGAGAAGCTGGAACAGAACCGGCGCGCTACCGGGACACACAACGGGGTGCCGCTGTCCGCCGCGGCCGACGTCTCCTTCGTGCCGCTCGCCATCATGGACCGCACCGCCGCGGAGCTGGGCGATACGGGCACGCGCCTGGCCACCGTGCAGGGAGCGACGACCGGCTTCGGCGGATTGTTCACGCTGGCGCTGGACATCCCGGCTGTGATCGGGCTATCGCTCAAGGTGATTCAAGAGATGGCGGTTTGCTACGGCTACGACCCCAAGGAGAAGAACGAGCGGATCTTCGCCGTCAAATGCATGCAGTTCGCTTCGTCCGACATCGTCGGCAAGCAGGCCATCCTTGCGGAGCTGTCCGCTTTCGGCCGAACGGACGGGCACGCCCAGGTCATCTCGCAGCTGCAGGGCTGGCGCGAGGTGATTCAAATCTATCGCGACAACTTCGGCTGGAAGAAGCTGTTCCAGCTCATCCCGGTCGCCGGCATGCTGTTCGGCGCGTTCATTAACCGCAGCACGCTGCAGGACGTGTCGGAGGCCGCGATGATGCTGTACCGAAAGCGCAGAGTGCAGGAAAGGCTAAGCCGCCTCGAGCCTAAGCTATAGCGGATGCCCGGCGTCCCGCCGCCGGGGCCGGGAGGCTCCGAACCGCCCGCGCTGCCGGAAGGCGAACCCTGCCTCGAAGTCCCGAACCTCGAACTGCCGTACGGCGGTTCGTCCAGCCCTCTCCTCATGCCTGCTTGCCGCTCTCCCCCGCCGCGCGGCGCAGCACCTGCAGCAGCGTCTCCGGCTGCTGGGCGCCGGTTACGCCGAAGCGGCGGTTAATGATAAAGAACGGCACGCCGGACACCTTCAGCTTCGCGGCGAACGCCAGATCCCGCTCCACTTCCGCCGTCCCTTCCCCGCGCTCCAGCCGCTCCCTGAGCTCGGAAGCATCGACGCCCTCCGCCTCGGCCAAAGCAAGCAGCTCCTCCAATCGGCCGATGTCCCGTCCTTCCTCGAATACGGCCCGGTGGATCGCTTCCACGAGCGCGGTCTTTTTCTCCTGCGGGGTCAGGGCGATCACCCGGTGGGACAGCAGCGTATTCGGCATGACGCGGATCAGGTCAAACCGGAAGTCAAGTCCGACGCTGCACCCTGCTTCCGTCACATGCGCAAAAGCGTGCTCCATCCGTTCCTCGCCGCCAAGCTTCGCGCTCATCAGCTCGCGGTAAGGAGCGCCCTGAGCCGGCACGCCCGGATCGAGCACATACGCTCTCCATTCCAGCTCCACCGGCTCCCCGTCCCAACGCTCCAGCGCCGTCTGCAAATGCCGCTTGCCGATGCGGCACCACGGACAAACCGTATCTTGAAACACCTCGATAATCAAATCGGCACCTCCCGGCCTTTTTTCAAAATGGGCTTACGTTCGCTATCCCTTATGTTTTACGCATGCATACGCCAACAGTATAGCATGAAAGCCATTGGTTGACCGAGCTAATCGTTGCAGGCAATGTTCCCGACATTGATCGCTTATATTGGCGCACGGTTTCTTACGCCCTGATCCAGGCGCGAAAGCCCGCGAAAGTCCGCGAAAACGCGGAAGCCGCGGGAGCGATTCCCGCGGCTTCGGTCACCTTTTTCATATCTCGTAATGCTGTCTCTATACGTTACCTTTGACGACGGTTGCGATTTGGGAGGCCGCTTCCTTCACGGCGGCCGTCAGCTCATGCCATCCGGCGATGGCGGCAGCCATGCGGCCTTCAAGCAAATTCAGCAGCCCGAAGATGACAACCGATGACGAATGTTTCGCCGCAGCCGACGTTTAACCCGCCTGATGGCATCAGGCTTGCTACAGCTTTCGGGCGTTGGAGCATCGTTTGCGGGGATACGAGCCCCACCAATTTCAGGGATTTTACAAAAAAATTTCCCTACGACGGTTTCACCTGCCTCGTTCCCGGTTAATGAATGGCAGGGCTGTAATCATAGCATTGCGGCCGAAAATCGGAAAAAGGCGGTGTTTTCCATGAGTAGCTTGATTCTGTTACTGGTTGCGCTGGTCGTGATGTATGTCCTTTATCGCCGCAGCGTGCTTTGGAAAACGGTCCAGATCAGCTCCGGCGCGGATGCCGACCAATTGGAAGCCAAATACGCCTTCTTGAAGGAGCACCAGGTGAAGTGCCGCGTGAAGTCCGAAGGGCATGCCAATCTGGGAGCTATGCAGGCGGCAGCCTCCGAGCATTCTTACCATACCGCCACCCTGCGGCTGGAAGTGCACTCCAGGGACTTGGACAAAGCCCACCAGCTGCTCGAGCAGTTCGAGGAAGAACCGTTTCGGCTCAGCTTGTAGCGACCTGCGCGATAAAAAGCGTCTATCGACGTCCATTCAAGGATGAGCGACCGCGGTTTAGCGGTCATTTTTCTTATAGGATTCAGCACGAACATCGCGCCTGAACGGCGAGCGGTTGGGAAGCGGTCCCACGGAACACGGCTTTTCATTCCGGCCCGCAATGGACATGAACTGTACAAATGCCAAGACGACGGCCGGTCCGCATTCCATTAGCTGACAGCGGCGAATGCCGTGAGCTATACTATGGGCAGACATATCGACGGGATCTGGCGCTATGAACCTGGGAAAGGGCACTGCCTGTGCCTGTCATCCGTGCCTTGGCTAAGGATCGCTTAAGTACGTGTTGCATGTGAATGCTTGAATAAGAATTGGAGGATTCGGGATGAGAACCGAAGATCAGGTAAGACGTAAAGCGAACGAGCTGCTGATGCTGAAGCAATCGCTGGCAAGCCGCCTGGCCTCCGCGGCCGAAGAAGAGAAGCCGGCAATTCAACGGGACATCGATCAGCTGGAAGAGAAAATCATGCTGCTGGAGTGGGTGCTGAACAAGCCGATTGGCAGCTATCATATTTGACTTCGCTATAAAGAAATAATGAAATAGTGTGGTAGCACGATAGTACATTATTACAAAAATACTTCCCCAATCCGTCTCATCGTCCTGCTCCTGCCCATCCCAAATGCCAGGCTGGGCTTCCTGCCACTTGACGCTTTTCTTTGAAGCAGCGGTCCTCATCGCACAGCCCCCGAACTGCTCTTGCCAGTTCTGGAATTGCCGGGGAAGCCGAGCAGGACGAGCGCTTCCCCCCATCTCCACTGCCTGCAGGCGGCAAGAAAGCAGAACGGACCGTTCATCAACCCCTTTACAAATTCTTCACACGAGCTTGATCTCCCCTTAACAATCGGCCGGTATGCTCGTTATAGGCAATCGGACAGGCCCTCCGCTCGGCTGGACTTCCCGGGGCGAAAGGAGCATGGCAGCAAGCCGTCGACGAACCGGATCGGACGTTTGCGAACTGACGATTGGCCGGAGGAGCTTATCCATATTAGCAAATCAATATCAGTTGAACGAAAGAAACCCATCAGCAAATTTTCAACAACCGAAGGGGACGACCGATGACGAAGAATTCATTCGTTCTAGGCGTCAGTCATGTCAATAACGGGTGGAGATGAGGAGAAAGCCCGGCGGGAAGATGGCCTGCAAGTCGCGCGTTGCGGAAACGGAGGCCGCTTCTTTGCTGTGGCTTTTTTTCCGTCTTATTTTCAACACCGCAGAGGGCGACCGATTGACGAAGGAATCGTTCGTCATAGGCGTCTATCTTGATAATTCGACGAAGCTCATCGGCGAATTTTTCAACACCGCAGGTAACGACCGATTGACGAAGGATCGTTCGTCATAGGCGTCTAATCCAAAATCGATCCATGGAGGGTTATGTAGGAGCATATGAATACACCAGTACAATCAACGACATCAGCGCGCGGATTGGCCCAAGCGGCTCCGGCAAAAGCTCCGGCAGCCCCGAAAAGGCGGTGCAGCGCGATCGTCAAGGCGCTTCGCCGTCATTGGCAGCTTTATCTTTTGATCACACCGGTCATCGCCTACTTCGCCGTCTTCCATTATTGGCCGATGTACGGCGTGCAGATCGCCTTCAAAGATTTCATCGCGACAAAAGGCATCTGGGGCAGTCCTTGGGTCGGCTTCAAGCATTTCGAGCGTTTTTTCGACAGCTACTTCTTTTGGCGGCTGATCGGCAACACCCTCGGCATCAGCCTGTACGAGCTGGCCGTCGGCTTTCCTGTCCCGATCCTGCTGGCGCTCATGATCAACGAGGTCCGGCTGAAGGGCTACCGCAAATTCGTGCAGACGGTGACGTACGCGCCGCACTTCCTGTCCACCGTCGTCATCGTCGGCATGCTCCTGATGTTTCTCTCCCCGACGAGCGGTCTGGTCAACCTGGCGATCCAGGCTTTCGGCGGCGAGCCGATCTCCTTCATGACCGAGCCGGGCTGGTTCAAGACGATCTACGTGTTCTCCGGCGTCTGGCAGCAGATGGGCTGGAGCTCGATCATATACCTGGCGGCCCTGGCCGGGATCGATCCCCAGCTTCATGAGGCGGCCAAGGTCGACGGGGCTACGAGGCTGCAACGGATTTGGCACGTGAACTTGCCCGGCATCCGCCCGACGATCGTCATCCTGCTGATTCTCAATTTCGGCTCGCTGATGGGCGTCGGCTTCGAGAAAGTGTTTCTGATGCAAAACTCGCTGAATATGGAAGGCTCGGATGTCATTTCGACCTATGTGTACCGAAGCGGCATTTTGGGGGCACAGTACAGCTTCTCGGCGGCGGTCGGGCTGTTCAATTCCGTCGTCAACTTCATCCTGCTCATTACAGTCAACCGCATCGCGAGAAAGGTCAATCAGGTCAGCCTTTGGTAAACGTCCGGTCAATGGACAGAGCCAGCCGACCACAACACTCGCATGGCCTCGCGACATCCGGAAGGAGGAACCGACATGGAAACCCGAAGCTCGGGGGACAAAATGTTTGACGCTGTTAACATGACATTGCTCGGCATCATATCGATCATTGTCCTGTATCCGCTCGTTTTCGTTCTCAGCGCCTCGATCAGCGATCCGGCCGCCGTCCTGGGCGGCGATATGTGGCTGCTGCCCAAAGGCATCACGTTCGAGGGATACGCCAAAGTATTCGACAACAGCGATCTGCTGAACAGTTACGGCAATACGATTTTTTACACGACGCTGGGAACGGCGATCAATCTGGTCATGACCGTCATGGCCGCGTACCCGCTGTCGAAGCGCGATTTTCGCGGACGCAACGTGCTGATGGGGGTCATGGTGTTCACGATGTTTTTCAGCGGCGGCCTCGTGCCGACCTATCTGCTCGTCAAGCAGCTCGGCATGACGAATACGTTCTGGGCTCTGGTGATCCCGAACGCCGTCTCCGTGTACAACATCATTATTATGCGCACCTTCTTCCAATCGAGCATTCCCGGAGAAATCCAGGAGGCGGCCGCGATCGACGGCTGTTCGGAGCTGCGCATCCTGCGGAGCGTCGTGCTGCCGCTGTCGATGCCGATACTGGCGGTCATGGTGCTGTTTTACAGCGTCGGCCACTGGAATGCGTATTTCAACGCCTTGATCTATTTGACCGACCGCGCGGATTACCCGCTACAGCTTATTTTGCGGGAAATTCTCATACAAGGCCAGATGGAAGAAATGGTCAATGTCGGCGACAGTTCGCACGCCAAGACACTGCTCGACCAGGAAGCGATCAAATATGCGGTCGTCGTCGTCGCCAACCTGCCGATTCTCATGCTGTACCCGTTCCTGCAAAAATATTTTGTCAAAGGCGTCATGATTGGGGCTTTAAAGGGATAATTCCCTTTTGGCGATACATTCCGATGCAACAAGACCAGGGGAGGAAATCAAAGATGAGATGGAAAAAATGGACTGCGCTGACGGTGTCGTCGGTCATGACAGCGACTTTGCTGGCCGGCTGCGGAGGCGCCGGAGATAACGGAGGCACCAGCGGAGCGTCGCAGGAGCAAGAGGGCGAGACGGCTCAAAGCCAAAACCTCAATGCGACCGGCATGCCGATTGTCAAGGAACCGATCGAGCTGACGTTCTTCACCGGCCTTGCAGCCACGAACGGCAGCAACAAATTCGAAGAGCGGCTCGTCTGGTCGGAATATGCCAAGATGTCCAACATCAAAGTCAACTTCCAAACCGTTCCCTTCGAGAATTTGACGGAAAAGCGCAATCTGGCGCTCGCCAACGGCGACTATCCGGACGCGCTCTACTCCGCCCGCGTTCCGGCGGCGGACCTGATGAAATACGGCAGCCAGGGCGTCTTCATCCGGCTGAACGATCTGATCGACCAATATGCCCCGAACCTGAAGAAGCTGATGGAGAAATACCCGGATCTGCGCAAAGCGCTGACAATGCCGGACGGCAACATCTACTCGTTCCCGTCGTTCTATAGCCCGGAATTTCTTCCGATGCTGATCGGCACTCCGCTCTGGGTGAAGAAGGATTGGCTGGACAAGCTGGGCATGGAGGTTCCCCAGACGACGGAGGAATTTTATCAATACTTGAAGGCTGTCAAGACGACCGACCTGAACGGCAACGGACAACTGGATGAAATTCCGTATAGCGGCACGGGCATCAACCCGCTGATGGAGCAGCTGATGGGCGCATGGGGCGTCGGCACCCGCGGCCTCGGCCACAAGCATGTCGATATCGATCCGAAAACGAACGAGCTGCGCTTCTTCCGCACGACGGAAAACTTCAAAGAGCTGTTGCAATATATGAACAGGCTGTATACGGAAGGGCTGATCGACAAGGACGTCTTCACGCAAACCGGCAACGCCCTGTACGCCAAAGGCGGCAAGGACTTGCTCGCGGCAACGATCAATCCGAATCCGAAAACGCAGTTCAACGGCGAAGGGTACATCGGCCTCGGCGCGCTGAAAGGACCGCACGGCGATCAATTGTACACGCATATCAAGGTGCCGATGGTATGGCCGGGCGCGTTCGTCATCACGGACAAAAACAAAAACCCGGAGGCGACGGTACGCTGGATCGACCACTTCTATGGGGACGAAGGCGCGACCTTCTATTTCATGGGTAAAGAAGGCGTCTCCTACAACAAAACGGCCGACGGCAAGCTGGAATACGTCGACGAAATCCGCAACAACCCAAGCGGCTTGACGATGGATCAGGCGCTGACGAAGTACGTATCGTGGATGGGCGGCAGCTACCCCGGCTACGTGCAGGAGAAATACTTCAAAGGTTCCGAAACGCTGCCGGAATCGATCGAGGCCGGCAAGAAGGCTGAGCCGCATGCCATCAAGGAACTGTGGTACAACTTCAACTTCACGGACGAAGAGACGGAATTCATGAGCTCCATCGGCAGCGATATTCATACCTATATTAAGGAAATGGAAGCGAAGTTCATCACCGGCGCGACGCCGTTCTCGGAGTGGGACAAATACGTTCAGACCGTGCAGGGCATGGGCGTCGACCAATATATGAAGGTATACAAAGCGGCATACGACCGTTACAACCAAAGCAAGTAAGCCTGGCCTATTCAAGCGGCACAATCCGCATCAGTCATGAAGCGCAGGAAGGTACAGCCCTCATCCATGAGGCGCTGTGCCTTTTTTGTCGCCGGAACAGACATTTCTGAATTTGGAAAATATGTTATATTATACTCATCCGTTCCAAATCCGAGCTTGAACAACTGCTGCAATAATCAGATCGCCGGTAAGCGAAGGGTGGAAACCGATCGCCTATCAAACGAGTGAAAGCAATTGGCTGATCCCTACGGACGCTCCGATATTGCCGCAAGATGGCTGCGGTGAGCACAGTTTCGCTAACTTGAAAATTCATCTAAACGTTGAATTTTCAACACCACAGGTGACGACCGGTGATCTTGAAAATAGCCCAAGGGGCGGGTCCCAGGCACACGAGGCGACAAATCCTGCAAAAAATGCAACATTTTCTGCCCCTTTTGCACAAGGGAAAGGGTAATGTTGCATTTTATACAATAATTTGGGCGCAATGGGCTTCAAACCCGGGAACATCGCCCGAAATGTTACACATTTTACAACATTGATTCGCAAATAGAGGTTATTCCCCCGTTTTTGTTGTACAAAATACAACATTTGCTATCTGGAGCAATTTGTGCTGATCGACGCAGACAGATCGTCCGGGACGGCGAGGGGAACGAGCACTGGAAGAGCGCGCTGCACGGCGAAGAACTGGATATCCGCCGTGGCTTTAGCCGCGTTTGCAGTAGCGATCCGGAGGTTATGTCCCTCTTCCATGGCACCCTTTGCAGACCAGCAGCCCCAGTCCCCCCTCCTTCTTGGACAAGCAAAAGAACTCCGCAAGCGGGCGTTTGGGCAGTACCCAGTCGCGCACACGCTCCGGTCATAAGCTATTCTTCCTGATGCCATGCCCTAAAACCGGTGCATTCTCTCATGCAATGCAGCATGGGCAAAATCGCCTCATTGATACTGGCCTTGCCCTACTGCCCGATTCACCGGACCCAGAAGCCGCCGACAAACCGCTTGGGCTCATGGGAGATGACGAAGGCCCGGGGCGAAAGCTGCGAAATGCTGTTCAGCAGCTTCCGCTCGTTGCTGCGCTTCACCAGCACCTGCATGACGAGCCGCTGCCCGTCGCGCCCGTCCGCTGGACAAGCCGTCACGCCGTAGCCCATCTCTCGCAGCTTCGCGGGCAGCACGGATTGCGGCGAATCGACGATCACCTGCACGACCAGATAGCCGAGCGCCAAATATTCCTCGATCCGGCTGCCCGTATACACGCCCAGACCGAATCCGATGCAGTAGGCCGCCAGGTTGAACGGGTTGTCGAGACTGTCCAGCACGAGACTGAGGCCGGTCAAATAGACGAACACCTCGAGCATGGCCATGAACGAAGCGACAGCAATCCTCCCCTTGATGACCAGGATGAGCCTCAGGGTAAAAATGGATACATACGCGACGTTAATCCCGACGATCCCGGCGACCAGCGGCAGCGACAGCATCGCTATTCGCGGGTAGCGATATGGGCCGGCCGGGGCTTCTGACCGGAGAACGGTTCGCCGATGCGGTTGTCTACGCTGTTGTATACGAGGAACACGTTGCTGCGCGGCATGGGCGAGATATTGCTGTTCGAGCCGTGCATAATGTTGCAGTCGAACAGAAGGATCGAGCCGGCCTTGCCAGTCGGCGTGTCAATGCCGCCCTCGCGCACGAGCGCCGTCAAGCTGTCCGGATCGGGCACCCCGTACTCCTGCCGGCGCAGCGAGCTTTTGTAATGGTCCTTTGGCGTCTGCCCGACGCAGGAGACGAATTTGCGGTGCGAGCCCGGCACGACCATCAGCGGGCCGTTAAACGAATAGTTGTCCTCCAGCGCGATGGAGCAGCTGAGCGCCCGCATGCGCGGCATTCCGTCCTCCACATGCCATGTCTCGAAGTCGGAGTGCCAATAAAACTCCTTGCCGTTAAAGCCCGGCTTGAAATTGATGCGCGATTGGTGAATATACGTGTCGCCGCCGAGCAAATACTGGACGATGCCGACCAGACTCGGGTGCTTCGCCAGCTCGGCGAACACTCCTTCCCGATGAACGGCGAAGATGCTTCGGACTTCCTGGCTATCCGGCTCGCGAATCACTTCCTCCGCATTCGAAGTTCTGGCTTGCTCCCACATGTTCCGCAGCTCCTGGCGCCATACGTTGACCTCCGCCTCGGAGAAGAATCCCTCCAGAAACAAGTACCCGTTCTTGTCGTAAAAGTCGGACTGCTCTTTGCTGAGCGGGCTGCTTTCCGTCCACTCAGAGTATACGACCGGGTCCTGCCGTTCCAAAATCGCCGGCTCGGAATGAATCCGGGAAGGATACACATCGATCTCACGCACGTTCGTCTGAGGGTTGCTCATCAGGGTTCATCTCCTCTTTCTTGGTATCGTCAGCGATCTCTTGGTTTGATCATCGATCCAGGTATCGTCCTAGGTATCGTCATCGATCCAGCTTCGTCGGTTCCTGCCATCCGCCTTTCAGTCATAGGCCTTCGCCTAACGAGAGAGGCCATATCGGTCCGCGATGCGGCACTCAGGCTCAGGCGTACGCCGCCTCGCGCGCGCTGCGCGTTCTGCGCCGCAGACAGCGTTCAAGCGCGGGAGCGGCTTCGTCTGTCAAGCGGCCGTCCCTTGCCGGCAGTCCGCTTATTCAACCAGCGGATACGCTCCTTCCTCGTCATGAACCTCCCGGCCCGTTAGCGGCGGGTTGAACACGCAGACCATGCGCATCGGCCCTCCCGAATAGGCGCGCAAGTAATGCTTCTCGTGTCCGTCCAGCGCATACAGCGTACCCGGCCGGATCGGATAGGTCTCGCCTCCCGCGACCTCGATCTCGCCTTCTCCGTCTATGCAGTACACGGCTTCGAGGTGGTTTTTGTACCAAATCATCGTCTCCGTCCCCGCCTTGATGACCGTATCGTGAAGCGAGAAGCCCATGCCGTCCTTCTTCAGCAGCAGCCTGCGGGCATTCCAGGTCGGCGTGTCGACGTCGTCCTCCGTGCGGATAATGTCTTCCAAATGTTTGACGATCATGTTCGCTGCTCCCTCCTGTGGATGGATGATGAGATTCAGAATCGGCCCCGGAGTCTTGCCCTTAACGTTCGGTCCCTGTCCGGGCAACGGGCACTGCTGCCGCCCGGCCCGCGGCGGCTTTGGCTCCGGTGCGGGCGATTTCCCCGGCCAGCTCGGCGGCGCACGCCTGCAGCACCTGCAAACCGCGCTGCAGCGCCTCATCGGCGATCGTCAGCGGCGGCATCAGCTTGGCGACCTCGCTGCGGGGGCCGGACGTCTCCATGATCAGACCGTTCCGGAAAGCGATTGCGCACAGGCGCTCCGCCATTCCTT
This sequence comes from Paenibacillus ginsengihumi DSM 21568, assembly GCF_000380965.1. Taxonomy (GTDB): domain Bacteria; phylum Bacillota; class Bacilli; order Paenibacillales; family NBRC-103111; genus Paenibacillus_G; species Paenibacillus_G ginsengihumi. The sequence continues at coordinate 23,744 of NZ_KB905589.1, read as the reverse complement.
CCTCCTCGAAGGCCAACCCCTGAATCATCCCTTTGCCGCGAATGTGCGCTTTCAGGGACGGATGCTTGCGCAGAATGCCTTCCAAAGCGGCGCGAATTTCCCCGCTCTTGCGCCGAATCTCGGCAGCGAACGAGTCGCCGATCCAATAATTCAACGCTTCGCTAGCGGCGACGAACCCGAGATTGTTGCCCCGGAACGTGCCGTTATGCTCGCCAGGAGACCAAATATCACGCTCAGGCTTCAGCAGCGTAATCGCCATCGGCAGCCCGTAGCCTCCGATCGACTTGGACATGCAGACGATATCCGGCTCGATTCCCGCTTCCTCGAAGCTGAAGAACGATCCTGTCCGGCCGCAGCCCATCTGCACGTCGTCCACGATCAGCAGGATGTCCCGATCCTTGCACAGCTTGGCGATACGCCTCAGCCATTCGGGACTTGCGACATGCAGCCCGCCTTCCCCCTGGACCGTCTCCAGGATGACAGCCGCCGGCCGTTCAATGCCGCTGCCCGGATCGTCCAGCAGCTTCTCGATGTAAGCCGCCGTATCCACGTCGGGCCCGAAGTAGCGGTCGTAAGGCATGAAGACGGAATGGTTCAGGCTGACGCCCGCTCCTTTGCGCTTGAAGGCGTTGCCCGTGACGGACAAGGAGCCGAGCGACATGCCGTGAAAGGCATTCGTGAAGCACAGGATGCCCGTGCGGCCCGTTACCTTGCGGGCGATCTTCATCGCGCTTTCCACCGCGTTGGTGCCCGTCGGCCCGGGAAACATGATTTTGTATTGCAGCCCTCTCGGCTTCAGAATGATGTCCTGAAAACGCAGCAGGAATTGCTCTTTCGCCTCGGTCGCCATATCGAGACTATGCGTGATTCCGTCCTCCAGCAAATAGCGGACAAGGCGCTGCCGGATGACGTCATTGTTATGCCCGTAGTTCAACGATCCCGCACCCGCAAAAAAATCGATATATTCGTTCCCGTTCGCATCCCACAGGATCGCATCCTTCGCGCGGGCGAACACCGTCGTAAAGCTGCGGCAGTAGCTGCGCACCTCCGATTCCAGCTGTTCGAACACGTGCAAGGACGCTGTCTCCATCGTTTGCGTTTTCACTCGATCATCCTCCTCGATTGGGGTTTTCTCTTGCAAAAAAAATTCCAGTACGTTCTCAAGCAGCTTCTGTGCCTGATCGTGGGGCGTGCAGAACCGATTCCGCCTGATCCAGGAGCTTGCGGCACCGGCACCGGCACCGGGCCGGACCATGGAACCTGCGGCACCAGGCCAGATCATGGTACCTACGCCACCGCGTCGGATCGCGGGACCAGCGAGCCCGATCCATATCCTGGGGCCTGCAGCACCGATCCGGATCACGGAGCCAGCGGACCGATCCGGAACAGCCGCTCTGCCTCATGCCGCTGCTCGACCGGAAACCAGTCCTCCGGCATTCCGCTCGTCTCCTCGCAGCCGGCCTTCAGACGCCGGGCCAAACTGCGGAATAGAGCGCGGGAAGCTGCATTGGACGGGCTGATCGTCGCCTCGATATAGCGGATGGGCGGCTGTACAGCATGGGGCGGCTCTGCCCCGGCGGTTTCCCGGCTTGCCGTCTGAAGCCGCTCCAGCAGCTCATCCAGGAGCCGGCGGCCGAGCCCTTGCCCCCGGCGCTCGGGGTGCACGGCGATCTGCCAGACGAACAGCGTATCCTCCCGCTCCGGCACCCGAAAAGCCGAAACGAAGCCGCACAGTGCTCCGTCCTGCTCGGCCAGCAGGCACGTCTTGCTGAAATATTCGCACAGCATCATGTAGCAATAAGCCGAGTTCACATCCAGCGTCCCCGCTTCGCGGATCAACGCCCAGACGCGCGCGCCGTCTCTAGCCGACGGCTGCCGGAAGATGACGCCCGGCCCGGCCGCTGCCAAACTTGCGTTCAGGTTCATGCATCGTCCTCCTCTCGTTCGGAATAGCGCCCGCGCGGGGGGCAGGCCGCGCTGCTTAGCGCGAGGCGCGGAACCGGCTCAAAAACGACTTGAGCCGCTCGCTCTGCGGATTTTCAAAGATCGCCTCCGGCGGTCCCTGCTCGACGATCCGTCCGTCCGCCCCGAAGACGACGCGGTCGGCCACATCGCGGGCGAAATCCATCTCGTGCGTAATCAGCAGCATCGCCATCTCGCCCTCCAGCGCCAGCTCCTTGATCACCTCCAGCACCTCGCCCACCAGCTCGGGGTCGAGCGCCGACGTCACCTCGTCGAACACCATCACCTTCGGTCGCATGACGAGCGCCCTGGCGATCGCCACGCGCTGCTTCTGCCCGCCGGAAAGCTGCGAGGGATATGCATCCAGCTTGCTTGCGAGCCCGACCTTGCGCAGCATCGTTGCGGCCCGCTCCTCGGCTTCCTCCTTCGACACGCCGAGCACCCTGCGGGGTGCCTCCGTAACGTTGCGCATCACAGTCATATGCGGAAACAGATTGAAATGCTGGAACACCATCCCGATATTGCCGCGCATCCGGTGCAGATGAGCTTCGTCCGCGCGGACGAGCCGGCCGTTCACCCTGCGGTGCCACAGCAGCTCGCCGTCCACCTCGATCGTTCCGGACGTCGGCTCTTCGAGCGTCATGAGCATGCGCCCGAGCGTCGTCTTGCCGGAGCCGCTCGGCCCGATAATGGCCAGCTTCTCCGCCGGCGCCACCTCCAGATCGATCTCCCTCAGCACTTGATGATCGCCGAAGCTCTTGCTGATCTTGTCGTATTTCACCAGCGGCATGGGAGCGTTCAGCGGCTCAGATTCTGTCGCGCGGGCAGATGCCGGGGCGCCGCTCTCCGCTGCCTCTGCCGCATCCGCCGTCCTGTCCTCCAGCAGCATCGCTTCACCTCCCTATGAACGAATGAGACATACTCGCTACACCTATTTTTCTTATACGAAAACTGAGATAATTCGATGAGAAGAGGCTGCCTACCGGGTGCCCATTGGTCTTTACGCTCATCCCGGTCCTTACGTCCATTCCAGTCCTTACGCTTATCCCGGATCCTTCGCTGATCCCGGTCTCCAACGTTCATCCCGGCCCCTTTCGCCCCGTTACACTTACGCGCCGCGCTGCCGGTTCATCCGCACCTCCAGCCGGCGGATCAGCAGGGACGCCGGGTAGCTGATCAAGAGGAACAGCACCCCTACCAAAGTGTAAGGCTCGAACACGCGCCAGGAAACGGACACGATATTTTTGGCGGCAAGCAGCATTTCGACCAGCGTGATTGCCGATAAGATCGGCGTCTCCTTGAACATGACGATCAAATAATTGCCCATCACCGGAATAATCGGCGGGATCGCCTGAGGCAGAATCACCGACAGCCAGGTGCGGGCTTTGGTGAAGTTGAGCGCAGTCGCCGCCTCCCACTGGCCCTTCGGCACCGCCTCGATGCCGGAGCGGTACACCTCCGACATATAAGTGCTGTAGTGCAGCCCGAGACCGATAATGCCGACCGCGAAGGCGGACAGCGAGATGCCGGCAATCATCGGCAGGCTGTAGTACAGGAAGAACACCTGCACGAGCAGCGGCGTGCTGCGGACAAACTCGACGAACGAGCGGGCCGCCCAAGAAAGCGGCTTCCATCGCGAACGAACGGCGATCGCGAGCATTAGGCCGGCGATGCAGGCGACGGCAAAGCCGCCGACGGTAGCGAGCACCGTGACGCGAAGCGCTCTGAGCAGCTCGGGAAGCACGGACAGCGCATAATTCCAATCCCACATGCTTCTGTCACCTCCCTGCCTGAAGCCTGCGCTCCAGCAGCTTGAAGCCTAAAGTTACGATTCCGGCGAGCGCAAAATAAATGACCAGCAAGGTCGCCCATATTTGCGGCGTCATTGAGACGTAATTGTTGCGCAGCACCATAGCTTGGTAAGTCAGATCGGACAACGTGATGAAGTAAACGAGCGAGGTCGATTTCAACAGCTCAATGGACAAATTGCCAAACGGGGGAAGCATGCGGACGAATGCCTGGGGAAAAATCACCCGGCTCATCCGCTGCCAAGGCGTCATATTCAGCGCGACCGCCGCCTCCCACTGTCCTTTGGGAACGGCCTGGATCGAGCTGCGCACGATCTCCGAGCCGTAGGCTCCGTAATTCAAGGCAATCGCCAGAACGCCTGCCGCCAGCTTCGGCAGCTCCACCCCGACAAAGGGGAGGGCGAAATACAGCCAGAACAACTGTACCAGGAGCGAGGTTCCCCGAAAAACCTCCACATAGACGACCGTCACGGCGCGAACAGCGGCGAATTTGGACAGCCGGGCCAGACCTGCGGCCGTTGCGATGGGAAGCATCAGCAGCCACGACAGAACCGCGACCTGAATCGTAATGCCGGCTCCTTCCAGAAGCAGCGGCGCCAATTCCACCATGGACGTGTTCATGTTACTCTTTGCACAGCTCTTCGGCCGTTACATTACCGGGCAGCTCATCTTCGGTAAAGCCGAATTGTTGCAGGATGGTCAGCAGCTCGCCGGATTCCTTCAGCTTGTTCAGCTCCGCATTGAACGCGTCGCGGAATTCCTGATCCGCTTGCCGGAACGCCGTAGCGCCGTATCCGCGGACGTCCTTGCCGTCGATAACCGGCTGCGTGAAATCGGATACCCGCTCTATACTCGGATCGTTCGCCGAATCGAGCATCGACTGCAGCGCGGGACCTGTCATCGTAATGGCGTCCGCTCTGCCGGCCTGCAGGGCGTTCAGCGCGGAAGCCTGGTCAGGCACGATGACCATGCGGTCCTTCGGCACACCGGACTTCTCAAGGTAGCCGATCTCCACGGCCCCGGCCATCACCGCTACCCTGGCGTCATTATTTTTCGCAATGTCTTCATAGCTCTTCAACTGGAGCGGATTGCCTTGCTTGACGGCGATCGCTTCGCCGATGCTGTACTCCGGATCGGCGAACAGCACGGCTGCGCAGCGGTCCGAATTGATGAACATGCCGGCCGTAATCAGATCGAAGCGCTTCGCCTGCAGCCCGCCGATGAGCGAGCTGAACTCCGTCAGTTCTCCGCGAACCTCGTTAATCCCCAAGTTTTTGAGCACAACCTTGGCGATTTCCACGGCCTCCCCCGTCAGCTCTCCATTCGCTTCTTTGTACGCATATGGCTTCTCGTTAGCGAACCCGACGGTGATATAGCCCCGCTTCCTCGCTTCCTCCAGCGTGCCTCCCTTGCCTTCTTCGCCGCCTCCGCCCGCGCCTGCCTGCGGAGCGTCTCCCCCTTGGCCCGGTTCCTTCGCGCTGCCGCAGCCGATAGCCGCGACTGCCAGCAGCATGATCATGGCCAGCGTAAGAATACGCTTCACACACTCACTTCCTTTCCAAAACTGATTGCAAATGCAAAATTGTTCGCGAACACAATTTATGTTAACACGATACCCCCAGGAGGTCATGTTGGCTATGCCCCCCATATTCCAGATAATCCCTGCTCATTTTGGCTGAGGCCAAATAACCTGCCCGATGCTCCTTTTTCCCCCCGTATCCCCCCGATTAGGGACAAAATCACCGTTTTACACAAAAGTCAATCTGTGGTATTAAACAAAATTCAGCGAAATTAGGCCAATTAAATTCGATTTCAATCAAATTTCAAATAAAAAATCATCAAATCTATTTCATTTGAATTCGATCTTTTACAATCTCATCCGCACAATTTTTTCACTTCTATCCTCTGCTCAAGCGGAGGATTGAATTTGTCGAACCACGTCGAATTTTATCTGCAAAAAAGCCGCCGTTCACCGCCTGTTTCGTGAGCTATTAATGTAGCTTTTGCTCGGCTGTGCCCCGCCCGCCCGCTTGTCGATTATTGGCGGCACTGCCCGGCAGCATAATGAAGCCGCGGCCGCTTGCTTGACAGCTTTCGTCCGAAAAGAAAAACGTCTATCGGCGTCCTTTCAAGGATGAACGGCGGTTTTGCGGTAGTTTTCCTTGGTACAGAAAGTCGCACTTCGCTTTATCGCTTTTTTGGGCCAAAACGCTCACTGGCAGCCAAACATGCGAAATAAGGCTGCTCACTTGCGTTACAATTTCAAATCGATGGTTTCGAGTGAAATAAGCTCTGTAGCTTGCGTTAGCCCAGCAAAACAGAAAGCGAAGCCAGCGAACACCAGGCAAGGGAACAAGCGTTCTTTTCTTGAAAAAAGCCGTTCATCGCCTTCAAGCTCCCCCGCGCTCGCGCATAACCCCTTCATGCCCCCTGCAGGTTCGGTTGTATTTTTTGCCTTTTTCGATAATAATGTCAAAGAAGAAAATATGAGAGGAGTCCACTTCATGGTTGCTAACGTCAAGCAGACCCGGCTCATTCTGGCCGGTTTGCTGCTGGGCATCCTCATGTCGGCTATGGACAATACGATCGTCGCCACCGCGATGGGCACGATCGTCGCCGATCTGGGAGGCCTTGATAAATTTGTCTGGGTGACCTCGGCGTACATGGTCGCCGTCATGGCCGGCATGCCGATTTTCGGCAAGCTGTCCGACATGTACGGCCGCAAGCGGTTTTATGTCTTCGGGCTCATCGTCTTTCTGTTCGGCTCCGCCCTCTGCGGCCTGGCGCAGAGCATCGTGCAGCTCAGCCTGTTCCGCGCGATTCAGGGGATCGGGGGCGGCGCCCTGATGCCGATTGCGTTTACGATCGTGTTCGACATTTTCCCTCCGGAGAAAAGAGGGCGGATGACCGGCCTGCTCGGCTCCGTATTCGGCACCTCCAGCGTGCTCGGACCGCTGCTCGGCGCCTATCTGACGGAATATATCAGCTGGCACTGGATCTTTTACGTCAATCTGCCGATCGGCATCGTGTCGCTCTTTCTGATTCTTCGGCACTATAAAGAATCGGGGCAAACATCGAAGCAGCGCATCGACTGGTGGGGCGCGGTGACCCTGGTGGTCGCCGTCGTCTGCCTCATGTTCGCGCTCGAGCTTGGCGGCAAGCAGTTCGCCTGGGACTCCGGCGCGATTATCGGCCTGTTCGGCGGATTCGCCGTGTTCTTCATCGGGTTTCTGATTGCCGAAACCAAGGCGGCAGAGCCGATCATCTCCTTCTGGATGTTCCGCCGGCGGCTGTTCGCTTCGTCTCAGGCGCTCGCGTTCTTGTACGGCGCGACGTTCGTCATCCTGACGGTCTACATTCCGATCTTCGTGCAAGCGGTGTACGGCGGCTCGGCGACGAATGCGGGCTTTATCCTGACGCCGATGATGCTGGGCTCGGTAGCCGGCAGCGCCGTTGGCGGCGTGTTCACGAACCGGACCTCGTTCCGCAACCTGATGATCGTCTCCGTCTTCGCCTATGCCATCGGCATGGGGCTGCTGGCTCTGCTTACGCCGGACACCGCCCGCTCGCTGCTGACGCTCTATATGATCATCGCCGGGTTCGGCGTCGGCTTCTCCTTCTCGCTGCTGCCGACCGCCTCGATCCATAATCTCGAAATGCGGCACCGCGGGTCGGCCAATTCGACGAACTCGTTCTTCCGCTCGCTCGGCATGACGCTTGGCATCACCGTCTTCGGAACGATTCAGAGCAAGCTGTTCGCCAGCAAGCTGCAGGCATCTTTGGGCGGTACGGAAGGCCAGGGGCCGGGCTCGGGCCTCGTCAATCTCGGAGATCCGCGCGAGCTGTTCACCCCGGAGAAGCGGGCGCAAATCCCTTCGGCGATGCTCGACCAGATCGTCGACGCCATGTCCGGCTCGATCACATATATGTTCCTGCTGGCGCTCATACCGATTGCCCTCTCCGTCGTTGCCGTCTTCCTGATGGGCAACGAGCGGGTTACGGTGAAAAAGCCGGGCGGAGAGAACCCTGGCTCGGCCGGATCGCGCGGTTAAGGCCGGCGGCAGCGGATGATGGCCTCCTTCGGATGGTTCGCCCCTGGCGTCTGGCTGCGCCGCTGGCAAGGACGCCGTTTTCGTCCCGGCGCTGTCGCGGCCGGCCGCTACCGGATCGTGGAACGGCTCGGGGAAGGCAGCTTCGGCGTCGCTTACTTATGCATCGACCTGCGCTCCGGCCAGCGGTGCGTCCTGAAACGGATCAGTCCGGCACGCGGCGGAAAGGAGCGGGCAGAGCGCATTTATGCCCGCGAGATCGGGATCATGAGCCGGCTCGACCACCCGCTCATTCCGCGGCTGCTGGATAGCTTCCGCGCGGAGAGGCAGCCGTGCTTCGTGATGGAATATGCCGCCGGACGAAGCCTGGAGCAGCTGCTGTTCACGGATGGCCGCCGCTTCTCGGAAGAGCGGTCGCTGGAGCTGATCCTCCGGCTGCTGGCGGCCATTGAGTATTTGCACGGGCTGCGCATCGTCCACCGGGACATCAGCATCGCCAATGTACTGCTGCACGGAGATGAGCTTCGGCTGATCGATTTCGGCCTGGCCCGGGAGTTGCGAGCCGGGGACGCGCACGCGCACGGGCAAGGCCTGCCCGTTAGCCCGGCAGGCGGGGCGGCGAGAGATGCGGCGACCGGGCAGGTGGACGCTGCGGGTGAGCACGCGGGCAGCCCGGCGGCCGGGCAGGTGGACGCCGCGGGTGAGCACGCGGGCAGCCCGGCGGCCGGGCAGGTGGACGCCGCGGGTGAGCACGCGGGCAACGCAGCGGCCGGGCAGGTGGACGCCGCGGGTGAGCACGCGGGCAGCCCGGCGGCCAAGTACGTGACCGACACGGACGGCGTGGCAGGCGACGCCCCGACCGGCAAGCGGCTGCGCAGAAGGCTGCACGTGACGAGCGATTTTTACGCGCTCGGGCATTTGCTGCTGTTCCTTCTGTACAGCACGTACCCGGATGAGGAGCCGGCCGGGCGCGGCAGGCGCGAGGAAGAGAAGAGCTGGGAAGAGGAGCTGACCCTGCATCCGGGCACAAAAAAGCTGCTCCGCCGTTTGCTGGAGGCGGAGCAGCCTTATTCCCGATGCCGCGACATCGCGGATGAGATTGCCCGGATATTGCCGGATTTGAAGCAGCAGCCGCATCGCTCGAGGCGCGGCTAGCTGCTGGAGAAGAAGCTGGACTTGCGCTTTCTCCGATAATGGCCGTGGCCGTATTGATTGTGATGCGGATGGGAAGAACCGTAGTGCCGCTTGCGGTAATCGTCGCTGGAATGATACGGGCGGTAGTAGCCGCCTCCGTACTTGTTCGTCTTCGAATGCAGCAGCTTGCGCAGCAGTTTTTTCAGCATGGCGTTCCCTCCTAAGAAAGGTTCTTGCCCTTCAATACGCGAACGAAGCGAAGTCCGTTTCAATCGGTTGCGGCAGCCTCCCTGCTAAACCCACGATGCGATATCGTCCTCGTCGATATCATCCTCCGGCCCGGGCGCCGGGTGCCGCCTTGCAGCGGCGGCGCCTCCGCCCTCCGCAGCTGCCGCCGCGAACCGCTCCGCGCTCTCCGCCGCAAGTTCGGAGGGAAGGCGGATGGGCGGCCTTTCCGCCGGAATATGCAGCTGCAGATTCCGGACTCCGTTCGCGCGAATCTCGTTTTCGATCAAATAACGGATGGAATCCATCAGGTTGGTTTGACAGTTCAGCCATTCCATCACCGCCGGCGACTCGTTCTTCTTCGTCTTCAAGCTGATGTTGGTCCCCGGCAGCTTCTCTTTTTTCACAGCCTCGCTCCCCCCTTATCTTTCGGCCGGGCCCGCGACGCTACACCGCCTGCTTCGCTTTATTTTTCAAGGCATCGTAAATTTTGCCCCGCACGAAGGCGTCCAAGCCCTCCGCGTTCATCGTAATCGCGTACGGAGCCGGCACGTAGAACAGCTTGATCTCCCGCTCGTCGCAGAGCGCCTTCAGCAGCGGATACAGGTTCGGACGCATCAGGATGCTGCCTCCGCCATATACGCAAATAATGTCGATGGCGTTGCGCGCTTTGGTCAGCTGCTTGCGGATATTTTGGACGATCTGCTTCGCCTGTCCTTCCAGCGGCCGGCTGAGCGTCTTCATCGCCCTGGCGTAATATTTGTGCTTCGGATTTTTCAGCACGTCGCTGAAAAACTGCCGCGGGCTGTCCGGCAGATGAATGAGCCGGTTGAACTCGTCCAGCGCCTCCTCGATGGCATAGCCCGCGCCATGATGGCTGCCGTGCACGAATTGCCGCAAAAACTTGTTGCCCTCCGTAATCGGATATTCCGTCGATCCGTCGCCGATATCGACGTGGAGGATGCGCTTATCCTTGAAATAGCTGCCGCTCAAGTTCGGGTCCAGGCCGTACACCGCGGCGAACTCCTTGTACATCTCCCCGGTCCGCCATTCTCCGTCTGCATTCTTCTGAAGCGCGAACGTAACCGGCGTCGCTTCGGGAACGACCTTCGTGTAATCGAACACGATGCTGACAGCGACCCGCTGCTTGCCCAGATGCACGGTCACGCGATGCGTTCCGTCCATGAAGCGCCGCTCGAATTTGGCCGCCGTCTCGTCGCTGTGCTGCGTCACCGGCAGCGCCGTCGCCATATCCGCCAGCACCTCGATCTGCTCGGGAATCGCCTTATCCTCCTCGTAGGCCTTCTGCACCGCTACCGCAGCAATGTGGGCGATGGTATTGACGATCGGGAGATCCATGTCGCTTTTTTGGTCGATGCCGATCTGCATCGTATCGAGCAGCTCACCGCTCTCCAGCGCAAACTGGCCTATGTAGTACATGCCGGGCCGGGCCGAGGGCGAATCGATCGTCACGATCAGCTGGTCCTGCAAATGGCGGATGAAGCTTTCCGGCGCCTGCTCGTCGCTCCAGGGAAGCTTGTCCACCGCGCAAAAAACGTTGGGCTGGCGAATCAGCCGGCCATCAATGACGATATCGTGCTCGCTGTTCCCGTTATCGTTGCCTACGAAAAAATGATACGGCATATGACAGGTCCTCCTTTTCATGGTCCCGAGGTTCCGAGCCATTCCCGGCATTGCCGAGAAACACTTCGTCATCCCCGGTAATACCAGGTGTGTGCAATACGCGCTTTCGCTATAAAATTCGCAGCGGAGGACCGTTTTGAACGGGTAGGGCGCTGCTCGCTTCGCCGGTCGAACCCCCTCGCTATGGCGCGTTCCCTTCCTCTCCCTCCCGCCGCCCCGTCCTTGCCCGGTTATTTTACGCGGAAGGTGTAGCGGCCGAGCTTGGGAACGAGAACGAGCGCGATCCCCAGGTACGCAAGCGCCAGGAGCAGTGCGGCCGCGGTGTAGGCGGGAGCAGCGGCCCGGACAGCGATGCTGATGCCGCAAACCAGCGATACGAGCGTGTTCGTCGCGTGGTAGAGCGGATTTTTCGAGTTAAGCTCGGTGGAATATGGCTGGAAAATATAGTACATGAACAGATGATGGACTGAAAAAAAGACGGACAGCGCCAGCGCGTAAATCCACGGCAGAAGCAGCTCCGCGCTCCAGACCGTTCTCCCCGCGGCCGCAATAACTATCGCGCTTCCGATTCCGAATGCGGCGGCGACCGCCAGGTTGAGGGCGGCGATCCGCAGCAGCCGAATCCGGAAATGCCGGCCGGCAGCGTTCCGGTAGAAGCTGTAACGCAGCAGACTGAGGTCGCAGTTGTAAAACATCGCCCTGCATGCGCGTTCTCCGGTGGACAGGAAATACAGCGCGATCGGCATGTACGGAAAGAGAGCTTCCCCGTGCAGGCCGCCTGCCCACTGCGGGAAGAACAGAACAAACGCCGCGCCGGCGGCGGTCAAGCCTCCGATCAGCGTCATTCTTTTGTAAACCGGCTGATTAATCAGTCTCCGGTGCCTGGCGAAGAACAACGCATTCAGATAAGCGTAGCCCTCCTTGCGGCGAGAGCTTGCCGCCGTCCGCCGCAGGCGAGATGTAGTCGTCTTCGCGGGTTCGCACATCGGCAGCCTGCGCTTCCGCAATCATGCGCCCGATATCCATCAGCGGGTCGTCCCTCTTGGCCGCCGCGTCCACGATGTTCCGGTAGCCGGAGTAGCGGGCGAGCCCTGCTACCGCAATGAGCCCCACCACGAGCACGGCAAGTGCCGACGGAAGGCCAAGCAGCAGCCGCTCGCCGCCTAGCGCGGTGGCGGGCCAATAGGCCATAAGGCCGACGTACAGCAGCTTGGAGACAAATCCCCACAGCAGGATGATGACCAGCATGATCGCGGAGAGCGTCTTTTTCAGCTTCAGCCTGGCATAGAAACGGTCGGTGATCAGCCTTCCCATTAGCGGCAGCTTGCGGATGTAATATACGAACAAGTTCACGGCAGCGGCAGTGCGGATCGCAAGCAACGTCTTAAGAGTTTTCAGCAAGGTTCTCACCCTTCAGCAGCTCGATCACGCTCTGTTCAAACTCCGGGCTATGCAGAAGCTCGGAAGGCACGGAGGACAGCACGCCGTTGTTCAGCACGACGAGCTCGTCGCACAAATCCCGACCGATGACGATAGGAATCGCTCGTCATAGGCGTCTATCCGTAAATCTGCGAACAAACAGGAACCGGAGTGTTCCATTTTCACCCAAAAATGACTCTCTTATCCTCCATCATGTTGTCCGCGAGACGACTGTACGATCGAATGCTAAAAAGCGCCGTTCTGAGAAGGACAGGCGCTTACGGCTTTATTTCATATAGCGGGATTCCAGCTTGCGGCCCGACAGCCAGAGCAGGACGAATACGAGGGCGACCAGCGCCAGCTTCCACGGCTGGCGAAGCATGCTGCCGAGATCGTGCCCGGCCACGGACACGAGAATGATCATCACGCCCTTGCCGAGCATCGTCGCCGTGGCGAAGGTGTGAAACGGGATTTTGGAGATGCCTGAGACGACGTTGACGAGAACGGACGGCGTAAACGGGAAGCAGGACAGCACGAAGATCGGCGTAAAGCCTTTCTTCTCCACCCACCCGATGAATTTGCGCGATTGCGGAAATTTGCGGTCGATGTAGCCGCGGAACCGCCCTCCGAAGTTTCTGGCGAGCAGAAAGACGCTGATAGCCCCAGCCACGACGCCGCACCAGGAGAGCAGAATGCCCTCCCACAGGCCGTAGGCGTTCACATTGGCAATGAGAATGGCAATGAGCGGAAGCACGGGGATGAATGCCTCGATCAACGGCGCAGCAATGCCGGGAATCGGCCCGAGCGCCTCGTAACGGTTCAATATCGCTTCAATGTCTTCCCAGGAAAGATTGCTGATCTGATTTATCCAACTCATGCCACTCGATTCACCCTTGGAAATATGTCGATAATTATTTATAGTACCACGAACGGGCCGGAAATCCAAAAAACGGTTATTGACGACAATTCCCCTTGGACAACAAAGCTTTTTTTACCGTTACAGAAAGTCTAACCTCGCTAAAGGATGAAAGCAAAGTGCGACTTTCTGTACCAGAAAAAAAACAACCGCTGAACCGCGGTCGCCCATCCTTGAATAGACGTCGATAGACGTTTTTCTTAAAATGGTATGAAAATTCAGCCGTCGTTACATTAGGTCTATTAGCAGTCTTTGTCGCGGCGTTCCTTTTAGAGGGCGGAAAAAAAGCTTCCAAAATAAATTAGGAAGCTGGCAGGAATTATTTTGATAGGTCCCGCGAGATGAATACAAAACCCGCCGCCATCCGGTTCAACGACAGGTTTTCACAAAATGGTGTTGTCCCTAAAAAAGGGTCTTCCTCGCCTTCTGATTATTCAACCGTACCCTCATTCCCCAGTATGGCCGGAGGCGAAGAAACAATTCGGTCTAGGCGTAATAATCCGTCGGCAGATACGTAATATGCGAATCCGCATAGATGACGAGCTTGCGCGCAGCCTCATCCCAGCGAACGACGCCGTCCTTGACGTAGTACCAGTTTTTCCGGATGGTGCCGTCCTCCAGCGTCTCGAACCGGAACACGTTCAGCTCGTGACGCAGGCGAACGATCGGCTCCGCCGCCGCGGGGTCCGGCAAGGATATCTCGAATGTCCAGCCCGGCTGTTCTTCCTTCAGCGCATAAGACACGGGAGCGGCGTCCGAATCCAGCAGCATTTTTCCGGTGACGGCATGCTTGATAAGCAGCCTTTTGCTTGCAGCCAACGATTTTCCCTCCTTGCCTGGCCTCTGTAACGGCACATTTCTGCGATCGTTTGCCAGCGAGTGCGGTATTCTTGAGCATGGCCGAACTTCACGGATGCCCGTTATGGCAAATCGATCAATACAGCGAAGGCGGAGCCGCCGCCCTGCAGGGTGAGTCTGGGCTCGGAGACGATCCGCGCCGCGTCTCTCCTCTGCAGTTGCACGCTTTCGTTCACCTTCAGGGAACCGTCGATGACGAAGAGGAACACCCTGCGTCCCGGTTCTTGCCGGAATTCCAGCTCCGCTCCTCCGTCCAGGCGGGTCAAGTAAATGGTCATATCCTGATGCAGCTTGGCCACGCCGGCCTCCGGTACGGACGAAGCGACGGGCAGCAGCCGGCCTCTCATCCGCTCCGGATCGAAGCGCGTCGCCTCATAGGACGGCACAAGCCCGCGGACTGCAGGCATGAACCACATTTGCAGCAGGTTCAGCTCCTCGGTCTGCGATGCGTTATGCTCGGTATGAATAATGCCGCTTCCGGCCGACATGCGCTGCACCTCGCCGAACGTCGTGACAGCTACGTTGCCGAGATTATCCTCATGCCGCAGCTGGCCTTGCAGGACGATCGAGACGATCTCCATGTCACTGTGCGGATGCGCGCCGAAGCCGCGTCCCGGGGCGATCCAATCGTCGTTGAATACCCTTAAAGGACCGAAGCCCATCTTGTTCTCATCCTCGTAATCGGCAAACGAGAAGCTGTAGTGGCCCCGCAGCCAGCCCCGGTCGAACGCATAGCGGGATGACGCCGGATCATGCTGAATCATAGGCTTTCCCTCCTTTTACTTTCAAATTATTAGCCGCTTCCCTAATTATATCACTTCCCTTCCAGCATTTCCTTCGCTGCGCGCACTTCCTCGTCGCTCGCATCGCGCCTTCCGTAACGCACCCGCTCATACAGACCGATCAGCGGCTCCATCCGGCGCGGCCGCTCCGCCTGCCAGCGCTGCAAGTCCCGCTCCGTCTCCCGCGGCGTCAGATGCGCCTTGAACACGTAGCCCCGGCGCACGCTCTCCTCCAGCATGGCACGGTACAAAAAGCGGATGCGCTCGCGATTGTCGGTCAAATCGCTCCATCTTGCCTTCCTGTCGGGCGTAAGCCACTGCTTCAGCCGGGAGGCCCAGTGCCCGTTCAGCTCCTGCCAGCTGACAAGCCGCTCCACGTCATCCTCGTAGCCCTCGTTCGCCTCCAGCCGTTCGCCCCACTGCAGCGCCGCTCTCAGCCAATCGTAGGCCTGGCGGGCCCATCGATACAGCCTGCGAGCCAGCCAATAAGCGAGCGCGCAGGCTGCCGCTGCCGCAATGACGATTGCGGCGACGACAGCGATCTTCTCCAGCAGCAGCCACCAGGCAGCAGGCTCGGCGACCGGTCCGAGCTCGGGAGCGCCGGGAGGGGCCGGCGGCGGGCTGGCGCCTTCGCCGGACGATTCCGGCAGCAGCGAGATCAGCCAGCGGGCGAAGCCGGCGGCCTGCGCGAGCAGCCAGAATGCGGCCCGGCGGATCGCGCCGAAGCCTGCCGCCAGCAGCACGACCGCAAACAATGCGGCGACAAGCAGGCGATTCTGCCATAACAGCGCCGCCGGCAAGCTCGGTTCTTGGCCGCCGGACAGCGTCTCCTGCCTGACGTTCGACTGATTGATCCGCACAAGACCGAGCAGGAGAGAGGCGAACCCGCCCCAGAACAGCGCCGGCATATACGGGTCGAAGCTGTCCATGAACCGGAGCACGACGGAGGAGAGGAAATAGACGGCCAGACCGATCACATACAAGCTGGCCGGGAAGGCGGCATGCCATGGCTCGGACACGGCCTGCGCTCCCCGGAAGGCCATCAGGAAGCCAGGCGGCGCCGTCAGCAGCAGAAGCAGCCAGCGCTCGGCCCCGAACGCCGCATAAGCGCCCGCCAGCGCGATCAGCAGCAGCAGGAGATAGAGCGAGACGCGGCGGCGGATCGGCAGAAAGCGCCATACCGCGTAGCCTACGGCATATTGGATCGGCAGCGAAGCGATCCACGCCCAGGACGCCGCCCCATCCGGCAAGGCGTACGCCGCGGCAATCAGCGCCAGGGGCAGGAACATTAGCAGCTCGGCGGCGCCCTGGAGGGCGGCCCGGATCAGCGAGCTCCAGGCAGGTGCCCAGGGGGGCTGGGGGGCCCATGCTTCCTTCGATCTGTTGTCCCTCGGCTTCATGCGCTTTCGCCCTCCCTTCGTGCCGCACCGTTGTCCTTGCCCTCGAGCATGAAGAAGTCGACAGCGTTGCCGTTCCTTCGCAGCCGATGGATCTGCGCCTCCATCTTCTCGCTGACGTAAGCCGAGACGAGCAGATAATCGACGTTCGAGACCGCCCGCTCCACTTCCTGCTCCAGCAGCGTGTCGAAAGGAATGCTGCGGGCGACGACAAGCCGGGCCATCGTCTGCAGCAGCGCTTCCATCTGCGGCCCCCCGCTTCCCGGCTCCACCCGCACTGGCTCCTTCGGATCGTCGACGCTGTAAGCGTTCGTGGCGAAGCCTGTCTCCATCCCTCGCCCGATCGCCATCTGCGCGAACGACGCGGCGTACGAGAGTCCGCGTTCGAACCGTTCTTCATCGTTCACCTGGCTCCACATGCCTTCGTGATCCTCCACATTCACGCAGATGATCAGCCGGTGCTCGGCGGTAAAATCGCGCTGGTGCACCTGCAGCCGGCCGGTGCGGGCGGTCGCCTTCCAGTTGATGCCGCCGAGCGGATCGCCGTAGCGGTATTCGCGGACGCCGGAGATCATGAACGGATCGTCGACAATCCAGCGGCGCACCGTCGCATCGCCCTGCCAGCTGTGGCTCGGCAGCTGCAGCTCTTGCGGATCGAGCAGCTGCGGGTAGACCAGCAGCTGCGCATCGAGCGTCATCGTAACGCTCGCCCGGTTCAGCCCGAGCATATCGCCCGTCGTCAGCGTCGCCGTGTTCAGCCGGTAGCAGCCCCTCCGCAGGGCCGCAATTTTATGTCTTCGCACAATTTGCGTATAGGGCATCAAGCTGAACAGGCTGCGATGGTTCTGAAACATCTCCCCTTCGCTGATCGTCAGCCCCGACTGCCCCTGGAACCGCAAATTGGCATGGATGAGCGATTCCAGCCGCACCCACGGCACGGGCAGCAGCTTGCGGTTGGCAATCCGCTCCACCATCTCGACTTCGTCGCCGGGAAAGCACGCCTTCACGCTGAAAAATCGCTCATACGTTAGGCCTCGCTTGCCGAAGCGGCCAAAGAGCGCACCCTGCAGCCAGATGACGCCAGCGGCGACGAGCAGCAGCCAATATATTTCCATTTGCAATCGGCCTCGCTTCCTTACGGCCTGGAGAACACCTGTTCCTCCGCAGGCACGGGAATTTCCTGCAATATTTTCTCAATGACGCGCTCGGCCGCTTCCGGACGCAGTCGGAACGAGCCGGTCAGCATCAGCCTGTGGGCCAGCACCGGCACGGCCATCGCCTTGACATCGTCGGGCGCGACGAAATCCCTGCCCTGCAAAATCGCCTGCACCTGCGCCGCTTTCAGGAGAGCCTGGCTGCCCCGCGGGCTGACGCCGGTGGCGACATCGGGGTGCGTTCTCGTCCGCTCCACAATGCTGAGCAGGTAGGTCAGCACCTCGTCGCTCGCCTCGATGCGGGCAAAGCTGTTCTGGGCCTCGATCAGCTCGCTTGCCGCGGCGACGGGCGCAAGCTCCGCCAGCGGGCTCGCCTCCTTGAAGCGCTTCAGGATGCTCAGGCCCTCCTCCGCGCTCGGATACCCCATGCCGAGCTTGAACAGGAACCGGTCGAGCTGCGCCTCGGGCAGCGGAAACGTCCCCTGATTCTCGACCGGATTCTGGGTGGCGATGACGAGGAACGGCCGCTCGAGCGGACGGGTGTCGCCGTCGATGCTGACCTGCCGCTCCTCCATGCATTCCAGCAGGCTCGATTGGGTGCGCGGCGTCGCCCGGTTGATCTCGTCAGCCAGTAAAATATTCGTGAACAGCGGCCCTGGCCGAAACTCGAAATCGGACTGCTTCTGGTTGAAATAATTGATCCCGCTCAAATCCGAGGGCAGCAAATCCGGGGTGAATTGAATGCGCTTAAACTGGCAATCCAGCGAACGGGCGAGCGCCTTGGCCAGCAGCGTTTTGCCCGTGCCCGGCACGTCCTCGAGCAGCACATGCCCGGAGGCGATAAGCGCGATCAGCAGCTTGTCGATCACGTCTTCTTTGCCCACGATCACTTGATTGACGTTGCTCCGGATCCGGTCGGCAAGCTCCCTGATTTGGTGAAAGGACATCGGCATGAGGATCGCTCCTTCGGCGTTGGTATGAACTCAAAAATCTGTTATTCTCAGTATAAAGGGAAAGTAACCGGAAATCGAGCCGAAGTTCGGGCTGCATTCGCCGGAGCAGCCGGACTGGAGCGAAGCGCTGTCATATTTGGCGCGTTTGGCGCAGGCGGCATCGATTCGCAAGCGAGCATTGCCGGGCGGCAACTTTTTTTGAGAAGAATAAGATCGTTTTATATGTTACGCTAGCGAGGAACGACACCTATTCATATAATGGTAAATTTTGTAAAATCAACTTGCAAAATGGAGGCGTTCAAAGTGAGAGTGATCGACTTGTCGCAGCCGATTGCGGACGGTATGCCCGTTTATCCCGGCGATCCGGAGGTCAAAGTGAAGGTTGTGCACACATACGAGCGCCACACCTGGGAGCTGCGGCAACTTTCGATGGGCAGCCATACGGGGACGCACGTGGACGCGCCCTCGCACATGCACCCCGGTGCAGCGACATTGGATGAGCTGCCATTAGAGCGATTTTTCGGAGCATCGCGCGTAGTACGGATCGAAGACCCGACTTGGCCGGAAGGCCGGGGGCTGTTTTTCGCTGAATCCGTCGGGCTGGAATGCTTTGACCGGCTCGCTGCGCTACGGCCGCCGTTCGTCGGTGGCGAACTGTCAGAAGAACTGGAGCGGGCGCTGCTCGGTATCGGAATTGTGACATATACGGGGCTGCACGGTTTGGACCGCCTGCCCGCCGGGACCGATTTTATGTTCTACGGCTTTCCTCTGCGCATCGTCCGTGGTGACGGATCCCCGGTCCGGGCCGTTGCGGTGTTGGAGGCTTAGGCGGCTGGGCTTGAAACGAAAGCATAACTGTCCTGGCAGATCGTGAAGTGTGCCGACAACTTCACTGCTGGTCTGATTTTTTCCCATCTCGCCCATTGCTTCGTCCATCTCTTCCGATACTTCTTCTATCCTCTTCCGGTTCTCCGTCCCCATCTCTTCCGGCACTTCGTTCATCTCTTCCGGCCGGTATTTGGGCTTAATCCGCCAGCCTGTAGCCTACGCCCCGCACGGTATCGATGTACCGGGGCGACGCGACGCTGTCTCCGAGCTTCTTCCGCAAGCTCCGCACATGCACGTCCACGACGTTGCTGCCTCCGAAGTAGTCGAATCCCCATACGCGGCGGATCAGCTCCTCGCGCGTCAGCACGGAGCCTTTCGCCTCCAGCAGCGCCTTCAACAGGTCGTATTCCGTCCTGGTCAACTCCAGCCTGCGGCCGCTCTGCAGCGCCGTCATCCGCTTCGGATCGAGCTCGATATCCTTGAACCGGAGGCTCCTGGCCCGGCGAACCGCCGCTTCTTCGCTGCGAATCATGCGCCGAACTCGCTCCAGCGCCCGGGCGGGATGAATCGGCCACGGCATCCGGCTGCGCTCCTGTAGTAGAGCCGCCCCTCGCGGCAAAGCGCCATTGACCAGGTACAACGTGGGAACCGCGTCGCCTAACTCGGCCAAATGGGCCAGCTCCCGCCGGAAGCCGGGATGACCGGCTGCCGTGAAGTCCACGATGCGCAGCCCGATCTGCAAATCGTCTGCCAGGCGCTCATCCCAGCGATGAAACACCATCACATCGTAGCATTGTTCCGATAATGCGGCGATCAGCTGCTGCAGCCTCCCCGGGAACGGGCTGACTATGGCGATCCGCTCGGTTTGGGAGCAGTGCAGCGGCGCACCGTCAAAGCCCTGACACGGCTCGCGGCCCTGCAGCGGCGCATAGCCAAAGCTCGGATACGACTCGCCGTTTATTACTTGCCGGAGTTCCTGCATTCGGCGCACACTCCTTCCACGACCGCCTGGGCGCGATCAATCGCATAGCCGGTCTCGCGCGCCACGGCTTCCAGCCATGCCGCCGGAATGTCGGTCAGCACCTCGTCGACGCGGCCGCAGCGCCGGCATACGATATGCTGATGCTCATCGGTGCGCGCATCGTAACGGCTGGCCGCCTCGCCAAGCTTGAGCTCGCGAATCAGGCCCATATCCGTCAAATAGCGGAGGGAATTGTAGACCGTGCCGTAAGCGAATTGCCGGCCCTGCTCGCGCAGCCGCTCGATAACCTCCGCAGCGGTCGGATGATCGTGCGATTGCTGTATAATGTCGAGGATCGCTTTGCGCTGTGTCGTCAAGTTAATTTTATTCATGACACCAAATCCTTTGACCTAGTTTATATTTAGATTTAGTATAAATATTGCTTGTGATGAAGTCAAGCCCCGGGGTGCGCGGCACATTTTCATCATCTGCTCCTCTTGTACTGTTCTTTCCTACGCTGCTCTTCCTGAACGGTCCCTTCTTGCGCTCCTGCCGAAGCTTCCGAATTTCTAACGCTAGTGACAAACGCTATTTTGCTGAAACGGGCACTTTTTAAAATGTAACGAAACTGAAGAGCGCTATTTAGTCAGAAACGCTGAATCTGGTGGCCCGAAATGCCAAATAAGACTGCTCACTTGCGTTACAATTTCAAATCGAGCGTTTCGAGGGAATAAGCTCTGTGGCAAGCGTTAGCCCGGGCAAAACAGCACTCCAGGCTAGCGAGCATGAAGAGAGGCTTCGACCGAAGCACATTCGCCAGATGAGCGGAGCTGCGGCTGAGCGGCAGTTTTGCCTGGTGCAGAAAGCGAGACTTCGATTAACACGTTTACGCTTTATCGAAGTCAAACTTTTTTTGTCAGCGCGGAGTAAACTTTGCCTTCGGAGTGGCCCTTTATTGTGGAAATTTACACTTTCCTGCGACAAAGCGCTCAGCCGGCGGCCCCCGAAACCGGTTTTTAGCGTGCAAACTCCATGGTAGCGCTCAGACTCCGCGTTGCGTTCAGACTCCACGTTAGCATGCGTGCGAACTCCGCGTGAACGCGGCCCCTCTCAGGGCGCATGAGGCGACAAATCCTGCAAAAAATACAACATTTGCTGGCTATCCCCGAAAATTAGGCGATAATCCACGGGCCAAATTTTCAATTCCGAAGGAGACGACCGATGACAAAAGGAATCGCCTGGCATAGGCGTAAGCTCCCCCGAAAAATGCCCAGGGCCCGCGGCTCATTTTCCATCGCCTGATGGTGCCGCGCAAGCGGCATAGGCGTCTATCGAGCATGTCGCCCCTTGCACGGCACGTTCCGAAGCATGCCGGCGCCGTTAACCGCCCCGCGGCTTGTCGCTTCTTGCGCTGCATGCCGCAGTGTCCATTGGCGCAATGCCGCAAAGCCTGTCGGCCTCCCTTGCTCATCCAACACTTCGCCGCTTCTGATGCAGCATACTGCCAAGCCCTGCCCTAAGGCGTTATGTCCTGTCTTCCGGCATCCCGCCGATAATGGCTTTTACCCGCCCGACTTGACCGTCTTGGAGCCGCACCTTAATGCCATGCGGATGATTCGGCGATTTGGTCAAAATATCCTTAACAATGCCCCGCGTCGTCTTGCCTGTACGCTGGTCCTGCTTCAGCACAATGTCGACTTCCAGTCCCGGCCGGATATCGCTGCGGCGCTGGCCGTTCATGCTCATCATGTTTGTCTCTCCTTTAAATGCAGCGGTCCGATTATTTCGTGCAGACCGCAACTCCGATAAAATAACGTACGCCGTCTCTCGGTTTTTCGAAGGTTACCCCTCTTTGGTAATAAATATCCGTATGCCGATAGCGAACGAACAGCTCGGAGAACTGCTCCGGCGTCAGCTGATGGACGTGAAACGGCTCGCTCGTCGGCATGCCCCTCCCTCGTCCGAAAGGACTGGAGAGCACCAGCGTTCCTCCCGGCTTCAGCATCCGATACAGGTTGTCCATGAACGTCCGCTCGGCCGCCACATGCTCGAACGTCTCGAAGCTGAGGATCGTGTCAAAGGTTCCCAACCTGTCCGGCAATCCGGGATCGGCGGCGTCATCCTGCACATAACGGACCTTCTGGTGGTTGTATTCGCGGCTCGCATACCGGATCGTCGGAGCGTCGATATCCACGCCTACGATTTCCGTGACCTCCCGCTTGCGCTCCTTGGCCACCATATGGCACCCGTATCCCGTCCCGCAGGCGATATCCAGCACCCGGCCGGTAATATAAGGTGTGGCAAAGTAATACCTGGCCACATGCTCGAGCAGCATGCCGTTAGTCGGCTTCAGCTGCTTGGGGATAATGCGCTCCCCTGTCCATTCCAGTTCCATCGATTGTCCTCACTTATGCTTGTTTCGCGCAAAATTAGGGGCGGTATTCGCAGCATCTATCATACCATGGGGGAAGGCATAAATGTAAAATAGCATTTGCTCTTATGTTCTCTTCGATCATGAGTGCCGGGGCTACAGAGACCAAAGGATCCAACAACGATCGACAAGTAGTGAAAACATGGAGAGTTACAAAGAATGGTCTCGTTGAACTTACTCCCGCAGAAGTTGCCTCTCTTCATGAAACAGTAAAAAGGCAAGAAAGGTCGAAATCAATTCAAAAAGCAAACCAACCTACACAAAAATTGAGGCCCGAAAATTCATTCTCTGAGATTACGCCTATGGCTCCACCATTGTGTGGCACAAATTGTACTTGGAACGTATATAACGAATACAATCGTGTTCCTGTCCCAGTCCATAAAGAAAGAAAGAGGGTTATGACCCTTACGGCTAAGATGAAGAAAGCTCTCCAAGTAGCACTCGGCGGAAATTGGAACGGTTCTGCAACTTATCAGCACAATCTTGCCGCCACAGCTCCGCACGGAAAATATGCTTGGTACGATTTCACGCCGATCAAAACAAATTCTTATGGCTGGATGGAACATTGGGAAAATAACTACTATACAAACTGGAAAAATAAATTGACCGGCAGCACTTGGGTTGATCTTTATATGCCTCGGGAAGTCAGCGGACAGCAAGACGGCATCGTCGAGTTTGTTGTGTCCTCCAGCTATCCCACTTATTAAAAAATAAAACCAGCGTTCTTCGCTGGTTTTATTTTTTGCCTTCAACTTTCCCCCCAAATTCAGCCAACACACAATAGGCTACGCCTACGATCAAAAAACAGTACTTGGGAATAACGAATAAACTTTCATTAGTATCTATAAAAAGGTGGTAATTTCCGAACGTACCTCCTGATGCAACTACTGCAGCTAAAACATTCGGAAGGACATGCAACACTACAAATATTGTTATAAACCTGAATTTCGAAAGTATCGCTTCTTGAAAATATGAAAAGGGCTCCGAATCTTTGGTAGAATGGTGTTTGCAAGGAACACTACACCCAAAGAGAGGAGCACCTTTTAGGTGAAGTCTACCACAACGATCAGCAAAATCAAAACTGCATTTTCACTACAAAACGCAACGAGTTGCGGTGGCATCAAAATCTTCCTGGCCTTTCTCGAAAAAATCAAACTGCCGGAGGCGATGTGCAGCCTCTCCGGCGGCAAAGCGCGTAACTCACTCTTCCCCGTTTACCGTAT
>NZ_KB905588.1 GCF_000380965.1 Paenibacillus ginsengihumi DSM 21568 | reverse complement strand
CAAAGTAGCTGCCATCTGGTTTGACCGCTGGCTGGGACAAGGGGAACATTTTCAGCATCCGGCAGTAGCCACCTGCATCAAAACGATGCGAAACTGGCGAACGGAGATCGTCAATTATCACTCCTGTCGGTGGACCAATGCGGCGGTTGAAGGAAGAAACAACCGAATGAAAGCCTTTCAACGCCGACATTACTTCACCCGGAACCGGGAACGTTACGTACAAGGACTTCTGGTCGAATGTAACCGTGAACGATTTGGTACATAAAGTCAAGCACTAACTTTGATGTTGAGCCACAAACAGTATACAATAATTTTACACAGGGGTAAAACAAAACGGCCCTTCGCTGAGACGAAGGACCGTTAAAGGCTACAAGCGGCCGCCGGCTTCCCGGATGACGCGGACGGCCTGCTCATAGGCGGATTCATCGACGCTTACGGTAAGCAGCGTATCCAGGCGGGAAGCGTCCTGATCGCTGCCGGCGGCGAATCCCGCCCCTTGATTGCTGAGGCCGCTGGCGTCCGCATCGGCGGCCAGCAGGATTCGCTCGTTCGTATCCGGCGGGCTGGTCGAGCCGAGCGTCAAGTACGCCAGCCCCGGAAAATCGTTGTCGAGCGAGTTCGCCGACATGCCGACGCCGCTCGCCTCGTCCCGGCCGACGCGGTCCACAGAGATGCCCGTGCCGCGCAAAGCCTTCAGCTTCGGCACGATGCGGCGCGCCTGCTCGGGAGAATTGAAGTAAGCCAAAATCGCTCTTTCTGCCATCGAGGGCGACATCCTTCCTTACTCTTGTTGTTGGCGAGTGTCCGCCGCGGCGGCGCGCTCCTGCGCCTTAAGATCGTCTTGATCGGCCAGCTCCCGGGAAAACTCGACATCCTCTTTTTTGCCGATCGGCATGCCCGAAGCTTCCTTGCGGCCGGATGGTCGATTCATGAGGACGTGCCTCCTTCCGGTTATATTGGATCAACAAAGCGGCATGCAGCCTTGTCTCATTGTCCGCAATTTTCCTTCAGGCTATGCACAGGCCCGGCCAGCGTCCAGGCTGAACGTCGGCGGAAGGCGGACCTAGGCCGATGCAGCAAGGCCAGCCGTGGCAAGCTCCCGGCTCCGGCAAAAGCGCGGCGGCAAAAGCGATCCATGCAAAAAAAAGCATTGGCGCTACAGCCGGTAACGAAACCGGCCCAGCTTGCCAATGCTATTGACTGGGTTTCACAGGCGGCTTGCCGAAGGATCAGTCCCCCAGAAAAGCCTTCTTCATTCGCTCGAAGATCGTCTGCTGCTGCTCGTGCGTATGCTCGCCGCTCAGCTTGGAAAATTCGCGAAGCAGCTCCTTCTGCCGCTCGCTGAGGTTGGTCGGCGTCACGACGACGACCTTGACGTGCTGGTCCCCTTGCCCGTAACCGCGCAGCCGCGGCACGCCTTTGCCCTTCAGGCGGAAATACGTATCCGTCTGGGTGCCCGGCGGGATGCGCAGCTTGACCTTCTCGGTCAAGGTCGGAATTTCGATCTCGTCGCCCAGCGCCGCCTGCGCGAACGTCAGCGGCACCTCGCAGTAGATGTCGTCGCCTTCCCGTTCGAAGAAATCATGGGGCTTGACCCGGATGACGACGTACAAATCCCCCGAAGGGCCGCCGCGCGTACCGGCTTCCCCTTCGCCCGACACGCGGAGCTGCGCGCCGTCGTCGACGCCTGCCGGAATGTTCAGGCTGATCGTCCGCCGCCGTTTCACCTTGCCGGTGCCGTGACAGGTGCCGCATTTGTCCTTAATGATTTTGCCTTGCCCCTGACACGCTGAACATATCCGGCGGTTGACAATCCGACCGAACGCCGTATTTTGCACGACCTCCTGCTGGCCGGTGCCGTGGCAGACCGTACATGTGTCCGGCCGCGTGCCCGGCTTGGCGCCGCTGCCATGACATGTGTCGCACGTTTCGGTGCGGGGAATGTGAATTTCCGTCTTTTTGCCGAAAACCGCTTCCTTGAACTCGATCGTCAGCGTATACTGCAGATCGTTGCCCCGCTGCGGAGCGTTCGGATTGCGCCGGGCTCCGCCGCCGAAGAACATGTCGAAAATATCGCCGAAGCCGCCGAAATCTTGGCCTCCCATGCCGCCGAAGCCTTGATTCGGGTCCGCATGGCCGAACTGGTCGTAGCGCGCCCGCTTCTGATCGTCGCTGAGCACGTCGTACGCTTCCTTCACTTCTTTGAACTTCTCTTCCGCATCAGCCGCCTTGTTGACGTCGGGATGGTACTGACGCGCCAGCTTGCGGTAAGCTTTTTTGATGTCGTCCGGCGAAGCGTCTTTTCCGACCCCGAGCACCTCGTAATAGTCGCGTTTGCTCATCGTTCCACTCCCATGCTATAGCTGACTGGAATCATCGGTTCCGCCGGCCTTGCCGCCTGCCTGGGGCAATGCCGATTTCTGTACAACCAAACGGAAAGTCAAAGCCGAATGCCGGCTTTGACCTCCGTCTCTCATGTCAGCCGTTCCCGAAGGCGGGAACCGATTATTTTTTGTCGTCTACGACTTCGTAATCCGCGTCGACGACGTTGTCCTTGCCTTTGGCGCCGCCCTGCGCCGCACCTTCCGCGCCTTCCTGCGCCTGCTGGGCTTGCTGGGCCTGCTCGTAGAGCTTCACGGACAGCTGCTGAACGACCTGCGTCAGCTCTTCGGTCGCCTTCTTGATCTCCTCGGCGTCCGTGCCCTCCAGCGCTTTTTTCACTTTCTCTTTCGCTGCGTTCGTTTTCTCGACGTCGGCCGCATCCGCCTTGTCGCCGAGATCCTTCAGCGTCTTCTCCGCAGTATATACCATTTGATCGGCCTGGTTGCGGATTTCGACCGCTTCCTTGCGCTTGCGGTCTTCCTCTGCATGGGCTTCGGCCTCTTTCATCATGCGGTCGATCTCTTCGTCAGTCAAGCCGCTGGACGACGTGATCGTAATTTTCTGGCTTTTGCCCGTACCTTTGTCAAGCGCGGAGACGTTCACGATGCCGTTGGCGTCGATATCGAAGGTGACTTCGATTTGCGGAATGCCGCGCGGCGCCGGAGGAATGTCGCTCAGAATGAAGCGGCCCAGCGTTTTGTTGTCCGCAGCCATCGCCCGCTCGCCCTGGAGCACGTGAATCTCGACGCTGGTCTGGTTGTCCGCATAGGTCGAGAACACCTGCGATTTGCTGGTCGGAATCGTCGTATTGCGGTCGATCATCTTCGTGAACACGCCGCCGGCCGTCTCGATGCCGAGCGAAAGCGGCGTGACGTCCAGCAGCACGACATCCTTCACGTCGCCGGTCAATACGCCGGCCTGCACCGCTGCCCCGAGCGCCACGACTTCGTCGGGGTTAACGCCCTTGTGCGGCTCTTTGCCGGTCAGCTTCTTGATCGCTTCCTGCACGGCCGGAATCCGCGTCGAACCGCCGACGAGCACGACCTTGTTGATTTGATCCGGGGTCAATCCGGCGTCGGACAAAGCCTGGCGAGTCGGGCCCAGCGTCCGCTCAACCAGGTGCGCAGACAGCTCCTCGAACTTCGCGCGGGTCAGGTTCATCTCCAGGTGCTGAGGCACGCCGTCGACCATCGTGATAAACGGCAGGGAGATCGTCGTCGTAAGCACGCCGGACAGCTCTTTCTTGGCTTTCTCCGCAGCATCCTTAAGGCGCTGCACCGCAGCTTTATCCTTGCTCAGATCGACGCCGTGCTCCTTCTTGAACTCCGCCACCAAGTAATCGATGATCACTTGGTCGAAGTCGTCGCCGCCGAGGTGGTTGTCCCCGCTCGTCGCTTTTACTTCAAAGAAGCCGTCGCCGAGCTCGAGGATCGATACGTCGAACGTGCCGCCGCCCAAGTCGTACACGAGAATCGTCTGGTCTTCCTGCTTCTCCATCCCGTAAGCCAGCGCCGCAGCCGTCGGCTCGTTGACGATCCGCAGCACCTCGAGACCGGCGATTTTGCCTGCATCCTTCGTAGCCTGCCGCTGGCTGTCGTTGAAGTAAGCCGGGACAGTAATGACCGCCTTGGTGACCGGCTGGCCCAGGTACGCTTCCGCGTCAGCCTTCAGCTTCTGCAGAATGATCGCGGAAATTTCCTGAGGCGAATATTCTTTGCCGTCGATCGTCTCTTTGTGGTTCGTGCCCATATGGCGCTTGATCGAAATGATCGTGCGGTCCGGGTTCGTAATCGCCTGACGCTTGGCGGATTCGCCGACGATGCGCTCGCCGTCCTTTTTGAAGCCGACGACGGAGGGCGTCGTGCGGCTGCCTTCCGGGTTCGGGATAACGACGGCTTCGCCGCCTTCCATCACGGCTACGCAAGAGTTCGTTGTGCCAAGGTCAATGCCGATGACTTTGCTCATAAGGAATGTGCCTCCTTCGATCTTCATTCGTCGTTAGTCATATCTCGCAATGATCCATCTATGATCGTTTATGTGTAATGGTAGGGCGGGCCTAAAGGTGTGCTGCGCCGGCCCGAGCCAGGCAAGCTTCGCGCCCGGATCAGGAGCTAACCTTAACCATCGCCGGACGAAGCACGCGGTCCTTAAGCGTATAGCCCTTCTGCAGCTCTTCGACGATCGTGCCTTCCTCGTGCTCTTCCGATTCCACCTGCATGACCGCCTGGTGATAATCGGGGTTGAACGGCTGGCCTACCGTCTCCATCGCCTTCAGCCCTTCGCTTTCGAGCACCTGCACGAACTGGCGGAAAATCATGTCCACGCCTTTGGCCAGGGCGTCGTAGTCTTTGCCGTCCTTGCTTGCGGCAATCGCCCGCTCGAAGTTATCGATAACCGGCAGGAGCTGCTCCAGCAGCTTCGCGGAAGCGTACTGCGCGAATTCTTCCCTTTCCTTCTGCGTCCGCTTGCGGAAATTATCGAAGTCGGCCTGCGTCCGCACATAGCGCTGGTAGTTCTCGTCCGCCTGTTTTTTCGCCTGCTCCAGCTCCTGGCGCAGGGCGTCGACTTCGACCGATTCGCCTGCGTCCGCCTGCCCGGCCTCCGCTGCCGATTGCGCCTCGGCCGCTTCGGCGGTCTCCGCTTCGCTTGCTTCCGTCTCCGCGGCAGCCGCTCCTTCCGAGCGCTGCTGCTCCTTCGGATCGTAAGTATATTGGTCCTTTTGTTCCGTATTCATTGGTCTGTCACCTCCTTAAACGATGCGCCGCAGCGCCTGCTGCAGCTTCGGGAGAGGTGCGGACGGAGGACGCCGGCTTCTTCAAGCGCCGTCTCCCGCGCCCCTCCCCTTTACCGGCGTTTTGACCCGCTGGACAACGATAACGCAGCGGATCAACCGCCTCATTCAACCGGATGACAGCTTGCGGTCACCGCGCCAGTGTCTAGTGTATCCATGCCAAGGCCAGGGGAAACCTGCCGCAATTCTGCAGCGGCGCCGCCTATGCCTCCGAACCGCCGGATGACTTCATCTTGATGACCGTATGAATGCGCAGCACGGCTGCGGCCACTTCGCCCGCCGCCTGCAGCGCGTGCAGCTTGACCGGCGCGGGATCGACGATGCCGCGCTCGTACATGTCGACGACTTCGCCGGTGTCGCAGT
This sequence comes from Paenibacillus ginsengihumi DSM 21568, assembly GCF_000380965.1. Lineage (GTDB taxonomy): Bacteria > Bacillota > Bacilli > Paenibacillales > NBRC-103111 > Paenibacillus_G > Paenibacillus_G ginsengihumi. Next base: position 40,875 of record NZ_KB905588.1, on the reverse strand, counting down.
CCAGCCCCAGGCTGGCGGAGCCGCTGGCCGTCTGCGCGGCCTTGACCTGCTCCACCTTCTCGAGCGGATTGTAGCCCGCGTTGACGACGATCTGCGCCAGCGGCTTGCGCAGTGCGAGGGCGACGGCGGCGACGCCGAAGCCCTCCATGCCCTGCACCGTCTCGCGGTAGCGCTCGAGCTCGCGGGCGGCGGCCACCTCGGCCGCGCCGCCGCCCGGCAGCACGCCGCCGCGCAGCGCCGCCTGCACGGCGGAAGCCGCGTCGCGAGCGATGCGCAGCCGCTCGCCGATCACCTCCGCCGTGCTGGCGCCGACGACGATCGACACGTGCCCCCGGCCGCGGCCTTCGGCCAGGCGGACGCACTCGAGCCGATCGTCGTAAGCGACGTGCGCGGCGAAGCCGAGGCAGCCGGCCAGTTCCGGGGCCGGCTTGGCCAGCGCGCTGCGGCGGACCGGCCGCGCGCCGGTATATTCCGCCAGGCGGCGCAGATCCGCGCGGGGCAGCCGCTGCAGGACCATGATGCCATGGTCCGTGCAAAACTGCTCCGCCTCCGGCGACACGCCGCGCTCGGCGGCGATCAGGCCGACGCGCAGCTCGGCCAGCTGCTCCAGCGCGCCGCGGAACTGCTCGCGCAGCTGCTGCTGCCGCCGGAAGCCCGCGTCGGTCATCAGCGCCTCGTCCTCCACCGCCTCGGGCTCGAAGGCGTCGTGAAGCAGCAGCACGTTCGCCGGGGCAGGCGGCATGTCCGGCTGCGCGTTCAGCGGCCGCTTCGCCACGAGCAGCCCCGGCCACACTTCTCCGGACGGGGCCCGGTGGTGCGAGAGCACCGCGTCGGCGAAGCGGAACGATTCCTCGCGCAGCTTGGCCGGGCCGATGCGCCGCGCTCCCTCGAGCACGAGCTCCGCCAGATCGCGGTTCTCCCTGCCGGCAACGTAGGCGATCCGGTACAGCAGCGGGTCATTCAGCCCTTCGACCGGGCGCCTGCGGGCGAGCAGGCTCGCCAGCGCTTCCCGCACGCCCTCCTGGATGCCCTGCACGACCTTGGCCACCGGCACGCCGCGCAGCACCTGGGCGGAGCCTTCAGCGATCAGCGCCCCGGCGAGCACCGTCGCCGTCGTCGTCCCGTCGCCTATGCTCTCCTGCTGCGAGCGGGCGACTTGAATAAGCAGACGGGCGGCCGGATGCGTCACGTCCATCCGTTCCAAAATCGTCACGCCGTCATTCGTAATAATGACGTCGCCGTTCGGTCCGACCAGCATCGTATCGAGCCCTTTAGGCCCGAGCGTGCCTTCGACCGCCGAGCAGATCGCGCGGATGGCATTCGCATTGTTCAGCAGCGTGACATTGGCTTCTTCGCCCTCCTGGCTGCCGGGACGTGTCTGGCTCATCGGTACCAACGCTCCATCGACTTAGTCAACAGCTTCGACAAGTGCTCCATCAATTGGGTCACCTTGGCATAATCCATCCGGGTAGGCCCCAAAATGCCGATCGTCCCCAGCGTCTGACCGTTAATTTGACAGGTGGCCGTAATCAGGCTGCAATCGCTGATCGCCTCGATCGCATTCTCGGTGCCGATGCGCACCTGAACGCCTACGGATTCGGTAGTTCCGTCGAACAGCCGCACCACCTTCGGCCGCTCCGAGAGCAGGTCGAGAATGCTCTTGACCTTATCGACGTCCTTGAACTCCGGCTGCGTCAGCATGTTCGTCGTCCCGCTCAAGTAGATGCGCTCGTCCTCGTCATGATGGATGACGCCATCAAGCATCGTGAGCAGCTCCTCGTAACCGGACACGTAGCTGGACATTTCTGCGGAAATTTCATTATACAGCTTCGCCCTGAATTGCAATAGCGGCACGTTCTTCAGACGGGCATTCAAGATGTTGACGAACTTCTCCACCTCCGACATCGGAATGCCCTCGGGGATCGTCACCGTCCGGTTCTCGACCTGCCCCGTGTTCGTCACGATGATTGCCACGGCCGAACGATCGTTCAGCGGAACGATCTGCAGATGCTTCAGCGTCGTGCCGTACACCTCCGGCCCCATCACGATCGATGTGTAGCTGGTCAAGTTCGACAGGATAGTCGCAACCTGCTGAATGACCCGCTCCATCTCCTGCATTTTGTCGGTGAAAAAGACCTTCATCAGCTCGACGTCCTGCTTCGCCAGCGAACCGTGCTTCATCAGGTGATCCACGTAATATCGGTAACCCTTGTGGGACGGAATCCGGCCTGCAGACGTATGCGGCTGCTCCAGATAGCCCATCTCCTCCAAATCGGACATTTCGTTGCGAATGGTGGCAGGGCTGAATCCCACATTGCCTCTCTTGGAGATGCTGCGGGAGCCGACAGGCTCTGCTGAACGAATATAGTCATCTACGATAGCGCTCAAAATTTGACGTTGACGTTCGGTCAACATAACCCAACCCTCCCTACCGGTTAAGCTTGCGGGCCGTCGTTAGCACTCCACCTTATTGAGTGCTAACATATATTACAAAAATAACAGACCCCAAGGGTCTGTGTCAAGTCAGTCAAGCCGTCTCAGGACGGCGATTTCGTCGCAGCAGTGCTGCTTTTTGCAGTGGATGCAGTCGCGCCATACTTTCTCGGGGAAGATCTCCTTGGGCACGACCTCGAATCCGTTTCTTTCGAAAAAAGCGACCTCGTACGTCAGTGCCATCACCTTCGGAATGCGCTGTGCCTGCGCCTCCTCGATCAGTCGCCGGACGATCGCCTTGCCGATGCCCATCCCTTTATATCCTTCGGAAACGCCGAGCGAGCGGATCTCCACCAAATCTTGACCGAGCCGCGTCAGCGAGCCGCAGCCCACCAGCTTTCCCTCGTGGACCGCTACGACGAACGTCTCCAGCTGGTCCATCAGCGTCTCCTTCGAGCGCGGGAGCATGATGCCCTGCTCAGCGTATCCCTGAATAATATCGTATAATGAATCGACGTCCTGCTCCGTCGCCCTTCTGGTTGTTACGGTCATTGGAGTTCCCACCATTCGCTTGCGGCATCGCCTGTTATTATGCAACGTTGATCGCTTCGTTGACTATGAATAAATATACAACATAACGCATATTAGATTCAATACATTTTTTGCCCTGCTTCCCCCAGAAATTCCGCGAACACTTCGTTGCCGAGCGGCAGCCCTTCTTTCGTCAGCCGATAGCCGCGCTCCGTCCGCTCCAGCAGCCCTTTGGCCATCAGGCGATGCAGCACTCCCCCGAACACCGCTTCGAGCCGGGTGCCGAACTGTGCGGCGAACTCTTCGCCGCTGACGCCGCCTAGAAGACGCAGGCCGACCATCATGAAGTCCTCCATCGCTTCCGCCGGCTCCACCTCGTGCCGCTCCAGAATCGGCAGCCCGCTGCGGGTCGCCTCGATGTACGGCTGAATGCCCTTGATATTGACGTGCCGCACGCCGCGCATATAGCCGTGAGCCCCCGCCCCCAGGCCGTAATAGCTGCGGTTGAGCCAGTAGGCGCTGTTGTGGCGGCTGTCGAAGCCGGGCCGGGCGAAATTGCTGATTTCGTACTGCTCGTACCCGGCGGCCCGCATCTGCTCGAGGATGATGAGAAACATCTCGTACTCTTCTTCCTCCTCTGGCAGCGGAAGCTCGCCCCGCTCGTAGAGCGTATGGAAGAGCGTGTTCTCTTCCACCTTCAGGCTGTAGATGGAATAGTGGGGAAGCTGCAGTTCCAGCGCCCGCTCCACCGACGCCCGCAGCAGCCCGGCCGTCTGGCCCGGCAGCCCGAACATCAGGTCGATCGAAATATTGGAGAAGCCCGCCGCCCGCGCATTGTCCAGGCTCCGGTATACGTCATCCGTATTGTGGATGCGGCCGATTCTCTCCAGCAGCCCGTTGTCGAACGACTGCACGCCGAAGCTGAGCCTGTTCACGCCGCCTTCTTTCATGACGGCCAGCTTGTCCGGATCGGTCGTCCCCGGATTCGCCTCCATCGTAAATTCCATTCCGTCCGCCCAATTCGGAAAATACGTCCGCACCCGCCGAAGGAAGCTCTCCATCTGATCCGGCAGCAGCACCGTCGGCGTCCCGCCGCCGACGAAAATCGTCTCGATCCGTCCCGGCGGCACCAGGCTCGCCGTCCGCTCCATCTCCCGCTCCAGCGCATCGAGATAGTCCATCACCGGCTGACCTTTGAGCACGTAGGAATTGAAGTCGCAGTAATGGCATTTGTTCGTGCAAAAAGGGATATGAATGTACACCGACGTTGGCGTCTCGCTTTTGTGCCGCATCTTCTCCGCCTCCTTATCGCGGGTAGTCTCCTGCCGCCCTGCGCTAGCCTCTTGCCGTCCCGGCAGGCGGCGGGCAAGCGAAAAGCAGGCGGCCGCCTCCTCGCCAACGCCGACACGTCAGTCCGCTGCCGGTTCCCTGACGCCTGGCATCGCTTTAGGGCGCATCGCCTGCCTGAATCGTGATTCTTCCTATTTATCGTCGATCTTCAGCACAGCCATGAAAGCTTCCTGCGGCACTTCCACGCTGCCGACCTGCTTCATCCGCTTCTTGCCTTCCTTCTGCTTCTCCAGCAGCTTCCGCTTCCGGCTGATGTCGCCGCCGTAGCACTTGGCCAGCACGTTTTTGCGCAGCGCCTTGACCGTCTCCCGGGCGACGATCTTCTGGCCGATCGCCGCCTGCACCGGCACCTCGAACTGCTGGCGCGGGATGAGCTCGCGCAGCTTCTCGCAAATGATTTTGCCGCGTTGATACGCGCGGTCGCGGTGCACGATGAAGGAGAGCGCGTCCACCTGCTCGCCGTTAAGCAGAATGTCCATCTTGACGAGATTGGAGCGCTTGTAGCCGGACAGCTCGTAGTCGAACGAGGCATAGCCCTTCGTGCTCGATTTGAGCTGGTCGAAGAAATCGTAGACGATCTCGGACAGCGGAATTTCGTACGTCAGCGTGACGCGGGTCGTATCCAGGTACTGCATGTCGACGAATTCGCCGCGCTTGCCCTGGCACAGCTCCATGATCGCCCCGACAAAATCGTTCGGCACGATGATGGACGCCTTCACATACGGCTCCTCGACATAGTCGATTTTGCCCGGCTCCGGGAACAGCGACGGGTTCTCGATGCTGATGACTTCGCCGTTCGTCTTCGTAATGCGGAAGACAACGCTCGGCGCCGTGGTGATGAGCGGAATGTTGAACTCGCGCTCGATTCTTTCCTGGATGACGTCCATGTGCAGCAGTCCGAGGAATCCGCAGCGGAAGCCGAAGCCGAGCGCGGACGACGTCTCCGGCTCGAAGCTGAGCGAGGCGTCGTTCAGCTGCAGCTTCTCCAGCGCCTCGCGCAGGTCGTTGTAGTCGCTCGTCTCGATCGGATACAAGCCGCAGAACACCATCGGGTTGATGCGCCGGTACCCCGGCAGCGGCTCGGGCGTCGGATTCTTCGCATCGGTTATCGTATCGCCGACGCGGGTGTCGCCGACGTTCTTGATCCCGGCGACGATAAAGCCGACGTCCCCGACTTCCAGGGAGTCGACGATCGTCATGCGCGGCTTGAAGGCGCCGACCTCGATGACCTCGAACGTTTTGTCCGTAGCCATGAACTTGATTTTCGAGCCGGCGCGGATAGAGCCGTCCATGATCCTCACATAGACGATAACTCCTTTGTACGGGTCGTAATGAGAATCGAAAATGAGCGCCTTCAGCGGCTGGTCCGAGCTTCCGCTCGGCGCCGGCACCTTCTGAACGACCTGCTCCAAAATTTCCTTGATCCCGATGCCCGCCTTCGCCGAGGCCAGCACCGCTTCGCTCGTGTCGAGACCGATGACGTCCTCGATCTCCTGCTTCACCCGGTCGGGGTCAGCGCTCGGCAGGTCGATCTTATTGATGACCGGCAATATTTCCAGATTGTTGTCCAGCGCCAGGTATACGTTGGCCAGCGTCTGCGCCTCGATGCCCTGGGCTGCATCGACGACGAGCAGCGCCCCTTCACAGGCGGCCAAGCTTCGCGACACCTCGTACGTGAAGTCGACGTGCCCGGGCGTATCAATCAGATTCAAAATATATTCTTCTCCGTCGTCGGCCCGGTAGTTCAGCCGGACGGCCTGCAGCTTGATCGTGATGCCGCGCTCCCGTTCCAGATCCATCTGGTCGAGCACCTGCTCCTGCATTTCCCGCGAGGAAAGCGCGCCGGTATATTCCAGGATGCGGTCGGCCAAGGTCGATTTGCCATGGTCGATATGGGCAATAATGCAGAAGTTTCTAATTTTCTTTTGTCGGGAATGGCTGTCCATCGTACGCAAACCTCGCTCACCTGCAAATTTACAATACTACTAATTATAACAGCTACGCCGGTTTGCAGCAATGGACGGTTGCAGACGATACGGCTGCAGACGATTGCGGTCACGGACGATGCGGCCGTGGACGACTGCGGTCGCGGACGATGCGGTGGCAGCGGCAGCAAAAGGACGATGCGAAAAGACGGGGGCAGCAATGACGGTTGGCCCTGATCGGCTATGATCCGCGATGGCGGCAGGGCAAGCGGGCAATCCGCTTTCGTCGCGGTCAATGCACGAGCACCTCGAACAGCTTGACCAGCAGCTGGATGCCGTGATACGCGGCAATCTGCAGCAGCTCGCCGAGCTTGTTGCCAAGCCGGTTCAGTCCGGCGGCTTCGCTGACGCCGGCAGGCCGAGACGGCTTCTGGCCGGCCGGCTGCGCAGCGCCGCCCGCTGCAGCGGCGCCGAGCTTCGCTTCCGCAGCCAGCCGCGCCGCCTCGTTCGCCGGGCCGATTCCGGGCCTGCGGGCGACGTCCGCTTTGCCGCCGCTTGCCGCGCTCGATGCGCGCGCATCGAGCGAGCCGTGGATGCGCTCCGTCCCCTGGGTGGCGAGCGCTACGCCGAACATGACGCAGGCAGCCATGCCAAACAGCAGCAGCGCGGTATGGCCGAAGCCCCATCCGTATCTCCGCATCGTCCCGTTCCCCCTTTAGCCTTGCTTCGCGTCTTCCTCCGGTCCGGCAGGCGCGTCGACTTTTTCCACATTGTTGATCACTTCCGCGATCGCCACGGCCAGCGCATCGACAGTGCGGTAGCATTCCTCCAGCGTATTGTCGACGCCTCCGACCTCGATCAGCACCGTATTCGGCGAAAACTGCTGATTGTACAGGCCGTTGCCTTCGCCGCCTTTAGCGTAGATGCCTTTGGACACGCCCGGATACTTTTGCTCCAGGGCGCGATGAATCTGCTCGGCAAAATCGTGGTTGGCCTGCCAGTGCTTGTTTTTGCCGCCTATAATAAAGTAGACTTGCGCATAATCCTGCCCGTTCAGCTTGATCGTCGTCTTGTCCCGGCGCTGGGAGTCGCGGTGAATATCGAAGTAAAATTTCAGATCGGGATGAGCGACGCTCGCTTCCTGCAGCGTTTTGAACGAATATTTATAGGAATAGTTGTAGTTGAAGTTTGGCTCGATCGCCGGGTAGTTTTTGTTCGAGTGCACCGCGCCGATGCCTTCCTTCTCCAGCATCTGCGCCAGCCGCAGGCCGACCAGCGTCACGTTCTTCTCCGGATCATACGCCTTGTCCGGATCGGTCACGCCCGGCAGCTCGGGCAAGTACGATTCCTGATTATGCGTTTGATAGATGAAGGCGACGTTCTTCCCCGCCGTCTTGGGAGGCTCGGCCGCCGGCTCGGATTCGGGCAGCGACGGCCCTTGCGGGTCCGGGAACTGCGGGTTGGCCGTGATCGTTCCCGCCTCGCCGACTTTATCTCCGCCGATCACGCCGCCCTTCGGTCCGTAATCGAGCGGACCGTCGCTTGTCCCCGAGGGCGATGTCAGGACGACGGGCCGGTCCTGAGCCATGCCCGGCACTTCCCTGGCGAGCAATGTTTTCGGATCGTGCGGACTCAGATCGGTCAGCATCGCGAACAGGAAGCTGGCCACATTCGCCTGGGAAAACGTGAACCCGTCCCCCCGGGCCATGCCCGGCACTTCCATTCCCATCATGTCCATGAAAAACTGGCTCGACACCGACGCCGCCATGCCTTTCATCGACGAAGACGGCGTCGTAGTCGCATATTTCGCATGAATAAAGCCAAGCACGCCGAACGCCACAAAAAACATGACGCTGCCGACCATGAGCATCGAGATCATTTTGACGAAAACGGCCAGATCCAATCCGGTTTTGCGATGTCTGCCCCAATTCGCCGCCATTTCCGGCCACTTCATATCGTATTCCTCCTCTGTTTCTGCGGGTTGCCAGCAGGTTGTCCAGCCGCAGGATGAGGCCCGCCGCCGGCGGAACATTGCATCCGCCCTGCTGTCTGCTTCGTCTAGTAACCAATCTATGATAGAGACATAGAACATAGAACCGCTCTTCGCCGAAAAATCGAACGGCGTCGATTCGCTCACGACAAAAAAACAGAGCCCTGTGCGGGCTCCGCTGCCTGATTCGGATGCGATATGGGGATGCGATATGGCCGCGGAAGTGTCGACCACGACCAAAGCCGCCACCGGCCCTAAGACGCGGTCAGTGGGTGTAAGCCGATACGTTGTCGGCGTCGACGGCTTCGTGCAGCGCGGCGTTCAAGCCGCTGGCGATAATGTTGGCGATATCCTCGATGAATTGGTCGATCTCCTTGGGCGTCACCAGCAGATCGTGGCCGAGCGGGCTAAGCACCTCTTTTACCAGCTCCAGCCGCTCCTGCTCCTGCAGGCTGTCCATCAAGCCGAGAATGTGCGACGTATTGGCCGTCTCCCGGGCAAAATGCGCGCGCATCATGTCGAAGGCGTTGTTCACGATGGTCGAGGCGTACACCACCGTCGGCACGCCGATCGCGATGACCGGCACGCCGAGCGTATCGACGGTCAAGCCTTTGCGCTTGTTGCCGATGCCGGAGCCCGGATGTATGCCCGTGTCGGCAATCTGGATCGTCGTGTTCACCCGCTCCAGCGCCCGCGAAGCGAGGGCATCGACCGCGATGACCAGATCGGGCCGCGATTTTTCCACAATCCCCTGGACAATCTCTCCCGTCTCGATGCCGGTCGTGCCGAGCACCCCGGGGGCGACGGCGCTCACTGCCCGGTAGCCCGGACTGACCTGATCCGGCATCAGCTCGAAATAATGCCGGGTCACCATCACGTTCTCCACGACGAGCGGCCCGAGGGCGTCCGGCGTGACGTTCCAGTTGCCCAGCCCGATGACAAGCGTTTTGGCTTTAGGTCCGATGTCCAGCTTTTGCAGGAAGCTTTCGAACTCCTTGGCGAATACCGTCGCCACGCGGTCCTGCAAATCGCTGTCCTTGCCGCGCAGCCCCGGCACCTCGATCGTGACGTAATGCCCCGGCAGCTTGCCCAGCGCCTGCGCGCCTTCGGCCGTGACGACGTCGATTCGGCTCACCTTGATGCCGTTCTCTTCAGAGACGTCGGAATGCACGCCGGGAATCGGGCTGCCGGCAGGCGACGCCATGTCCCGCGCTTCCAGAGCGAGGTCGGTTCGTACGGAATAAGCGCTCAAATCAAGCTCCATGACGGCGTTCTCCTTTCCGGTTAAAAACCTGGCATGTCCCTATTGTGCGCTAAACCGTTTCATGCTTATACGCCTGTTTCGGGAGACTGGCTCCCGGGCCGCCCGCTTCAAAGCATCGGCCGGCGGCGCGGGCAAAACGCGCGGTTCTGTTGCATTTTCTATAGGACCATGCTAAAATACGAAGAGTTGTCAATAGAAAAGCGTGCGAATCGTATCGATGCATTGTGCTAGGAGGTGAACGCAAGTGCCGAACATTAAATCCGCTATCAAACGCGTGAAAACAAGCGAAAAGCGCCGTCTGCGCAACGCTTCCCAAAAATCCGCCCTTCGTACGGCTGTGAAAGCTTTTGAAACGGCTGCCGCAGGAACGGATCTGGAAAAGGCTAAAGCCGCACTGGTTGCTGCCAGCAAGAAGCTGGACAAGGCGGCATCCAAAGGCCTGATTCATAAAAATGCCGCCGCCCGCAAAAAATCCCGCCTCGCGAAGAAGCTCAACAAGCTTACCGCTCAGGCGTAAGATGGGCCAGGAAAACAAAAAGACCATGCTGTCAGCGAGGATAGCATGGTCTTTTTGTTTTCGCCGGAATGTGCCGTCGGGACGAATTTTAGCCAATGTTGTATTAGGTGCAGCAAAACGGGGAGAATCAAATCGCCTCTGCAGGCCGGTCTTTCACCTCAAGCCGCGAGGCGCAGCAAAAACAGCTCCAGGCCCAGCACTTTATCGATTTTGCCGCTTTTCATCTGGTAGTCGAGATCTGCCAGCTGCTGAAGAATGGCGGCCAACCGCCTGGCGTCGAACCGTCCGGCCTGGCCGGCGGCGACTTTGACGGCGTAAGGATGCAGGCCAAGCTGCGAGGCGATCTGCTGCTGGGAATACCCTTGCTGGGACAAATCCTTGACCTGGAACATGATGCGGAACTGGCGGGCGATCAGCATCACGATCTTGATCGGCTCCTCCTTCCGCCTCAGCAGCTCGCTTAACATGGTGAACGCTTGCTCCATCCTCAGCTGCACGATATGCTCGATCAGCGCGAAAATATTTTGCTCGATCGTGCGCGTCACGAGCTGCTCCAGCGCTTCTTCCGTCAGCGTGCCGCCTTGTCCGGCGTACAGGGCGCATTTTTCCAGCTCCTTGGACAGTCCCTGCAGCCCGGCTCCCGCATACAAAATAAGACGCTCGGCCACGCCCGGCGCAAGTGCGAAGCCCGCCTGGGCAGCCTGCTGCTCGATCCAGCGCACCAGCTCGGCTTCGGACAGCTGGGCGCAAGGGACAAGCGCGTCCAGTTCCTTCAGCTTCTTGACCAGCTTCTTCCGCTCGTCCAGCTTGTCCGCTTCGACGGTCAGCACGATCACCGTAAACTCGGCAGGGCTGCTCATATATGCGGCAAGCCGGTCCAAGCGGTGCTCGATCTTCCCGCTGTCCTTGGCCCCTGTCAAAAAGGAGGCGTTCGTTCCGATGACCAGCTTGCGCGGCACCATGAACGGAAGCGTCTCCGCCTCGTCCAACAGCGCGTCGAGCGGCGTTTCCGACAAGTCGAAGCGGCTTACCGCGAGCGTCCGGTCGTCCGGATTGACAATGCGGTTCGTCAGCTTTTCGATCATCCCGCGAATCAGGTAAGTCTCCGCGCCGTAGCATACATAGAGCGGGGCGAACTCGCCCTTGTCGATACGCTTGATGGCAGTCCTGTAATCCATAGCCTCTAGTCTCCCGGATCGTTTATATTGGAAATTTTGCCAATTCGAAAATCCAGTTTACGTTTATCATAACAATAACAAAGGGATTACGTCAAAACCGGCCGCTTTAAGCCAGTCTCGACATAATCCCTTTGCCCGCAACCCATCTATATCAACGCCCGGCAAGCAGCTCTAGAAACATGCCGCCAGGCGGTCATACATGAGTATCGGGGTTTCGTTGCTTTATACTACGCCGGATCGCTCTCATGTGTGACAGCGCTGCAACGATTTGCGCGGATGCCGCTGTTGGCGGCCCCCGTCCGGTTATCGATCAAGCTCTACTTCCGCCTCCGACCGATCGCTTGCGTCGATGACGAATTCCCGCTGCTTGCCCGCTTCCGTGGCGACGCGATAAGTGAGCTTGCCGTCCTCGGACCAGCCGACGAATTCGATCCGCTCCGACGCGGCCCATCCGTGCCCGGATTCAAAGATCAAGGCTCCGTCCGCGCCGCGAACCGCCACTTTGCGGTCCTGTGTGACGAAAGCGGTAAACGCGCCGTCGCCGCTCGTCAGTTCCTGGGCCGCTTCCTCGGCTGCCAGCCCCCGCTCCGGCGCGAACGATCGCAGTCCGGGGCGGTCCGCCTCCTGTTCGGGGGCTGCCGTCCCCGGCGCCGGCAACCCGGAGGCCGCCGGCGCGTCATCCATGCCAGCAGCCGGGTTGCCAGTCTCCCCGGCGAGGCTGCGCTGTCCGGCAATGCTTTCCTGCTTCCGGGGCGGAGCCGTCTCCTCTTGCGGCTGGCCTGAATCGCCGGCCGCGCCGAACGCGAGCTCTGGCTCTTCTTTCGCCGGGTCAGCCGGGGCGTTGTCCGGAGCCGGCGCCGCCTTCTCGACCAGAGGCATAGCCGCTTCGGGAGCCGCCGCCTCCGGCGCCGTCTGAGGAGCGGAAGCACGCTGGTCATTCATATGGCTTGAGGGCGTGTCCTCAGCCGTCGGAGCGATAGACCTGGGCGCGCTCTCTTGCTGGGAGCTCTGCGGCTGCGATTTCTGCAGCGCTTCATTCTGCTCCGCACTGCCCGCCGCATCCTGTTCCGCAGAGGAGCCTGCCTGCTCCTTATTTATGCCGAGAGTGTCCCCAGCTTTATCGTCCGCAGCATGTTGGCGATTTTTGTTTACTCCGGACGTCCCGTCGGCGGGCGAAGCCGATTCCTCATGCTTCGGAAAGCTCTCCGACGCCGAAAGAAGCCGGTCCGCATTGGCCGACGATGTCTGGCGCTGCTCCTGCTGCTGAAAGATGAAAAATCCGATCACCAATCCCGCAGCCAGCACCCCGCCGGCAAGCGGGTAAGAGATCAGCCCGCGCAGCTTGAACCGCCAGCCTCTCTCCTTGCGCTGCGACGGCTCGGACTGCGGCTCCAGCTCGGCGAACCGCTCCTGCCCGCTGCCGTTCTGCCGGTTCAAAGGGGCGGCTCCGGAGGCCGCCTGCTGCTCCTTCGCATCGTCCAGCTGCGCCAGCTTGGGCATAATGGCGTCAACCAGGCTGTAGGGCGGCGTCACTTTCGGAAGCAATTCCAGCTCGTGGGAAACGTTCACGAGCCGTTCGAACAGCTCGGTGCATTCCGGGCAATCGTTCAGATGCGCCAGCATGCGGCGGTATTCGGTTTCATCGAGATCCCGATCGAGAAATCTCTGCATCAGTTCGATCACCTCTTGACACAACATCCCCGTCATCCACGAACACTACCTTTCTGATAATCTCGAAGTATCGTTTGCAGCTGCTGTCTCGCTCTGAACAAATAAGACTTCACCGTATTGATGGGCAGGTCCAAAGATTCCGCAATTTCGTTGTAAGTAAAATCCTGCAAATAGCGAAGCACGACCACCGAGCGGTGATGATCCGGCAGCTTGTCGATCGCTTCCTTTATGTCCTGGGCGACGTAAGCGGACATGACCTCGTCTTCCACGGTAGTCTGCGCCACAAAATTCATATCGTGCTCTTCTATAGATACCGTAGGGCGGGCTCGGCGGAATTTGTCGATGCACAAATTCGTCACGATGCGCTGCACCCATGTTTTGAATTGGGCTTTTTCCTCGTACGAGTTGATTTTGGTATAAATCCGGATCAAAGCTTCCTGAGCCGCGTCCATCGCATCCTGCTCATTGCCCAAAATGTAATAAGCAGTGCGATAGACGGAGGTTTCAATTTCGCGCAATAGGGTAATTAGAGCGTCGCGATCGCCCGACTGGGCAGCTTTGATTAATTCAGGCGCTACCACTGGGATCCCCCTCTCTTGCAACCTTATAAACGTGCCGTTCCCGCAAAATGTTGCACCTCTCCTTTTCGTCGATACTAGAATATCAGATTTTACAGGCAAGGTGTATGACGCTTTAGAAGATTCCGCCACGGTGTTTTAAGGAAAGCCTTGTCTCTTCGCTGTCACGTCAGCGAAATCCGCGAGCAATATAGTCTATGTTTCATGAGGAAATTGTTCATTTTTATTTTCGGGGCAATGTGCTAATCTTGGATATCAGTGGAAAACGGACTTTTGCCAAGCGATAAGAAAAACATCTATCGACGTCTAAACAAGGATGGACGGGCCGCGGTTCAAAGGTCCCGGAAGGAGCGAATTCGAATGTCTGCATCCAAGGCGGACGCCAGAGAAGGCAAAAAGCTGGTCGCCCGCTACCTTGCTTTCCTGAAGCCGTACCGTTATGTGCTGCTGCTGATCGTGCTGCTCGGCATTCTGCAGTTCAGCGTGCCGATGATCGGGCCGTGGATGACGAAAATTTTGATCGACGAGGTGCTGCCTGGCCATGAGACGGCGTGGACGCTCGGCAGCGTTATTGCCGTGATGGCGTTCGTATACGCTTTCGGCATCGCCGTCAGCTTCATCCGCAACAGAACCACCTTCAAGCTGGGCAACCGGATGGTCTACGACGTGCGCCACCAGCTCTATACGCATATGCAGAAGCTGTCGCAGCGCTACTATGACAACCGGCAGGTCGGCAGCATCGTCACCCGCATCATGAATGACGTCAACGGCGCGCAAAACTTGATTAACGGCGGCGTGATCAACCTGGTCATCGATCTGTTTCTGATCGTCTTCGCGGGAGCGCTGTTGTTTAAGCTGCATTGGCAGCTCGCCGTGCTGTCGCTGTGGCTGCTGCCGCTGCACTACTTGTCGTTCGCCAATATGAATGTGCGCATCCGTCTGGCATGGCGTTCCGTGCACCGGCAAATGGAGCGGCTGCAGGGCGTGCTTGTGGAGCGGATCGGCGGCATGAAGGTGGTGCAGGCGTTTAGCCAGGAGCGCAAGGAGATGGAGCGGTTCGAGAAGCAGGCGAAGCAGCATATTTCTCATGCGAACAGGGCCCACCTGCTGGGCAACTTGCTGGGCATCATGAGCCAAAGCTTCTCGCAGCTCGGCAACCTGATCATCTGGCTCGCCGGCGGGCTGCTCGTCCTGAAGGGCGAATTTACGATCGGAGCGCTGGTCGCCTTTCAGGCGTATCTTGCCCAGCTGTACGGCCCGATTTCGCGGTTTGCCGAAGCGAACGCCACGATTCAAAACTCGCTGAGCAACATCGAGCGCGTTTTCGAGGTGTTCGACATCGAGCCCGATATCGTCGTAAAGCAAGCTCCGGTGCGTCTTCCCGCGGCGAAGGGGCTTGTGACGTTCGAGAACGTTTCGTTCACTTACGTGACGGAGCGGCCGCAGACCCAGGCGCAGAGCAAGAGCGGCGATCCCGACCTGGTTGATATGGCGAAGCCGGAGAAAGCGTTTTATTGGATTCCGCCGAAGACGCGTCCGGACCCGCCGCCGACGATCAGCGAGCAGAAAACCGCGCTGCTGAACGTCAGCTTTACGGCTTTGCCGGGACAGGTCATCGCGCTCGTTGGGCCGAGCGGCGCCGGCAAATCGACGCTGATCAACCTGATTCCCCGCTTCTATGACCCGGATGAAGGCACCGTCTATTTGGACGGCATCGATCTGAAGGATCTGCATCTTGACGATTTGCGCAGGCAGATCGCCGTTGTGCTGCAGGATAACATTTTATTTTCGGGGACGATTTACGAAAATATTGTGTATGGCAAGCCGGAAGCCTCGCGCGAGGAAGTGATCGCTGCGGCCGAGGCGGCCAACGCGCACAGCTTCATCGCCGAGATGGATCTCGGCTACGAGACGATCGTCGGCGAGCGGGGCGTGCGCCTGTCCGGCGGCCAAAAGCAGCGGATCGCGATCGCCCGCGCCCTGCTGAAGGACCCGCGCATCCTGATTCTTGACGAGGCGACTTCGGCGCTGGATGCCGAATCCGAAGCCTTGGTCACCTCGGCGCTCGAGCGGCTGATGAAGGACCGCACCACCTTCGTCATCGCCCACCGGCTGGCAACCGTCGTCCGGGCCGATCAAATCCTGGTGCTGGATCAGGGCGGCATCGCCGAGCGAGGGTCGCACCAGGAGCTGCTGGCGAAGGGCGGCCTGTACCGCCAGCTGTACGAGAAGCAGCTGAAGGCGATGCGGCCTGAGCAGCTCGACAAGCCGGATCTGCCGCGGGCGCTGTAGGGCGATTCGGCCCGCAAGCGGCGAATAGGCGAGCTCCGTAGCCAGAAGCTCTCGGCCGCTGGCCCGGCTACTGGCTGGCAGCCGAAGCCGGATCGTTGTCAGGAAACGGCAGCAGGGGCGCCGCCAGGGTTGTCTCAATGCGAAATTCCGCCGAACGGCCGCTAACGGCAAAAGACCGGGCCCGGCAAGCCTGGCGGCAGGCTCGCGGACTCGGTCTTTTTCGCTTGTTCGCGCTTGTTCTACGGCCCCGCTTGAGTCGGACTCGTCTTCACCCGCTCGGGTCTGCGTTCCGACACGGCAATGCCGGCCAAAATCAGCAGCGCGCCGATCCATTGCTCCGCCGCGACTGGTTCGCCAAGCAGCAAGGCCGAGCAGATCAGAACGACCGGCAGCTCGATGGAGCCGAGAATCGTTGTGAGGCCTGTGCTCAGCCGGGGCGCTCCCTTGGCGAACAGAAACGGAGGCAGCACCATGCCGAAGAAGCCGAGCAGCGCCCCCCACCGCCACAGCCCGTGCCCCAGCGCGCCATTCCATAAAAACAGCGGCGGAAAAATTACCGATACGGCTGCAGCCGCTCCGGTCACCATCCATGTCGTTCGCTGCAGCGTGGGCAGATGAACCGCTACCTTGCCGCTGAAATACATGAACAGCGTATAGCAGGCGGCGGCAAGAAGGCCGAAGCCGAGACCTGCGAGATGGAGCCTGCTTCCTCCGCCTGCCCATAATCCCGAGGCCAGCAGCGTGCCCGCCAGCACGACGGCCAAGGCAAGCCACTGGTTCGGAGAAGGCTTCGTCCGGTGCAGCAGCCAGCTGAGCAAAAGGCCCATCCAAGTAAATTGAAACAGCAGCAAAATGGCGATGGAAGCGTCCAGCCACTGCAGCGAATAATAGTAAAAGACCCCGGTGAGACCAGTAAAAGCGCCGCTGGCAACGAGCTTAACCTTGTCGGCCGAGGTCGCCGGCCTATCGCCTGTACGGCTGCCGCCGCTCCCTGTTCGCGCAAGCCCGGCAAGACGGCAAACCCACAAGGCGGCGCAGGCGAACAGCACCTGGCTGCCCGTCACTTCCGCCGTGCCGAACCCTTCCGCGTAGCTCAGCTTCACGATCGTCGACAGGACGCCGTAAGAGGCTGCCCCGACGAGCACGAGCACAATGGCCCGAAGCTTCGCGCGATGATCGTCTTCCATTTATTCGAATCTCCTGTGTTCATTCCCTCACCCACCCGCGTGCCTTACGAAGGAAGGCCGCTCAAATTCAAAATATAACATACCTTGTCAAGGAACTCAATCGCCCGCTGTACGAAAGTCCGCTGACGTTGGCATACACGCCTATGACGATACGATAACGGCAAGCTTCGCATGCTGCGGATCGGCGTACTCGCGATATCGTTCCGCTACTTGACCAGACAGAACGTCTCCCTGATGGAGATAGAGCCTGTGTTTAAAAGAAAGCGATTGGCCGTTCTCCAGCATTTTTCCCCCGCAAAAATGGAAGTTGGCCGGAGTAAAAGGCCCATAATCGCGCACGAACCATTGGGAGGCGCAGGTTTCGTTCTCCGGGTGGGAGAAGACAGAAATTCCTGCTGCGGTATATTGCTTCGTTATCGCGCCGCCTTCCCGCTTCATGGATCGAAGCAGCCGGCCGCTGTAATCCACCCATTCCGTAACGGAGCCGAAAATTTCCGACTCCCCCACCTTTCCGTTAGCCGCGGTTATTGTGCCGGTATGATGGCCGTTGATCTGTTCATTGACCCGGATGAACGGGAATCCTCCCTCCTTCGTGTCGCCGAAGGCAACATCGCCGTTTACCGCGTAAAGCTCCGTGGTCAGGTCCATGTATCTGGATTCCGGAGGCAAGTTGAAGATTCGAACGCTTCGCGCCTCCTGCAGCAGCAGCTCGCCGTCCTCGCTCCGCCAATCGATCAGCGACGTCAGTTGGCCGAACACCGGACCTCCGAAGAGCGCCATAAATTTCCGGTGAATTTGACGTCCTTCTCCGCGAAATTCGTGGTACAGCTTGTGCCCGTTCACATCGTCATGGCCCCACCAAAGTCCGTGATGATGAAGATGATCGTCCGGGGCGTCCTGAATAAGCGTTTTGCCGTCAGGTCCGATGAGCGGGTAGTAATAGGGCTTCCCGTTCATCGGCGAATACAAATAACGCGTGAACAGCTGGCCTTCGATGCTGACGATGACCCTGGCACTATCCTCCTGATGATCGAGATAGACGCCCGGCAGCCCGTTCCAAGGATTGTACTGCCGGTCCTTCGGGCCGAGCTGGCTTCTCTCTTTTTTATGCAGGCTTAGGACCGTGCGAAGAGAAGCCGGCGCTTCCTTCACAAGCAAATAAAGCGCATATTCCCCCCTCGCTTCCGCCGGCGTCGCGGAGTTGGCGGTGCGGTTCAACTGGCAGGCGATTTCGAGGCCGCTGCTCTCCTCGACGGCATAAATATCCGCATGGCCCGCCCATTGCCCCAGCTCATTATATATCCGTTCATCCAGCTCCGCCCTCAGCACGGTCGGAAGCGGAAACGGGCTCGCGCTCATAGTCAGCGACAGCTTGAATGGAGCAGACTTCGTCATGTTCCGGCCCTCCTATTTCGTCTCGCCGCTGATGGTGATTTCATTTTTGCTGAAGCCTGCCACGGATGTTTTCTTTTCGTAGAAGCGGGGCGCGTTCGCCATAATCCCGTCTCGGGTGTAAAACGGACTGTCCGGCGGCAGCGGGAGGCGTACCGAGGCGCCTGTGCTGGCTGCTTGATAGATCGCCGTAATCAATTCCAGCGTTTTTCTCCCTTCCTGCCCCGTAACCACAACGTCTCCTGTGCCGTTCTCGATCGCCGTCAAAACATCGTCAAGCTGACCTTGATGGCCCGTGTAGGACAGTGCGGGTACTTGGCTGGCAAGATCATTGATCGCTTCGATCAACTCATGGTTCTGCTGCGGGAACCCGTTCTCTTTGGAAGTGGAGGCGGTCACTCGCCACGGCAGCGATACGCGGGCTTTTTCCCCTTGAAAAATCAACTGCTGCTCTTCGCCGTGATGCACGACCGAGCTCGTAATTTGAGCCAATGCCCGCGGATAGGAGAGAATCGCGATCGACAGATCCTCGACCTCCGCATTGTCGTGCGACGTGTTGTTCATAACGGCCGTCACCTGCTCCGGCATGCCCATCAGCCATTGGAGCATGTCGATATGATGAACAGCATGGTTCAATGTGCAGCCGCCGCCTTCCTTCTCCCAAGTGCCGCGCCACCAGAGATCGTAATATACATACCCTCTCCACCAGAACGAATCGACCTGGGCATGAACGATGTTTCCTGCCAGGCCGGAATCAAGCACCCGCTTCAGCTTCGCGATCGTGTCGCCGAACCGGTTTTGGCTGATGACCGAAAGGATTTTCCCCGCTGCCGCTGCTGCCTCATTCATTCGGTCGCACTCTTCCAGGGAAGAAGCCATCGGCTTCTCGACAATGACGTGCTTGCCGCACTTTAAAGCGTTTACAGCAATCTCGGCATGCGTATAAGGAGGCGTGCATACCGAGACAAGATCAATGTCGTCCCGTTGCAACAGCTCCTGATAATCCTGGTAAACTGCGCAGCCGAGCTGGTATCGCTGCCTGCCCTTTTCCGCCTTGTCTACATAAATGTCGCACAAAGCGGCAATTTCGCAGCGATTCCGGAAAGTGCGGTAAGCTTGAATATGGGCATCGGAAATACTGCCTATCCCAATGACAGCAACACGAATCATTGTGGTCATCCCCTTCGCATTTCATAGGCTGGCCATGGCCGTATCAAATGTTTGAATGAAGTCCGACTTCTCCCCCATCATAATATCGAACGATTTTCTAAGCCATAGAGCAACTATAGATTGTTTGTAATAATTAAAGGAATTTGAAAAACGGCTCCGAAGGAAGACTGTCTGACGCGAAATGAGACGCTGCCAGGCTGGCTAGGCTGCCTGGTTGCGCGATCCGCCTTCCCGATTCCGCTTGGCCTTCCATGAAGCCTCATTGGCTGTTCCCGGTGTCGTTGGCCCCCCCCGGTGTCATTGGCCGTTCCCGGGATTATCGGGCTTCCCTGGCATTATTGGCCTTATCCGGAACTACTCGCCGCCTCCTGCAGTTTGGTCCGCATATACAATCGTCCGTCCTTCACTTTAGCCTGAATCTCGCCTTGCAGATCGGTCCTAAGTATCGTGCTGCCATACCTGTTCAGCCTGTCCAGCACGACCGGGCTCGGATGCCGATAAATGTTGTTCACTCCCGCGGAGATGACGGCATGTGCCGGCCTCCAGGCCGAAAGCCACAGCTCGGACGTCGACGATCTGCTGCCGTGATGCGCCACCTTCAGCACATCGACGCGACTCCAGTCCAGCGCAGTCCCTCCAGACGCGCCGGGCGACTCGTCGCTGCGCCAATAAGCAAGCAGCTGCCGCTCCGCCTTCTCATCCATATCCCCTGTAAAAAGCCAGCGCGTTCCCGACATCGTCATATGAAAGACGACGGAGCTCGAGTTCTGCTCCTCCTCGATGCGGATCGCATCCCTTCGCTCCGGCGGCAGCGGGTACAAAAAATGCAGCGAAGTTTCCTCGTCCAGCTCGATCCGGTCGCCGGCATATACCGGAATAAGATCGGTTCCGCGCTCCAAGGCGGTCCGAAACAGCTTCTCGACAGGCGGCGTCCGTTTGAGCGTGCCGTTGAACAGCAGGCGCTCCACGGGAATGTGCTCCAGCACCGCCTGCAGTCCTCCGCTGTGATCGGCATCCTGGTGTGTCAGCACCACATAATCGAGCTGCTGGACACCGCGCTGCCTAAGCAGCGGGACGAGCAGCTTGCGGCCGACCTCGTAAGGGTCCTTTCGCTGCTTCCATTCCTCCCCCGGCTTGCGAAAAACGACCGTCCCGCCGCCGTCCACCAGCACATGACGTTTCGCGATCGGCGAGCGGATCAAGATGCTGTCGCCCTGCCCGACATCGATAAACTGCACATGTCCTTCGCGGCTGAAACGGTCGGGAGCATAGCCGTACCACAGCAGTCCGGTCATGGCCGCAGCCGCGAGGACGAGCGGCCAAGGCCCTTTGATAAGACGCAGCAGCCGCTCGGCAAACCGGGAACGAACGGGCGTCAGCATCGGCCCGGCCTCCTCGCCTCCGGCATCCGGCGAACGCGCCTCGGGCAGAACGGCGGCGCAGGCGGCAAGCAGGCAGTAAAACGCTCCAACCCACGGCAGCCCCGGCTTCGGCCAAATCATTTGCGGGCCGTCCCAGCCATTCAACCACTCGACGACCGCCAGCACGAAGCCGTTCACCCGGGCGACGAGCCACGCCGCCGCCTGACCGCCCGAAACGGTGAGCGCGCCAATCGCTACCGCGACGCTCCCGGCCGGCATGACGAACAGGCTCAGTACGGGCACAAGCAGGAAATTTGCCGGAAACGACAGCAGCGAAAACTGATTGAAGTAATAAATGGTCAGCGGGAACGAGACGAGCTGAGCGACGACCGTAATCGACACCGCATCGCGAATCGGCGGCTTCCAGCGGGCAGGCAGCGAGCGGTTTAGCGCCGGCACGCCGAGGATCAGGCCGAGCGTAACCAGAAACGACAATTGGAAGCTGACATCGCTCAAATAATACGGATTCCACACAAGCATTATCGTTCCGGCCAGCATCAGCACATGGAGCCCGTCCTTCAGCCGATTCCGGTACGATGCGTACAGGCCGATCATCGCCATGATGCCCGCGCGCACGATGGACGCGCCCGCCCCGGTGAGCAGCACATACACCGGAACGAGGACGATGCCTATTTTCAGGCACGCCTCCCGGGTCAGCCCGGTCCGCCGCAGCAGCCACAATACGCAGCCGAGAAATACGGCGACGTGCATGCCGGAAATGGCCAAAATGTGCGTCATTCCAAGCTTGGAGAAGCGGTCGAACTGCTGTGGGTCCATATCGTCCCTTAGGCCGATCAGCATGCTTTTCATGAACCCGCTCTGCTCCTCCGGAAAAACCAGCTCGATCCGCTCCCCGATCGCTTCCCGAATGCGGTCATTCCAGCGGAGCAAGCGCCAAAATCCCCATTCCCCTTGAGCCGGCGGAGTAATGACAAGCGCTTCCGTCCCTTTGACGCTGAGCTGCCAATGCACATGCTGCAGACGCAAATATTCGCGGTAATCGAATCCGCCGAAGTTGCGGGATTCCGCCGGCCGCTTCAGCGTGCCTTCCAGTACGACGGCATCTCCGCGCCTCCAGGCTGCGGCAAGCGTCTGCTCCTCCTGGCGCAGCAGCCTGATGTTGATTTGAAATTGCTCGCCTTCCGCTGTCCAGTCCATCCCCTTGCCGGCCGCCGCGCGAAACGCGACGCGGTCTCCGTCGACCGTTACCGGCGTCACAATCCGCCCGACGAAGCGGACGGCGTCTGCCTCGGAGGCCGTCACCGTCGTTTGGTTGCTGCGATCGTACTCGGCATACACTCCGGCCGCGGCGGCGCATACGAGCAGCGCGGCCAGTCCGGCACGCAGCGCGGCGAGCATGCCCGCTCCCGCCCGCCAGCGCCAGACGGCGCAGAGCAGCAGGCCGAACAGCATGGACGAATAGATGCCGGCCCATGCCGGCTGCAAGTCATATGCGGCGGCATAGCCCGCCGCCCATGAGACGGCGAACCATACGACAGGCCTTCGTGTCAACGCGGCGTCTCCTTTCCCCCAAAACTGCAAAAGCACCTCCCGCCGCGCTAAAACGCGGATCCAGGAGGTGCTTCCTCAACAAAAAATGGCTTGAATATATCTTGAAAATTCTGCGATATATCTTGAAATTCTGCGGCATTCTCACGCTGAATTTTCAATATTGCAAATGACGACCGATGACGAAGGAATCGCCCCGGCATAGGCGTGTATTAATTGATGACTTCCGCAAGCGTGCCCGCCGGCGGCTCGTACCCGGACAGTTGGCGGAACGCGATGCCCCGCTGCTCCATCAGCAGGCGAACCTTGCCGTCGTCCTTCGGATAAGGACGGTGGAACACGATCTCGGCAATGCCGCTGTTAGCAAGCATATTGGCGCACGTCCAGCAGGGCTGGTCGGTCACGTAGACGGTCGCCCCTTCGCGGTCTTCCCTGTCGGTGAACAGCAGCAGGTTTTGCTCCGCATGAATCGTGCGGATGCAGCGCTGCTTCTTGACAACCGTCTCCTGCCCGTCCTTCACCTCGAGCTCGATTTCTTCCACCAGCATGCACCCGGCCTCCGAGCAATCGGGAACGCCCATGGGCGCGCCGTTATAAGCTGTGCCGAGCAGCTTTTTGCCCTGCACGAGCACGGCGCCGACATGGCGGCGGTTGCACTGCGAGCGGGTTGAAGCCATGTAAGCGATATCCATGAAGTACGTATCCCAGTCTTTTCGCGCTGCCATAAGGCCCACCTTAGCGCTGGCTGGCCTGAATCGCCTGATCCAGATCGTGCAGAATGTCCGAGATCGCTTCCGTACCGATCGAGAGCCGGATCATGCCTGGCGATACGCCTGCGGATACCTGCTCTTCCTCAGACAGCTGCTGATGCGTCGTGCTGGCAGGATGAATAATCAGCGATTTGGAATCGCCGACGTTCGCCAGATGCGAGAACAGCTTCACGTTCTCGATCACCTTGCGTCCGGCGCTGACGCCGCCCTTGATGCCGAAGGTCAAAATCGCGCCCTGCCCCTTCGGCAAATATTTTTGAGCAAGCTCGTAGGAAGGATGGCTCGGCAGGCCGGCGTAGCTGACCCACTCGACGGCTTCGTTCGCCTCCAGGAATTTCGCTACTTCCAACGCATTGGAGCTGTGGCGCTCCATGCGGAGATGAAGCGTTTCTAACCCCTGCAGCAGCAGGAAGGAATTGAACGGCGAGAGCGCCGCCCCCATATCTCTAAGCAACTGCACGCGCGCTTTGATAACATAGGCGATCGGGCCGACGGCATCCGTATAGACGACTCCGTGATAGCTCGGATCCGGCTCGGTCAGGCCCGGGAATTTGCCGGAGCTCTTCCAGTCGAACTTGCCGCCGTCGACGATGATGCCGCCGATGGACGTGCCGTGTCCGCCGATAAACTTGGTCGCCGAATGCACGACGATGTCGGCCCCGTGCTCGATCGGACGGCACAGATAAGGGCTCGGGAACGTGTTGTCAATGATGAGCGGCACGCCGTGCTCGTGCGCGATATCGGCGACCGCCGCGATATCGAGCACGTCGCCTCGCGGGTTGCCGATCGTCTCGGCAAAGACGGCTTTCGTCTTGTCATTGATCGCCTCGCGGAAGTTGTTCGGATCGCTCGAATCGACGAACCGGACCTTGATCCCGAGCTTCGGCAGCGTGATGGCGAACAAATTGTACGTTCCGCCGTACAGGCTGGAGGAAGACACGATCTCGTCTCCCGCCCCGGCGATGTTCAGGATCGAATAGGTGATCGCCGCCATCCCGGACGAGACGGCCAGCGCCGCGGCTCCGCCTTCCAGCGCGGCGACGCGCTTCTCGAACACATCGTTCGTCGGGTTCATGATCCGGGTATAGATATTCCCGAACTCCTTCAGCGCGAACAAATCCGCGGCATGATCCGCATCTCTGAAGCCGTAGGACGTCGTCTGATAGATCGGCACCGCGCGGGACATCGTTGCCGGGTCGATTTCCTGGCCGCCATGTACGGCCAACGTTTCCAGCGCTAGCTTGCGCTCCTGCGACATATGGATAAGCCTCCCCTTTACATCTGGAAGTGAATTCTAAATCTAATCTATTTTCTCACAAATATCGAGAAAACAAAAGCATAGATTGATCGTCCGCCATGCCCGGATCCCCTTATTCCGCGCGGCCTTGCTGCCCGCTAATCGAGCGTCACGTGCGGCCTGATCTTCTCCAGCATCTTCTCCCCGATGCCTTTGACCTCGAGCAGCTGCTCGACCCGCGTAAACCGCCCGCCCAGCCGCTCGCGAACCTCCAGGATCGCCTTCGCCCGGCTCTCGCCGATGCCCGGCAAAGCGTCGAGCTGCTCGGCCGTCGCCGTATTCAGATTGATTTTGCCGTCGTCCGCGCGGGATGAGGCAGGCGCTTCCATAGACGGCTGACCGGCTGAGGGGGGACCTGCTTGCTGCTGCGGCGATGATGCAGGCTGACCGGCCGGCGGTTGGCCAGTTGGCTGCTGACTTCCTTGCGATTGACCGGCTGGCGGCTGAGTAACTTGCGGTTGGCCGGTTGGCTGCTGACCGTCTTGCACCTGGCCGACAGCCGGTTGGACGTTTCCTGGCAGCCCTGCTTGCTGCCCCGGCACCGGCGGCGCTGCGGCGCCATCCTTCGCTTCGCCCCCCGTCGGCTGCTCCGTATTCGCCCCGCCGTTTGCCGGCACTCCAGGATTGCCGGCGGACGGATCGGCCGGCTGACTTCCCGCCTGCCCGGAGCCCGCCGGCACCTCCGCAGGCGACGCCGCCTTCGGCTGCCCTCCTGCCCCTTCGCCGCCCTGCCCCTGCTGCAGCAGCTCACTCATCGCCTCGTTCACCGGCTTCCATCCGAGCTGCTCATCGTCCGTCATCGACATGGCGGACCACATTCCGCCCATCAACAGGAAGGCGGCCAGCATTCCCGTTCCCCACAGCATCCAGTATCGTTCTCCTTTCATCGGCGCTTTGTGCTCCTTTCGCACATTTTTGCATTTTCTTCATCGCCATTCACATGTTCATCGGCATGATTTAAGCTGCGGCAGCATACAATCAAAAAGGTGCAATATTTTCCAGGAGGGATGATCATGAGAATTGGATTCATCGGTACCGGCAGCATGGGCAGCATTCTCATCGAAGCGTTCATCAGATCCGGCGCAGTCGCTCCGGAACAAATTGCGGCGACCAACCGCACCATTGCCAAAGCGGAACGATTGTCCGAGAGCTATCCCGGTCTTTACGTCGCCCGCTCCAATAAAGAAGCAGCCGCGAGCGCCGATGTCATCTTTCTATGCATCAAGCCCTCCGAGTACAAAGCGGTGATTGACGACATTCACGCCGCAGTCAGGCCGGAGCAGATCGTCGTGTCGATCACAAGCCCGGTGCTCGTTCGCCACTTGGAGGAGATGCTGCGCTGCAAAATCGCCAAGGTGATTCCGAGCGTGACCAATTACGTGCTGAGCGGCGCAACCCTGTGCGTTTACGGCAACCGCATGCTTCCGGAGGACATCGAGCTGCTCGAAAATTTGCTCTCTCATATCAGCGCGCCGGTCCGCATTGACGAGGACTATACCCGCGTATCGTCCGATCTTTCGAGCTGCGGTCCCGCTTTCTTATCCTTTTTCCTGCAAAAATTCATTCAGGCGGCGGTCGACATTACCGGCATCCCGGAGGAGGAGGCAACGCGCCTGGCCAGCGAAATGACGCTCGGCACCGGCCAGCTGCTGACGACCGGAGGGTTCACCCCCGCTACCCTGCAGAAAAAAGTGACAGTGCCCGGCGGAATTACCGCCGAAGGACTCCGTATAATGGAAAATGAGCTGTGCGAGGTTTTTCACGACCTGATTCGCACAACTCATTTGAAATACGAAGAAGATGTGGAAAAGGTGGAAGCCCGATTTTTCGGCACCAAGGTCGAGTAAACGCGATGCTTTCACGCTTTTCCGAATATGAACCGCCCCCTTTTTTCCCGAACGGAAAAGAGAAGCGGTTTTTTGTTTGCCGTCAAGCGTCCGGATGCCCGACCGGAAATCCAGCTTGACGATTAGTTCGCGACGATATTGACCAGCTTGCCCTTGACTGCAATCACTTTGCGGATCGTCTTGCCCGCTGTCAGCTCCTTCACCTTAGGCAAGCCGAGCGCCAGCTCCTGCATGGCGGCTTCGTCGGCATCGGCGGCGATCATCGCGCGCTCGGCGATTTTGCCGTTGACCTGGACGACGATCTCCACTTCGTTGTCCACCGTCCAGGCTTCGTCGTAACTCGGCCAAGGCACGTAGGTGATCGATCCGTCATGCCCCAGCTTCTCCCACAGCTCCTCCGCCAAATGCGGCGCGAGCGGGGACAGCATCTGCACGAAGTTCTCCATAGCCGCCTTGGGCAGACGCTCCGTCTTGTACGCTTCGTTGACGAAAATCATCAGCTGGCTGATCGCCGTATTGAAGCGCAGATGCTCGAAATCGTCCGTCACCTTCTTGATCGTGCGGTGCCAGATCCGCTTGAACGCTTCGCTGCCGAGCTCCTCGTCGGCGCGAATTTTCGCGCTGAGCGAGCCGTCCTCTGCGACGAACAGGCGCCATACCCGGTTCAGGAAGCGGAACGCGCCGTCGACGCCGTTCGTGTTCCACGGCTTCGTCGCCTCGAGCGGCCCCATGAACATCTCGTACAGACGCAGCGTATCCGCGCCGTAGTCGCGGACGATATCGTCCGGATTGACGACATTGCCGCGGGACTTGCTCATTTTCTCCATGTTCTCGCCGAGAATCATGCCCTGGTTCACCAGCTTGTGGAACGGCTCCTTCGTCTCCACGACGCCGAGATCGTACAGCACCTTGTGCCAGAAGCGGGCGTAGAGCAGATGGAGCACGGCATGCTCGGCTCCGCCGATATACAGGTCGACCGGCAGCCATTTGCGCTGCAGCTCCTTGGAGCAGATCTCCTTGTCGTTCTTCGGATCGATAAACCGCAGATAGTACCAGCAGCTGCCCGCCCACTGCGGCATCGTATTCGTCTCGCGGCGGGCTTTCATCCCCGTCTCCGGATCGACGGTGTTGACCCACTCCGTCACGTTGGCCAGCGGCGATTCGCCGGTGCCGGAAGGCTTGATCTCGTCGACCTCCGGCAGCAGGAGCGGAAGCTGATCCTCCGGCACGGTCTTCATCGTGCCGTCCTCCAGATGCAGAATCGGGATCGGCTCGCCCCAGTAGCGCTGGCGGCTGAACAGCCAGTCGCGCAGCCGGTACGATACTTTTCCCTGCCCTTTGCCGTTTGCTTCAAGCCATTCGATCATTTTGGCGATAGCCTGCTCGTTGCTCAGTCCGTTCAGGAAATCCGAGTTCACATGCTCGCCGTCGCCGGCGAACGCTTCCTTCTGCAAGTCTCCGCCCTTGACGACCTCGATGATCGGCAGGTCGTACTGCTTGGCGAACTCCCAGTCGCGCTGATCGTGGCCCGGCACCGCCATGATCGCGCCCGTTCCGTAACCGGCCAGCACGTAATCGGCGATCCAGATCGGCACCTTCGCGCCGTTTACCGGGTTAACCGCATACGCTCCGGTGAACACGCCGGTCTTCTCTTTTGCCAGGTCGGTACGCTCCAGGTCGCTCTTGCGAGCGGCGCGTTCCTGATATTCCTTGACCGCCTCCGCCTGCTCCGGCGTCGCAATCAGGCTCGTCAGCTCATGCTCAGGCGCAAGCACACAGTAAGTCGCGCCGAACAGCGTGTCCGGCCGGGTCGTGAACACCTTGAGGCTCTTGCCCTCGTGTCCATCGATGGCGAACGTCACTTCCGCGCCCTTCGATTTGCCGATCCAGTTGCGTTGCATGTCCTTGATGCTTTCCGACCAGTCGAGCTCCTCCAAATCCTCGAGCAGCCGTTCCGCATATTCGGTAATCTTCAGCACCCATTGGCGCATCGGCTTGCGGATGACCGGATGGCCGCCGCGCTCGCTTTTGCCGTCGATGACCTCCTCGTTCGCCAGCACCGTGCCGAGCGCCGGACACCAGTTAACCGGCACCTCGTCGACATAAGCGAGGCCCCGTTCATAAAGCTTGGTGAAAATCCATTGCGTCCACTTGTAATAATCCGGGTCGGTCGTGCTGAACTCGCGGTCCCAGTCGTAAGAGAAGCCGAGCGACTTGATTTGGCGGCGGAAATTGTCGATGTTCTTGATCGTAATGTCGCGCGGATGCTGCCCGGTATCGAGCGCATGCTGCTCCGCCGGCAGGCCGAAGGCGTCCCAGCCCATTGGGTGAAGCACATTGTACCCGCGCATCCGCTTGTAACGGGATACGATGTCGGTCGCCGTATAGCCTTCCGGATGGCCTACGTGCAGCCCCGCTCCGGAAGGATACGGGAACATGTCAAGCGCATAAAACTTCGGCTTGCTGTCGTCGTCCAGCACCTTGAACGTTTTATGCTCTTCCCAGTACTTCTGCCATTTCGGCTCGATCGTTTGCGGGCTGTAGCCCTGCGCCTCTCTCGTCTCGCTTGCTGCTTTCGTTTCCTGACTCATGATGATGAACGTCCTCCTCCAGACAATATCAACGCTTGCGATTTTCCCGTTAACCTTTCTGCAACGTTAAGAAAAACGTCTATCGACGTCCATTCAAGGAAGAGCGACCGCGGTTTAACGGTAGTTTTTCCTGGTACAGCAAGTCTCCCTTCGCTTTAGCAAAGTTGAACTTTCCGCAACATTCAAAAAAACCTCCCATCTCTAGCCAAAGCTAGGGACGAGAGGTTTGATCCCGCGGTACCACCCTAGTTAACGGCAGGCGTGCTTCGCCCCCGTTCACTCTTGCCCTATAACGCAGGGCCTGCGATCCGGTTACTCGGTCGCGGCGGCAGCGCGCGTCCACACGCCAAAATCGCCTTCCCTTTCCCCTTCTGGCTCCAGGACGAGTTCGCTCTGCCCATAGACCGGCTTGCACCGAACGCCGGTTCTCTGTCTCCATGGCACGGAGTTACTGCTTCCTGTCAACGCCGCTGGCACATATTGCAATTGCTATGATTATATGCAAACACCATGCCGCTGTCAAGTATCGTAGCGGATGACGTCTGCCGCAAGGCGATGCGCCAAATGACAAGCCGGGCAGCCCTAAAGCGACGGCTGGCGGCATGCTCCTGCAGGAACACGTTTTGAAACAGGCCGTTCCGGGCAAACTGGGTAGTAATCGCATCCCCATTTTACCAGGGAAGGAGTTGGCCTTATGAACGGCATCGTAAGCGGCATTGCGCTTTCCCTGCCGCTGTGGGGCATCATTCTCAGCATCGCCCAGCTGATTTGGCGGCTTAGCTGACGGCATCGGCTCTTAAGGCGTCATTTGACCGCGACGAAAAACGCACGCTGCGTCGTCTCCGTCGGCGGCTTCCACAGGAAATCCGCCGCGCATTCCGTTATGCTGAAGCCCGCGTCCTTCAGCGTCTGCCTCACCCATTCCAGCGGGTAGGCGCGCTGCACGTGATATTCCTCCACCCGCTCGAACCGCTGCTTGACCGCGTCGTCGGAGCCCAGCTCAGACAGCTGATTCTCCTGAACGAAAATCGTCAGCGCATGCTCGATCTCGCAGCGGCCCGGGTCGAAATCGCACGTCCAAATATAAGCGATATCGTCCTCGTTCAGAAGAAACGGCTGCGACTCGTAATAATGCTGCAGCAAATAAGGCGTATGCATATCGAACGCGAACACGCCCCCGGGCTTTAATCCCTCATACACCTGGCGAATCGTCTGCGCGATGTCCTCTTCCTCCAGCAAGTAGTTGAAGCAGTCGCAAAACGAGATGACAGCGTCAGCCGGACGGCCAAGCTCCCACTCCCTCATATCCTGCTGCAGCCAGCGAACTGCGCCTCCCGGCGGAAAAGGCTCGCGCCTCGCGGCTTCCTCCGCCTTGTGCTGCGCCACGGCCAGCATATCTTCCGACAGATCGATGCCGGTGACGTCGTAGCCGAGCCGGGCCAGCGGAATCGAGATGCTGCCCGTGCCGCAGCCGAGATCGACCACGGTGCGCGGCTGGCCGAACTTGTCCCAGCACTGCCGCGCGAAGGCGATCCAGTCGGGGTAAGGCATATCTTCCATCAGACGGTCGTAATGATAAGCGAAACGCTGGTATGCCACTGGCGAATCCTCCTGACTCACAGCGAACGCAACCGAGCCGGCCTTTTCGCTTTAATCGGAAACCGGCTGCTGCTCTTGCTGCTCCTGCTGCTTCAAATAGGTCCAGCTGCCCTGCTGGTAGACGGCGCCTTCCTTCATCAGCTTGCCCAGCGCCCGTTTGAACGCCGATTTGCTGATCCCAAAGCGCTTCTGAATCAGGTCGGCAGGCGTCTCGTCCGAGTAAGGCATCGCCCCGTTCGGGCGCTCCCGCAGAAAGGCGAGCAGACGCTCGGCGTCCTCGTCCCGACCGATCTGCTTTGGCGGGCGCATCGACAAATTGACGTTGCCGTCGTCGCGAACGAAGGTAACGCGCACCTGCACCTCCTCGCCGAGCCGCAGCGGCCGCACCCGCTCGGACGGATGGATCATGCCGATCACGCCGAAGCCGACGACGCCTCCGTCGCAGACGACGAAGGTGCCGATTTTCAGCGGCTTGTACACTCTGGCGGCTACCCAGGTGTTGCGCCAGCTGGCCGGCGCAGGGAAGCAGAGCCGCTTGAGCGCCTCCTCCCCCGCCAGCTTGGCCAGCAGCCGGCCCGCCTTGTCGCGGTCCAGCTGAACGAACACCTTGTCCCCGACCTGCGGCTGCACCTCGGGAAGCTCGGGCAGCTCGCTGTATGGCAGCAGCAGATTGCGCCCGAGCCCCATCTCGAGAAAACAGCCGAAGCGCGGATGAATATCGACCACTTCCAGCAGCGCCACCTCGCCCATGCGGATGAGCGGCTGCTTCATCGTTGCCGCAAGCCGGTCCTCGGTATCGTGGAACAGGAATACGCTCACGTCGTCCCCCGGCTTCACCTCGCCGACGACCTCGCTGTAATGCAGCAGCACGTCCTGCCCGCCGTCCGTCAGAAAAAAACCGTGCGGCGACACTTCCCGCGCCACCTTCAGCGTAACGACCGTCCCTGTCTGAAGCTTCATACTCGTTCAACCACTTTCGCATCCGACCACAGACGCTCGATGTTGTAATATTCCCGGTCGTCGCGGTGAAACACATGCGCCACTACATCCCCGAGATCGACGAGCACCCAGCGCGCGGTATCCATCCCTTCCAGCCCGCGTATTCGCACGCCCTGCTCCTCCGCTTTTTTGCGGATTTCGGTGGCAATGGCCTGCACCTGGGTTTCGGAATTGCCGTGGCAAATCACGAAATAATCGGCCACTGGCGAAATGCCCTGCAGATCGAGAGCGATCAGGTCGATCGCCTTTTTATTCTCGGCCGCATCGACAACAAGGCTCATAAGCTCATCGGGGTGAATGGTCATGCATGCTCCTCCTTTAACTTCACTTCGTCGATCAGGCTGTTTCTGGCCTGCATCGTCAGCGGATATATCTTTTTTCCTTTCTCCAGCAAAAAAGCAATCGTGCCGCTAAATCCGGCAATAAGTGCCTTCTCTAAACTATGTTCGGCGATTTCCCGGATATTATTCACGTTCGGGAAGTCCCTTCCGGGCTCGATATAATCGGCCAGACAGACGACCTTCTCCAGCAGCGTCATCCGCTCGCGGCCGGATGTATGATAACGGATCGCATCCAGCACTTCCTCGTCGGCCACTCCGTAGCGGTCCTTGGCGACGAAAGCCCCCGCGTGGGCGTGCCACAGCTCCTTGTCATAATCCAGCAGTTCGGCCGGCAATCCGTGCTCGCGAATGATTCGCGCCTGCTCCTCCACCGGCCAATACTTGCACACATCGTGCAAAATCGCCGCCAGCTCGGCCTTGTCCGGGTCGGCCCCGTACCGGTTTGCCAGCTGGATGGCCGTCTCCATGACGCCGAGCGTATGCTGCCAGCGCCGCTCGGGCATTTGCGAGCGGACCGACTCGATGATGTCTTCACGTTTCATAAATACGGTTCACCTCGATATACTCCCTCACCCGATCGGGAACCAGATACCGGATGCTTAAGGCGGAAGCGCTCCGGCTGCGGATGCAGGTCGAGGACAAGTCGATCGGCGGCATCTCCGCGAGCTGCACCGCCTGGCGCACAAGCTCGTCCGCTTCGGCCAGGTCCGGCTCGTAGCCCGGACGGTTCAGGCCGATAAAGCGGACCATCCGCACAAGCTCCTCGATCTTGTACCATTTGGGCAAATAGCGGACCATATCCGCTCCGATGATATAGTAAAACGAGTGCTCGGGATAGCGCTGCTTAAGCAGCGACACCGTCTCTACACTGTAGGATATGCCGCCCTTCGCCAGTTCGATATCGCTCGTCCGAAATTTCGGATGTCCGTCTGTCGCCAGCCGAACCATCTCCAGCCGCTGCTTGGGCGTCGCCCCCGGCGCCCTGTCCTTGTGCGGCGGCACGTTCGTCGGCATGAACCATACTTCGTCGAGGCCGGCCGTCTCGGCCGCGCATTCGGCGGCAACGAGATGACCGATATGAATCGGGTCAAACGTTCCGCCCATCAGCCCGACCTTCATCCCCATCCCCCATTTCGCACCGTTATCGCGGCAGCTCGATGGTCTTGTGATCGCGCGATTCCTTGTACAGCACGATCGTTTTGCCGATCACCTGAACGACCTCGGCTTCCGCGCCCCGCGCCAGCTCGTCGGCGATCTCGCGGGGGTCGTCCATACAGTTGTTCAGCACGGACACCTTCATCAGTTCCCGTACCTCGATCGCTTCCGCGATATGGCGAATCAGATGATCGTTCACCCCGCCTTTGCCGACCTGAAAGATCGGATTGAGATGATGCGCCAGCGAGCGCAAATACCGTTTCTGTTTGCCTGTCAGCATGATGTAGATTCAACCTCAATTCGTAGTTTCGTTAAAAGAGCGTTCGACGACCTCGCGCATCGCCGCAACGGGAGCAGGCAAACCGGTCCAATATTCGAAGGCATAGGCGCCCTGATATACGAACATGCCAAGCCCGCTGTGAGCGATGGCGCCGCGGGCTTGGGCCTCGCGCAGGAAACGGGTGACCAGCGGGTTATACACCAGGTCGCTGGCTACCGTGCCCGGGCGAATCCATTCCGCCGGCATCGGAGTGCTGTCCACGTCCGGGTGCATGCCGAGCGACGTATTGTTGACGATCAGATCCGCCTCGGCGGCGAGCTGCTGCAGCTCGTCGGTTCCATGGCTCGAGGCGCTGGCGAACGCGCTCATCGAGGCGGCCAGCTCGTCGGCCTTCGCTTTCGTCCGGTTGGCGATGAACAGGTGCGCCGCGCCTTCCCGGGCCAGCGCATACCCTACGCCGCGGGCCGCGCCGCCCGCGCCGATCATCAGCACCTTCTTGCCCTTAAGGCGGATGCCCGTTTCTTCCTTGAGCGAACGGACGTATCCGATGCCGTCCGTATTGTAGCCGATCAGCTTCCCGCCTTCGTTGACGATCGTATTGACCGCCCCGATCGCCTGCGCCCCTTCGTCGATCTCGTCCAAATACGACATGACCTCGACCTTGTGCGGGATCGTCACGTTCACGCCGCGGAAGCCGAGCGCGCGAATTCCCGCCACCGCCTCCTTCAGCGTCCCCGGCAAAATATGAAACGCGGCATAGGCCGCGTTCAGCCCGCTCGCCGCGAACGCCCGGTTCAGCATAATCGGCGATTTCGAATGGCGGATCGGATCTCCGAATACGCCGTACATGACGGTGTGGCTGTCCAGCTTATCTATCCCCATGACCCCAGCGTTCCTCCCCCAAAATACTGCGAAATACTGCAAAAGAAAGCTTCGCGGACGAAGCTTTCCTATTCTTAAATGATCGAATCGCGCACCGTTACCTTGACCCCTTTGGGCGCATGAACGGTAATATCCGCGCCGACGGCGCTGCTCGCGGCAATCCAGCCGAGGCCCGAGATGCTGATATCCTGCTTCATGCCGCGGGGAATGCGGATCGAATGCTTCGTCCACGGCGGCAGCAGCTCGAGCCCTTCCTTATCCGGCGGCGAAAGCAGCCCGCCGCGGTGCTCCTCGTACAAGGCGTCGGCTCTCTCCAGCTTCGTCCTGTGCACACTGCCTGCGATCGCATTGGACACGTTTACCGTAAACGACTGGCGCTCGCCCCGCTCGAAATCGAAGCGCGCCAGTCCGCCGAAAAACAGCGTCTGC
This sequence comes from Paenibacillus ginsengihumi DSM 21568, assembly GCF_000380965.1. Lineage (GTDB taxonomy): Bacteria > Bacillota > Bacilli > Paenibacillales > NBRC-103111 > Paenibacillus_G > Paenibacillus_G ginsengihumi. The sequence goes on along the minus strand of NZ_KB905588.1, from coordinate 6,277 downwards.
CGCTCGTTCAGCTGGTACACGAGCGGCTTGATCGGCTTGTCCGGAAGCAGCGCGCCGAGATCTTTCTTGCAGACAAGCTCGGTCAGCCGGTGCCGGTACACGATGCCGGGCGTATCGATGATCGAGGCGCCGTCGTCCAGCGGAATGGCGACGAGATCGAGCGTCGTCCCCGGATACTGCGAGACGGTCAGCTCGGCGTCCAAGTCGCTGTAATCCCGGATCAGCCGGTTGATCAGCGTCGACTTGCCGACATTGGTCGCGCCGACGACATAGACGCTGCGGCCGCCCCGGAAGCGCTCGATCGCCTCGATCACCCGATCGAAGCCCATGTTTTTCTTCGCCGAGCAAAGCACGACCTGGACGACCCGCAGCCCCGCCTCTTTCGCCTGCCGCTGCACCCAGTTCACGATTCGGTTATAATTGGTTACCTTCGGCAGCAGATCGATTTTATTGACGACCAGAATGACCGGGTTCTTCCCGGCAAACCGCGACAAGCCGGCAATCATGCTGCCTTCGAAATCGAACACGTCGACGATGCTGACGACAAGCGACTCGGTCGTGCCGACCTGATGAAGCAGCCGCAGGAAGTCGTCGTCGTTCAGCGTAATGCTCGATGCTTCGTTGTAATGCCTGATGCGAAAACAGCGCTGGCAAATGACCGGCGTCCGCCCCAAAGCCTTCTGCGGCACGTAGCCGAGCTGATCGGGCGATGCCGTCTGCAGCGCCACTCCGCAGCCGCTGCATGCGGCTGCGGACGGATGTTCAACCGTCATATGCGATATACGACCTACCTTTTCATTAACGTCAGCGCCGCTTTCTCGAGGCGGCGGTTCACTTTGGTGAAGAAGCCTTCGTCCGCCCGCGAGATCGGCAGCACCAATATCGTGTAAAGTCCGAGCCGATTGCCCCCCAGCACATCTGTGAGCATCTGGTCCCCGATGACGACCGTCTCTTTGGCCGACAAATTCATCATGCGCAGCGCCCGCCGAAACGCCGCGCTCGTCGGCTTCTTCGCTCTGTAAATAAAAGGAATGGACAGCGGCTCGGCGAACCGGCTCACCCGGTTCCGCTCATTGTTGGATACGATGACAACCTGAAACCCGGCCTCGCCGACCCGCTTCAGCCAAGCGGTCAATTCCGGCGTAGCCAGCGGGGCCTTGGCGCCCACCAGCGTATTGTCGAGGTCGGTAATGATGCCCCGATACCCTTGCTTCCGCAGCGCCTCAAGATCGATATCGTAGATCGTGTTGACCTGCAGGCGCGGAATGAGCTTCTTGAGCAACGCTTTCACCTCTAGATCCTTGTGCTTTATACGTCAAACTATACCATAGATGTCCATTTTGTTGCAAAGCTCGCCGTCCTCCTTGACAGCGCGAAGCGCCCCGGCGCCGAGAACAGGCAGGCCCAGGCGCCTGCGGCGCACGGGCCCGCGTCGGGAAAACTTCTCAGCCCTTGCGCTTCCCGGCAGGAAGCCGAAAGGGCGCTGTTCGTATTACGGGGCATTGCCTCTGGCCCGCGGCGCGAATTGCCGTCATCCGGCAGGGCGCGGCTTCGGCTACAGCTGGGAACGGAGCTTTTCGACAATCGAGACGGTACGCCTTAAGTCGTCTTCGGTAATATCGGTTTTTCCGTATTTGGCCTTCTCAAATATGCTCAGCACCGACTCCAGGTCGTCCTTCAGCCACTTGCTTTGGCGCGTCCACCGCATTACCGCCTCGCGCAGCGTCTCGTGCTCCTCGCGGACGTAGCCGCTGCGGCGGCAAATGCGCAGCAGCCGCTCGCATTCGATGATAACCTTCTGCTTCAGCAGCGACGCCCGGCGGCGGCGCACCTTCTCCGACAGCAGCTCGAGCAGCTGGAATCTCCAGGCAAGGAAAGCCAAGATGGCGGCGGCGGAAACAAGCACCGTGCCCCAGGCGATGTGCCGCGTCTGCACGATCGGCTCTTCCTCCTGGGCCGCTTCGACCTCCGGGGTCGGAGCCGGCGCAAGCTCCGGGACCGTCTCCTCTTCCAGCACAGGCTGCGGGATTGCGAAGCCTGCCGTCGGCTCGAACGGAATCCAGCCGTAGCCGCTAAAGTACACCTCGACCCAGCTGTGCGCGTCGGAATTGCGAACCGTATACAGCCCCGGAGCGTTCGGGTCGATCAGCCCCATGTCCTGCGTCCAGCCGAACATCTCCTCCTCCATGATCGTGCTGCCCGGGGCGTAGCCCTTCACCCACCGCGTCGGCAGGCCGACGGATCGAGCCATGACGGCCATCGCGGAGGAGAAATAGTCGCAGTAGCCTTCCTTCATTTCGAAGAGGAACCGGTCGACCAAATCATGGCTTTTTCCTTTGCTCAAATCCGGCCGGTTGTTGTAGGTAAACGTCGTCTGCAAATATTTCTCGATGCTCTTCGCCTTGTCGTACGGGTTGGCGGCATCCTCGGTAATCTCCGCGGCCAGCTCGCGCACGCGCTCAGGCAGCTGGTCCGGCAGCTGGAGATATTCGGCGAACTCCCCGCGATTCGGCACAAAGCCCGTCTGACGCAGCAAATCCTCGTCGATCACCGGCATCTGGGATACGATCGTGTATCGTTTCGGATACGGATCGCGGTCGACGTAACGCAGCTCCGCTTGCCGGGAGGACCAGACGATTCCTCCAAAATCGGTTTTCGCGTCGTTGACATCCTCCAGCTTCTGGATCGCGTACGAACCGAACAGAATGGGGAAACGCTCCTCCGACAGCATGGTGACGATCTGCTTGACCTCGACCGTCTTGAGCCGGCCGGCCGGCTGACGGGGATCAGGCGGCAGCAGGGCGTCGGGGCGCACTCCGGACAGCGGCGACCGTCTCTCGTTGTCGCTCTTGTCCCAGCCCTTGCCCGTATACAGCGACTTCGCCTCACCCCGCCAATAGCTGCGGTGCGTCGTATCGACGGTCATGACCGGCGAATAGTCGAAATCGAAGCCGCCGCCCAGCGCGCTGTCGTCGCGGCTGTAGCCGGAGGACGAATCCCCCGGGGACAGCGTCGCCACCGCCACTCCTTTGCCCGTCGTGAAAGCCAGCGGCTCGCCGCGGTAAGCTCTCCAGGCGGAATACGGGTCGGTCAGCAGCGGGCCGATCTCCGGCATCAACGCGCCGACGGCGACGGTCAGGCTGATCAGCGAGACGACAGGCACGGCGATCGACGCCGGATATTCGGCCAGATGCTTCCAGGCTCCGGCGTCCTTGCGGCGCAGCTGCTGGAAATGGCTGAGGATCAGCATGAACAGCCCGCAGGCTACGATGACGGCCACTTGCGGCCACAGATAGATGCTGGAGAACGAATCCCGGATGCACATGGCGATAATGCTGAGCAGCAGCATCGCATAGATGCGCCATTTGAGCTCGACCCACCAGACGACCGCGAGGTAAACGACCCATGCCCCCAGCGCGAACCATAAGTAGGGCGTCAGCTGATACAGGTTCAGAAACAATTTGGATGAAAAAAAGCTGCCGAGCGTCATCGGCGCGATCACATCGTATTGCACGAGCACGGTTACGTTGATCGCGATAATGCCGATCAGCTCGAATACCCCGCGCAGCAGCCAGTGAAGCTTCGGAATATGCTCGATCACCAGCGTGATGAGCAGCGTCAGCTGAACAATGCGCACCGTTTCCGGCAGCCAGAGCCCTTCTTCCTTCTCGAACCACAGCACAAACTGCAGGAGGAACAGGCCCGCAAGCAGGACGGCGGCGCGATGGGGCCAGTCGTGCCACAGCAGCAAATTCCAGAAGCGGCGGATGCCGTTCATGCTCCCCGCCCCCCTAACGCCGCGGGCAGCTCGGCCAGATGAGATATGGCATAGCCCGTCATTCCGCGGGAACGCAGCTGGCCGATCCACGCCTCCTTCCTCTCCGCCTCCGCCTGCGGGCAGAGCCAGATGTGGCACGGGTTCAGCTGGGACTGCTTCAGCCAGCCGAGCAGCTGCAACATCGGCTCACCCGAGCCCGGGCTGATGACCGTCACGAAGCTGCCAGGCGGGATTTGCTTCACCTTGTCCTTCAGCACGAGGCGCAGCGGCTTGACGCCGTCGGCTTCCACATCGATCATATGCTGCTGCAGCGCTTTATACTGCATTTGTCCGATCTTCGGTTCGAAATAGGCGTCGTCGGCTCCGCTCGACACAAGCCCGAGCGCCAGCCCCCGCTGGGCGCCGTATTGGAACAGCGAGGCGGCCGTCGACACCCCCAGCTCGAAATGGTCCGGATGGCCGTACGCCGCAAGCTCGCGGTCCAGCACGAGAAATGTTTTCGGCAGCGACTCGCGCTCGAACTCCTTCGATTTCCAGGTGCCCGTCTTGGCCGTCGCATTCCAGTGAATGCGGGAGATCCGGTCGCCGTAAATGTATTCCCGCACCCCGTTGATTTGCGTTGTCTCGCGGACGGCGCGGGTCGTCGTCGAATGGTGATTCGTGCCTTTCATCATATGGTTGTGCTGCTGCCACTCGCGGATCGGCACCGTCTTGGGCAGCACCGCAATGCTCGTCGGCAGATGCAGCGTGCCGCTGTGCTCGAACAGGCCGAAAATATCCTCGGTCACGCATTCCGTATGCCCGAAGCTGTAATAGCCGCGGCGCAGTCCGGGCGTCCGGTATTCCCAGACGCCGCGGCGGCGCCAATCCGGAACGACGGTCGCTTCGAAAACCATCTCGCCGCCGTTCCTTCTGATCAGCCGGTCCTTGACGAACAAATACGGCATCGGCCAAAAGCCGGGAATTTGCAGCTGTATGGTGACGCCGAGCGAGCTTCCCGCTTCCAGAGCCGCGGTATATTCGCCCGAATGCTGCAGCGACCGCTGCCCCTGGGTTCTCTTGATGCCGCTCCACTGGCCGAGCAGCAAATAAATGCATAAAATCGAAACGATGACAAACAGCATTAACGCCAGCTTACCGCCCTGAAACAGCATAAAGCCGAGGCTGGCCGCGAATGCGGCCGCAACGCTCCAAAATTTCATGCTGAGCCGGGGCCGATCAGCCGATTTCCTTAGGGCCAGCGACTTCAGCATCGGTTATCGCTCCCATCGTACGGGAACTTTAAGCTGTTGAAAGATCGATTGCAGCACGGCAGGCACGGTCGCCCCGTCCATCCGCGCCTCCGCCTGCAAAATCATCCGGTGGCCGAGCACGTAAGGGGCCAAAAACTTGATGTCGTCGGGAATGACGTAATCCCTGTCCTGCAGCAGGGCATGCGCTTTGGCAGCCTGCACGAGGGCAAGCGTCGCCCGCGGGCTGGCGCCGAGGAAGATGGCGGGATGCTCCCTCGTCATGCGGACCATCGATACGAGATAGCTCGCCACCGCTTCATCCAGGTGAACATCGCGCGCCTGCCGCTGCAGCGACTGAATCTGCTCCACGCTGGCCGCCGGCTCGAGCGCATCGAGCGGATGAGCGACGCTTTGCGCGACGATCATCCGCGTCTCTGTCGCCTCATCCGGATAGCCGAGGCTGAACTTCATCATGAAGCGGTCCAGCTGCGCCTCGGGCAGCGTGTAGGTGCCTTCGAAGTCGATCGGGTTCTGGGTCGCCAGCAGCAGGAACGGCTGCGGCAGCTCATGCGTTTCCCCGTCCACCGTGACATGGCGCTCCTCCATCGCTTCCAGCAGCGCCGATTGCGTTTTGGTCGTTGCCCGGTTGATTTCGTCCGCCAGCAAAATATGGGTCATGATCGGGCCCGGACGGAAGACGAATACCTCATCCCGCGGGTGATAGATGGAGACGCCCGTAATATCGGTAGGAAGCAAATCGGGATTGCATTGAATACGCCGGAACGTACCTTGTATCGAACGGGCTAAAGCCTTGATCAGCACGGTTTTGCCGGTGCCGGGAACGTCTTCGAGCAGCACGTGTCCGCCGGCTAAAAGCGCTGTCAACAGCAGCCGGATTTCTTCGGGCTTGCCGAGGATGCACGCCTCCAGATTGGCCTGGATGCGTTTTAAGGCCTCCACGTCGTCCCTGATGATCGTCGCCATGTCCTGTCCTCCTCAACAATGTTGGAATAAAGCGCATTAACTATATATAACGGATCAAATAGGAAAAAGGTTCAAAATGATCGGCTACTGAACATTCGCAAGCGGCATTGTCGAATGAGCAAAATAATACCTGCTTACCATTTTACAGGATTCAAAAAACGGCGTATACGATATTTTCAATAAATTTAGGCTCAACATCAAAGTTAGTGCTTGACTTTATGTACCAAATCGTTCACGGTTACATTCGACCAGAAGTCCTTGTACGTAACGTTCCCGGTTCCGG
>NZ_KB905587.1 GCF_000380965.1 Paenibacillus ginsengihumi DSM 21568 | reverse complement strand
CAAGCAAGGCAGCAGCCACCGGATTGTCCGACTGAATAAATTGCCGCCAGTTTTGATTTCGCAGCTCGACCTTCAAAAACTGAAACCGCAATATTTCATGCCCCGGAATTTCCATCGTTACAGAATCCGGTTCATCCTTCACATCGTCGGCCGTAAAAATGGCGATCGGAATGATCAGCTTATGCTCTTTCCGATGCCGCTCGAACAAGCGTCCAAAATAAATAAACATGCGTTCATGAAAATCCGCATCCCTATAAGACTGCGGCTCAAAGTGAATCAGCACATAGGCATCAAGCTCGGTATACTTCGTTTCAAGCAGGAGATCGAGCTCCCTGGATTCGTGGCCGACAATATCGACGAGCAGTTCCTGCATGTGAAATCGCGTCTGGCGATGGTCCAGCAAACGATCCAATTCCGGAAAAAACAATTCGATAAATTCTTTGAAAAAGGTTTGCAGCAGCTTCTTAAGCGCTTCATCGTGAGGCGTTATTTTTTTTAACACAAACCTTGTCTGCTTAGCTATACTTGAGAAGAAGGGGATAGCCGTCGAACGCGCTGCCTCTGCCAACGCTTACGAGCTGTAACGGGAACAGCTGCATGATGCGCAGCCAGGCTCAAAATTAAAAAAGCCAGCAGCCGGAAATGTACCGGAGCTGGCTTTTCATCTTTGCAGATGCTGGCGCTTAGCCTGTAACGACCTTGATCACATTGCGTACAGACTCGGCGGACTTGTCTAGCGCCGCTTTCTCTTCCGGCAGCAGCTCGATTTCGAAAATTTTCTCGATGCCGTTGCCGCCGAGCAGCGTCGGAACGCCCATAAACAGGTTGTCATAACCGTATTCGCCCTGCAGCAAAGCGATGGACGGAATGATCCGCTTCTTGTCCTTGAGAATCGCTTCCGTCATTTGCACGAGAGAAGCGGCCGGGGCGTAGTATGCGGAGCCGTTGCCGAGCAGGTTGACGATTTCGCCGCCGCCAACGCGGGTGCGCTGAACGATCGCGTCGATGCGCTCCTTCGGCAGCAGCGACTCGACAGGAATGCCGCCGATGCTGGTGTAGCGGACGAGCGGAACCATGTCGTCGCCGTGGCCGCCGAGCACGAAGCCGCGGACGTCTTCGACAGAGACGTTCAGCTCCTGCGCCAGGAACGTGCAGTAGCGTGCCGTATCGAGCACGCCGGATTGGCCGATGACGCGGTTTTTCGGGAAGCCGAGCGCCTGATAGGCGGCGAACGTCATCGCATCAACCGGGTTGCTCAGAACGATGACGATCGACTCGGGGCTCGTCAATTTAATGTTCTCGCAGACGGATTTGACGATGCCCGCATTCGTCGTCACGAGATCGTCGCGGCTCATGCCAGGCTTGCGGGCAATGCCGGCCGTAATGATGACGATGTCGGAATCTCTGGTATCGTCGTAATCGGAAGTGCCGATGATGTTGGCATCGAACCCTTGCACCGGGGACGCCTCCAGCATGTCCAGCGCCTTCCCTTTGGTCGGGTTCTCCAGCTGCGGGATATCGAGCAGGACGATATCGCCCAGTTCTTTTTGCGCGAGCATCAAAGCGGTAGTCGCACCGGTGAAGCCGGCGCCAACGACGGTAATTTTTTTGCGACGAATAGCCATGAGCAATTCCTCCTAAATAGGTTTGGTCTCGCCACGATTTTCTTGGTACAGAAAGTCGCACTTTGCTTTATCGCTTTAGCAAACTTAAACTTTCTGCAACGATAAAACAGGGCGATGCCCCGGCCGCATCGGAAGCCGATGCGATCCGTAGGCAGCGCCCCCTCTCGCGACCCGCTGGACTTCGCCGTTCGGCCCGCTGCAAGAGGATGAGCCGTTCTAGTCAATTAGAAGTGCTTGATAATCTCGTCAGCAAACTGCGAGCATTTCACTTCGGTTGCGCCTTCCATGAGGCGGGCAAAGTCGTAGGTAACCGTTTTGTTGTTGATCGCTGTTTCCATGCCTTTGTAGATAAGGTTGGCCGCTTCCTGCCAGCCCAGGTGCTCCAGCATCATGACGCCGGACAGGATGACGGAGCCCGGGTTCACCACGTCGAGGTTCGCATACTTCGGAGCCGTACCGTGCGTCGCTTCGAAAATTGCGTGGCCCGTTACGTAGTTGATGTTGGCGCCAGGCGCAATGCCGATGCCGCCAACTTGCGCTGCCAGCGCGTCGGACAAGTAGTCGCCGTTCAGGTTCAGCGTCGCAATCACGTCGAATTCGGCCGGACGCGTCAGCACCTGCTGCAGCGCGATGTCCGCAATCGCGTCCTTCACGATGATTTTGCCGGCTGCTTCCGCTTCCTTCTGTGCCTTGTTCGCCGCATCGACACCTTGCTCTTCCTTGATGCGGTCGTACTGCGCCCAAGTGAACGTCTTGTCACTGAACTCGCGCTCGGCCAGCTCGTAGCCCCAGTTTTTGAACGCGCCCTCGGTGAATTTCATGATGTTGCCTTTGTGAACAAGCGTTACGCTCTTGCGGTTATGCTTGATCGCATATTCGATTGCCGCACGGATCAGACGCTCGGAGCCTTCCGAGGAAACCGGCTTGATGCCGATACCGGACGTTTCCGGGAAGCGGATCTTCTTCACGCCCATCTCATTTTGCAGGAAATCGATAACCTTCTTGACTTCCGGGGAGCCTGCTTGCCATTCGATGCCTGCATAAATGTCCTCGGTATTCTCACGGAAGATGACCATATCCACCAGCTCCGGACGCTTCACCGGAGAAGGCACGCCGTTGAAGTAACGAACCGGGCGGGAGCAGACGTACAGGTCAAGTTCCTGGCGCAGCGCCACGTTCAGGGAACGGATGCCTCCGCCTACCGGGGTCGTCAGCGGCCCCTTGATCGCCACGATATATTCGCGGATCGCCGTCAGCGTATCGTTCGGCAGCCAGTTGTTGAATTTGTTGAATGCTTTCTCGCCGGCGAACACTTCGTACCATGCGATTTTTTTCTCGCCTTTGTACGCTTTCTCGACTGCGGCGTCCAGCACGCGCTGGGATGCGCGCCAAATGTCCGGGCCGGTGCCGTCGCCTTCGATGAACGGGACGATCGGGTTGTTCGGGACGTTCAGCTTGCCGTTCGTAATCGTGATTCTTTCGCCGTGGGTCGGCTGCGAGTATTGTTCAAATTGCACCATAAGTATGAAGGCCTCCTCTTAATAGTTCGAAGATGTTGAAAATTTATCGGCGGTTACCGTCAAATTTCCAGGATCGCTGCAATCGGCAGGGGGGCGGAAACCGAAGCGTCCGATCCGCCGCTGCCGGGGCTTGGCTAAAAGCACGCGGAACAAGGCGGGACTTCGCCATAAAGCCCGCCAAGCTGCCGATTAGCGCTGCTCGATCGGCACGTACGGCTGATTGGCCGGTCCGGTGTATTCCGCGCGAGGGCGAATCAGACGGTTGTTCTCGTACTGCTCGAGAATATGCGCCGTCCACCCAGATACGCGGCTGATCGCGAAGATCGGTGTGAACAGGTCGCGCGGAATTTTCAGAGACGTATACACCGATGCGGAGTAGAAATCGACATTCGGCTTCAGGCCTTTTTGCCCGGTTACGAGCTCTTCGATCTTCACGGACATATTATACCAGTTCATGTTGCCAGTCAAATTGCTCAACTCGCGGGACATCTTCTGCAGATGCTTGGCCCGCGGATCGCCGTTCTTGTAGACCCGGTGACCGAAGCCCATGATTTTCTCTTTGTTCGCCAGCTTGTTGTTGATGTAGCTTTCGACATTGTCCAGCGTGCCGATTTCCTCCAGCATCGCCATGACCGCTTCGTTCGCTCCGCCGTGCAGAGGCCCTTTGAGCGCGCCGATAGCGGAGGTAACGCCGGAATAAATGTCGGATAAGGTCGCCACGGTAACGCGGGCAGCGAACGTGGAAGCGTTCAACTCATGGTCCGCATGCAGCACGAGAGCCTTGTCCAAAGCTTCGATAGCGACCTTGTCCGGATTTTGGCCTGTCAGCATATAAAGGAAGTTCTCGGCGATGGACACGTTCGCCTTCGGAGCGATCGGCTCCTTCCCTTCGCGAATCCGCGCGAAAGCGGCGACGATCGTCGTCAGCCGAGCCTGCAGCTTGATCGCCTTGCGCAGGTTCGCTTCCGGAGACATGTCTCCCGCTTCCGGATCGTACAGAGCCAAGCTGGAGACAGCCGTGCGCAGCGCTGCCATCGAGTTGACATCCTTCGGAAACAGCTTGATTTGTTCAAGAACTTCATTCGGCAGTTGAGCATATTCGCTTAATTGCTGAATAAGCCCGTTCAGTTCGGAGCGATTCGGCAGTTTGCCATACCACAGCAGGTACGCTACCTCTTCGAAAGTCGCATTCTCCGCCAGTTCGTCAATGTTGATGCCGCGATAAGTAAGCACTCCGTCAATAATCGAGCTGATGGAGGAGGTCGTCGCTACAATGCCTTCCAGACCTTTGGTAGCCGTCAAAAGAATCTCTCCTTTGTCGTTCGTTTTTTGCACATAGTTCTACTATAAAGGATTTAGAAAACAATGTGAACAAATTAAGGCATAAAAGTTCATTATACAACTGATAAAGATTGTTTCTTGTTTACCTCCTATAGAAGGATTTTCTAGATTGGCGCAAATTATACTTGCTGGTTCACAGAACTCTCGCCGGGAACCGCTCGCAGCGCATTCCCGTCTTGCGGTCAGCATTTTGTCGGGCGGCTCGTTCAGCAGACATGGATCGTACGCCTTCGCGAGCGATTATTTCATGTTTTGTTCTCCGGGCCGCCGTTTGCTACAATAAGATCATATTTCTACGCCGCAAGGAGGATGGCCATGAACAACAGCCGAAGAATCGGCATCATTGACATTGGTTCCAATTCCATCCGGCTCGTCATCTACGAACAGCGCTCGAACGGCGGCCGCCGCATCATCAGCGAATTCAAGGAATCCGCCCGGCTGAGCGGACGGATCGGGCCGGACGGCGCCTTGACTTCCGAAGGGATAGAAACGCTGATTCGCATCATGTCCCGGTTCCGGCGCATTTGCGAGGCGCATTGGGTGGCCGCCATCCGCGCCGCGGCGACGGCCGCGGTCCGCAACGCCGCCAACGCCTCCGACATCATCGAAACGGTGCGGCGCGAGACCGGCTTCGACGTCGAGCTGCTATCGGGCGAAGACGAGGCGCGCATCGGCTTCCTCGGCATGATCCATACGATAGACATTCGGGACGGCCTGCTCGTCGACATCGGCGGCGGCAGCACGGAAGTCTCCGTTTTTCGCGACCGCAAGCTGCTGCGCAGCGTTTCATTCCCGTTCGGCGCGGTGAATACGGCCAAAGCGTATGCGTCTGACGGCGACTTCACGGAAGAAGCGCAGCGCGCCATCCGCCAGATGGCCGAGCAGGCGTTCGCCTCCGAGCCGTGGATCGGGGACTCCCCGGGCCTGCCGCTCGTCGTGCTGGGAGGCAGCTTGCGCACGCTCTGCAAAATCCATCAGCGCAAAGTCCATTACTCGCTGCCGCTGACACACAATTACACCATCTCGGGCGAAGCGATGGACGAGCTGGTGACGTGGCTGGCCTCGATGCCCGCGGACAAGCGCAAGAAGGTCGACGGCCTGTCCAAGGACCGCCACGATATTATCGTCCCGGGCATGCTCATCCTGCATGCGCTGTACCAGACTGCCCGGGCTTCGCACTATGTCGTTAGCGGCGCCGGTTTGCGCGACGGGCTGTACATCGAATCGTTCGCGCCGGGAGGGCAGCCGGACGGCGATATTGCCGCCCGCAGCGCCGACAACCTGCTGGCGCTTCATTCCGCGGCGCCGGCCGCCCATTCCGCCCAGGTCAGCCGCATGAGCGTCGCCCTGTTCGACGCGCTGCGCGCCTGCGGGGCGCATCAATATGACGACAGGGCCCGGCTGTGCCTGCATGTCGCCGCCAAGCTGTACCGGATCGGCGCGTCCGTCAGCTACTATCAGTTCGCGAGGCATTCGTTCTACTTGATCGCTCATGCGCGGATCGACGGCTTGTCGCACCGGGAGATTGTGCTATCGGCGCTGATCGCCTCGTACAAGAGCAGGGCGCGCGCCCAGCAGTTGGCCGCGCAGCACAAAGATATTTTGCAGGGCGGAGATATCGATATGGTCGCCCGACTCGGCACGTTGCTGCAGCTCGGCGTCGCCCTCGATATCAGCGAGACGCAGCCGCTGGAGCTTGCCGGCGCTTCGGCCGACGACCATACGCTTCACCTGCGCTTCCGCAAAAACAGCGACCCCTCTGCCGAATACAGAGAGGTCGAAGCGCTGCGCAAGGAGTTCAAAAAATGGTGGGGCCGGCAGCTTAGCCTTCACGAGCCGTCGTTTTCCACGACCTGACGTCCATCGCCTCGAACTGGCTGCGCAAAGGCTTCTCGCCTTCGCCCGGCCGCACCCGTTCATAGAGCCCGTTCGGCAGCAGCCGGCGGGCTTTCACATTGTCGCTGAGGTTCAGCTGCAAAATATTGATCAGCGACCTGCGCAGCTCCGGGTCGAACACGGGGCACATCAGCTCCACGCGGCGCGTCAAATTGCGCGTCATCCAATCCGCGCTGGCGATGTACACCTCGGCGTCGCCCGCATTCTCAAAGTAAAAAATGCGGGAGTGCTCCAGGAAGCGGTCGACGATGCTGGTCACCGTCACATTCTCGCTGAGCCCCGCCACCCCCGGCTTCAGGCAGCAAACGCCGCGGACGATCAGGTCGATCTTGACCCCCGCCTGCGAAGCCTTGTACAGCTCGTCGATCATTTGCTGGTTGGACAGCGAATTCAACTTGGCTACGATGCGGGCAGGCTTGCCCTGCGCCGCGTTGTCCGCTTCACGGCGTATTTTGCCGAACAGCTGCTCCATCATGTCGGCCGGGGCCACCCCGAACGCCTGCCAATGATGCGGCGCGGAATAGCCGGTCACCTCGTTGAAGAGGGCCGAGGCGTCCTCGCCGATCTCCTTGTGCGAGGTGAACAGGCCGATGTCGGTATACAGCTTTGCCGTGTTATCGTTGTAATTGCCTGTGCCTACGTGCACGTAGCGGCGCAGGCCGTCCTTGTCCCGCCGGACGACCAGCGTAATCTTGGCGTGCGTCTTCAGTCCGACGAGCCCGTACACGACATGGCAGCCAGCCTGCTCCAGCTTGCGGGCCCAGGCGATATTCCGCTCCTCGTCGAAACGCGCCCGCAGCTCGACCACGACCGTCACCTGCTTGCCCGACTCGGCGGCTCTGCCCAAAGCCTGGATTAACGGAGAATTGCCGCTGACCCGGTACAGCGTCATTTTGATGGCCAGCACCTGCGGATCGTCGGCAGCGTCGCAGATGAAATCGGTCACCGCATCGAACGATTCGTAAGGGTGACATACCAGCACATCACGCTGCTTCAGCACCTCGAACACATCGTCCGCATCCGCCAGCTCGGCCGGATACACCGACTCGACCGGCTCGTAACGAAGATGATCGAAGCCGTCCAGGCTGCCGGCCAGCTTCATGAAATAGGTCAAATCGAGCGGGCCGTCGATCTCAAAAATATTGTCGGCGATTTCAAATTCGTCCTTCAGCCGTTCCAGCGCATACGGATGAATCCCCTTCCGCACCTCCAGCCGAACGGGCGCCCCCCACCGCCGCTTGCGGAGCTGGGTCTCGATCTCCTCGAGCAAGTCTTCCGCGCCTTCCTCATTGATCGTCAGGTCCGCATTGCGCGTCAGGCGAAACGCGCTGACCGACAGCGGCAGATAGCCGCTGAACAAGGTATGAATATGCCGTTCGATCAACTGCTCCAGCAACAGAAACTCGTGCTTTTTGCTGCCGACTCTTGTGGGGACGGCAATATAACGCGGCAAAATCGAAGGAACCTGCACAATGGCGAAATACGGTTCTTCCTCCGGATCGTCGCCCTCCTTCAGCAGCACGACGGCCAAGTACAGCGATTGGCTGTGAACGAGTGGAAACGGGCGCGACTGATCGACGGCCATCGGCGTCAAGACCGGAAAGACGATATCGTGGTAATATTGATCCAGCTGCTTCTTCTGGGACGCGTTCAAATCGTCATAGTCCGTGAACAGAATGCCTTCCCTGGCCAGCAGCCTGAGAATATCGCGATAAACCCGGTACTGCTCCCCCACCAGCTTGACCGACCGTTTCATAATCCGCTTGAACAGGCTGACCGGCGTCAAGCCGGAAAAGTCCTTTTTCGTGTAGCCTGCCTTGATCTGATCCTTGACGCCGGCGACCCGAACGCTCATGAATTCGTCCAGATTGGATGATACGATCGATAAAAACTTGACGCGCTCAAGCAGCGGCGTTTCGACATCCTGCGCTTCCTCCAGCACGCGCCAATTGAACTCCACCCAGCTCAAGTCGCGGTTCAAATAATGGTTGGCCGATTCGCGGATCGTCGTTTCCTTCATGGCGTCATGCATCCCCCATCAGCTTGCGCTTTACTGTATGTAGTTCCTTCATCGTAAGCGAGCAATGTTAACGGAATACCGCCCTTTTGTTAATTTTGTGTAAATGCCTTGCAATAACAAAATTTCAGGCACCGCAGGCGACGACCGATGACGGAAGAAATCGCTCGTCATTGGCGTCCGCGCCAAATAAAATGGAACTGCCCGGAGTCGAGCTGCTTCCGAATCCAAGCGAGAATCAACGCTTTAAAAACCGGTCTTGTCGGCGGCAAAAGCAGCACCAGTCCGAACACATCCGTGAGAAAGCCCGGCGCAAGCAGCATCAGCCCGCCGCCGAAGACGCAAATGGCGTCGAGTATTGCATCGCCCGGGGGCTGTCCGACCGACATCTGATACCGGGCGAACTCCAGCACCTTGCGCCCTTCCCTGCGCGCCAGCGCCGCGCCGAGCAGGCCGGTGAGCACGAGCAATGCGAATGTCTGCCAGCCGCCGATCAGCTTGCCGACCGCAAGCAATCCCCAAATTTCCAGGGCAGGAACGACAATCAGCACAATGACGAGCCAACGGAACATGAGCGCTTACCCACTCCATTTCTTGAGTAGTTCGTACAGTTCGGGCGCTTCCTTATCGATGCGGGCGGGCTTCCAATCGCGGTTGACCCAGACGTGGCGGGTTCCGCCGCTCGCGAGCGTCTCCCCGTCCCGGCAAATTTCGCAGGAGAAGCTCAGGCGAATATTCGTGTATTGTTCCACACGCGTCCGAATCGTAACCGTATCGTCATATCGCGCCGGCTTGACAAAGCGAATATCCGCTTCAATGACCGGCAGCAATAGTCCTTTCGCTTCGATCGAGCGGTACGGCATGCCCAGCTCGCGGATCAGCT
Source organism: Paenibacillus ginsengihumi DSM 21568 (assembly GCF_000380965.1). Taxonomy (GTDB): domain Bacteria; phylum Bacillota; class Bacilli; order Paenibacillales; family NBRC-103111; genus Paenibacillus_G; species Paenibacillus_G ginsengihumi. The sequence continues at coordinate 38,924 of NZ_KB905587.1, read as the reverse complement.
CGGTGCGGCCGATCTCGAACCAGTTCAAATAATTGGCGTGATACACGACCCCCATCTGGTCTGTTTCCTGGTATCTCACTTTAAGCTCATGCGTGAACCATGGCGACGGCATCTTGAGCAGCAGCCTCCTTCCTAAAGATAACGTTCAAGTAGAAAAACAGCGAAACCGCATAGGGACACGATTTCGCTGCAATGGACTGTATAGGCGCCGTTGACGGGCGATTCCTCTGTCGCCGCTTGTCGCCTGCTGCCCGGTGAACGCCCGCCGGAGAATGACTCCGGCGAACGTTCCGCACGGATTAAAGGACGCGGGAGCGGCCGGTATAAATAACTCCCACTTCCGGATAGATCGATACCTCGGTGCCTTCCTGAATGACCTCCAGCGCCTTGTCCACGCCCACGACAACCGGCTTGCCCAGGCTGATGCCGACGACGGCCGCGTGGGAGGTGATGCCGCCGGTTTCCGTAATGACGCCTGCCGCCTTCTCGAACGCCGGCATGTACTCCTTGTCCGTCGTCACGGTAACGAGAATGCAGCCTTCGGTCACCTTGGCGTTCGCTTCTTCCGCCGTACGTGCCGTCACGACCTTGCCGGAGACGATCTGCGTGCCGATACCCTGGCCTTTGGCGATCATTTCGCCGACCTGATGCACCTTGATCAGATTCGTCGTTCCCGAGCGGCCTACCGGTACGCCGGCGGTAATGACGACCGTATCACCAAGCGCTACATGCCCCGCCTTCACGCTCGCGTCAACGGCAAGCTCGAAGAGCTGGTCGGTCGAAGAGCACATCTCGCCTTTGACCGGAACGACGCCCCAGACAAGAGACAGGCGGCGCAGCACCTGCTCGCTCGGCGTGACGGCGATAATCGGAGCTTTCGGCCGGTACTTGGACACCATGCGCGCCGTATATCCGCTCTCCGTGGCGGTCAGGATCGCCCGCGCGTTCAGATCCAGCGCCGAGTTCGCTACGGCCTGGCTGATCGCCTCAGTCACCGTCATCTGCTGCGCGTTGCTTTGGCGGATGAAAATTTCGCGGTGCTCCAGCGCCGCTTCCGCGCGCTCGGCGATCCGCGCCATCGTCATGACAGACTCGATCGGATATTTGCCGGCAGCCGTCTCGCCGGACAGCATGATCGCGTCGGTGCCGTCGAAGATGGCGTTCGCCACGTCGCTCGCTTCGGCCCTTGTCGGACGCGGGTTGCGCTGCATCGAATCGAGCATTTGCGTCGCTGTGATGACCGGCTTGCCGGCCAGGTTGCACTTGCGGATCATCTCTTTCTGCACGAGCGGTACGTCCTCCGCCGGAATTTCCACGCCAAGATCGCCGCGAGCCACCATCAGGCCGTCGGATACCTCGAGGATTTCGTCCAGGTTGTCCACGCCCTCCTGGTTCTCGATCTTCGCGATGATCTGAATGTGGGACGCGTTATGGCGCTCCAAAATTTCGCGGATTTCCAGGACATCGCTCGCTTTACGCACGAAAGAAGCAGCGATGAAATCAACTCCCTGCTCAATGCCGAATATAATATCGTTAGCGTCCTTCTCGGTAATACCCGGCAGATTGATTTTCACGCCCGGGACATTGACTCCCTTCTTGCTGCCCAGCAGGCCGCCGTTCTTGATGCGGCAGACGATATCGGTTCCCCGGATATCCTCGACCTGCAGGCCGATCAAACCGTCGTCAAGCAAAATGGTAGCTCCAACCTTGACATCCTTGTACAAATCCTTGTATGTAATGGAAATACGCTCGGAAGTGCCAAGAATTTCTTCGTTCGTCAGCGTAATCAGCTTGTCCTGTACCAATTCGATCTTCTGATCGTCCAGCATTTTGCCTGTGCGGATTTCCGGGCCCTTGGTATCGAGCAGGATAGCAACGGTCTTGCCGAGCTCTTGACAGGCCTGGCGCACGTTCTTGATCCGGTTGCCGTGCTCCTCGAAATCGCCGTGGGAGAAGTTGAGCCGGCATACGTTCATGCCCGCTTCGATGAGTTTCTTGAACATCTCAAGAGACTCGCTTACCGGACCGATGGTGCATACAATTTTCGTTTTACGCATGGTTACCCTCCTGGATCGTTGTGAACCGGCCGATACTTCTGAATTTATTATAGCGGTCCTCGATGAGCTCGTCCTCTGTCATCTTCATCAATTCCTGCAGATGCTTCCACAGCGTCCGCTTGATGGCCTCCGCCTGTTCGGCAACGTTCCGATGGGCTCCGCCTCTCGGTTCCGGAATGATTTCGTCAATGACGCCGAGTCGCAATACCTCGTCCGCCGTAATTTTCATCGCTTCGGCCGCTTCCATCGCTTTTGAAGCGTCTTTATATAGAATCGAGGCCGCGCCCTCCGGACTGATCACGGAGTAGATCGCATTCTCGAGCATAAACACGCGGTTGCCCACGCCGAGCGCCAAGGCGCCGCCGCTGCCGCCTTCGCCGACCACTACGCACAGGATCGGCACGCCGAAGCCGGCCATCTCCAGCAAATTGCGGGCGATCGCCTCGCCCTGCCCGCGCTCCTCGGCCGCAATCCCGGGATACGCGCCGGGCGTGTCGATGAATGTAATGATCGGGCGCTTGAACTTGCTCGCCTGCCTCATAAAGCGCAGTCCTTTGCGAAAGCCTTCCGGGTGCGGCATACCGAAGTGACGGTTAATGTTGTCCTTCGTGTCCTTCCCCTTCTGATGCCCGACGATCGTCACGGGAACGCCGTTCAGGCGGCCAATGCCGCCGACGATCGCCATATCGTCCCCGAACAGCCGGTCGCCGTGCAGCTCGATAAAATCGGTAAGCAGATGCTGCGCGTAATCCAGCGTAGTCGGACGCTGGGGATGCCGCGCCAGCTGTATTTTTTGCTGCACGCTCATATTTTTGTAAAGCTCGGCTTCCAGTTGCTGGTACCGCTGCTCGAGGCGCTCGATTTCGTCGGTAAAATCGATCTGTTTGTCCACGCTGAACTTCTTCAGCTCTTCAATTTTGCCGCGCAGTTCGACGAGGGGCTGCTCGAAAGGCAATTCATTTGCCACTGGCCGTCTCCTCCTTCACTGTATGCAAGCCGAGCAGTTGGGCAAGCACGTTCCGCAAATCCTTGCGGTGCACTACCAAATCCACCTGGCCGTACTTGAGATTGAGCTCCGCCGTCTGGAAGTTGGCCGGGAGCTTCTGGCGGATCGTCTGCTCGATGACGCGGGGCCCGGCAAAGCCGAACGCCGCCGAAGGCTCGGCAATGACGAAGTCGCCGAGCATCGCATAGCTGGCGGTGACGCCGCCGTACGTCGGATCGGTGATGACAGAAATATAAAGCCCGCCCTGTTCGTTCAGCTTGCTTAGGGCGGCGCTCGTCTTGGCCATCTGCATCAGGCTGAGGATGCTCTCCTGCATGCGGGCTCCGCCCGATGTGGAGAAAACGATGAGCGGCAGCTGCTTCTCGGTCGCCCGCTCAATCGCCCGGGTCACCTTCTCCCCCACCACCGAACCGAGGGTCCCGGTCATAAAATCCGCGCTCATGACCGCCAGCACGCTGCGGTAGCCGCCGATCGTGCCTTCGCCGGTGATGACAGCGTCCTTCATGCCAGTCGCCTCGACCGCCTTGTTGTACTTCTTCATGTAATCGGGAAAGCCGAGCGGGTCTTCCGACATCATCTCGCTGTCGTACTCGAGGAATTGGCCGTTATCGACCAGCGACTGAATCCGTTCCACCGCATTCAATTTGAAGTGATAGCCGCAGGCCGAGCAGACCTTCAGATTTTTCTCCAATTCCTTGCTGTACTGAATGTTGCTGCACTTCGGGCATTTGTTCATCAGACCTTCGGGAATTTCCCGCTTCGGACGATCCTCGGCAACGTCCGCCTCGGCATCCATCGGACGATTGGCGGGAGGCCTGTCCGTCGAAGGGACTGTGGCGTATTTGCGTTTTTTCTGGAACAGATCTATGAATGACACGGGCTACACCTCGCTTGCGTATGTTTGACGCTTGTGACGGATTTGTGAATCCGAGGCTAGGTTCTATGCAATATGCTGTTCAGCACCTCTTGTACCTCTTCCACTTCGCCTTCAGGGACCAGAATTTCGAACTGATTCTTCGTCATGTTGATCGGGCGCGCTTGCACAAGAAATCCTTCTTCCGTCAGCCTTTGTTTGATTCTGTCGGCTATTTTCGCCGTCGGAGCGATATAAATGACCGTCCACATGACAAAAAAACCTCCCGAACATAATGAAATTATGATATCATAACTCCACTTTTGCCCGCAACATAAGGAAAGACGGGACAGCGAGGGACGTCGGGCGGTCCCGAGGAGGTAAGGCCGGGAGGCGGTGCTGAAGCAGCTTCAAGCTTCGCCCGTATCGAGCGGCGCGCCGCTTCCGTCCAGCTCGTCCTGATAGCGGTGGGCGATGCGCGCGGAAGCGGCGGCGGCGAGACCAGCCACCAGATCGTCCAGAAAGACGTGGATGCCGGACCTGTGATCGTTCAGCTCGCGGATGATGCCGGATTTCTCTTTGTCCAGATAGCCGAAGCTGGTCAGTCCGATCATGCCGTACACATGAACGATGCCGAGCGCCAGCGTCTCGTCGACGCCGTAGAGCGGCGCGTCCGTCTCCATAATGTCCTGCAGCGGCTGGGGGAGCCGCTTCTGCTCGGCGAGTTCGTCGAGCGCGATGCCGGTATACAGCACGTACTGCACCTCCCTCTTTTGCAGCACGGCCAGCACGCTCTCCTCGCACGCCTCCATCGTCAGCGACGGGTTATAAGGCGCCTGCAGCCGGTACACGATTTCGGCGATGCGGCCGGTGGTGACGCCGCGCCCGGCCAAGTATTCCACGATCTGCTGATGGGCCATGAAGAACCCCTCCTCCGCTATACTATCGACCGTTCTGCCAGCCTGGGCAACGCACATCGGCCAGGACGGGTCGCATGGATTATTAAATGTATGCGGGGGAGGGGGCGATTATTTCACCTTTACCGATTCTTTGCCGAGCAGCGCCTCCATCTGCCGGAACAGCTCGGGAGACGGCTTGACGTTGTAAGCGTCGCTCAGCCTGATCGAGGATTGCTGCCGCTCGTAGTACAGGATGACCGGCAGCGGACCGGGACGCTGCTGAATGAGCCGCTTCAGCTCCGTCAAAATTTCCGGCTGCTCGTGCTGTGCCGAGATTTTGATATAAACGCGCTGGCCCGCCGCCGTCCGCCTGGCCGCCGCGGCCGGAGCCGGGCCTGAGCGGTTCGCCGCGGCCGGAGCCGGGGAGGCTGCCCCGGGGCGGGCGGCCGCCGGCGCGGCAGGTGAGCCTTGCGCCTGCGGGGCCGCCGCGGGATAAGCCCGCTGGCGAGCCGGCCCCGGGTTGCGCGCGCCTGCGGCCGCGGCGCCGGCCGCCCCCGCTGCCTGCGCCGGACTGCGACGCCGGGCTGCCGCAGCGCGCGCTTGCAGCCTCGCCGCCTTCAGCTCCAGCTGCGGATCCTCCAGCGCGATGACCTGATCCGCCAGCAGCTTGTAATCGTCGTCGCCCAGCTGCAGCTTGGCGATGACGAGCACGGGCCTGCCCTTCTGCACGACGCCCGCATGCTTCTCCCAGACGCCCGGGAACAGCACGACCTCGGCTTTGCCGACGCGATCCTCCAGCTCCATGAACGCCATCGGCTTGCCTTTCTTCGTGACGATCGTCTTGCTGGACACGACGAGCCCGGCGGCCATCACCTCGCTGTGATCGGGATATTCGCCGAGGCGGTGCAGCGGATCGATGTCCAGCTTGCTCAGCACGTCCTCGTAATCGTCCAGCGGACTGCCCGAAATGTAAAGCCCAAGCAGCTCCCGCTCCAGCTCCAGCTGCTGGGTGATCGTGAACGGGACAATCTCCGGATAGTGCACGTCCCAGCTCACCTCCTCCTGAAATCCGTCCAGCACAAGCTGCAGATCCTCGCGGTTTTTGCGCCATTTGACGGCGGCCTCGACAGCGTCGTCCAGCATGGCCAGCAGCTGGGCCCGGTGTCCGGGCAAGGTGTCGGCGGCGCCTCCCTGGATGAGCGATTCCAGGACGCGCTTGTTGCATACGCGCAGATCGACCCGCCGGCACAGGTCGATCAGGCTGGCGTATGGCCCGCCGGCTCGTTCGGCGATCAGCGATTCGATCGCCTGGGTGCCGACATTCTTGATCGCCGCCAGGCCGAACCGAATCGCCCCGCCGGGCCCTGCCGCCTTATTCCCGCTGCCGGATGCGGCGTCCGCCGCGCTGCCTTCGTCAGGCGCGGCCCGGGGCGGCACGGGAGTAAACACATATCCGCTCTCGTTCACGTCGGGCGGCAGTACGGGAATGCCCATCCGGCGGCATTCGTCCACGTATTCCGCCACCTTGGTATGGCTGCCCATGACGGCTGTCAGCATCGACGCCATGAACTGGACCGGATAATGCGCCTTCAGATAGGCTGTCTGAAACGCAAGCACCCCATAGGCGGTCGCGTGCGCCCGGGGATAGCCGTAGTCCGCGAAGCGGACGATCATATCGTACACGCGGTTCGCCTCCTCCTCGGCGAAGCCCTGGGCCAGACAGCCCCGCACGAAATGCGCCCGCTCCTCGTCCAGCACCTCGCGCTTCTTCTTCGATACCGCGCGCCGCAGCAGGTCCGCTTCGCCCAGCGTAAAGCCGGCCATCTGCGAGGCGATCTGCATAATCTGCTCCTGATAGACGATAATCCCGTACGTATCCTTCAGGATCGGCTCAAGGGAAGGATGCGGATAAACGACCTGCTGCTCGCCGTGCTTGCAACGGATAAACTGCGGGATAAACTCCATCGGCCCCGGACGGTACAAGGCCAGCACGGAGATGATATCCTCGAAGCTAGATGGCCGCAGCTCCTTCAGCACGCGCCGCATGCCGGCCGACTCCAGCTGGAATATGCCCGTCGTATCTCCCCGCCCGAGCAGCTCATACGTCGCGGGGTCGTCCATCGGCACTTGACGCCAGTCGATCTCTTCTCCGGTCTGCTGGCGAATCCACTGCAGGGAACGCTCGATGATCGACAGCGTCCGCAGGCCGAGAAAATCCATCTTGAGCAGCCCGATCGCTTCGAGATGCTCCATGGAATATTGGGTGAGCGGCGTCTGCTCCGTTCCCTCCTGCAGCGGCACATATTCCGTCAGCGGCTCGCGCGAGATGACGACCCCGGCGGCGTGCGTGGAGGCGTGCCGGGGCATCCCCTCCACCTTCATGGCCAGCTCGAGCAGCTCGGCCGCCTTCGGTTGCGCCGCGGCATGCGCCCTCAGCTCCGGACTCGCCTCCAGCGCCTCGCCGAGCGTCATGCCGAGCTGATGCGGAATCAGCTTGGCGCAGCGGTCGACCTCGTTGTACGGCATCCCCAGCACACGGCCGACGTCCCGCACCGCCGCCTTGGCGGCCATCGTGCCGAAGGTGATGATCTGGGCCACGCGGTCGCGCCCGTACTTGCGGACGACATAGTCGATCACCTCATCGCGGCGAAGGTCGCTGAAGTCGATGTCGATATCGGGCATCGATACCCGCTCCGGATTGAGGAACCGCTCGAAGAGCAGATTGTACTTGATCGGATCGACGTCCGTAATCCGCAGCACGTAGGCGACGAGGCTGCCGGCCGACGAGCCCCGGCCGGGGCCTACCGCGATCCCCTGCTCGTGAGCGTAGCGAATAAAATCCCAGACGATCAGGAAATAGTCCGAGTATCCCATTCCCTCGATGACGGACAGCTCGTAGCGGAGCCTGCCCTCCAGGCTTTCCCGCCACGCCTCGCTCTTCCATTCCGGCACACTTTCGTAACGCCGGCGCAGCCCTTCCTCGCACAGCTCGGCCAAATAGGCGAAGGCCGTCTTCCCTTCCGGAAGCGGCCTGAACTCCGGCAGGATGGAGCGCCCGAATGCGAGCTGCAGCTGGCAGGCTTCGGCGATCCGGACGGTGTTCTCCAGCGCTTCCGGCACATGAGCGAACAGCCGGCCCATCTCCTCGGGGCTCTTGAGGTACAGCTGGCTTGTCTTTAGCTGCAGCCTGTCCTCGTCGTCCAGCGTCTTGCCCGTGCCGATGCAGATCAGAATCTCCTGCACCGCATGCTCGGACTCGCGGACATAGTGCACGTCGTTGGTCGCGACGAGAGGAACGCCGATATCGCGGCTGAGCCGAATCATCTCCTGCATGACCTTCTTCTGCTCGGTCAATCCGTGATCCTGGATTTCCAGATAGAAGTCGTCGCCGAAAATACCGCGGTACCTTAGCGCCGCAGCCTTCGCCTCCTCGTAGCGGCCGTACAGCAGATGCTGGGACACCTCGCCCCCGAGGCAGGAGCTCGTGCAGATGAGCCCTTCGGCGTGCGCCGCCAGGTGCTCCAGGTCGATGCGCGGTTTATAATGATAGCCCCGCAGATGGCCGATCGAGCACAGCTTCATTAAATTGCGGTAGCCCGTCTCGTTCTTGGCCAGCAGGATCAGGTGATAGATCGGCTGCTCCGCCCGCGACCCCTTGTCGCGGATCGAGCCGGACGTGAAATACATCTCGCACCCGATGATCGGCTTCACGCCATAAGCCAGACACGCTTTATAGAACGGAACGGCGCCGTACATCACCCCGTGATCGGTCAGCGCCAAAGCCTTCATTCCGAGCTTCGCCGCTTGCCGGACCAGATCGTCAATCCGCGCAGCGCCGTCCAAAAGACTGTATTCGCTATGTACATGAAGATGAACAAAGCCGTTCATCCGCGCCACCCTCATCCCTGATCGATTCGATAAAAATATTTTAGCATAAGGCGAACACCCGTGCCATAGAGTAGGAATAGAAAGGCCAAGCTCTGCGCGCTGGGCTGCAAGGCCCTTGGCAAGCGTACGGACGCGGGCCGCCGGATGTCAGACAAGGGCGCCGCCCGGACGCGGAACGTGCCGGCGCTGCCTGCAATCGAACGAGCGGTACTTGCGAGTGGCGGTCGGAGAAGGGCCGCTTGCCGGAAGCCGCCTGTGCCGCAGCTCCCGGCAAGGACCCGAGCGCGCGTCCGGGCATTGGCGGTTCGGGCAGGGACGCTGACCGGCGGCAGGCCGTGCCGGCTGCCAGGACGCTGCCGCGCCGCAGGGTACAGATACGGAAAGGGTGGTTAGACGCATGGCGGGCTTTGTCGTCAAATGCCTCCTCGACTTCTTCGTCGCCTTCGGCGTCGTCCTGGGCGGAACGATGCTGGCCGGCATTCATTCGGTGCTGACCCTGGACCAGCCCCCCGTCCACCGGATGCTGACCGTCGCCGAGCAGATCAAAGTATGGGCAATGGTCGCCGCGATCGGCGGCACGATCGATCCAATCCGGGCCATCGAGAGCCATTTTGCCCTCGGGCATCTGTCTCCGGCGTTCAAGCAGATTTTATATATCGTCTGCGCTTTCCTGGGGGCCCATATGGGGACGACGCTCATTCAGTGGATATGCAGAGGAGGCGCCGAGGGATGAAGGCACCGCTCGAGAGGACGGGCCGTTTGCTGCAGGGGATCGGATTGTTTATCTCGGGAGCGGTGATTGGCAGCGCATTTTTCATGGGGATCTACAATCATCATCTGGATGTCGTGCTTACGCAAAACCGGGAGCTCGTGCTGGAGCGCAAGCAGCTGATGGAGGACAACGCCAATCTGAAAAAAACGAAAAACCAGTATACGACCATCAACCTGCTGAACGTGCATGTGGAGCCGGCGGAAGGCACGCAGTTCGACAAAGTGGTGGAGACGGAGTTGCAGCGCTTGGTGCACGGGGACATGCGCAAGGTGGTCGTCGGCCAAAAAATATCCAACTTTGCGGAAAATCAGGAGCTGTTCCGGCAAATACTGGCCGAGAAGACATATGCCGACGTGCTCGACAAGGACTACGTCGTCACGGTGCGAACGATGGTGCTCGTGCAGACGGAGCTGAAGGTATGGGTCACGGCCAGGGAGTGGAAGCGGCTTCCCGTATCGTAAACGGCGGCGCGGGAAAGGCGGGATTGCTTTTGCCGGACAAAATCGGTACATTTAATGTAATGCGCCGCAGCGCAAAGCGCGGCCGAATGCGCACGCTGCGAGAAGAAGAAAGAAGGTTGACGGATTATCCATGATTTACATTCAGACGACGCTTAGCCTGCTCATCGTGATCGCTCTCGGATTCACCGTCTTCTACAGCTTCCGGCACCGCAGGGAACAGGACATCGCATATAAGGGGTTGTACGCCTCGAGGATGAATATCGCCATGGGGATTATGCTGGCGATCATCGCCGTATCCCAGCTGTTTTTCTTTACGGATTCGGTGGCCCGCCGCATCTTCGGCACCGTCTGCCTGCTGCTCGGCCTGTTCAACCTGTTCGCCGGCATACGCAATCACGGCCAGTTCAGCCGGCTGATCGCCGCCGGCGGAGCGGAGAAGGATGCCTCCCGCGCCGGGGGACAGCGCGCCCGCAGGCCGGACAAGCGCGCATAGAGCCGCTTATCCGGCCGGCATCGCGCCCGAAGCGGCGGAAGGCACGCCCTTCTCTGCGAAGCCGTACTGCAGGAGACGCCGGGAGTCGCTCCAAACGCTGTCTTGCGTCGAACGCAGCACGACGGCGATCAGCCTTGTGCCGCCCCGGCTGGCGGAGGACACGAGACAGTAGCCGGCCTCGTCGGTGAAGCCTGTCTTGATGCCGTCGGCCTCTTCGAGATAATAAGGACTGCCCGGCTGCAGCAGCTGATTCCGGTTCTCGTAGGTGACCTTGGATGCGGCGAACGCCGCCGTATGCTCCCTCTCGTTCACGATGTCCCGGAACGCTTCCAGCTTCATCGCCGCCTGGGCGATCCGCGCCATGTCGCGCGCCGTCGTGTATTGCTCCGGGTCGTGCAGCCCGTGCGGGTTCACGAAATGGGAGCGGCGGGCGCCAAGCTCCTTCGCCTTCTCGTTCATCAATTCGGCGAAATAGCGAATGCCTTCCTCGGCCGATACGTCCCTGCCCTTCTCCTTCCGGGCCACGTACCGGGCGATCGTCCTTGCCGCGTCGTTGCCGGACGGCAGCATCATGGCCGACAGCAAATCCCTCAGTGTCAGCAGTTGCCCCTCCCTCAGCCAGGCCGAGCTTTCGTCTGCCGTCCGGAGATTCACCTCGTCGCCGACTGCAATGCGATCGCCAAGCTCGCCTCTTTCCAGCGCGATCAATGCCGTCAAAATTTTCGTCGTGCTGGCGGGATACAGCCGCTTGTCGACGTTTTTGCCATACAGCTCCTCGCCTGTCTCCGCATCGATCAGCACGGCCGCTACGCCTTCCACCGCCACAGGCGACGACCAGGATACGGCATTCGCGCGGACATACTCGAGCGCAGCGGTCGCTTCCGGCTTGAGACTCATCCAGTTCAGCGCCCCGTAGACGGCCGCCAGCGCCAGCATGCCGATACCTAAAGCTCTCCATCTCATCGAAGCGTTAGTCCCTCCTTTCTCCATACTGTACTGCCGCTTAAGGCCGCAGAGCGCCGTCCGCTTTGCCCGGTTGCCCGTTCCCGGGCGCGACCGGCTGCGAGCCGTCGCCCGGGGACGCTTCATTGCCGACCGGCAGCCCGCGCAGCCTCACCGTAAAGGCGGTGCGCTCGTCGTCGCTGCTGACGTCGATCGCCCCCCCGTGCAGCTCGACGGTTTGCTTGACGATAGCCAGCCCGATGCCCGAGCCGCCGCTGTGCAGGGAGCGCGATTTCTCGATCCGGTAGAACCGGTCGAAAATGCGGGGAAGCTCGTCCCGGGGAATCGGTTCGCCGTAATTCACGATCTCGATAACGACGTCCGGCCCTTCCATCCTCCCGACAACATCCAGCAATTTCCCTTCCTTGCCATACTGGATGGCGTTGGACATCAAGTTTTCGAACACTCTTCGCAGCTTCTCGCCGTCGCCCAGGATGAACAGATGGGGCTGCCCGAAATACAGCCGCGGCTCCATTCCGGCTTCCTCCAGCCGAATCTGGAAATGCGCCGTCATTTGCCGCAGCATCTCCACCAGATTGATCCGGCTGCGCGCCAGCTTCATCTCCCTGTTCCTTAAGCGGGTATACTCGAACAAATCCTGAACCATCCGGCTGAGCCGCTGGGACTCCTCATAGGCCATGCCGACATAGTGTCTCAGCTCCACCTCGTCGCGATAGCGGTCCTGATCGATCAGCCCCAAATAACCGGTTATGGAGGTTAGCGGCGTGCGCAAATCGTGCGACACATTCGTGATCAGCTCGTTTTTCGTCTGCTCCGCCCGGCGTTCCTCTTCCATCGCCTGCTTCAGCTTCGTCACCAGGTCGTTGATATTGGCGGACAGCTCTCCGAGGTCTGCGAGCGGGCGAACAGGCACTTTATGATCGAAGCGTCCTTCCGCGATGATCTTCACATGCCGGATGATTTCGTTCAAGTATTGCTGCCGCTGGTAACGGAGCTCCCTGCGGATGAACAGCCACAGCGTCAGAGCGAAGACCGGAATGCCGCTCAGCGCATAAAGCCTCTTCAGTCCGAAGTTATAATGAAGCCACGATAAAATCGGCTCAAGCGGGAGGGAATAGCGGAAAGTGGTCGTATGTACCGCTTTACCGACATAATACAGAACAATCATCACCACCGCCGACGCCACCAGGCTCCATAGCAGCGTAACGAGCCATCTAATATTCAAGCTTGTAGCCGACCCCCCAGACCGTATGAATCAACTTTTCCCCGCCCATCTCCTTCTCGAGCTTGTCGCGCAAACGGCTCATATGCACGGCGACGGAGTTGTTGTTCTCGTAATATTTCTCTTTCCAGATCAGCTCGAAAATTTCCTCGGAGCTGAACACCCTCCCCGGATGGCTGGCCAACAGGAACAGGATGCCGAATTCGATCGGCGTCACTTTGACCGGCCGGCCGCTCACCGTTACGGAATGCGTCTGTTTGTTGATCTCCAGCGACTGGATGACGATGAGATGCTCCTGTCCGGGACGGCTCGGCTCAGCCTGGAAATATGCCCGCCGCAGCAGCGACTTCACTCTGGCGACCAGCTCCAGCGGATTGAACGGCTTCACCAGGTAATCGTCCGCCCCGGTCATGAGGCCGTTGATTTTGTCCATATCGCTGTCCTTGGCGCTGATCATAAGAATCGGCGTCATCTGCCTCTCGCGGATTTTGATGCACACCTCGAGCCCGTCCATGCCCGGCATCATAATATCGAGTATGACCAGATGAATCGGATATTCAGCCATCATCTCCAACGCCTGCAGGCCGTTGGTCGCTTTGTAGACCGCATATCCTTCATTTAGCAAATAAATTTCGATCAATTTGGCGATTTTGCTGTCGTCGTCGGCAATGAGAATATTTTTGGACACGAAAGGCTCATCCTTTGCTATGATAAATTTTTCAAGACCGAAGGTGACGACCGATGACGGCAGGAATTTGTTCGTCATAGGCGTCTATCTGTCTATCATAACGTGTCCGGGACGAAAAAGGACAGTCAGCCTCCCGCTGATCTTCATGGTAATACAGGGCGATTAACTCTTCTTTACGGAATGTTTAAGAAAAGTTAAAGCCCGCCTATTCGCCGCTTGAGAGGCGCAGGCATGCGAAGCCGTACTAAAGATGGTTAGCGCCGGCTGCCATTACCCCTGCTCGATGACCTGCGCCGTCAGCATCGCCTTGGCGACAAGCGCCGCTCCATGGCGCAGCTCGACGTCGATCTTGGCGAATTTGCGGCTGACCTCGATAATTTGCGGACGAATCTCGACCTCGCTGTCGATTTGCACGGGCTTGACGAAATAGGAGGACATGTTGTCCAGCACGAGATCTCCCTTGCGCATGTCCTGTACGACGCGGTAAGCGGCCTGCGCCATCAGCGAGGTGAGCACGCCTTCCGATACCGTGCCCAGCCGGTTCGTCATTTGCGGCGTGATGACGCCGCGGAAGCGCAGCTGCCCCGCTTCGTCCCTCTCCTCCGCGAATCCGGACCAGATGAGGTCCTCGATCGTCTCCCCGTGGTGAGGCTGCCGCTGAATATGCTGCATCGCCTTCAGCACGTCTTCCCGGCTGATCACGGCGGTCACCTTGCGATTGCTGTCGATGACGGGAAGCAGCTCGATCCCCTCCCAGACCATCAGATGGGCGGCCGAAGCGACCGAGGTGTTCGGACTCGCCGTGACCGTATTGCGCGTCATCAGCTTATCCAGCGTTTGTTCAGGCTGCGCGCCGATCAAGTCCTTCGAGGTGATCATCCCGATGACGCGGTTCCATTCGTCCACGACCGGGAAGCGGCTGTGCCCCGTCTCCTCATGCAGCCGGCGAAAATCTTTCAGCGTATGATGCGCCCGCAGCGAATAGACCCGCATCGAGGACGGGACGATATCCTCGATAAGCAGTATTTTCTTCTTGATCAGCCGGTCGTAGATAGCCCGGTTGATCATAGAGGCGACAGTGAACGTGTCATAGCTGCTGGAGATGATCGGCAGCTCCAGCTGATCGGCCATGCGCTTCACCTCGTCGCTCGTGCCGAAGCCGCCGGTGACGAGCACTGCGGCGCCGTGCTCGAGCGCGCCCATGTGGGCGTCGTAACGGTTGCCTACGATGAGCAGGCTGCCCGGGTCGATGTAGCGCAGCATCGCATCCTGCTGCATGGCGCCGATGACGAACTTGTACAGCGTCTTGCTCAGGCCCGCCTTCCCTCCGAGCACCTCGCCGTCCACCATATTGACCACTTCGGCGAACGTCAGCCGGTCAAGCTGATCGCGCTGCTTCTTCTCTACCCGAACGGTGCCCACCCGCTCCTTCGTCGCGACTAGCCCAATATTGTCCGCCTCGCGGATCGCCCGGTAGGCGGTGCCTTCGCTGACGCCGAGCTTTTGGGCGATTTTGCGCACCGATATTTTGCTGCCGACCTTCAAGCTTTCGATATATTTCAAAATTTGCTCGTGCTTGGTGGATGCTTCAGGCATCATAGGTTTCTCTCTGCCCCCTACTGTTACAAGCCGATGATCAATACTGTACTACTCTGTAATAACTATTGTAACACGACTGCCGCCGCGAATAAAACCCCGGGCAGGTCTAGAACGTCCCGTCCCCACATAGGATGATAACGGGCCCACTTGCATGCGAAGGAGGTGATATGGATGACGAAAGCCCCGCATTCCGTTCAACCGCAGACGGTGTATCAGCTTGAGCCGGAAGTGTCGGAAGCGATCCACAGATGCAAGGAAAACGCCCGGCAAGCATGCCAGAAGCATATGTATCGGCATGTTCGCGTGCAGACCGTAGACCATCAGTATCATGACGGCGTTATCGTTCACGTCGATGACCGCTACGTATATTTGCAGATCGCGCAAGCCCCGAACCCCGCCCATTACAGAGTCATTCCTTACGGGTACCCGTACCCTTATCCGTATCCCGCCTTCGGATACAATCCGTATTACAGCACGATCCTGCCGCTTGTGCTGTTCGACCTGCTGACCATCTCGCTGCTGTATTAAAGGAGATGGACGCTTGCAGCGAACGAGCCCTTGCCATCCGTCGTCAACGAACGCTGAAGGCTTGCATGCAGCAAAAAAAACTCGGGCATTCGATGAGCCCGAGTTTCTGCATTTCTAACCTGCATCATTTCTGCATTATTTATAATAAAAGTCCGGAATGGCGCTCCATCTCCTCTGAAGCTCATGCGCGGCGGCTTTCGGCTTGCGCTCCCGGGTGAAGACCCCTTTCTTGTTGCCCTGAACGCGGATAATCCCTTGGCTCGTGTTGAAATCGGCGAAATTCCAGACATGCTCCCCGACAAAATTCGCAAATTCGTCGAACACCTGATGGTTCGCCCGCAAATACGCGACCTGGAATTCCTCCGTGAACATGACGGGATCGATGTCGTGGAAGCCGGCGACCGTATCCGCGCCGTACTCCGTCATGATGATCGGCTTGTCCGGGCAGCGCTTGCCCCAGCCCTCCAGTTCTTGACGCAGCCTGATTCGGGCGATATCCCACTCCCCGCCTTCCAAATACCAGCCGTAGTAGCGGTTTAAGCAGAGAACATCGACCAGATCCGACACCTGGCAGTGCTCGGGGCTTCCCTCCTGCAGAGTCACCACCGTAACGGGACGCTTGTGCGGATCGCATTCCTTCGCAAGCCGAATCAGCGGCTCGAAGTATTCTCTGGCTCCGTCTTCCGACGTATCAGGCTCATTGGCGATCGACCACATGACGACGCATGCATGATTCTTGTCTCTTGCGATCAGCTCCCGAATCGCCTGCCGGTGAACTTCGTGCGTCTTGATTTCTTCCCATGTCTTCCGTTTCGGGCCGCTCGAACGAATAGCAATAAAGTTCAAATGCAGCCCGACCGCCGCCACCTCGTCGATGACCACGAAGCCTTCCCGGTCGGCAAGCCGCATCAACTCCTCCGAATACGGATAGTGGGACGTTCGGAACGAGTTGGCTCCGAGCCGCTTCATCAAGCGAAGATCCATGACGTTGGCCGCCTCGTTCAATCCCCGGCCGCAAATCGGTGCATCCTCGTGCTTGCCGAATCCCTTGAAATAGAAAGGCTTGCCGTTGATCAGAAATTTGCCTTCCTTCACCTCGACAGTGCGGATTCCGAAAGGCTGCTCGTACTCGTCGATCACTTCACCGCTTTGCAGCAGCTCCATTTTCAATACGTACAAATAAGCGTTCAGCGGCTCCCAAAGCTTCGCTTCCGCAAGCTGCAGCGTGCCTTCCGAGCCTTCTCCTTGCGCGACAACGATTCCCGCTTCATCTGCAATGCTGACCCGGACCTTAGCGTCGCCGCACAGGTCCACGCTGTAATGCACCGCGGCGGAGCCGTCCGCCAGCACGCTCGAGACGATCTCGACATCCCGAATGTAAACCCGAGGCGTCGTGTAGATTTTGACCGGCCGGTGAAGTCCCGCATAATTGAAAAAATCGAAATTCGGGTAATTGCGGACGACTTGGCCAAGCCCTTCAATATCGCGCTTCACATATTTGCCGACGGGCAGCGTCGATTCGTCCAGCACGTTATTCACCGCGACGGTCAGGCGGTTTTTCCCGGCTTGCAGCAAGCCGTTGATCTCCGCCTCAAACGGCGTAAACCCGCCGACATGCTCGGCTGCCAGCTTGCCGTTGACGAATACCTTCGCTTCATGCGTGGCCGAGCCGAAGCGGAGGACGATGCGCTGCGAAGACAGAACGTCCGGCACGGCGAATTCCCGCTCGTACCATACCCACCCGACATGATCGCGAATGTCGGCGCTGGCCCCTATGTCGTTGTATGAGGAAGGAACAGCCATCGGAATCGTTCCGCTCAGCGGCCGCTCCTGCCAACGCTCCGCAAATCCTTGGCCGGGATCGAGCTTAAACCGCCAAATCCCATTGAGATCGATGACACCCCGGGAACGGGTCACTATCGGATAAAGCATAATCGTGAATCCCTCCTGTTATTGCTTGGAATCGATAATTTTTTGGATGCGCGTTTGGGCATTGTTAATCGTCGTATCGATGTCCTGGCCTGACAGCATCATTTTGTCGAATTCCTCCTGGAACGCCTTTTCCAGCTCCGCATGGTAAGGCACGGCAACCGCCGGCGTCGCCAGCTCCGTATTTTCCAGCACATAGAGCAGCGACTCCTTGTCGATCATCTCCGGCGTTTTCGAGCCGGCGATGATGTTGTCCACCACTTCGTTCAGATTCGCCCCTTTCCACGAAGGAATCGTTTTGCCCTGCAGGACGATGCCTTCCGTCGTAAACCAGCGAATAAAGGTATAGGCCTCTTCCTTATGCTTCGATTTGCTGTAAATCCCCAAAATGTCGCTGCTGACGTTGCCGATTAACTTGTCATCCTTGTTCATCGTAGGTATCGGCGCGAAAACGGTTTTGAACGTTGCCGGCACCTGCTCCGTACCGCCTGTTTCCGGAATCAGGAACGATCCCATCATAATCATGCTCGTATCCTGATTGAAATATTGCGGGCGATAGTTCAATTTTTGGCTGACCACTTCCGAATACGGCGTGGCGGAACCTTCCTTCTCTCCTTGCAGCCGCAGCTCCAGCGATTTTCGGACAAACGGAGTATCCACATTGGCCTTCGTGCCGTCGTCCGTCGTCAAGTTCGCTCCGACGGGCTGCCCTATATTAGAGATAAAGTAAGCGTTCTGGGCCCAGCTGTGAAAATACGTGCCGTACCGCTTCTTGCCGCCTTCCTCCTTCGACATCGCCTTCGCATACTGCATGTACTCGTCCCAGGTCCAGCTCTTCGGAAGCTCGAGACCGGCCTCTTTGAGGTGGCTTTCGTTAATGAAGACCATAGGCTGGTTCGCTTTGCCGGGAAGGCCGTAGGTTTTGTCCCCGATTCGGGTGTTTACGGTATATTCTTCGGCAAGATCGACCCCTTCTTTCTGAAGATAGCTGTCCAGCGGCTCCATCATCCCCAGCTTGACGCGCTGATTGAGAAACGTCATATTGCTGAACATCACAACGTCCAGATCTTCTCCGGAAGCGGCGGCGAGATCCAGCTTTTTGTAATATTCGTTGGAGTTGTTATCCTCGGCAGACACAAAGTCCACTTTGATATTCGGATGCTTCTTCTCGAATTCGGCAATCACGACATCCCAGTTGTCCGCTTTCTTCGGATACCAGTTGTGCAGCTTGATCGTGACCGTGCCGTCCGCCGCGCTGCCGGCATTCGCACCTTCCGGAGCTTGCGACGAGCATCCCGCGCCGACGAGTGCCGTTAAAGCGGAAATGATGAGAACGCGATTCCATTTGCTTGTAACCATGTGAAATCCCCCTAGCTATGTTCAAGTATTTATCCTTTGACACTTCCCGCGGCCACGCCTTCGATAACTTGCTTCTGGCCTACGATGAAGACGATCAAAAGCGGCACGATCGCAGATACGGCGCCCGCCATCATCAGCGAGTAAAATTCGCCGTTCAGATCGGCAAACTTGCGGATGCCGAGCTGCAAAGTAAACAGCGAGTCGGAACGCAGGAAGATAAGCGGATTCTGGTAATCGTTCCAGGTCCAGATGAACCGAAGAATCATATAAGTGGCCAGCGCCGGCTTGACGAGCGGCAGCCCGATTCGGACGAAGATCGCCCAGTGGCTCGCTCCGTCCATTCTTGCCGACTCGATGATATCGTTATGGACGCCCATGAAAAATTGACGCAGCAGGAACGTTCCGAGCACTCCCGAGGCGGCCAGCAGAACGAGGCCGAGATGGCTGTCGAACAGGCCGAGCCAGCGGAACATTAAAAATTGCGGCACTAAGATCGCCTGAGGCGGAATCATATAGGTAGCAAGGACCAGCAGGAAGAGCGTTTCGCGTCCCTTGAACGTCACCTTGGAAAAGCCGTAAGCCGCCATTGCGGAAACGGCCAAGGACAGCGCCGTCGCCAGCAGCGTCACTTTGATGCTGTTGAGATAATATAGCGTGAACGGAACGGCTCCCAGCCATACCTGGCTGTAGTTTTCGACCATATTCCACGTTGTGGGAATCCACTGAATCGGATAAGTCATCACCTCAAGCTCGGGCTTGAAGGACGCCGACAGCATCCACAGAAACGGCAGTATAAAAAAGATGCCCGCGCAGCCCATAAGCGCCGTGACGACGACCCGGCCCAATCGAACGGATTTCATGCGCAAAACCTCCTAGTAATTGACCCACTTTTTTTGGCCGATCCATTGGATTAAGGTCAGTAGCAAAATCAGAATGAGCAGAACGATGCCCATCGCCGACGCATAGCCGGATTCCAGGTTGACGAACGCAGCCTCATACAGATAGAAAACGATGACAGAGGTCGAGCCGGCCGGCCCGCCGTTCGTCAAAATCATAACGAGCTCGAACACTTTAAACGACCCGACAATCCCCGTAATTAGCAGGAAGAAGGTCGTCGGCGACAGCATCGGCAAGGTAATGCTGAAGAACTGCCTGACCGGAGAAGCGCCATCCACCTCGGCTGCCTCGTAGATGTCCTTCGAAATGTTTTGCAAGCCCGCCAAATAAATGACCATGTTAAAGCCGAGCGTCGTCCAGACCATGATGATCATCACGGCAAGCAGCGCATAATTCGGGTCCGCCAGCCAAAGCGGAGGATTGTCGACGCCAATCGCCCGCAGGAACCCGTTAATCGGGCCGTTGTTCGGGTGAAACAGCACTCTCCACAGCAGAGCGATCGCCACGAAGCTCGAGATGAACGGCATGAAATAGATTACTTTGAAGAAATCTTTGAAATAGGTCGCCTTGTCGATCAAAACAGCGAGGATCATGGCGATGAACATGGATACCGGAACGACCGCGATCATCACGACGTTATTCCGCAAGGAGCGCAGAAACGCTTCGTCCTGAAACAAGCGGATATAATTGTCCAGGCCTGCAAAATGAAGTCCGCCGATCCCTTCAATGAAATTCCAATTCGTAAAGCTGATCGCGCCGGAGATGATAATCGGGATAACGACCAGCGTCAACGTCAGCAGCAGCATCGGCAAAATAAACGAATAGCCCGCCAGCGTATCGTAAAAAGCCTGCTTTCGGATGCGCCGGGAAGCGCCTTGCCCGCTCCTCCCTTTAGCAGCTTGCTCCACTCTCGTCACCTCGTTGTCTTTATGTCCTCCTCATTATAGGTGCGGCGAAGCGCGCAATCATGAAACGAATTTTGCTAAAACGAAAAGATTTTGCGATATTTTTTTCCATTTAGCAAAAAATGTTGAATGAAGCCGCCTGTCTAATGCTATAGTATGGTTTTAGCGTAACAGATTGAAGTCGTCTTTGAAGGTGGCAGAATGAAAATGCGTGCTGGACTGAACCCAAAGCAGATGTCGCTAAGGCAAAAGCTGATTCTAACCTCGATCGCCTGCCTCGTGCTGCCTGCGATCGGCATGCTGTACATTACAAGCGTCTATTCCAAGCTGATCATCCGGGAGCATACGCTGGAGAAAGCGACGCAATCGCTCATGATCGTGCAATCTCAAATCGAAGCGATTCTTCAGGAAATGGTCTCGATCTCCAACTTCGTCCAATTCGATCCGGAAATGAAGACGTTATTGGAAGAGGCGAGGACGAACCCGGTCGCGGCGCGGCAGCTGACAACCCGGCTGGAGCAAATCGCCGGCGAGAAGCGCGACCTCAGGGTCACTTTGCTGGCGAGAGACGGACGCGCTTATTCCGATTACTCTTTTTACGATTTCGAACCGCGCCGTTTTTTTGAGCAGAGCTGGTTTGGCGAAGTGAGGAAGTTGTCGGCTTACGAAACCTTGTTTCTGGGCGGGAAAAGCAACTATCTTCCTCCCCAATCCCCGGACCAGAACTATGTGTATATGACGGCAAGGGCATTAACCGAGTCCGTCGACGAACCGCCCTTTGCCTACCTGATCGTCAGCCGTACGGAAAATACGATTCGCGAGCTATTTACGGATATGGAGGAAGATGTTTTTCTGTTGGACGATAAGAATATGATCTTGTCCAATCGCAATCCCGGTCTCATCGGAGCCCCTTTTGACAGCGTGCTGCCGCAAGAGGCGCCGGCTTTGCCCAGCATCATTCATCTCCACGGGGAGAACCAGCTGTTTCTCTCGCTATCGCTGCGCTCCGCCGGATGGCGGCTTGTGAGCGTGGCTCCCTACGAACGGCTTACCGAGAAGCTGAGCGGGATTTATCGCTCGGGACTGCTGCTGCAGGCGCTGTTCGCGGCCTGTTTTTTGATTGCCCTCACCTATTTGCTGCGGCGATTTACGCAGCCCGTTCGGGCGCTGGGAGAAGCCGCGAAGAAGGTGGAAGCGGGAGACTTGACGGTTCGATCCCATATTCGCGGCGGGGATGAGATCGGCATGCTAGGCCGTTCGTTCGACCACATGCTCGATCGCATCCAGCAAATGCTGCACCAGGTGCAGGTGGAGCAGGAACTCAAGCGTCAAGCGGAAATGGCCATGCTGCAGGCCCAGGTTCATCCGCATTTTCTGTTCAACGTGCTGAGCTCGATCCGGCTCAAGCTGCTCATGAAGGGCGACGAAGAGACCGCGAACGTCGTCGGGTCCCTGTCCGCGCTGCTGCGGGCCAGCATTTCCAAGCACGACGAATTCGTGACGCTCTACGCCGAGCTGGAGACGGCGAAGCAATATATGGACTTGATGCAGTTTACAACGCGCTATCCGACCGAAACCCGTGTGGAAGTATACGCCGACCCGTTCTCGATAACGGTTCCCCGCTTTATTCTCCAGCCGATTATCGAGAATGCCTATAAACACGGGTTTACGTCGCGCGGCGGGCAAATACGGATTCATGTGGAGACGATCGGCTCATCGCTGCGCATAACGATCAGCGATGACGGCGCCGGCATACCGCCTGCGACGCTCGCCGGACTGCAAGAGCGACTCAAGTTCCCGAAACGGCAAACGATCGAGCAAATGTCCGCAAGCGAACGGAACGGATCGTCCGGGATCGGGCTGTTTAACGTATACAGCCGGCTCATGCTCCTGCATGGGGACCGTTTTGAAATGAATATTCAAAGCGAACCCGGCCGTCACACGACCGTCGAGCTGCTGCTGCCTATTGAATGCGCGAAGGATGGTGAGCACCATGTTTAAAGTCGTCGTCGCGGACGATCATTATCCGGTATTGGACTATTTAAGCGCCGGCATCCCGTGGGAGAAGCTTGGCCTCGAGCTGGCGGCTGCTTGCTCCAACGGCGGGGAAGCCTGGGAGGCCTGCCAGCTTCATCGCCCGGACATTCTCATTACGGATATCGGCATGCCGGTGATGGACGGCCTTGCTTTGATCGAAAAAGCCCGCGAGGCCAATCCCCGGTTAAAGGCGGTCATCCTGTCGTGTCACGAAGATTTTCACTATGCGCAGCGCGCCGTAAAGCTAGGCGTGACCGATTACATCCTGAAGGAAAGCTTGCGGAGCGAGCAGGTCGCTTCTGTGCTGGAGCAGCTGACCGACCGGCTGAGCGAGGAAAAGCGCTCGGAGGATAACCGGCTTCGGCTGCAAAATGTCGTGCAGCAAAACTATTCCGCCATCCGTTCCCGCTTTATCCGCACGCTCCTCGAGCAGCCGGTCTGGAACGAGGCGGAATGGGAAGGCGAAGCGGAGCGCATGGGGCTTCGCCTCCGGGACGGCATTCCTTATTTGCCGGCCGCCGGCTTCCCGGAACGCGCCGGCGAGCTGGAGGAACGGTTCGGGGGAGCGATCAACATGCAGTTCGTGATAGACAACGCCTTGCAGGAGCTGGTGCAATATGAAGGATGCGTTCACTTCGTTCCGAACGAACGCCAGTATTTGCTGCTGTTTCCCTTCCCGCATACGATAAAGCGCAATCTTCACGAAGAGGTTCGCGGCGAGCTGCAGCGCGTTCAGCAACTGCTGCGGCGTCACTTGCGGATCGGATTCGCTTTTTGCTGGGGCGACGCGGATCAATCGTTAATCCGATTGAAGAAGCAGATTCAGGAGTTGCTTGGCGCGGCGACGTTCCGCTTCTATGCCGGCGAATGCGCCCTGGCGAAGCTGCATTCCGTCGAGACGACGAAAGAGGACTTGTTTCTGCATTATTCCAAAGCGCTGCAGGACATGAAAGAGGGCATTCTTAGCGGGGACAAGGCACGCATTGCGCATACCGTCCAGCAATGGAAAGACAGGATCAGGAAGCAAATATACCCTGTCGATGCCGTCAAAAGCTGGGCGCTGAAAATGGCCATGGAGCTCGAGCTGAAATATACGGTCATGCAAAATTTCGTGACGAGCTTCAGCTCCGAGCTGCATCAGCGCCAGATCGCTTCGATCGAAACGTTGGACCATCTGACGGACTGGCTCCGAACGTTCCTCGAAGAAAAAAGCGTCGAGATCCAGACGCTGCGGTCGCAAGCGGTGCGCAGGGAGATCGCGGAGGCGCAGCGTTATGTGCACACGCATATCGGCGAGAAGGTCGCCATGGAGGAAATGGCTCACCGCCTGAATCTGAACCCGTCTCATTTCAGCCGGGTGTTCAAGCAGGAGACCGGGGAAACCTTCGTGGAATTCGTAACGCGGACGAAAATGGAAAGAGCCAAGGAATTGCTGAACCAATCCGACTTGACCGTTGCGGAAATTGCCGAGCAGCTCGGTTACGAGCACACGAGTTATTTTATCAAGCTGTTCAGAAACAATACCGGCATGTCGCCGAACGAATACCGGAAATCGATGTGAACGAACCAAGAGCGAATGCAGGCGCAAAAAAACGGCCTATAAGATGGCTTTTCCAAATCATCCATCTTATGGGCCGTTTATTCAGAATGCATCATCCGGCGCCGCCTGCTGCTTTCCGCTCATCTTGCGCCCCGCCTGTTATTTTCTCATCTGCAGCATTTTGCGCTTGCCCCGGACCATCTGCTCCATCTGCCACCGCTTCATCCGCCGCACCTTGGCCAGCTCCCGCTTCGTCTCCTCGTCGACGCCCAGCAGCTCATGCAGGTGCGAGGCGACGATCATCAGCGCGAACGCCATCCAGACGACGCCGAACACCGTCTCCGCCGTCATGCCGCCGCCGATATCGATCCGCGGGACGGCGTAGACGAGCATGCCCAGAGCGAGGCCGATGCAGACGACATTTTTCAGTCCTTTCACTCGTATCATGACTCCTTCCTCGTTCGGCAACTTGTACATTGCTATTGTATGAGAAGGAAGAAGCATTTAGTACCACCCGGCCGTCAGGCGCCGTCCCCTGCCGGCAGCTTCGGCTTGCCGGCGCGGCGGAACAGCCTCCGGGAGCGGCCGTACAGCCAGACGAGCAGCCACGGCACAGCCAGCGTCGCCACAAAAGAGCCGACGATGTCGGTATGGTAATACAGCATGCGGTTGCTTTCCCAGATGACCCGCGTCTTCCAGTAGGTAAGAATCGCCGGATGCACCAGGTACACGCCGAACGAGACGGCGCCCAGGGACAGCAGCCACCCCGCCAGCCGTTTTTGGCGCTCAAGCAGCAGCTGGCCGAGGCGGATCAAGGCAAGCGCCGCGAACGCCGCATAAGCCGTGAACAGAAGCTCGTACCAGACGTTGTCGAAAAATATGCGTTGCGACAGCTCCAGCTGGTACAGAAGCATAAAGCCGCAGCCGAGCAGGACGGCCACCGGCAGCACCCAGCGGAAGCTGCGGCGAAGCCATTCGTCGAACCGCTCGTAATGAAGCCCGATGAACCCGCCGAGCGCGAAGACGCCGAAATAGGTGACGCACAGCGATGGGCTGTGGGGAATCGGCTCTACCCACTGGCTGTACGCATAGCACGCCGCCTGAAGCGCCAGCCCGACCGGGAACAGCGCAAGGCGAAAGCCCGGGAACCTTTGGCACAGGCTCATCAGGATCGGAAACAAAATATAAAACTGGATGATGATAATCATAAAATACAGATGATAGGACGTTTCGGCCCATAGCAGCATGGAGGCGAAATCGGCCACATCCAGGCGCACGTTCGCGGGGGAGACAACCCACTGATTGTACAAGTAATAAAAGAGAGACCAGATCAAATAAGGAATGACGATCTGCTTGACCCGGCGCGCGTAGAACTTGGCCGCCTGCCTGCCGCTCCAATCCCCGTCGTACCGGTAAAACAGGACGAGCCCGCTGAGCAGCAAAAACACCGGCACGGCAAAATTGCTCAGTTTGTTGACAGCCACGTACGCCATCCACGAGCCGCTGTCGGTCGGAAGCTCGACAGTAGGATCGGCGGTCGCATGAATCAGCACAACGGCAAGAATGGCGGCCGCCCGAACGATATCAAGTTCCAGCAGCTTCTTTTTTCTGGGTGCGGATGAAGCTACAAGCAAGAAGCAGGTCACCTCCAAGTCGGATTTCAGCCGATAACGGCCTCGTAGGATTATACCATCCCTAGCGCTATTTTGAAAACTCAGCGCTATCCAAACGCTGAATTTTCAAGACCGCAGGTGACGACCGATGGAAGGAAGCGCTTGTCATAGGCGTCTATTTTGAAAATTCAAGGTATTCATACTGCTGAATTTTCACCCCCGCAGGAGACGACTGGGGACGATAGAAATCGCTTGCAAACAAGCGGTGAAACCGCCCTTTTTCCAGCTCGTCCAGCCCGGATCAGACCCAGGAAAACCGGGCGAACTCCACCCCCTGGCTTTTATCACCAAGGGTTAGAAGCCCTCATATGATGGAGTAGTTCGTTTCATTCTGTTTCATGCATGTACCTGCGGCAACTCGGTGCTGGAAGGAGAACCGCGAGTGAAAAGAACAAAAGTAAAAATCCATGTTCCCGGCGCCAGCAGTTCATTGGACGAATCTGTGATCATGCTTAGCGCAGGATTGGCAAAAAAATGGAGAATCCCATTGAACCAAACGGTTCAGCTTCGCTTCGGATCGGCCCGGCAAGAGGTCAGAACGCTGCCCACCTCGCAGCCGGGCACGATTCGGATTAGCCAAAGCCTCGCCTCCCGCCTGGGCCTGGTGCACGGCAGGCAGCTCTGTTGTCAATACAAAAGCGGCTCCCGCACCATTGTGCTCGGTCCTCTGATCGGCGTGCTGGTCAGCCGGGTCTATGCGGGATCGGCCGATAAGCCGTTCGGGGCCAGCACAGCGTTTTGCCGGGAGATGAGCGATGCCTGCGGCGTTTACGGGGCTTCCGTCTTTTTTTGCACGCCGAACGAGGTTCAAGGGCATGGCGATACGGTGCCGGGATGGCATTATGCCGGTGGCCGATGGACGAAGGGAACCTTCCCGATACCGGACGTTCTCTATAACCGGCTGACTTCGCGCAAGTACGAAAATCTGAAAAATGTGCAGCAGTTCATCAGTCACGCCAAATCGAGCCACAACACCCAGATGTTCAACGAGAAATATTTGAACAAGAACGAAGTGTTCGATGCCCTTCGCAAGGAAGCGCATCTGAACGCCTATTTGCCCGAGTCCCATCTGCTGCACAATTATCAGCAGCTGAAGGCGATGTGCGGCAAGTACCAGACGGTCTTTCTCAAACCGATTACGGGAAGTCTCGGGAAAGGCATCATTCGCATCCGCAAGCAGCCGGGCGGTTCCTTCGTATGTCATCTCACGCAGCTGAACGGCATCCGCAAGCAATCGTTCGCCTCGCTCAGCCGGCTGTTCTCGGTCATATCAGGCAAGGTCAAGGCCCAGCGTTATCAGATACAGCAGGGCCTCGAGCTGATCACCGTCGGCGGACGACCGGTCGACTTTCGCGCTCTGGTGCAGCGGGGCGAGACCGGACAGTGGGCCATCACCTCGATCGTCGCCCGGATTGCGAGCAATCGTCATTTCGTCTCCAATCTGGCGCGAGGCGGCACGCTCAGCACGGTGAAGGAGGCGCTGGCCCGGTCCGAGACGAAGGTATCCGGCGGTTTGACGAAGCTGAGGAAAGCTTCCCTGCAAATCGCCAAAGGCATTGAAGCCCAGGTTCCGGGACATTTCGCCGAGCTGGGCGTCGATCTGGCGATCGATACGAACGGACGGGTATGGCTTCTTGAAGTGAATTCCAAGCCGTCGAAAGATGACAATTCTCCGCTTTCCCCGGACCGCAAAATCCGGCCGTCCGTGAAAACGATCGTGCAGTATGCGCGTTACTTGTCCAAATTCTGATGGGGCAACCGCCAAGCCGGAGATGAACCGCTTCACATCCGAGAAGAACGATCGACCTGCAGAGGTGATTCGCATGATGAGATCGAAGCCGGGAGAACGCCGCTTCCGCACGCTGGGCATCATGACAACCGAGACCGATGGGGACCCTCCGTTTCGCAATCGCCAGTTTTTCCGCCGGCTGTGCCTCATCGGCCAGCGTATGGGTCTCGCGGTCTATGTGTTCACACCGTCCGGTCTGCACGAATCCGAGAAGCGGGTCTGCGGGTACATCTACGATGCCGCCGGCAAGCGCTGGTCCAGGGAGGAGCTGAGGGAGCCCGATCTCGTATACGACCGCTGCTTCTTCGGCACCAAAGAACAGTACGCCGCGTATCGTAGGACAGTGCGGGAGCTGCGGCGGCGCAATATCCGGTTTCTCGGCAACGGATTGCGGGGCAAGTGGGATGTCGGGCAGATGCTCAGGCAGGACGACCGCTTGAGCGCCTATCTCCCGGAAACCGAACCGCTGCGCAGCATGCGCACGCTGGCCGAATGGCTCATGCGGCGCGGCGAGGCCGTGCTGAAGCCCGAGGGCGGCTCCCAGGGCCGCGGCGTACTGCACGTACGGCGGACGGCCGACCGCCAGCCCGGCGCTGCCAGGCCGCAGCCCGCGGCGTATGCCGTGCGCGGCCGCGACGGCCGCAACCGGCCGATCGCGCTCGAGCTCGGCGACATGGCCGCGCTATTGCGCTGGCTGCGCCGCTTTATCGGCTGCCGCCGCTACCTGCTGCAGCAGTTCCTTCTGCTGCAGACGCGCGAAGGCATCGCCTACGACGTGCGAGCGCTCGTGCAGAAGGACGGCCAAGGCCGCTGGCAAATTACCGGCATGGCCGCCAGGCAAGGGCTCGCGGGAAGCCTGACCGCGAATCTTCACGGCGGCGGAACGGTCCATTCGCTCCCCGATTTTTTGAAGCGGCAGTTCGGCCCGAATAAAGCCCAAGCGCTCATAGCAGAGCTGCACCGGCTTTCGGAGCTCATTCCGGAAGCGCTGGAGCAGCGTCACGGGCGGCTTGTCGAGCTGGGCATCGATTTCGGGATCGATGCCCTCGGCCGCATCTGGTTTCTCGAAGCGAACTCCAAACCCGGCCGCTCCATCTTTACTTATTTGCGCGACGAACAAGCGCGGGCAGCCGCCACGGCCAACCCGATTCGATATGCCCGGTATGTGCTGGCGAAACCGGAAGCGGCGGTTTCTGGCGAACGCCCCGTGAGCGTGCCGGATTCGCCATAGCTGGAGTAAGACCGCATTCAACCCTTTCGAAGCCAGTTTTCCTTATGCGGAAAACTCTGAGGAGGTCCAACATGAGTTTGACTACTTGTACGATTCACGTCATAAACCGACAGGATAGAACGGTATACGTGACCAGTGAATTGGCCAATGCGCTCAACCTGTCCAGAATAAGAGGCGTCACGTTGTCCCTCGGCAGCAAAACCGCCAGCCTGGGGCTGAAGCTCCTCAAAAAAACGGGCCATCACCTATATTTGCCGACAGCCGTCTACAGCCAGCTGCGCGTGCCGCGCCCCGGCTCCATCACCGTCATGTGCAGCAACGGCAAAGATATCCGGATCGGTCCGATGATCGGCGTGCTGACGAACGTAACCCGCAGCAGTTCGGCGCCCTTCGGCTCGCGAACGTCTTTCATCCGTCAATTCATGCGCGCCGGCTCCGATCGCGCCTATTACTTCGGCTTCTCTCCGCGGGACGTCAACTGGGCGCAATCGACCGTCACCGCCATGATTCCGAAGGGCGAGAACGGCTGGATGCGGAAGGTGATACCGCTTCCGGATGTCGTCTATAACCGTTCGCCCAGCCGCAAGGCCGAAAAGCTGATGAGCATGAACGCGTTTAAGAGCCGGTTTATCAAAAAGGGGATTCCGCTCTTCAACTGGAGCTTCTTCGACAAGTCTGACGTGTACCGGCTGCTCGAGGGGACCGAGGCGTCCCGCCATGTGCCGGAATCGCGCATTAACCCGTCGGCGGCGGAGCTGCGCAATATGCTGGAGAGGCATAAGTTTATTTACCTCAAGCCGACCGGCGGCAGCCTCGGCATCGGCATTTTCCGGCTGACCTACAACCCGAAGCGCGGATATTACGCGCGCTTTCGCCGCGCCGGACGCAACGTCCTGCTCCGCTTTAGCAGTTTCGACAGCCTGATGGCGCTGCTCCGCAAACAAGGCGGCAGCCTGAACAAGTACGTCGCCCAGCAAGGCATCCGGCTGATCGAGATCGACAATTGTCCGATCGATTTCCGTTTCCATATGACGAAGAATGCCAGCAACGAATGGGTCGTCTCGGCCATCGGGGCCAAGAAAGCGGGCAAAGGCAGCATCACCACGCACGTGCGCACCGGAGGCCAGCTGATGACGCCCGAACAAGTGCTGAGGCAGATTTTCGGCGCCCGCTCGGACGCTGTGCTGGCCAATGCCAAGGAGACGGCCGTGAAGCTGGCCCAGACCATCGAGCGCAATTACCGGCATACGCTCGGCGAGCTCGGTTTCGATATCGGCATCGACCAAAACGAGCATGTGTGGATGTTTGAGGCGAATTCGAAGCCGGGGCGGTCTATTTTCAAGCACCCCGCTTTGAAGGAGCAGGGAAGGGCCTCTCTGAATCATTTGTTCGATTATTGCCTCTACTTGAGCCGCTTTCGGGCAAGGAGGGATTCGTAAGTGGACGCCCAAGTCCTACAACAACCGCGGCGAACGACGCTGGCCATTCTTACCCATCAGGACAAAACGAGGATTTTTCGCGGGAATTTAGACAATTTTATCGACCTGATCCGAACCGGCAAGGAGCATCACGTAGACGTTTATGTCATGACGACGAAGAGCTTCAATTTGTCGGAAAAGCATGCGGTAGGCTATACCTACAATACGGCCAGCAAATCGTGGAAAAAAAAGCGGATGCCCTTACCGCACGTCATCTATAATCGCATCCCATACCGCAAATTCGAGCTGCTTCCCGAGGTGCAGCAGGTCATTCAGACCTGCCTGCGCCATAACCAGATTCGCTTTTTCAACCCGTCGTTTTTCAACAAATGGACCTTGTTCGAATGGCTGAACCAGTCCGCGGCCACGCGCGCGATCATCCCTGCCACGCAAAAGCTGACCTCCTCCGAAGATCTGGAAAAGCTGCTGCAGGCTCATTCCTTCCTGTATCTGAAGCCGATCCGGGGCAAGGCGGGCAAAGGAATCATGAGAGTAACCAAGCTGGCTTCCAAGGACGGCAGCGAGGAGCCGCGGCCTTACGAGCTGAGCGTGCAGAGCAAATCGAAGAGCCTGATTTACCGCTATCCGTCGGTGAGCCAGCTGTGGCCGCACATTCAACAAATGATGGGCAATAAGGAATATATCGCCCAGCAGGGCATTCCGCTCGCCAAATTCCGGCAGCGCCCCTTCGATTTGCGGGTGCTCGTGCAGAAGAACGGCAAGGGGCTGTGGACCGTCGCCGGCGTCGGCGCCCGCCGGGCCGGAAAGCACAGCATTACGACGCATGTGCCCCGGGGCGGATCGATCGACAACCCTGCCAAGCTGCTGCTGTCTGCTTTCGGCCCGCTCGACGCAAGGCGGATTATGGCCCGCGTCAGGAAGACGGCGCTGCTCGCGGCGAAGCAAATCGAGCAGGCCTGCGGTCACCAGCTTGGCGAAATGTCCATGGATTTGGGTGTCGATGTGAATGGGAACATCTGGTTTTTCGAGGCGAACTCCAAGCCGATGAAGTTCGACGAGCCCCTCATCCGCAGACGATCGCTGAATAATTTGATCCGATACAGCATTTATTTGTCCCGTTCCAAGCGCGGCAAAGCTCGCTCCATCCGGAGGCTGCAGGGCGACGGGCGGCGCGTAATCGCTGAAAATAGACGTCTATGACGACGCCTATGTCGGGCGCCTATGACGAGCGATTCCTTCGTCATCGGCCGTCTCGCCTGCGGTATTGAAAATTCTGCGTGTGGATACCGCCGAATTTGCAAGAGAGTCAGCAAATAGAGTCAGCAAATGTTGTATTTTGTACAACAAAAACGGGGGGATAAACCGTATTAGCGGCTCAATGTTGCACTTTGTGCAACATTTCGGGCGATGTTCCCGGATTTGAAGCCAATTTCGCCCAAATTGTTGCACGAAATACAACAATCCCCTTCCTCTGGGGCGAAGATAGCGTAAAATGTTGCATTTTTTGCAGGATTTGTCGCCACATGTGCTCCAGGGAGGGGCCGCGCTCACGCGGAGTTTGAACATTAACACGGATTTCGCACGTAATGCGGAGTCCGAACGCTAACATGGAGTTCACACGCTAACTGGCAGTTCGCACGCTAATGCGGAGTCCGAACGCTAACATGGAGTTCACACGCTAACTGGCAGTTCGCACGCTAATGCGGAGTCCGAACGCTAACTGGCAGTTTGCACGCTAACGCGGATCTCGGGGGCCGCCGGCCGAGCATCTCTGTCGCAGTAAAGTGCAGATTTTAAAGGGCCAAAAAGGGCCAATAAAGG
Organism: Paenibacillus ginsengihumi DSM 21568; assembly: GCF_000380965.1. Lineage (GTDB taxonomy): Bacteria > Bacillota > Bacilli > Paenibacillales > NBRC-103111 > Paenibacillus_G > Paenibacillus_G ginsengihumi. Next base: position 6,875 of record NZ_KB905587.1, on the reverse strand, counting down.
CCATTCCGAAGGCAAGGTTTTCTCAGCGCTGCCGGAAAAGCTGCCAGAAAAATATTAACTTCGACAAAGCGTTAAAGCATTAAATTGAAGTGTGGCTTTTTGCACCAAGCATAACTGCCGCTCAAGCGCACCCCCGCCCGCTGGTGGAATGTGCTTCGATAGAGGAACGCAGGAAGAAGCAGCACTTGAAGCAGCAACAGGTGAAAAGAAAACGGCTTGGGCGGCATCATCACAAGATAAGAAAAACGTCTATCGACGTCCATTCAAGGATGAGCGGGCCGCGGTTTAGAGGTAGTTTTTCTTGGTACAGAAAGTCGCACTTCGCTTAATGCTTTAGCGAAGTTAAACTTTCTGTAAACGTTGAAAAATGGGCTGCGAACCTTGGGCTATTTTCAAGAAAGTCAAAACGGGCAGGTGGTTCCTTTTGTCTCATCAAATCGGCGTATTGGCCATGTATTTGCCGGGCAGGAGACTGGAGGAGATTTCTTTCTTCCGGAAGCTGTGCGTGGCGGGGAACAAGCTTGGACTCGAGGTGCTGATCTTCACCCCGGACGATATGGACAGTGCCAGAGGACGGATCCACGCAATGACGTACAACGCGAATCGGGCGGCCTGGTTGCGCAAATGGGCCCCGGTCCCCCCGCTGATCTACGACCGCTGCCGTTATCACGGAGCGCACAATTACCGCAAGCTCACGCGTTTCCGCCAAAAACACGCCAAGCTGCGGTATTTGGGACGGATGATGGCCAGCAAGTGGACGGTGCATCAGCTTCTAAGCGAGCATCCGCAGATTGCGCCTCATTTGCCGGCTACCGTTCGTTATAAAGACGCCAAGGAGCTGGCAAGCTTTCTGAAGCGTTACCCTGTCGTATTTCTGAAGCCGAAGAACGGGACCGGCGGCCGCGGCATCATTCGCCTGCAGCGAACAGCCGGGGGCACAACCTATCTCATGCAGGGGCGCGACCCGCACCGGCGCATTATCCCGGCCCGCCGCATTACCGCAAGCCAAATCCCGGCCCGTCTGGCCGGGTGGAAGCTGAGTGAAAAATATATCGTGCAGCAGGGCATTCCGCTCGAGCTGAACAACGGCCGCGTGCACGATTTTCGCATGCTGATCCAGAAGGACGGCCAAGGCCGCTGGCAGGTTACGGGCTGCGCAGGCCGAATCGGCCCCAAAGCCTCGGTCACCTCCAATCTGCACGGCGGCGGCAAGGCGGTACCGATGGAGACCCTGCTGCGCCAGCGATTCAAGTCGCCATCCAAGGTTGACGAAATCCGCGAGCAGGCGTACGCGCTCGGGCTGAACGTGGCGGAGCAGATCGAGAAGCATTTCGGCCCGCAATGCGAAACCGGCATCGATCTGGCGGTCGATCCGAAGGGCAACGTTTGGCTGCTTGAGGTGAACCCGAAGCCTTCGCGCGAAGTGTTCCGACGCATCGGAGAGAAGGAAACGTACCGCCAAGCGATCTATCGTCCTCTGGAGTACGCGCTGTGGCTGATGCAGCGGCCCAAAAGCCCGGAAAAAGCGGACCCGGTGCCAGAGCCGCAAGCGGAGGCCGGGGTAACCGCATAGCGCTTCTTCCGCCTCATTCTTTCGTGCAAAAAGGCTGTTTGCAGGCGAAACGCATTCGCTTGCAGACAGCCTTTCGCGTGCGCCGAAACCAGCTTTGAGACACATGCGCCGCTGGCGTCAGCCTTGTGCCGCTCCGCTCTACTTAAAGCAGCTCCAGCAGCCGGGAAAATCGGTCGATGCGCACATCCGCCCCGTCCAGCTCGCCCTGCTCCCGGAATCCGGCGTAATCGCAGCCGACGACGGCCAGGCCGTTGGCATGTCCGGCCTCGACGTCGGACGAACGGTCGCCGACCATCCATGCGCTAGTCACGCTGTGGTCGGCAAGCAACCGCCGCACCAAATCCACCTTCGTCGCTGTGCCGTATTCCCCGGCGCTGTACAGCCCCCCCGGCACGAACAGCGGCTCCAGTTCGTGCTGCCGGACAACGCCTTTGACATAAGCCTCCAGCCCGTTGCTGGCGACAAACAGCCGGATGCCTCGCCGCTGCAACTCGGCCAGCGTATCGGCGACGCCTTCATACAGCCGGCCTTGCCCTTGCGCCATTCCTTCGAGCTGATATTGCAGCAGCAGCTCGTCGGCCCTCCGATGCACGCTCTCGTCGGCATCCGGCATGACCCGCTTCCATATATGCGCGAGCAGCATGCCCAGTCCGCCTAAAATCGCCGATTCCGGGGGCGTCGCTCCCTCGTATAAGCCTTCGGCCCGCAAGCGGTCGAAGGTCGCATGATAAGCCGGGAGCAGCAGCGTTTCAGTCTGAAACAACGTGCCGTCCAGGTCGAAAATCATCGCTTCCGGCTTGCTCATCACAGCAGACACATTCGGTTCCTCCCATCTGTCGTTCATGTACTATAGAAACATGAATGGCGAGGGTTGTCAATCGAGCCTCAAGGCATAGGGCGCAGCGGGACGCGGAACAGCAGCATCAGCCCCACGGCGCAAAAGACGGACACGATGTAGGCGATTCCGGGCCTTGTGCTGTGCAGCCTAAGCATCGGAAACATCAGGCAATCGAAAGCGAGGGACACCCAGCAGCTCCAACCGTGATCGTACATGATCCGGCCGGTAACGGAATAGACGAACTCCGACACGCCATAAATGGCAACCCACAAGGCGTAATGCTTCCAGCGCCCTTTCTTCTGATTCGGAAAAGATGATAGGAACAGCACGACCGTACACGGAAATACGATCAACATGTAAATTAATTCCGTAATGACACCGTTCGGGATCAGGTCGGGAACGAATGCCCACAGAAGATAGTCGTCGGTTAGAAACCAGTACAGCAAATTGCAAACCATCATATATAGCACGGTCGTATGAAATACGGAAAACCCGCGCCAAGCCCGCTTCACAGCTACGCTAGCCAGCGCAATGACAGCAACCACCAAATGAATGTCGATCGCCTCATTTCATTCCTCGAATTGCAATGTTCAATAATGATTAGGATATTCAAATGAAGGCGAACCATCATAAAGATTTCTTTAGCTTCCCGAGGCGAATGAATGAGGCGGCGGCCGGCAATCCTAAACAAGATGTAGAATCAAACAGCCCTCGCTGCAAGAGCGAGGGAGCGATCCATCAGTCGCTTATGAAGTAAGGCCTTGAGGAAACATCGATCTCCAGCCAATCGCGGGGCAATTTGCCGGTGTACAAGCTTTCCTTCGGCTTGGCGATCATCTGTGCCGCCCTCGTGTCCTGCAACGCGGCAATCAGCGCTTCGCTGCCATCGAAGTAAGGCATCATCCGAAAGAAGCGATTTTCCTTCAGCACGCTTTCCAGAATTGATTTTCGCTTGATCAGGGGCTTGGCGCGCAAGTCTTTCCCGTTGTACTGCAATATATCCCATACGAGGTAAACGACCGGCCGGTGCAAGGCAAACGACGCGGCTCTGGCCCGCCTCCTGATTCGCAGGCGGTCGGTGACGAGCCTAAGGGCCGGCGCCCCGGTCTGCGGATCGATGCAGCACGCTTCGCCGTCCAATATCGCGCTTCCTTCCAGCGGCACGAGATGCAGCTCCGGAAACAGGCGGGTGCAATCTTGGCCCTGCTCGGAGAAAACCCTCGTCTCCGATCCGGTCTTAAACAGCAGCAGGCGCAAGCCTGCAATCTTCGGTTCGAAAAAATAAGCGCGGGCCGCCAAGGAAAGACCCCGCTTTTCCATGCGCATCGGCGTAGCCGGCATGACCATCAACTCCCCGACCCCATTGTACCACGGGCGCTACTTGCGAAGAATCAGGGAATGGGTGGATGTTAAAATATTTTTTTGGCTTCCCTCTCCGACTTTAAAATTTCGACCGCTTCCCGGAACCGCATGGAATGGATGACCTCCCGTTCGCGCAAAAACTTCAGGCCGTCCTGCAGGTCCACGTCATCGGTCATGTCGATCAGCCATTGGTACGTCGCCCTGGCTTTTTCCTCGGCGGCGATATCCTCGTACAGATCGGCGATCGGGTCGCCCTTGGCCTGAATGTATGTCGCCGTCCACGGTACGCCCGAGGCGTTGTTGTAGAACAAGGCGCGGTCATGATTGACGTAATAATCGTCCAGCCCTGCCGCTTTGAGCTGCTCGACCGTAGCATCCTTGGTCAGCTTATAGACCATTGTGGCAATCATTTCCAAATGGGCAAATTCCTCCGTGCCGATATCCGTCAGCAGACCGATAACTTTGTCCGGTATGGAATACCGCTGGTTCAAGTAGCGCAGCGCAGCCGCCAGCTCGCCGTCCGCTCCCCCGTACTGTTCCAGCAAAAGTCTGGCCATGCGCGGATCGCACTTGCTGACCCTGACCGGATATTGCAGCTTCTTCTCATAAATCCACATCGCTTCGTTTCCCTCCCCCTCGAATCAGACCTGCCAAGGCCACGGCGGTTCCCACCACTGCCACGGGTGCCTCGAAAAGCTGTGCCCGAAATGCATGAGCGGGCCGAACTCCGCCTCGAACTGTTGAGCCAGATGCATCCGATGCTGGGCGAACTGATTGTACTGCTGCAGCGCCTGGACATCGGTCGGGTGCGTATCCAGGTAAAGCGTCAATTCGACGAGCACGAAATCGATCGCCTGCAGCTCCTCCAGCTTCGTATAATACGATTCCGGCATTTGCTTCTGCATCGCTTAAGCGGCCTCCTTTCCCGTCAAGTGGATTTCTTCTCGTAAGGACTGTATAATGCGGGCCATAAAGTCCCTCTTCTCAAAGCCTCGCGGGGCGGAAACTGCGGCAAATGCATCGGCTGATACGTGAAAAAAAGCTGCGGCGGCGTATTGTAGACTTTTTCGACAATCGGCGGACAAGGATCGAACGGGCTGACGTAGGGATACCACACTCTGTACTGACCGCCGAGCGGGTGCTCGAATGCCGCCTGCTGGTAGGCGGCATTTTCGTTCTCGGCGAACGCTCCTTCGGCCTGCTGCTTTCCCTTTTTTCCTTTCATGTCGGCTCCTCCTTCTTCCATCCTGGGCGCAGAGCCCGAGGACCTGCGCCATGCATGAGGCGTCCTGATCGCAATACTTGATTGTATACAGGACCGATTGTCCCTTATGCCAGTTTTTTTCGCCGATTTTATGTGTCCAATCTATTGACAGAGGTCAAACGAAACCTTTCCCATAAAAACGACATTTTAAGAAGATGAATTTCCTTTAATCCAATAATACTATTGATCCTGAATTTCGAAAGCGCATAAGATCAATGCAAGATGCTAAAGCAATGGCGACTTAATAGCTGTTCCGTTTTCTGTATTTGTTCCTTTGCTCGTTTTACCATTAGCACAGCTTCTCGTTCTGCTTCTTCCAGTTCCATTTGTTGACGAGCTAATACATGTTCATTGTGCTGAACAGCCTCCCGTAATCCAGATACTTCTCGTACCAAACTATCTATACGGCGAAGTATTTCCAGTCTAATACTGGAAATAAATAGACCAGTAGAAACGGAGTGTGTTCAAATGTTAATAGAGATCCCGAATATCGAAAATGTGTTTCATATCCCCGAGCCGTGGTACATCGACCGCTGTCAATTTGATGAGAAAATGGAGCGGATGGATGTCTACTTGAAGTTTCGAAAGGAGGCCCTGTTCGCTTGTTCAGGATGCGGGAGAGAAGCTCAGCCGGTACAAGATATTGCAGACTATGATCAGGCATGGCGTCATCTCAATTTTGCCGAATATCCGATTTACTTTCATGCCGAGCATCCGCGAACCCGCTGCGGGGGATGTGGCCGGATTCTGCGTGTGAACGTGCCTTGGGCGATTAAGCCGCGTGCAGGTTTTACCGTACCGCAATCGTGTACCTACTGGCGGGAAAACTCGATTTATTGTACGATCCTGCTGTTATGATGTAAAGCCAGTCTATCTAAATAATTGCTATTTTTGGTTCGTATGCAGCGATAACATCTACAATTGAGTCGCCTGCCAAAATGGAAAAGTGTATAAGTGATTCTGATTCTGCAATTCCATATGATTGTTCTGATAACCATTGAATATATTCAGAATTAGTAACCTTAAAAAAGGTCCATTCTGAGTAAAACTCTGTTCCATATCGCTCATCAATTTTATTTATTACACTTTGTCTAAAACTTTCATCTGTACTCCTATATGCATGTACGGAATCTTCAAATAACACTTCAACTTTCTTATATTCGTCATAAGCGTCAGACAACAAAATTCTAAAACCCTCAATACTATCTGACAATGACTCTACATAATATTTTGATGACAAACCAGATATCGGTTCCCAGCGCTCCCAATTTTCTTGCACTATTCCACACCTACCTTAGTAACGAATGTTAATTGATTTTTTACCGTCATAAATTTCTAATGTCGGCCTACCGTCAGAGCTTTTGTTTCTTACATTCACAGTTCGTCCATCTGGTAATTTTCCTACCTTACCACCCGGTATATCTTTTACATCGGTCACTCCCATACTGTTAAAATCGTCAAGAGCCTGATCGAAACCACCCGTTTTTTCATACTGGGTAGCTTTACCTTTAGTAGCCCTGCCAGGATTAGCTCCTTCCAAAATTTCATCCACAGACTTTATCGAAGCTTTTGGCGTCCCCTCAGTGTCCTGTTTCGGCGGGGTGGATTGGTCTGCCTCCCGTGCCGCCTTCTCCGCTGCCTCTTTCTTCTTATAAAACTCATTCCACTTCTTCTGTACATCCGTCTCAGGCAACTTTTCTTTGGAATCCATATGCATGACTTTAAGGTCATTCGCATCAAGCTCGATTCCTTCAGGGGTTACCGACTTCTTCTGGAATTTTGAGGCGAGCTTATCCCCTCCTTGGGCGGCTTTTTCAACAAAGTGACTAAATTTCGTT
>NZ_KB905586.1 GCF_000380965.1 Paenibacillus ginsengihumi DSM 21568 | reverse complement strand
CTATCTTGAAAATAACGCAAGGCCCGCGGCCCCTCCCAGGGCTACACCGGGCACATGAGACAACAAATCTTGCAAAAAATGCAACATTTACTGTCCTCTTCGCCCCAGAAGAAGGAGAATGTTGTATTTTGTGCAACAATTTAGGAGCGGTCGGCTTCAAATCCGGGAATATCGCCCAAATTGTTGCACTTTTTACAACATTGAGCCGCAAATAGGGGTTATCCCCCCATTTTTGTTGTACAAAATACAACATTTGCTGGCTCTCGTGGAAATAGCCCCGGTCCCGCGGCCCATTTTCATCTTCTGATGGTGCCGGACGTTTCTTTACAGCCCCGGCAAAATACCGCTGAACAGGCTCAGCACATACACTGCCGCCAGCGCGGACAGACCGGCGATAAAGCCGCCCAACGTCCACACCCGCAGCGTCTCCGTGATCGTCAGCTTGCCGAACCGGTTGACGACCCAGAAGCCGGAATCGTTCGGCAGCGACAGACCGATGCCGCCGGCGCAGATGGCCAGTCCAAGCAAAATCGGCGACACGCCCAAATCGGCGACGAGCGGCCCCATAATGCTGGAGGTCGTAACCAGCGCCACCGTCGAGGAGCCGAGGGACGCGCGCAAAATTTGCGAGAAAATAAACGCCAGGAGCAGTACCGGAATGCTCCAGCCTTGCATCGTTTCAATCAGGTAGTCGCCGATGCCGCTCTTGTTAATAACGGCCCCGAACGCCCCGCCCGCTCCGGTGATGAGAATAATCATGCCGGCCGAGCTGATCGCCTCGTTGTACAGATCGCTGTACTTTTCCGCAATGTACGGCTTGAGGAATATAACGGCGGCAAGCACGCTGATCAGCAGCGCAATATTTTTGTCGCCGACGAACTCGAAGAACGTCTGGATCGCCGTACCCGGGAACAGCATTTTGCTCACCGTATTGGCGAGGATCAGCACGATCGGCAGCAGCAGCATGCCGAACGACAGCGTCGTGCTGATCTCTTTGCGCGCGGAATTCGGCTCTGCCGCCGGCTGCTCCTCCTTATCGACATTCGCCTGAACGCGTCTGCCGATGAACATGCCGTACAGGTAGCCGCCGACGAGCGTCGCGGGAATTGCGCAGATGATGCCGTACAAGATGAACAGCCCGAGATCGGCCCCCGTATTCTCCGCCACCACCAGCGGTCCCGGCGTCGGCGCAATCATGTTGTGCGATGTAATCAGGCCGATGCCGAGAGCGGTTACAAAGGTCATCACTGCGATCCCCGTACGGGTGGCCAGACTCTTGAGCAGACCGCTCAGGATGACGAAGGCCGCGTCGAAAAAGACCGGTATCGATACAACCGTGCCGGTTATGGCGAGGCCCGCCGGCGATTTCTTGATGCCGAACAGCTTCAGCAGCGCCACGGCAATTTTCTCGACAGCGCCCGATGCTCCGAGAAACTGTCCGAAAATGACGCCAAGCCCGATCAATATGCCGACGCCGGTCAGCGTATTGCCGAATCCGGCGGTGACGACGCCCGGCACCTCCTTCAGCGGCATGCCGATGGCGATCGCCGTGCCGAAGGCGATGAAGGTGAGAGCCAGAAAAGGCTCGACCTTCCACTTGATAATGAGCAGGAACAAGAAGGCCAATGCGATAAGGAATACAACCATAAGCATAGGACCTGTCAGCATTTATGTTTCCCCCAATATGGTGTGAATAGATTTTGCAATTGACCGGCGCGGGATATTAGCGGCTTTTCTGGACAATCGTGCCGGCCAAGTTTTCATAGTATTGCACCACGCCGCAGTGGTCATCCGCCTGCTTGCCGGCTTCCTTGAGCGTCTCGAAAACATGCTTGACATGAGCGGTCAGCGGAAGCGGAACCGCGAGCGATTCGGCCGTTTCCATGACGTTCGTCAAATCTTTCAGGTTGATGTCGATGCGGCCGCCCGCCTTGAAGTTGCGTTCCACGATCATCGGCACCTTCGCGTCGAGGACGGCGCTTCCCGCCAGGCCGCCGCGAATCGCCTCATACATTTTTTCGATATCGATGCCTGCTTTAGCCGCCAGCACCAGCGCCTCGGACATCGCGGCAATGTTGACGTTGACGATAATCTGATTCGCCAGCTTGGCGGTCGCCCCGCTGCCGCTCGCGCCGACCCGGACAACGTCTTTGCCCATGCAGGCCAAAACCGGCTTCACCCGCTCGAATGCCGCTTCGTCTCCACCGACCATGATCGAAAGCGTGCCGTCGATCGCCTTCGGCTCGCCGCCGCTCACGGGAGCGTCCAGCATCGGAATTCCCTGCTCCTGCAAACGAGCGGCAATTTCCCGCACCACGACGGGAGACGTCGAGCTCATGTCCACGACGACCGACCCGGATTTTGCGCCTTGCGCAATGCCGTTATCGCCGAGAATGACACTGCGGACAATCTCGTTATTAGGCAGCATTGTAATCATAATATCGCTTTCACGGGCAACCGCTTGCGGAGAGACTTCGCTTGCCGCGCCAGCCTGCACCAGCTCGCCGACGGACTGCTCATTGATATCGTTGACGATGACAGCGTATCCATGCTTGAGCAAGTTTTTGGCCATCGGTTTTCCCATGATGCCTAGGCCAATAAAGCCTATTTTCATTTGTCGTTCCTCCCGGTATGTCAATATTGAACTGTGATCACAATCATATTGTACACAAAAACTTTAAATTTGTATACAATTTTATCGAAATTGAATACAACTTTGAAAATAACCACTTGGAACGCCTGATCTTTCGCCTTATAATTTAAGAATAGACGCCTACGACGAGCGATTCCTTTCGTTTTGTCATCGGTCGTCACCTGCGGTATTGAGATTAACCGGACTCCGGCGAGCAGCGAAGGAAGGAACGTCGAAATGAACAAACCATCGCCCCAAGCGGCGTATATTCACTGTTATGAGCAGATTCGCGATAAAATATTAAACGGCGAGCTGCCGGCCGGCATGAAGCTGGTGGAGGAGCGTTTGGCCGCGGAAATGGGAGTAAGCCGCACCCCGGTCAGGGAATCGATCCGGAGGTTGGAGCAGGAAGGGCTGATCAAGAAGAAGCGCGTAGTCAATCCGACCGACGAGGAGCTGCGGCATATTTTCCAGGTGCGTATTTTATTGGAGGGCTTCGCCGCGCGCTGCGCCGCTTCTTATATGGATGAAGCGACATTGGGCAGGCTGCAGCAGTGCATCGATATCGCCCGCAAAGGCGACGATCAAGAGACGATGCTGGCAAACAAGGAGTTTCACGACCTGATCGTGCAGTCCAGCCGCAATCCCGAAATCGTGAGCATTATCGACCGCATGCAGTCCATCATTTACTTGTTCCGCAAGGCGGTCGTCTACTACAAGCGCCCGTTCCTCATCGACGAGCACCAGAGCATTCTGGATGCGATCCGCGCCCGCGACGCAGCCAGGGCCGAACGGCTGATGCAGGAGCATTTGCAGGCGGACCTCGATTTTTATTTGCATTTGGGCCGGCGATAGGCGAATATGAAAAGACTGCTCTCGGCAGAGCGCCGCAAAGCAGTCTTAGGATAGTTTTATCAACACCACAGGCGACGACCGATGACGAGAGGTTGGTTCGTCATCGGCGCTTATCCTGGCCTGGATGACGCATGTCAACCAACGCGTATTTCGCCGAGCGAGCGGATCAATATATCCGCTTCCGGAGCCAGCGCTTCGGCCGACCCTTCATAGGTGACGATGCCGACCGCCAGGCTTCCGGCTGCCTTGGCCATCCTCAGATCGACCAAAGAATCGCCGACGACCGCAATGTCGGACGGCGCGATATCCAGCCTGTCGCACACGGCATGAACCATATCCGGGGCCGGCTTCCCGTTCTCGACCTGTTCCGGCGTAATGATGAAATCGAGCCGGTCGGCAACATCCAGCAGGCGCATGCAGGCTTGCGTACGCGGGAGCGCATCGGAGGTGACAATGCCGGCATAAATCCCCGCTTCCTTGAGCGCATGAATAACTTCCGGGGCTCCCTCCGCCCGGCGGAACGCTTGATCGAGCTCCATGTTCTTATCGGCTTCTCTGAATATTTCCTCCGCCAGCTGCTTGCACTGGACCCACGGCCAGCCTTTCAACTGGTATATCAGACCGGCGGTTATGGTGATTTCTTCCGCCGTCGTCGCGACAGCCAGCACGCCCTGATGATCGATCGATTGGTCGGTGAGCCCCATCAGACGGCTCCATGATTGCCGATGCTCGCTCCCCACCCTGGCTACGAATTCCTCTTGCCGCAAACGATCGATATAGCGCCAAAAGCAGGCCGCATCGAACAGCGTGCCGTCTTTATCGAATGCAACGCATTTGACGTTGGTTGCTTTTCCTCCAATATATACGTTCGGTTCTGTCATCCTCGTCTGCCTCCCTGTCGAAACAAAATCCGGCGGCGAATGTGCAATACCTCAGGTCAACGGCCGATGATGGGCGATTGCCCGTCACAAGAGTCTATCCATTCCATTGTACCACACATTTCAACCATGGCCATTGCGGCTTTGCCAGCAGCTTAGGCACTTCATGCGGATCAACGACCCGATCGGGAATGAAATCCATCGACAACAAGCCGTGTTCTATACATTCCAATACTTTGTTCCAAAGCGTCGGCGCGTTGGTTCGGCCATAGATCGTTACATTTTTCAAAATCACTTCTTGATGCGGAAAAGCCTTCGATTCGGCTTCCTGTAAGCCGTATAAAATGATTCTCCCGCCGACTCGCACCATGGCGACGGCTTGCCTGACCGTTTCCGAGCCGCCTACGGCATCGATGACAAGATCAAAGCCGCCATGGGCGCGGCCGGCTTTCGTACCGGCCAACTCCTGAATGCCGCCGCTTTCGGCAAAATACGCTGCGCCGCATTGTCTCAGGGCCGGTATCCGCGAGTCCAGTTTATAGGAAACCGACACCGATGCCGCCCCCATCATCCGGGCAATTTGCACGAAGTACATGGCGGCCGGTCCATCGCCGATGACGAGCACATGGTCCCCGGTCTCCACGCCAGCCGCATGAACGGCGCCGAACGGACAGACCAACGGTTCAATCACCGCCGCGGATCTATCGCTGATCGCATCAGGGATGGGGTATACGCATCGCGCAGGAGCTTTCACAAACTGGGCCCATCCTCCATCTTCATTGATGCCGAGCTCGCGGTAATGCCGGCAAAATTCCGAACGCCCGCTGCGGCAAGCGCTGCATGTCTCGCATGGAATGGCCGGGTCGATCACGACCCGGTTTCCCGCTTGCAAATGCTCGACGCCGGTACCAACCCGGTGTATCGTTCCGAATATTTCATGTCCTAAAATGTAACTGGGAGGGAACGGATATTGTCCGTTGAAAATTTCCCGGTCGGTGGCGCAAATCCCCGCATACTGCACCTTCACCAGCACTTCCTGTGCCCCGATTCGCGGAACCGGAACGTCCTCTATTCGCAAATCGCCGGCACCGTGCCACACAAGAGCCTGCATCGTTCTGGGCATCGCTTGTCACCTTTCTGCGCATCGTTCAGGCTGCAGCCATTGTCGCCTGCGAACTCCGCATCCTGCCGATCCTTAAAGGATCATGCCGATGCGCGGCTGATACGCCGTCGCCGACTCGTCATCATAGAACACCATCTCCCGGATCTCTTGTTTGGCCAGCCCGTTAAAGTCGGGAGCAAGCTCGATGCCGAGGCCGGGCTGTTCCGTCATGGACAATTTCCCGTTCGCGAACTGCAGTCTGCTGCGCAGCACATCCGAGGAGTACCATTCGTAATGAGTATCGCTGGCAAAGACAAAGTTGCGGGAGGAGGCAATGAGATGGGCATTGGCCATGGTCGCGATACCGGTTTCGGCCCAGGACCCCGTCACGCACCATATTCCGTAGCTGTTGGCCAGCTCAACAATTTGCTTCGCTTTCAACAAGCCGCCTGCCTCGGACGGGTACACGGTGAACGCCGATACGGCCCCCTTCTCGATCAGCTTGAGCGCCGAATCGAAATTGGTGCAGGATTCGTCTGCCGTGATCGGGACCGGCACGGCGCGGCTGACTGCGGCCAACCCGTCGATATCGTAATACGGCACCGGCTGCTCGACCAGCTGCAGGTCGTATTCCGCCATTTGCTTGATCGCGCGGATGGCCGTCGGCACGCTCCAGATTTGATTGGCGTCGATTCTCAACTTGACATGCGGGCCGACGGCTCGGCGAATTTCTTTGATTCGCTGCGTGTCGTAGTCCACCTCGCGGCCTACCTTGATCTTGATCTCGTCGTATCCTTGAGCCGCCAACGCTTCCGCTTCCTTGGCATTGACAAGAGGATCGTCGATGAATAAGTAGCCCGCGAAACGAACCTCCTCTCTATAAAGTCCGCCAAGAAGATTATACAGCGGCGTATTCAATATTTTCGCCTTGAGATCCAGCAGCGCGATATCGATGCCGGCGAGAGCGTAATAGCCGATTTGAGACCAATTCAAAATATACTCTTCCAGTTGGTGCAGGATCAATTCGGTTTGCATAGGATCTTTGCCGATCAAGAAGGGCTTGAATTCTTTCTCGACGACGGTTTGAATGGTCGGAATCGTCGGGCCGACGCATTCGCCGTATCCGATCAAGCCTTCGTCCGTTTTCAGCTGGATGATGAGCGCAGGCGCATTTCTACGCGTGCCGCCAGACCATTTCGCAGGCTTCTTGAACGGAATCAACACAGGCGTCGTGATCACATCGATAATTTTCATAAAAACGCTCCTTTATATCATGATGATTGTACAGCTGCGCACCTTTAGATTAATCCAGCTCATTGTAATTGTCAACAATAACAATTTTGTTTACACATTTTTGTGATTGTTGACATCAGATGTTTGGTCCGTTATTGTATTTATAGTTATGAATTCATGGAGAGTGGAGGATCGCGATGAGCTCCGAATTTCGGTTTTCGATAAAAAAGACAGATACCTTGCGCAATCAAATCTATCAGGATATTAAAGACGCCGTTATCAGCGGCAAGCTGAAGCCCGGCCAGCGGCTGCGCGAACAGGACTTATCCAGAGATATGGGCGTCAGCCGCGGCCCTATTCGCGAAGCGATTTTGCTGCTTGAACGCGAAGGACTGCTCGTCACCCAGACGCACCGCGAAACGACGGTAGCCCATGTGGAGAAGGTCGAGGTCGACCAATTGCTCAACCCGCTCCGCGTCTTGCTGGAATCTTACTGCATTCAGACGATTCTCCCCCGTCTCAATGAAGCTCATTTCAGCGATTTGGACAACATCTTGAACGAGCTGATCGAAGCATGCAAAAATTCGGACTTGAGCGCCATCGTGAAGAAAGATTTGCAAATTCACGAATACCTGGTCGCTTTGACGGAGGAGCCTTACCTCATCTCCCTCTGGTCCGGCGTCTCTTCCCGAATCGTGTTTCATTTCATCAACAATTCGCATGTTCACCAGCAGAATGACTTCTCGCAGCTGATTGATGAGCATCGCGAACTGCTGGATGCCATTAAGACCAAGGACTGGGCGATCATTGAACCGGTCTTGAGGCGGCATATCTACTAAACGAAAGCGCCCCCGAATTTCATCGGGCGGGCGCTTTGTTTTGGCATTGCCGGGAGCGCTCCTAGGTTAAGGCAGCAAGGACGCTCCCCCCATTACCGGATACATGGGAAGGCTGCGGAATGCTTCCGCATGCTGGACCCCTATTGCCATGCCCCTCATCGCGCTCGTCTTGGAGACGAATTCGATGTAATCCATGCCATATTGGTACTGAAGCCATTGATCCTGGCTCGCATGGGCGCGAATCATGCTGTTTTTCCGTTCATAGACGTCCGATATATCCACATAAAATTCAGGCTCAAAGCCAATGCCGCCCAAATTGTCCATCACAAACACATGAGGAATCCGGGCCATGGGCGGATATTCCGTCTCGATCAGCGGGACCGTCACCGGGATTCTGCAGTCCACGGCAATCTCGCCGCATATGCGGTGGTCGGGATGATAATCGTTATTCCCGTGCACGAACATCACGTCGGGGGCCGCCTTGCGAATCGCATTGATAAAGACCAGTCTCGTCTCCCTGGTATGGAACAGAAACTCGTCGTCATACCCCAGCCAGATCAAGTCCGCGCCAATGCAAGCCGCCGACGCTTCGGCCTCATTCCGGCGAACTGCAGCGATCTCCTCCTGCGACAAGACGGGAGAGCCGACATTGCCGTTCGTGGCAATCATGATGGTTACCTGGTCACCCCGCGCCGCATATTTGGCCAGCGTTCCTCCGCACAAAATCTCCACATCGTCAGGATGAGCTCCAATCGCAAGCACACGCATCCTATCTCCTCCTGCTTCTGCTTTATCCTTTATCCTTTATCCTTTGACCGATCCGCTCGTCATTCCTTCGATCATAAACCGTTGACCGAACAAATAGATTACAAGCACCGGCAATGCCGTTAAAAAAATATTGCCGAAGATATAGTTCCAATCCGTGCTGAAATAGCCATAAAACCGGTAAATATTCAGAGGCATCGTCCAATATCGGTTATCGTTCAAGAAAAACAGGGGGATTTGCGAATCGTTCCAGACATTCATGAACACTAAGATGGCAGCCGTAAACGTGATCGGTTTCATCAGTGGAAAAATGATCACGGCGAACATCCGGTATGGCCCGCATCCGTCGATCGTTGCCGCTTCGTCCATTTCTCTCGGAATGGTTCTGATAAATCCGACATAAATAAACATGGCGAACGGAATCAAAATACCGGCAAAGATCATCATAATCCCGGTTCGCGTATTCAGAAGGCTGAGCGCTTTGAGAACATTAAACGTAGTGACCAGGCTGATCGGCGCAACCATGCCCAGCAGGAAGAAGCGATACAGCGCTGACGATATCCATCCGCGCGTCCGGGCGATATAGAAGCTGAGAAGCGCAGAACAAATCAGCACAATCAAGACCGAACCGGCTGTCACAATGATGCTGTTGACGAAGCCTGGAACAACCAATCCCCGCTCAAAGACGACGCGGTAATTGTCCAGCAGGTGCAGCTCCGAAGGAAGCGTAAGGCGAAATAAACCTGCTTCCTTACTGCTTTTGACCGATGTCAGCAGCACCATGAAATAGGGAACGAGAATCGTGACGCTCATCGCCCACAAGCACACTTCCGCGATAACGCCCCATCGTCTTCGCCGGCGTTCCATTACCCGCCCACCTCCTTTTTGGTCAAATAAGAGAGCAGCGGCATCGATATGAGAATAATGAGCAGCACGAGAATCAGGTTCAAAGCCGTGCTATAACCGTAAAGTCCCTGGCCCATATATTTGTAGACCAGCGTCATTAACACTTCGGATGAATTGCCCGGCCCGCCCTGCGTCAGGAAATATACGCCTTCGAACATGCGGGCGCCGTAAATCACAGACAGCAGAACATTAATCGTAATGGCAGGCATCAACAGAGGAAGCGTTACATGCACGAATTTCGCCCAAGCGGTCGCTCCGTCGATCTCTGCAGCTTCATAATAATCGGCAGAAATATTTTGAATGCCGGCAATGTAGATCGCCATCGTAATTCCGGATGCGCGCCAAATCTCCATAAGGCAGGCAGCGTATATGGAAAGGGAGGGATCTCCAATCCAGCCGAGCGCCAAAAAATCAAGCTTCATCGAGCGCAGCAGGTTGTTGACAAAGCCGGTATGCGGATTCAGCAGCCCTTGAAAAATTAGTCCTACCGCCACAATATTAAGAATGGCCGGCGAAAAATAAACCGCGCGCAGCGCATTGCGCGACCGCATTCCCATCGTCAGGAGCACGGCCAATAGGAGCGGTATGACATTTTTTCCGATAGTAGTGATCGCTGCATACAGAAACGTATTTTTCAGTGCGATGACAAAATCGGGATTGCGCATAACCTCAGTGAACTGGGCGAGCCCGACAAACCGTATCGTTGTCTCCGTCGCGTTCCAGTCGGTGAACGAATAATAGAATCCCAGCACCGTCGGATAAATGAAAAACACGGCATAAATAACGAATGCGGGAACGACGAACATGACGGGATAATATAATGGAAGTTTTCGCCTACGCAGCGCGCGCCCTGTCTTTACTTCAGCAACGCTTGACATGCAGCCTCCCTCCGATCTCGGCCATCCGGATTTCACGGGTTCCATCCGGGAAGATTTTTCCCTTTGGCCACAATTTCCATTTTGGCATTGAGCTCCGTGAGCACCTGGGACGGAGTTTTTCTGCCCAGCATCATTTCCTGCATCATTTTCCTGGCGTCCATATCGTTCCAGGCGGCGTATCTTCCGAACATCCCCATAAAGGCTTTTCCTTCATCGATGTAACGCTGCAAATCTCCGCTGAGCATATTCGGCTTGGCATCCACATCGGCGAAGACCGAGATACCCGGAGACTTCTGCAGGTAGATCTCCTGCTGCTCCTTTGCAGCGAAGAAGCGGATAAAATTCAGCGCCTCTTCCTTGTGCGCCGCTTTCGAGTTGACCGAGACGCCTACCCCTGCGTAGAGCGAAATGGCGCCGGGCGTATCGCCGAAAGGCAAGGAGAAGAATCCCAGCTCCAGCTCCGGATATTTCGCAAGCAGCGGCTCGAGGATAAAATCGCCGGCCGGATGCATCGCGACTCGCCCGGTGCCCAGATTTTCCTGAGACATCTCAAATGTCGTAGAAATGAAATCCTCGTTGATATACCCTTGCTCCTTCAATTCCACCATTTGCTCCAGCGCCTGCTCGTATTCCTTGACCTCCGTTATTTTCAATCTGTGTGTATTCAGGTCGTGCCAGAATCGATCGGCTTCCTTGCTTCGATTCAGCTCGGCATTCGCGAACAGCTGGTGCATCATATGCGTCGTGCCGAATTCGCTTCCGTTAGCCAGCTGAATATTGACCGGAATGATCCCCGCCTGCCTGAGCTTCCCGCAGACTGCCAAAAAATCGTCCCACGTCTTCGGCACCTCGAGCCCGAGCTTGGCAAATATCGCCTTGTTGTACAACATCCCCATACCACCCGGATTCGTAACGGGCAGTCCGGTTATTCGGCCATCATTCCACTGAATCATCGTTCTTCCGCTTTCCGACAGCCGACTTGCCCAAGGCTCTCCGGTGAGATCCTCGAACCATTCCTGGGGAACGTTGAATTGGGACATGGCGATATCGTCGGTTACGAACAAATCGGGCCCTTCATCGGAAAGCATCTTGATCTTTAAAATATTTTCGTACTCGGTCGCAGGGAAGAGCTGGACATCGACCTGGTTGCCGCTGCTGAATTCGTACTGCGCGATGAAATCCTTGAGCCTATTGCTGTAATTTTCCGAAGTAATCATAAATTTCAACGTCTTCGATGCTCCCCCGCTTTCGCTGCGCTCCGAATTCCCGCCGCCGGTACAAGCGGTCAGAAGCGATGTCGCAACCAGGCCGGAAAGCACAAGCAGCTTGTTGGTACCGACTTTCATCTTGCCTACCTCCCCGTAATAATTGGAATACCGGATCATACGCTTACCAATCCAACCTTTGTCATCCCTTCGGAACCGATTATTACATGGGCCATATCCCCCCTGAATTGGCTGCGCTTTCATCCGCTTTGAACATAGTATAATTTGTCACTACTCAAATTGTCAATGTTATTGTTGACAATTAAAAAGACGAGGTGATACTATTTATGACATAGCGCTGACAGAGTCAATATAGCGCCGAATGCAACCATGCAAAACCAATTTTACTCAGGAGGTTGGGGTATGAAGAAAAGAAGCATTTACGGGCTGTTAGGCCTGGCACTGGTGCTTGCGATCACGGGATGCACCGGGACAGGAAGCTCCGGCGAAGTGGAGAGCTCCATTTTGACGAAAGTGGTTCAATCCAAAAAACTGAAGGTGGGAGTGATCCTCTCCTACCCGCCATTCGGATTCAAAGACGAGCAAAATAATCCGCAGGGCTACGATGTGGACATTGCCAAAGAATTGGCGAAATCGCTAAATGCGGAGCTGGAGATCATCGATCTGGACTCTTCCTCGCGCATCCCGGCGATAGAAACAGGGAAGGTCGATGCAGTGATAGGCAGCTTTTCGCGCACCTACGAACGCTTGCAGAAGGTCAATGTTTCCGATCCTTACTCCGCTGCCAGCGAGAAAATGCTGGTCAAGAAGGACAGCGGCATTGAACAAGTGCAGGATCTTAACAACAGGAAGGTCGCTGTCGTCAAGGGATCGACCAATCAGGCAGTGACCGAGCTGGCGCCGCAGGCTCAGCTTGCCTATTTTTCCAATTCAGCGGAATGCGTGCTGGCCGTCAAGAACGGCCAAGCGGATGCGTTCGTCGAGGATGAAAGCTTCCTCGCTTACCAGGCCAAGCTGCATCCCGAGCTCAAAGTCGCCGGCGACCCGCTCATTGCCCCGCTCTATCAAGGGATAGCCGTGCGCAAAGGAGACCAGGAATGGTTAAATTACTTGAACTTTTTTGTTTTTCAGATGAATACTCAAGGAACGAACAAGAGCCTGTACACGAAGTGGTTCGGCATTGACCCTCCTTACAAGTTGAATCCTCAGTATTAAACGATCGAGGCGGGATCTGCCGTCAACAAGGCTTGCTTCATGGCAAGGAGGTATACGGATGATTATAGACTGGTCGACTCCACTCCGGCATTGGGACTACTTCGCTGGCGGTGCTATCATGACTTTATGGCTGACCGTCGTTATTTTTCTTCTGTCATCGATCATCGGCGTGCTGCTGGCGGTGCTGCGCTATAACAAGCGCATCTACCCTCTCTATGCGATCTCGACCGTGTATGTGGAGCTGATCCGAAATACGCCTGCTCTGGTCCAGGTGTTCCTGATCTATTTCGGCCTTCCTCAATTCGGCATCAGCTTTACGCCGCTTCAAGCCGGGATTATTGCCCTGACCATAAACAACTCGGCCTATATGTCAGAAATTATCAGGGCGGGCATTGCGTCGATCCCCAGAGGACAGTGGGATGCAGGCAAGGCGCTCGGCCTGACTTATGCCCAAATGTTCAGGCATATTATTTTTCCGCAAGCGTTCAAGCATATTTTCCCGGTATCTGCGAATCAATTCATTATGGTGATCTTCAATACCAGTCTGCTGGCAATTCTCGACGTCAAAGAATTAACCGACCGCGCTTTGATCTTAAACGGACAAACTTTCCGAACCTTGGAAATATTCGTGTTCGTCACAGGACTTTATTACGCGATTTATTTTGTAGTTTCCACGTTTTCCCACTGGGTAAATCGCCGATTGTTTACATCACACGCGAAGTAAGGTGACAGCCATGGACTGGAGTGTAATCTACGAATACCGATACTTGTTGTGGAATGGATTCATTGTGACATGCAAGCTCTCGATTACAGCGATCCTCTTGGGAACGCTCGCGGGAATTGCGGTCAGCATGGCGAGAACGAGCCGGATCGCGTGGCTGAAGATACCGCTTACGGCGTATGTGCAACTGTTTCGCGGGTCGCCCCTGCTCATCCAATTGTTTATGTTTTATTTTGGCTTGTCGTACATCGGGGTCAATATCGACATTTTCAAGGCAACAGCGCTGGTGTTTACCTTATATGCCGGCGCCTACATCTCCGAAATCATCAGGGCGGGCATTGAATCGATCCCCAAGGGGCAATTCGAAGCGGCCAAAGCGCTTGGCTTCTCTTATGTTCTGCTGATGTTCAGAATCGTGTTGCCGCAAACCTTGAAGGTTTCCTTGCCGCCGCTGATCGGCTTCAACCTTACGCTGATCAAAGATAGCTCTATCGCCTCGGTCGTCGGCTATGCCGAGTTATTGCATCAAGGCAAAACGATCATGAATATGTCCGGCAAGCCTTTTGAAGTGCTGCTTTTCATCTCGCTCATTTATTTTGTCATTTGTTACCCGCTTTCCATGTTTGTAGCCTGGATGGAAAGGAGAATCTATATCCGATGATTTCGCTTCGGCATCTGAACAAATCTTTCGGTTCGCTGCAAATTCTTCATGATGTGTCGCTTCATGTCGGCAAAGGGGAGGTCGTGGTCGTCATCGGCCCAAGCGGCTCGGGCAAGAGCACGATGCTCCGCTGCATCAACCAGTTGGAAACGATGGATTCCGGCGAAATCTACCTGGACGGCCAGCCCCTTGCCGCCGCTCACAAAAATGCCGCGCGCAAGATCGGAACCGAAATCGGCATGGTGTTTCAATCGTTCAACTTGTTTCCCCATTTGACCGTTTTTCAAAATATTGCCCTCGGTCCCCGGCATGTGCGCAAGCTGAATCAACAGCAGGTCAAAGACATCGTGGAGACGCTGCTGGCGAAGGTAGGGCTGCTTGACAAGAAGGACCGCTACCCGGAGCAGCTGTCAGGTGGCCAGCAGCAGCGGATCGCGATTGCCCGCGCTTTGGCGATGCAGCCGAAAATCATGCTGTTCGATGAGCCGACATCCGCCCTTGATCCCGAGCTTGTCGGAGAAGTGTTAGCTGTGATGAAGGATTTGGCCAAAGAAGGGATGACGATGATCGTCGTCACGCATGAGATGAATTTCGCCCGCGAGGTGGCTGATCGCATTGTGGTGATGGCGGATGGCCGCATCATTGAAGAGGGCCAGCCGAACGATATTTTTACCGCCCCGCAAAACCCGCGAACCCGGGAATTTCTCAAAGCCGTTATTCAGGAATAAGACGTCCGGTGTTCGCTGATGGCAGCGCCGCAGTTGCAGCCCCTAAGCTGCGGCGCTATCCTGTTGCCCGGTGCGGCATCTTGTCTATAAGCTTGGCTCGACACGCAGCATCTTGTCGATATGCCCGGTTTGACACGCAGCATCTTGTCGATATGCCTGCTTGACACGCAGCATCTTGTCGATATGCCTGCTTGACACGCGGCATCTTGTCGATATGCCCGGTTTGACACGCAGCATCTTATTCGCCGCCCCGCTTGCCGTCGAGAAGCGAATCGTCTTCAGACGAATCGCCTTCAGACGCGGGCTTTGCGCTGCCGACCTGGCCGAAATCGGGCGCCGAAGGAAGCAGTTCTTTCAATCGATCCTGCAGATGGTCCATAAGCTCTTGAAACTGCCGCGCTTGCCTGGAGGACGGATCGGCCTTGGCCGCCTCGGCCGCTGCCGCCATCATGTAGATGACTTCAGACCATTCCTTCATCAATCCGCGCAAATGCCGCTTGCTATACTCGCCGCCGCGCGGACGTTGTCGTCCATCGTATGCCCAGCGGCGCTCCGGCCGCTCCATGTCCGACCTTCCCTGTTCGCGAAGATAGGCCCGCCCCGCTTCTGTGATATGGTACAGCTTCTTCCCGTCCGCTTCGCTGGAGCCAATCAGCTGCAGATCTTCAAGCAGCTGCAGATTAGGGTACACGGAGCCAGGGCTTGGCGAATACAGACCGCCCGTCTTCTCCTCCATCGCCTTGATCAACTGATAGCCGTGCATCGGCTCTGCCGCCAACAGCTCAAGCAGCGCGAACTTGAACCGGCCGCGTTCGAAGAAGCGCCTGCCTTCGCCCCGTCCGCCAAAACCGCCGCCGCGCGGCCAGCCATGCCGGTATCTGCGCAGCAGTTCGCGGTGCATATCCTCTCTGTCCATATCTTCTTTGTCGAACCATTTTCGCTCCGGATGATTTCCCCGCCAGGCACGGTGATTGTGAAGTTTACTCAATGTGATCACTCCTCAATACGATATATCGTTATTTTATTGCGATATATCGTATTGAGTCAATATATTTTCTGCTGAGCTGCAGGTAAAGATGTTTCGGATGGGAAAGGATTAGTAACAAGGAGAATTCAGGCGGTATACGAAGATATATAGTGTTCTATTCATATAGAATACCCATACAATAATACAATCAATTTATAGAGAGCTGCGGCATTCTTACACTGAATTCTCAATACCCGCAGGCAACGACCGATGACGAAGGAATTCATCGTCATAGGCGTCTATCTTGAAAAATTGGACGGAGCCCTCCGGCGAATTATCAAGAGAGACGCCCACGAGGATTGCGCGGCCCCATCAGAAGATGAAAATGGGCAGCGCACCCTGGGCAATTTTCGGGGAGAGTCAGCAAATGTTGTATTTTGTACAACAAAAACGGGGGGATACTCCGCATTTGCGGCTCAATGTTGTAAAAAATACAACATTTCGGGCGATGTTCCCGGGTTTGAAGCCAATCTCGCCCAAATTGTTGCACGAAATACAACATTCCCCTTCCTTTGGTGCGAAGAGGCTAGAAATTGTTGCACTTTTTGCAGGATTCGCCGCCTCATGCGCCTGGGGTGTTCCCGGGGAGGGGCAGAAACGCAGGCGCTGACGTCGAGTTCGAACGCTTACGCGGCGGGCGAGCGCTGATGCGGCACGCGGACGCTGATGCGACACGCAGGCGCTGACGTCGAGTTCGAACGCTTACGCGGCACGCGGACGTTAACGCGGCGCTCGGGGGGCCGCCGGCGGAGCACCCCCGCTTGCGGGCTTCTCCCCGCATCACGCCCTCCGGCTGCTCCGCTTCTGTGCTGCTCCGCTGCGCTACAGCAGCCGCACCGTACACTCGTGATCGAACGGCGTTACAAGATTGACGTGCACGTATCGGCAGCCGGCGGGGTGCTGATCGTCCCGCAGGACGGGCAGCCAATGCTCGTAAGCGCCGCCGGCGATTTCCAGCGCCGAATCACCCGCGGTGTACAGCGCTTTGCCGCTGCGGAGCATATGCCTGCCCTCTCCGATCTCCGCTACATCGTCGCCCGTCACCGCCCCTTCGCTGCCGAGAATAAAGGTCAGCTGAGCGCATACATCCTCCCGCTCGTCGGACCGGATGCGGATGCGCCACGCGCTGCCTTCCTCGCGGCGAAGCTCCGCCTCCAGCCGCTGCTCCTGCAGATGCGTGACCGGGCGATGCTGGTGAGGCAGCAAGTACCACGGGCTGAGCGCAGCCCGATTCGCCAGCTCCGGCAGCTCGCTCAACCGCTCGCGGGGAATGGGCCCGTGATATCCTTTGGCCAGGCGGATGGCGAGCCGATACGCTCCCGCATCGGGCCCGCCGGACAGCTCCTCGAACTGCACGATTCCTGGCGAGAACGACGTCGCCAGCTTCACCCCGAGCAGCCTCGCCTGCTTGTGCCGCAGCGAGAAGAAGGAAGGCGTCCGGGCCATGATCGTTACGCTCGTCTCCCCTTCCCGAATCCGCACGACCGGAGCGCCGAAAGCAAGATGCATGCTGCTGTGCTCGATCCGCATATGATGCCCGACGCCCTCGGCGAGATGAAGATGCTCCCGAACCGGATGCCGCCCGTTCAGCGTCACATGGTACCGTTCCGGCAGCGGAGCGCGCTCCAGGCCGCTCAGATCGGCCAATTCCGGGAACGTCATGCATCCCAGGAGCGCGTTGTTGTTGACGCCTCCGGGCTCTGCGATGAACTGGGCCGAGTAGTCCGCCATGGCAGCGAACAGCGGATTGCGGTCCATGGCCGCCATCAGCCGATAGGCCAAAAAGTAGCCGGACAAATCGGCCCTCTGCCCGAAATCTTGGCGCCCCGAATAATCGGTGACGACTTCGCCGGACGGATGCACCAAATAAACCATCATGTTCAGATTGCGCCGGACCGCATCCAGCAGCGCGGGCCTGCCCAGCACCCTGGCGGTATGATACAAGGAGATATCGCTGACCGCGTTATAGATGCCGTTGCTCCGCTCCGTCCACTCTCCGTCCGCGGTAATATCGAGCCCTTCGGCCAGCCACTCCTCGGCGCGCTCCAGCAGCTGCGGGTCTGCGAAGAGTTCGTAGAGCAGCGCCAAAGCGGCCGTGATCACCCAGCGATGGTTGGGAGTATGGCAGCCGCCCGTCATGAGAGCGGGAATCGTCCGCTGCAAAAAAAGCCGCAGCTTCCCGGCAACAGGCCCGGATTCCGGCAGCTGACCGCGCCTGAGCAGCCGATATACCTGCGCCAGCCCGCCGACCACAAAGGCTGTATCCGGCGGGGAATTGAAATTCGTCGAACCGAGCGATACGGTGCCGTCGGCATGCTGCCGGTTCAGGACGAAATCGGCCGCCCGGTCCAGCGCTTGCAGCAGCTGCGCATTCCGGTAAAAGCTGGAGGCCGGATGCAGCAGCGCGCACGCCCAGACGGCCATAACGCTGGGCGTGCCCAAATGATTCGCCCGGGCGATGCCGCTCGCCGGATCGATGATGCCGCCGTCATACTTGGAGCCAGGGTCGTTCAGCTGACGCCCCAGCCCCTCCTTCGTCCATTCGTCGTTGAGCCGAACCAATCTTTCATATGCCGGGTCCATCGGATGCGCTCCTCTCTATGGGCTGCCTCTTCCGCGCCGCCAGCTTGGCCTCAAGCAGCGCATGGCTTTCTTCAATCGCCTGGGGCTCGCAGGCTGCCTTCAGCTCGTATACCTTCACCTTGGCCGCTTCGATCGCCCCGAGGAAGCGGTCGAACAGTTCCATGTCCTTGCTGTGCACATAGGGGCACCAGTGGTCGGACAGCTCCAGCGTTTCATGAATATGCACGCCGACGATATATTGGAGTACCTCCGGCAGCTCCTGCCGGTTATCGTACAGCCCCATGCGCTCCATCATCATCGCGTGGCCGATGTCGTACCATAAGCCGACCGGACTTCCCTGCAGGCCGTCGCAGATCGCCCTCGCTTCCGACAACGTCGGAATCTGGTAGCAGCGCGATCGCGTCTCGATCCCGACAAGCACGTTCCAGCCCTTGGCGGCGGCCCGGTCGCAGGCCTCCTCCAGGCTTTCCCGAATGCGGCGCACATAGGTCGGGCTCAGCCGTTCCCGGCGCTCCAGCATCTCGCTCCACAGCTTGCGGTACTCGGGCGAATCTTTGCCCCGCTCGCGGTAGATTTTCTTTAGCTCCGCATCGATATTGCGCTCGAACGGCACCTCGCCGGGGTGGACGACGACCGCTTGCGCTCCGTAGCGATGGGCGTATTCCATGGAACGGATCAGGAGCTCCACCGCGCGCCTGCGCTTCCCGGCATCGTCGAAGCCGAGCATGACGGAATCCGTATCGTAATCCGGATCGTCCACATAAGGAAAGACGTTGTGCACGCTCGATATCCCGATCGCGCCGCGCTCTATCATCGGCTCGATCGTCTGCAGCAGCCCGTCATGTACGTTATAATTCAGCTCCACATAGCGAAAGCCCAATTCCTTGATTTCCTCCACCATATCGCTGCCGACCGTATGCCGCTTGATGTTCCAGCATGTGGAGAAAGAAAACTCCCCCTTATCCGCTCCCATCATAAATCCTCCTTCGGAATCCTCCTTCTGAATTCTCTGTCTCAAGTCCCCCTTCGAGGGTCGCGCCTTACCCTTTGACCGCGCCCAGCATAATGCCCGATACAAAATACCGCTGCAGCCACGGATAGACGAGCAGTATCGGCACCGTAGCGAACATGACGCTGGCCGCCTTCAGGCTTTCCGGCAAAAACTGCACAAGCTGCGTCCCTTCCAGCTGTATCAGGTCATTCACCATATTGTTCATCACAAGCTGGTACAGCTTGAGCTGGAGCGGATATAGATTCGGATCGGTAATATAGAACAGCGTGTCCATAAACCCGTTCCAGCGGCTGACGGCATAAAACAGGCTCAGCGTGGCGATCACCGGCATCGAGAGCGGGATCACGATCTGCCACAGCACGCGAAAATGGCTCGCTCCGTCGATCTCGGCCGATTCGTGCAGACTGCTCGGAATCGACTGAAAAAAGTTGATCAGAATAATCAGGTTGAACGGGCTGATCATCGCCGGCAAGATCAACGCCCACATCGTATTCATCAAGTGCAGCTCTTTGATCAGGATATATTCCGGAATAATGCCGCCGCTGAAAAACATCGTAATGACGATCAGCAGCATAAAAAACTTTTTGCCCCACAAATAAGACTTCGTCAGCGGATAAGCGGCAATGATCGACATCGTCATGCAAATCAGCGTAAAGCTTATCGTCAGCAGCACCGTAAATCCCATGGACCTGAGCATGGTGATGTCCTGCAGCACCTTTTTATACGCTTCGAAATTGATTTCAACCGGAAAAATCGTCACATCGCCCGACATGATCGCCCGGTTCGAGCTCAGCGATATCGAAAAAATATGAAGAAACGGGGCCAAGCACAACAGCAGGGCAATGAAGATGACCGCGATCACGATCGCATCGGCGATGCGGTTTGCGGCTTTGGCATTCATGCGCGTCAGCTCCTTTCCTGCGGATTTAGATGATGCCTTGGTCGGTCGTTTTCTTGGCGATGTAATTGGCGGACAGAATGAAGATAAGCCCGACGACAGCCTGGAAGAACCCGACCCCGGTCGCCAGCGAATACTGCGCCGATTGCAGGCCCATTTTGTATACGAAGGTGCTCAGCACCTCGGAAAACTCGCTGACGGACACATTGCCCAGCACATAGGGCCGCTCGAAGCCGATCTGCACCAGCTCGCCGAGCTTCAGAATGAGCAGGACGACGATCGTCGATTGAATGCCGGGAAGCGTCACATAGCGGATTTTGGTCCATCGCCCCGCTCCGTCCACCTCCGCCGCCTCGTACAGTTCCTTGTTGATGCCGGTCATGGCGGCAAGGTAAATGATCGTGCCCCAGCCGGCGCTGTGCCATACTCCTGTCGCGATATAGGTGACGACCCAATACATCTTGTCCGACAGCCACGGAATCGGCTCCATGCCGACGTTCATCAAGACCGTATTGACGATCCCTGTTTTCGTCGCAAACACTTGATACACAATGCCCCCGACGATAACCCAGGAAATAAAATGTGGCAGATACAGAATCGTTTGCGACAGTTTTTTGTACCAGGCGTGCCGCAATTCGTTCAGCATCAGCGCCAAAATAATCGGCGCCGGAAACGAAAAGGCGAGATCGAGAAAATTGAGCATGAGGGTATTCCGAAACGCGACGTAGAACTCCCGCATGCCGAAAATTTCCTTGAACGTATCGAAGCCGCTCCAGGGGCTGGCGTTAATGCCTTCGAACATGTTGTAATCCTTGAAGGCGATCGTCACGCCGTACATCGGTCCGTATTTGAACACCAGAAAGTACGCGATCGGCAGCACAAGCAGGACATACAGCTGCCAATGCCGCCGCAGGAAGGTGATCGCCCGTTGGTGCCGGGCCGCTTCCATCCGGCGGTCCGAGTCTGTCGCAGCGGTTGTATTCAATCGCTAGACCTCCTTACGCCTCCCCGCGCCGCGCTTCATGCACGAATCGCACTGCTCTCTAATGCATGAAGCGCGGCGGACGGACCGGCCGTTATTTTTTCATCGCCTGGTAAGCGGCTTTGCGCTCTTCCGCAATCTCTCTGCCGCCGCTGTTCATGAAGTCGCTCAGCATTTGCTCGTACGTCTTGTCGAAATCTTCCGGCTTCGCCAGCACCGATTTCACCAGCAGCTCATGATATTTGTCCAGCAGGCTGCTGCCGTACTTCACCTCGGCTTGAATCGGCTTCGGGAAGCGGACCATCGGAACCGTGTCGGTCATCGAAATTTTTCGCGCCAGCTTGCCATCTTCTATAAATTCCGGGGCCAGGTACACAACGCTCAGCAAGTCGTTTTTCTGCGCGTCTCCGAGGTCCTGCCCGTTGCTGATGATCATGAAGTCGCCGCCGATGAACATTTTATCCTTCGTTTCCTGGTTGTCGAGCAACACCGGGATGCCGTTCTCCATCTTGTGATTCTTGCCTTCATCGCCGTTGAAGATCGTGAAGTAATTATCCTTTTGGGCCATGAAATCCAGGTATTTAACGGCTTCCACCACACGCTTGCTCGACTTCGGCACCATAATGTACATGCCTGCCGGGATATATTGCGGCTTCCAATGCTTGCCGTCCGCTCCGGCGAACGGGTCGACCGGCTTCAGCTTGGCCCCAGGCACGTTCGTCTGAAGCACTCGCGCCACGCCTGGATTGGAAAGCAGCGGGTTGACCGAATCCTCGCTGAACAAGCCGACTTTGCCGTTCATGACATCCTGGTTCATCTTCTTCTTGTCTTTGTCCAGGGCGAAGTCCGGGCTTATCAGCCCTTCGTTGTACAGCTTGTTCAGGAACTGGATCGCTTCCTTATGCCCCGGCGTGAGAATCGGATAATCGCGGGAGCCGAGCTGCATCCGCAGCGTGTAGGTCTCCTCTTCGCTCAAATCGGATTTGATGAACGGCCAGATGATCGGCTCATAGGAGGCCGGCGCCAGAGCGAAGCCGAGCGGGATCAAATCTTTGCCGACGTTGCCGGGATCTTTCTCTTTAAACGCTTTCAAAGTGTTGTACACTTCCTCGGTCGTCTGCGGCACGGGCAAATTCAGCGCGTCGAGCCAGTCCTGACGAATGAAGGACGCATATTTGCCCAAGGATACGCGTCTTGCCGGAATCGCGTACTGCACTCCGTCAAACTTGCCGTATGCGAGCGTCTCTTCGCCGAGAAACGCTTTCAAATTTGGGCCGTGCTCATCGAGCACAGGGCCGAGATCGGCGAGTCCTCCCTGCTGCACATATTTGTATACGAGGTTGCTGTCGTAGGTGAACACGATGTCCGGCGCGTCTCCGCCGCTGGCCATCAGCACGTTCAGCTTCTGCACCTCCTGGGAACGCGGCACCGGAACGTACTCGATCTTAATGTTGTTCGGCGTGCCGAAATTGTCCTGCATCCACTTCGTCCAATAATTGTTCGTGGCCGATTGGCCGGCCGGCGCGCTGCCGCGGTCGAAGATCTCGACCTTGAGCGTAACCGGGCTTTTCTTCTCGCCTGTCGAAGTTCCATCAGCTCCCGTCTGCCCGGCCTGAGGCGTGCCCGAACACGCGGCAAGCACGCTGAATGTCATCATGACGCTGATCACTCCTGCTGCCGCTCTCTTGATCGTATGCTTCTGCAAGCGGATCCCGTCCCTTCTTTTTTTGTTCTTGAAATGTTGGATGATGGCCTGCATCTGAACTGCATCGGCGCCGTCTGCGCTGGTCTTGACCGCGCTTTCCCGCTGGACCGCGCCGGGCCGTATTCCCGTTATACTAGAGAACCGGCTGCCGCGGCAATAAACATGATTCGGCCGCACCAACCGAATGTCAAAGCGGCTGCGAACCTAGGGCACAAACCATTTTCAGCGGACCAATCAAATTCCGCCGCAGACGACAACTCCCGTGGCCAAGCCACGGGAGACAGGTTTTACTTACGGGGCGTTCATCATTTTCCGGTAATCTCCGGGGGTGACGCCGACGATCTTTTTGAAGGTGCGGCCGAACGAGATCGAATGGGTATAGCCTACTTTGACGGCGATGTCCTGGATGGAATCGTCCGTCTGAATCAGCAGCTCCTTGGCGCGTTCCATTCGTACATTGACCATGAAGTCCACGAATTTCATGCCGAAGGCTTCCTTGAACAGCTGGCTCATATATTTGCCGTTCAAATCGAACCGCTCGCTGATGAAGCTGAGCGACAAATCGGGGTTGGCGTAATTCTCCTCAATGTACGCTCTGATCTCGTTCATGATGCGATGATAATGCTTGGACTTGCGCAGCGTCATATATTGCTCGTGCAGCAGCTTGAGCGACCGGGTCAGCGGCAGCAGGATGTCCTCCATCGTCTCGGCCGTCGCGCAAGCCTCCTGGATCGCCGGCTTTGCCGTATGTTCCCACAGCTCT
This sequence comes from Paenibacillus ginsengihumi DSM 21568, assembly GCF_000380965.1. Lineage (GTDB taxonomy): Bacteria > Bacillota > Bacilli > Paenibacillales > NBRC-103111 > Paenibacillus_G > Paenibacillus_G ginsengihumi. Next base: position 25,421 of record NZ_KB905586.1, on the reverse strand, counting down.
GCGATCTCCTCCGGCATCCCTTCCATGGAGCGCTGGAGAAGTCCGGTCAAATATTGGAGCAGATGCTCCATCTCCTCGCCTGTCAGAAGGTCCTGCGCCAAATATTGAGCAAGCTGGTCCACCTGAAGCTCCCAGGCGTCGTCCGCCAAGCGAAAGCCTGTGCACATCCCGTCCATCAGCTGGTAATATTTGTGCATGTCCTTGCCGCCGGCGGAAGCGCTGCGAATGTCCTCGTACCGGATGACCTGATTGCAGCCCAGTGACATTTTGTACTGCAGCGCCGAATTCGCTTCATCGAAGGATGCGGGAAGATCGGCAAGCTGTCTGACAGCGCGGCCGATGCCGGCCGTGACGGAAAAATGCAGGTTGACCGCGACCCAGGTTCTCAGCTTGTCGACGAGATCCGCCACGTTCGGGGATTTCGTCTGCTCCCCTTGATCGATGATCGCAAGCAAGGCCAAGCGGTCCGCAGTCAGCCATTCCGCCCAGACGGATTGATGGCTGCCCTGAAAAAAATCGTGGACGACATTCGACAGCGCGAATTTGAGCAGGCTCTGATCGCGGGCACTGTATTTTTGCTGGAAGTCGGCGTATTTGTCGATTTCGATAACGAAAGGGACCAGTTCGGTAAACGAAGCCTGAATGCGGAAGCGGCTCGCATTGTCCTCCCATTCTTCCCGCCCGACCGCGCTTCCCCCATCGATCAGCCCGAGGAAAAACTGCTTCCGCCGCACGATCAAATCCTCCTGGTACTGCTTCTCATACTTCTCCGTTTGATCCATCAACGACGCAAGCACCTTCTGAATAAACGAGAATTCGTCCCCGCCCTTGCTCTTGAGCGAATTCCGGTTCTGGTAAGCCTCGATTTGCCGCATGATACCTTCGATCGGCTTGTAATTGCGACGGGTGACGTAAATCGTGTACAGTATGCTGAGGAGCACAGTTCCGAGCGCAATGGCGATCCACAGGTTGGAGATGACCGACATCCAGCCGAACATCTGCCCGTGCCGTATGCCGCTGACAAAATCCCAGCCGATATAATCGGAATGATAGCGGGTAACGACTTTTCCTAATTTTTCGACATCGACCGGCCATGTGCCGTCCGCATTCAGCGATGTGTACACGTAATCTCCCCGGTACATGATGTGCATGAACGTAATGTCCCGGTTAATCATTTCTTCCAGAAACTGCATCAGCCTGTCCAGTTTGACGTTGACGACGATAAGCCCCTGCCCGCCGAACGGCAGCAGCGCCCGCCTCGTTAGCGTGATGACCTTGTCCGCCGGCTGCAGAGCAAGGTCGGTATATTCCCGAACCGACGACCACCCGGATACAGGCGGGCTGTCCAGCGCGGCGCGTATATGCGCCTGATCCGAGAACTCGTCCAAATATTCGGCTACATTGGGCGTGATGATCAGATTGTCTTCCTTGCGGTACAAATAAATCGAATGAATCAGCGCATTATCGCCCACCCACGTCCGCAGTTCGTTGGACAGATTGTAATAGTCCACTCGCACATTGTCCGATCCCTTCATCTGATAAAAATCGGTGAACATCTCATTCGTGCTGATCTGCTCCAGCGCCGCTCGCTCGATAGCCCGCAGCGAATTCTCGATGGAATGAACGACGTAATTCGTAAATACCTGGTTCGCTTTTTCCGTCTCTTTGAAGGAATACTCGGTAATCAGGGATATAGCGATAAAGAGAGTCATGCTGATGGCAAAAAACAGGATCGGGACATACGACAGGAGAAGTCGATTGTACCAGCTTTTGGTCATCTGAACGGATCTCCTTCACCATATTGAAAACGCTTGTTTTGTCGGTGTTTTCAAATTATCCCTTTTCCCGCCGGAAGTCAATATGGTGCTTTAATCCATTCATTCGTCCCTGTGCGCCGCGACATTCGGAAACCGCAAGGATAGCGTCAAGCCTGAACCGAGCTCCGAGCGGGCGTCCAGCTCAATGGCCAAATCAGAAGCCATCCTGCTCACCAGGAAGAGCCCCATACCTGTCGCTTGTCTTGTATAAGCGCCTCTTCCTCCGGTAAAGCCCTTATCGAAAATAAACGGCAAATCTTCCCGGGATACGCCAGGACCGTTATCGCTTATATGCAGAACGGTTCGATCCCCCGCTTCATCATAAACGGTCTCAAAGGTCAAAAGGGGACGGCTCCGATGCTGTGCAGCGTGCTTCGTACTGTTGGCGATGATTTGCGCGAGTATAAACGCCAATCCTTTGCGGTCGGAAATCACTTCCCTCTCCCCGCCTGCGAACTGCACCTCAAAACCGGATTCATCCAGCAGCGTCTGATGCTCTTCAACCGTTTGCCGGCAAAAGGCCAGTAAAGGAATGGGCTCGAAAATATAATCTTTATGAGCAGCCCCCAGCCTGGCAAAATACAATATTCGCTCTACGTCGCCGAGCATTTGGTCGCGAATATGAAGCATCCGTTTTCTGACCAGGGGAGACATCTCGTCGCTGCGGTTATCTAATACCAGCGTCAGCAAGGACAGAGGCTTCTTGATCTCGTGAACCCATCCTTCGATATAGCTTTCATAATCGGCAAGCCCCGTCACCTGCTCGTTCAGCTCCGTCTGATAGGATCTTAGGACGCTCCCCAATCTGCGAATTAACGGCCGGTGGGTCCTGGGAGAGACGCGGCACAGCACTTCTTCGTTCGCCTCATTCGGCTCCAGCAAAAACGCTTCAAAGGCGGCTGCCACGATGTTTTGCTTTCTCAGGCTGACGAATACAGGGAGCGGGATCGCAGCCAGCGTAAATGCCACCATCAGGCCAACCAGCGCCTTAAACGTGTCAGGGTACGCAAGCCAGGCGAAAAAAATAAACAGGAGATCCGTCGCCATTAAAATCAATAGCCATAGCTTATATGCGTGAATGCAATCATAGATGGATTGGATCCGTTTCAATGGCGCCACCTACCCTTTGAGCCGATAACCCAGACCCCTTACGGTTTCGATCTGGTTGTCCAACTGGAATTGCCGCAATGTTTTTCGCAATCGAGTGAGATTGACCTGAAGCGCATTTTCGTCGATAAATTGATCGGTCCCCCATAATTGCTCGCTCAAAGTCTTTTTGGATACAACGTCCGGTCTATTTTGCAGTAGGGCGAGTAAAATTTTCCCTTCATTAGCCGATAATAATAACGATTGAGATCCCTTGTATAAAGTAAAGGTATTGGGGTCCAGCGAAAAGCTGCCCCCGTCGATCAAGCCCGGCTGCGCTTCGAATCTTCTGAGCAGATTCCGCATGCGCGCCAGTAACCGGTCTCGATGGCATGGCTTCGTCAAATAATCGTCCGCTCCCAGATGAAGGCCGTGAAGTTCGTCCTGCAGCTTGTCTCTGGACGTCAGAATCAGGATCGGGCCAATCCCTTTGGATTTTAGGCTTCGGCATATGTCGAACCCCGATTGTTCCGGCAAGTTGATGTCCAATAAGACCAGGTCAGGCGCCAAAGCGGCTATTTGCTGAGCGATATCATGAAACTGCGTAATCGCTGCCGCTTCAAACCCTTCTTTCTGCAGTATATCCGTCAGCTCTTCTCTCATCCACGGATCATCTTCAACGACGACAATCCTTGCCACTTTGACGCCTCCTTCGCTGTGAGATGGAACGGCCCCTTACTCTATATCGGGATCGGGCTTCCAGCGCAATTGCTCGATTTCGCAGTCTGCCGTACGGGCTACCGCCGCTCCATAAATGGCCATGATGCCGACGACCATGCAGGCAAAGGCGCAAGCAACCGGATACAGCAGCGCCTTGTTCTCGATGTGATTCATCACATAGGAAGCCATCGTCTTGATGCCGACAGCTCCGCTTACGCAAGCTAGCGACAGCGGCAGCAGAAAGGTCCACAATACTTGCCGGCGCATCGATTTTTTCATTTGCTCGCGTTTGGCCCCTAGCATCGTGAGCGTCAAATAGCGCTTTCTGGTCTGCTTCATCTGGGTCAAAAATTGCAAAGCCAGCACGGTGCATGCCATTATCAAAAACAAAAAGCCCAAATACAAGACCGTATAGCTTCCGGCAACGACATAGAAGAGCTTGCGCCCGAAGTTTTGCAAATAGCTTTCAAACCGGAAGCCCGCGGATTGCAGGATGTCTCTGGCCTCCATCATCGGTTGCATTAACCCTTGCTGCTCCTGCAGCTTCTGCGGGATGCGGAAATTCCAATAGGACATGTAAGTTTCCTTATTGACGAATTGCTCGAACATCGAATCCGGGACGATAAAGGCCGAATAAATTTCTACCGAACGGTCGGCTACCAGCCCTCTCCTCGGAACCGAAGGACGCAGGTCGATGGCCTGACCATGAATGCTTATCAAACGCTGCCCCTCATTCGCGGCCTGTTCAAGGATACGATCCAGCACGGGCATCCGGTCCAGATTGTCCATAGGCACAAAATCCGGATTAAAGTATAACGCCATTTCATCCGCATGCAAGCTCAGCGGCGGTCGTCCGATCGCTTCCAAAAGTCCGTTATAGGACGACTCGGGGATCAAATAAGGCGTTCTCGCATCCAGCTCCAGGATGCCCAGCAGATTAAGCGCTTCGGGGTTTTCCAGGCTGATCGTGTACCCTTGCATTTCCCCGGATAACCATTGCTCCCGATCCTTGTCCGGCAGAGCCATGATTAGCTGCTCTCTCAGTTTGGACCAATCCACGAATGACACCAGCGCGCCCTCTTCCTGGCTCGCGGCTTTCATCCTCCCTACTTCCAGAAGGTTCAAATCCTCCACATAGGGCGCCATCGCTGCGGATGTCAGAAACTTCTCCGCTTCGGGATGAGCTCCGTTAACTGTAAAATCATATAACGAAGCGTCTCGATTATACAAGTGGCTTCCCGCGCTTAATAACGTTGAAGCCCCATTCGCTATGAGCATCATCGACAGCGCGATGAGAATCGAGGTTACGGCAACCGAGGCCGAGCGGTTCGCTATGTTCTCCTGGAACTGCCTTAACGTGAACGTGCGCAGCCCTTTCGTCGCATTCCGCTCCGAGAGGCCAGCCAGTAAACCGAGCAATTTGGCAGCTCCCCTCATCATAAGGAGCGTTCCCATGCTTCCCAGCGCCACTGCCGCAAACACAAGCAGCCCGGCAAAATCGGCAAGATGCCGCAGCGCAATCCAATAGGCGCCCCCCAGCAAGAGGCAGCCTGCCGCAATATGGAGCACATTCCCCTTCACATGCCCCACATCGGTTTTCTTATCCATTTGCTCATTTAGCAATTGATATACCTCTTGCTGAAACAGCTTTCCGCCCAGCATGGCCAGCGCCAAAAACTGGATGAACAAAAACCCGATGACGGTAAAAAACATCGCGCTGGCCGACAAGCTGAACCGATGACCGATAATGCCTTGTCCGACCCATTTGGAAACCGCCAGGCTGATGATTTCCGCCAAAAATCCGCCGATGAGCAGGCCGCCGGCGAGTGCCAGCACAGAAGTGACGAGCCCCTCTGCCAACAGTTGCACAACGAGGCGTTCCTTGCGCATGCCGAGCATGAGATACAGCCCGAACTCTTTGCTCCTTCGGTTTAATTGGTAGCGATTGGCGAATAAAATTAAGAAAAACAATAAAAATAGCGCGAAAGCATAGACAACACGCATTTCCGTCAGGAGATTATCGATTGCATGACTTTCAAACTCTCTTAAAAAGAATATAACATCTTGTTTCCCCAGCGAAAGAATGATATAAAACGAGGCGACGGCTGTGATCAGCGTGGCAAAGTAGATGAGATTCTCGTTACGGCTGCGCCTCGCATTGCGCAAAACCAACCTAGAGAACATTGGCGCTTCCCCCCCCAAGCTGAGCCAGCACCTGCAATATTCGATCGTAAAATAGCTCGCGGGACTCCTCTTGTCTGCGGCGCAGTTCATGAAAGATGACGCCATCTTGAATAAACAAAATTCTGGAGCAAAAGCTTGCCGCATTCGGGTCGTGGCTCACCATTAAAATCGTTCTGCCGCTGCTTCGGTTAATCCCGTCCAGCTTATTCATCAACGTTCTTGCCGAGCGCGTATCCAATGCTCCCGTCGGCTCATCGGCAAGAACGATATCCGGATCGGAAATCAGGCAGCGCGCGGCGGCTACCCGCTGCTTTTGTCCCCCGGACATCTGGGACGGAAATTTGTCAAGAATATCGGCAATTTCCAAAAAATCGGCCAGCTCCTGTAATTTCGCCCGCGCTTTCGCCAGCTCCATCCCGTGAATCGATACCGGCAGCAGTATATTTTCCCGGCCCGTCAAATTATCCAGCAGTTCAAAGTCCTGAAACAAATAGCCGATGCGCCGGCCGCGATATTCCGCCAAATCCTTGCTGTCGAAAGCGCTGATGTTTTTCCCGTTCAGCAGCACACGTCCGGATGTAGGCTTCATGATGGTTGCTATGCAGTTTAACAATGTCGTTTTACCGGAGCCGCTCGGCCCCATAATTCCCAGAAATTCCCCCGGAAGAATGTCAAAACTGACTCCGTTCAAAGCTTTGGTTAGATTGCTTTTCTTCCCGTAGCTTTTGTGCACATTTTGCACCTCTAGCAATTTCCCTTGCCTGATCATAGGATAACTCCCCCTCTCTCTGCTGCCGCTATCCGCCAACGATCGTCAGTCGAGCGAGCTATCCCCATTATAACCAGCGCAAAACACGAAAAATACTTACAAATGACGTAAGGAACACCGCGGCCGGGCACGCAATGGAAAAAGGGCTGCCGAAGCAGCCCGCTCATTTTTTTCGGATGTTATACTTTTGGAAATAGCCCTTGATCTCTTTGGATTCGCGATACACTCTGTAGGGCTTGCTCAATATTCTTGCCGGAAGGGATAGCAAAAATTGCTTTAGATGATTGCGATACTCCTCGGTCATCCGTGTAGGCTTCGTACGGATTCGCTTCAGCACCTCATCGTAGATTTCGTAAGAGATATCGATATTAAAATCGAGCTGTTTCCCGCACGCATTGCAGCAGACACGCGAAATTTGTTCATTCAGGTAGGTGATGGTATGCTCCGTCTCGTCCTTGCAGCGGATGCACGTCAAAAAAGTGCGAATTTGGGTTTCCTTCATCACATCACCCCAGTTTAGATCAGATACTCCGGCTAGTTCCATTATAACCGATTCCACTGAGGATTAACATGGTTTTAAACTAGCCCCGCTCAGGTTGGATTTACTCTTCTCCAAACTTGTTTTCGAATAATGCGACAATGGATTGAAGCGCGCGTTCTTCATCTTCTCCCGCAGCACTCACGAGAATTTCTGTGCCTTTCGGCGCCCCCAGCGAAAGCACGCTGATAAAGCTTTTGGCATTCGCCGTTTTCGTATCTTTTTGAAGCAAAATATCGGACTGAAACGATCCGGCGGTCTTCACGATCTCTTTGGCAGGGCGAGTATGAAGTCCCGTATGGTTGAGAACAACGACCTGTTTCGTTAACATGGAATCCGCTCCTTTACCATGAATCTAGCTGAGTAACTGCTTCACAAAATCGCGGCATTCGGCCTCCGAAAGCTTTAAAATCTCTTGCTTGACGTATGGAATCTGGGATGCGCTCATGCTCCACTCATCGATCCCCAGCCCGATCAGCAGCTTGGCCATATTCGGGTCTCCGGCCATTTCGCCGCACATCCCTACGAGCTTTCCATGCGCTTTGGCATTGCGGCAAACCATGTCGATCAATCGCAGCACAGCCAAATGCTCCGCATCGTACAAGTAGCTGACCTTCTCGTTCATCCGGTCGGCAGCAACGGTGTATTGAATCAAATCATTCGTGCCGATGCTGAAAAAATCAACCAATGGCGCGAGTTTGTCGGAAATGAGCGCGGCCGCAGGAATTTCGATCATGATCCCGACAGGGACGCCGCGCTTATAGGCTCTGCCCTGAGCCTCCAGTTCCTGCTCGGCTTCGGCCAGAAGCTCCTTAGCCTGCTCAATTTCGCGAACGCCCGAAATCATCGGGAACATGATGCGCAGATCGCCGTCCACCGCTGCCCGAAGCAGCGCGCGCAGCTGGATTTTGAAAAGAGCGGGATCTGCCAGGCAGTATCGAATGGCGCGCCAGCCAAGGAACGGATTGAATTCCTTCTCGAGCGGCAAATACGGGATCTCCTTGTCCCCGCCAATATCGAGCGTCCGGATGATGACCGGCTTTCCTTTCGCGCTTAGAACCGCCTGACGGTAGGCTTCGTACTGCTCCTCTTCCGAAGGCATTTCCGAGCGATCCATGAACAAAAACTCGGTGCGGAACAGACCGATTCCTTCACCGCCTTGCTCAAGCACAAAATGGGCTTCCTCTGGTTTTCCAATATTCCCATAAAGCTCCACACGTTTTCCGTCTATCGTTACAGCGCGCACCTCGCGAAGCGCATTCAGCTGCTCCGCCAAAGCGGCATGTTCTTTTCGCTTTTGCTCGTACTCCTGAAGCTGACGCTCGTCCGGCTGACTAAGCACGATTCCCCTGTCGCCGTCCAGCACCAGCTGCGAGCCGGCCTTGTGGCCGGCAAGCAGCTCCTCCACTCCGACGACGGCCGGGATGCCGAATGTTCTGGCCATGATCGCGGTATGACTGGTTCGGCTTCCTACCTCGGTCGCGAAGCCCAGCACCATGCTCCGGTTCATCTGCGCCGTCATGGATGGAGTCAAGTCATGCGCCAAAATAATGACCGGCTCGGCCAGCTGAGACAAGTCGATATTCCGAACCCCCGTCAGCACGTTAAGCAAGCGGTTTTCGGCGTCCCGCAGATCGGCCAGCCGTTCTTTAATGTATTCGTCTTCAATCGCTTCCAGCGCTTTCGCGTAATCGCCGAATACCTCGTGTACAGCCCAAACCGCATCTACGAGCTCGTCGTTGATTTTATTTTGGACATCCATCTTCAGCTGCGGATCATCTAATAAAAACCATTGGCCCTCCACAATTCCCGCTTCCTGTTGACTGCCTTCCGCTTCCAGACGGTTCATGAGTTCCTTGAGCTGCGATTTCGCCTGCTGGATAGCCGTTTCGAACCGTTCCTCTTCTCCGGGAGCTGCCGCTTTCGTAATCGGGGTCCGGACCAGCTGCCGCTCCTCTCGTGGAAGCAGCAGCGCGCGTCCGATCGCAATTCCCGGTGAAGCTGCAATTCCTTGCATCAGCATAGGTGATTCCCTCCAACTTCCTAATCTATCCGTCATGGGCGTCCACTTGAAAATTTGTCGGTTGGTCCGCCGACCGATGACGAGGATTCATTCGTCATAGATATCTATCTCTGCTCGTCTACTCGCGAACAAATTTAAAAACAGCCCCGGGCTTCAGTTCAGGAACATCCGCTTTCTCGACATAAATGCTGCCGGGAAGCGTTTCCGAAGTATCGCCGGTAAAGTTTAGAGTATAGTGGCCTAAATCCCGGATGGATGCGTTGGCCGTATCGCCGACGAAGATGACCCGATAACGCGTGCCGTTATACAGGAAGGTATCTCCGGCCGCAATATCCGAATGCAGCGCTCCGCCCTGGTGAACAACCGCCACATCGTGCAGTTCCTTGGGCGCCCTGACGTCAAAGAAAATAACGACATGCTCTTCGATGATAAAAGGGACATCCGTTCCGATTTCTGTAATCGTAGCTTCGTATAAGGTTCGCACCGACAACACCTCCGAGTAATATCACCGCTTTTTAGGAATACAGACCAAAGCTGCAAACATAGGCGATCAGCACGGCGATCGGCCCTGTAATCTGGCGGGAGAGCAGCACTGCGGGCACGCCGACCTCAATCGTTTCCGGCTTGGCTTCGCCTAACGTAAGACCGACGGGAACGAAATCGGCGCCGACCTGCGGGTTGATAGCGAACAAAGCAGGCAGTGCCAGCTGCGGAGGAATATTCCCCTTGCCGATCTCCGTTCCGACAAGCACGCCGACAACCTGCGCGATGACCGCTCCCGGCCCCAGCATCGGCGAAAGAATCGGAATGGCGCAGATCACGGACAGAACGAGCAGTCCGCCGATATTCCCTGCCAGCGGGGTAACGAAGTGGGCAATAATATCGCCAATCCCAGTAAATACAATGATCCCCATGATCGCGCTTACAAATGCCATGAACGGGAGAATATTTTTGAGCACCATCTCCATCGTTTCGCGTCCGGCCTGGTAAAAGACGCTGACCACATTTCCCATCACGCGGCCGATCGATACGATGAAATTGGACTTTTGAGGCTGCTTGTACATCTCCTTAGCTTTTGCTTTCGCCTCTTCTTTAATCTCCTTGACCGACCGGGTCGCTGCGGGCGCACTGGTGTGAGCTGCGGCCGCCTGGCTGTCATTGAGCAGCGAAATGCAATCTTCATGGACTCCCGATACGAAGTTCTCTTCGTTAATGAAGCGCATCAGCGGACCCGAAGGGGAGGTTTGGTGAATGTTGATAGTCATGACGCCCATCTTGGGATATACGCCGCAGCGGGCTGTGCCTCCGCAGTCGATCACGACACACGCCATTTTCTCGCTTTCGATCGAGGTGTTGAAGCCATCGACCGCTTCCGCTCCGGTCAGGTCGGCGATTCGTTGAGCTACGGGGTGAATGCCTCCGCCGGTGACGGAAACAACGTACCGCTTCGTTTCATCCGGCCGGATTACAAGTCCTGTTCCCCAACCGCCAGCGCCCTTGTTGACCTTTACCGCTTGATATACCGATTTTGTCATGAATAGTTCCCCCTACCTGTGGATTAAGCCTGAGATTCTTTTTTACGCATCATCGCTGCAGTAATCCATTCCGTAACCAATCCGCGCATCAGAATGACCAGAACGCCCACAAGGAAGAAGCGAATGGCCAGCGGCCCAAGCGAAAGACCTAGCGCCGTGATCCCGTTGGCGATGCCGAGGTAAACGAAGAGCTCCGAAGCGTTCGCATGCGGGAACAGACCGGTGATCGGATGAACGAAGGAGACGGCCGAATCGTAAAATGCAGGCTTCTGGCGCTCCGGCAGGAACTTGCCAAAACTGTAGCACATCGGGTTGGTCAGGAAGAAGACCGCCAATACAGGGAACACCGTGTACCGCAGAATGGCGTATTTCGTTGTTTTTTGGGCAAAACGATTGATTCGTTCTTCGCCGACGAATTTAATAATGGCGTTGATCACCGTAATCAAGCAAATCAAAGTAGGCACAATCCCCGTCAGCAATCCGACAAATGTTTTGCCGCCCTCATTGAACATGCCGATAAAGCCTTCGGCCAAATGAACCAGAACATCCATGTGATCTCCTCCTCGTTAGCGATTCTGTGTTTGTTGTTTGATCTGCTCTACGGCATTTTTCGCCGCATGGAACCGCGATTTATCCAGATTGAACTGTTCTAATTCGTGAATCGTCTTTCCGACAAAGTCACTCGCCTGCTTAAACCTCCCGAAAACCGTTACGCCCGTCAGCTCTTTGGCCTGTGTGACGACGCCGCTCAAATCGGTGACCAGTATCACGACTGAGCCGATTCCGAGCTTTCTTTTGGCAACCCCGACTCCCAAAAAACCACTACCTTGACCGGACATCGCACGCACGGTTTGTTGATAATGCTTGCTTTGTACGTAGCTCAGTGCAATTTGGAGAAACCACGCAACAATAAATAACAGGATTGCCGTGTTCCACCATTGCATTTTTATTCCCCCCTTAAGCGGCTCATTTACAAATGTCATCATCGTTTACATTTGTATTATAAATCGCTTTCATTTTCAGTGTCAATAAAAAAATTGACCGCTTGCCGAACAAAAAATGGCTGCATGCGCTGCAACCATGATGAACGGTATTATTTCACCAATCCTTTTATTTTATGCACCAGTTCCGCAGCGGTCTGTTCGTCTGTGATCAGCGTATCCACATACCCTCCGCGAAGCGTGGCTATGATGCTGTCTACCTTGTGCACTCCTTGCACAACGGCGATGACTTTATCCACCTGCTTCAAGTCGTCCACATTGACCCCGATGACCCGTTCGTTGATCGTATTTTTGGCTATGCTTCCGTCCTCGCAAACAAAACAGGAGTTAATATCCCCCACGACCCCGGCCGCCTTCAAGCTCTTCAATTCCTCCGCGCCGATATAGCCGATCTCTTCCATCGTCGAATCAACATAAGGATTGCCGATCCCCACGATCGCCAGATCAATCTTTTTCGCTTCTTCCAGCACGTCGGCAACCGTCGGCGTTTGCAGCAGCAGCTCGCGGAATTGCTCCGTTTCTACAATCGCTGGCGCGTACAGCGACTCGCAGTTACAGCCCAGCTTCTTGGACAGCTCGTAAGCAAGCTGATTGGAGTGAAGCTCGATGCGGTTAGAGCCCATCCCGCCAATCAGGGGAATCACTTTTAACTGCTCATGGGCTTCGTTCGGCCATTCCTTCACTATATTGGCGAGGGTTGTCCCCCATGAAATGCCCAGCTTGGTAATACTCGCATCCTTCAGCTGCTTTAGAACATAGGCAGCCGCCGCCTTGGACAGCGCATTTTTGGCCACCTCAGCGGGCATCTCGGCGGTTGGCACCACAATAACGTCAACCAGTGAAAAAGCGTTTGCAATCTCCTGCTCCAGGTTGATCGTATGCTCTGCTTCATCATGAATGATGATTTCGACCAGTCCCTCGTTCCGTGCCTTCTGCAGCCCCTTGGAAATGATCGGTCTCGATACGCCCACCTTCTTGGCAATTTCAGCCTGGGTGAGCTCGTCTAAATAATACATGCGGCTAATTTTGAGCAAAAACTTTCTTTCCTCATCCGTCATCAATATCGATCAACCCCATCCGAACTGGATTCACTTCTTTACGACGAATTATATCACATCTCGCGTAATACTGGCTTCAAAAAAATCCCGCCAATGAAGATGACAAAATCCACCTTCCCGACAAACAGTTCGGGCAAGGTGGCGGCAACGCACGGCCTATTGGCTTCGCTATACAGGTGGAACCCCGGAATGCTTCCCGGCCGCAGCTCCCCGGGAGAGGACGTCGGCCTTGTCACGCGAGCATACGTCAAGAAGGACCATAGCCGCCGTGCCTTCGAGAAGGATGCGGGCGACAGATGATATAAATGAGGGGAGCCCGAAGTCTCCCCCGTAAGATATGAACTCGATGAACGCACAGATCAAGAGTAGCGCAACTGCAGCCAGCGGATGTTTTTGGCAAAAGCCATCGCTTGTCTCGGTAACGAGCGCATCCTCATGCCCCCTGATTTTACAGACTGCCCGTTTGCAGCGCCTGATCCTGCAGCTTCCGCAGCTCCCAGATGACAGAGCTTGTCGATTGCTCGATATCGTCATACGTAATGACTTCGCCGGCTTTGATCGCGCGGGTGACCGTTTGTGCCTGCACAAGTCCAATCGGCAGCGCATTCAGCGATTTCGCTTCCGCTGCGGTCATAATTTTTCCGTACACCGTAAAGCCTCCGATGCCGTCCAGACGGTCGCCTGGCTGGAGGTCCTTCTTGGCAATCGTTACCGTTTCGGCCACAAGACCTTTCCAGGGCGCAATCGTTTGCTCGTTGTAGAAATACGCTCCGGCGACGGAAAGCGGCGTCTCCAGGCTGCACAAATGATACGGACGGAAGAGCACAAAATTCGGCCCTTGGCCCATCTTCAAATATTTCATCTCATGAACGACTTCTTCTTTGCTGGAGGTTACGATAACGAAGACGCCAGGGGCGACGCCGTTGACGTATTCGACTACGCCGGTTTTGCTTAAGATCCCGCCGTCCTGTTGGAGCCGGAGCACTTGCGCAAGCTCTTCCACCGTCGCCGATGGGCCGTGCATGCCAGGTTGATCCGGCACGAAGCCTGTCGCATTGGCAACGGCCGTCATTTCGATCATCGTTTTCGTACCATCCTGGAATGAAGCGATCATCTTCGGATTCGCGCCTACGCTAAGCGCATACTCCCGGGCTGAATCGGGCGTTGCCTGCACGTTCAGCGGGTTGTTTTTCCCTTTGCCGATAGCCAGTACCTCGAACCCGATCGCATCCGCAAAGTTGTACAGCTCCATGACGGCCCCCGGCTCGTCGCCGGCGGAGCCGGTATACACGACGCCTGCGGCGGAAGCCATCTTGTTCAGCAGCGGACCTACGGTCACATCGGTCTCAACATTCAGCATGACAATATGCTTCTTGTTTAGAATCGCCTTCCAGGCGATTTCGGCGCCGACACTCGGTATGCCGGTAGCGTCAACGATCACATCCACGTTCGGCAGCGCCAGCAGCAGCTGCATGTCATCGGTGACGACGACTTGGCACTGCTCGATCGCCCGCTCAGCCTTCTCCAGATCTCTCGTCTCGACGATCGCGTCCGCCGACACTCCCGCGAACAAATAAGCATTTTTGGCATTTTCCGGGCGCACATCGGCCGTAGCCACGACGCGCATCCCCTTCATGCTCCCAATTTGCGAAATCATCCCGCGTCCCATTTGACCGGCTCCGACCAATCCTACACGGATGAAGCCGCCCTGGCGGTGCAGCTCCAACAGCTTTTTGTTTAAGCTCATCTGAAATTCTCCCCGTTTCTGTCATGGAATATGATGACTGAATAAAAATCATAATAATGAAGCACGCTGCTTTTACATATGTCTTAATCATTTACATTTGTAATTGTAAAACACAAATCAGATCAGTGTCAACCACACGGCGATCCGAGCCAGCGGCACCCGGTAAGGCGAGCAGCTGACATAGTCCAGGCCTGCCTTATGGCAGAAATAGATCGACTGTTTATCTCCGCCATGCTCTCCGCATACGCCTGTTTTCAGGTGAGGCTTAACCGCCTTCCCCTTTGAAAGGCCCATCCTTAAATCGCATTAATGATTAACGCCCAGACCCATCCAACCGTTCACCGCTTCATATAACGATTCGGAAACCGTCGGATGCGGATGGATGAGCTGAGCCCACTCCGTCACGGTCCCCTCCAGATGCATGAAGGAGGAAGCGGTCGTAATCATTTCGGTTACGTGCGGCCCGACCATAGTTACTCCTAAAATCTCGCCATACTTTTCATCGGCGATGACTTTTACAAACCCATCGGTATCGCCCATGGATATAGCCTTTCCGTTACCGCGCAAGGCATAGGTCTGGACCTTAACGGCAGCGCCGCTTTGCCTGGCTTCCTTCTCGGTCATCCCTACACTGGCGATTTCCGGATGCGTATAAATACAGCGCGGAACGACCTTGTAATTCATCCGCTCTTGCTTTCCCGCAGCGTTAGCGGCTGCAACAAGCCCTTCGGCGCTGGCGACATGGGCAAGCTGGTACCCTCCGACGACATCGCCGATCGCGTAAATATTCGCAAGACTCGTCTCCAAATGTTCGTTAACATCGACAAAGCGTCCGTTCATCCGCAAGCCGAGCTCCTCCAGACCGGCGAGGTTCGGTACACGCCCCACAGCAACAAGCAGCTCCTCCGCGGAATGCCCGAAGGTCTTGCCATCGGAAGAAGCGCTCAGTGTAAACTGTCCGTTGCCGAATCCGACCTGCTCCACCTTCGTGCCGGTATAAAGCTCCACGCCCCGCTGCTTGAGCGCTTTGGCGAGCGCCTGCGAAGCGGCTTCGTCTTCCGTAGGCACCATGCGGTCCGCAGCCTCAACAACCGTCACCTTCGTGCCGAAGGCCGAAAAAATTGCGGCGAACTCGGCGCCGATCACCCCTCCGCCAATGATCGTCATCGACTGCGGTATCCGCTGCATTTGAAAAACAGTATCGCTCGTCTGGTAAGGAAGTCCTTCCAGGCCGGCGATCGGAGGCACAAACGGCTTCGAGCCGGTAGCCAGGATCACCTTGTCCGCCCGCAACTTACTGACGCCTGATTCCGCAGTTACCTCAATCTCGCGCGTCGGCAATACTTTTCCCCAGCCGCGGATATGACGGATTCGGTTGACCTTTAACAGACCGTCGATGCCCCCGCGAAGCGTCTTCATAACCTGCCCCTGCCTGTTCAGCATCGCATCCCAATCCAGTTCAATCGGCCCCGTCTTAATTCCATAGGCTGCCGCCTTTTTGATCGTTTCCGCCGTTTCCGCCAAATGCAGCAATGTTTTGGAAGGAATGCAGCCTCGGTTTAGGCAAGTTCCTCCCAGCTCCGCGCCTTCAATCACGACAACCGACCGCCCCAGCTTGGCTGCGCGAATGGCCGCCACATATCCGCCCGGCCCTCCGCCAATCACGGCAATATCAAAGGAATCCACTTTATTTCACCTCAGCCCGTTTATGATCAGATCAGCAGTTGATACGGCTGCTCCAACACTTGCTTCAAATCTGTTAAAAATGCCGCCGCAGGCGCGCCGTCGACTACGCGATGGTCGAAGGACAGGCTGAGCGTCATCATCGGACGCACTTTCAGCTCACCGCCGATAACAGCGGGCTTTTCCTGAATCTGACCGATCCCGAGAATCGCTACCTCCGGCTGGTTAATGATCGGTGTAAAAGAGTCTACCGCATACATGCCCAGATTGCTGACCGTGAACGAGCCGCCGCTCAAATCCTCAGGCTTCAGCCTGTTCTCGCGCGCCTTGCCCGCCAGCTCCTTCGATTTCATGACCAGCTCGGCCAGCCCCATCCGCTGCGTCCCGAACAGGACCGGCACCAGAAGCCCGTCTTTGACCGACACCGCTAAGCCGATATTCGCGTCATCCTGCAATACAACCTCATCGTTCTCCCAGCGGGCATTCAAGGTCGGATGCTTCATCAGGCAAGCGGCAACCGCCTTGAGCATCATTTCCGTGAAGGACAGGCGCAGCCCTGTCTGTTTCTCGATCACCGGCAGCAGCTCGGCACGCAGCGCCTTGGCCGCCGTCATGTCTACCGTCGTGGTGATCGTCACGTGAGGGGCCGTGTAGGCGCTTTGTGACATGCGCTGGGCAATGATTTTTCGCATGCCCTGCATTTTGATCACTCGCTTGTCCCTGGACGGCTGATTTTTCGCCGCCGCAAGCGCCCGCTCCACATCCGAACGAAGCACCTTGCCGCGTTCCCCGCTTCCTTCTATTGGAGCGAGATCGACGCCATGGTCGGAGGCGATCTTCCGGGCGAGCGGAGTCGCTCTGACCGCCGCTGCGGCTTGCTTCTGCGCCGCGGCAACGTAACTTTCCACATCGGCGCGGTGGATGCGGCCGTGCTCGCCGCTGCCCTTTACTTGCTGCAGCGCGACATGGCGATCACGGGCCGCTTTGCGCGCGGCCGGCGTTGCCCGCGGCTTTTCGCCGGATGTCGCTGCATTGGGCAGGTTCTCCGGCTCCGCAGCGGAAGCTTGATCTGAGGACGCGCCCTGCGCTTCCCCCTCGTTCGAGGACGACGCTTCTCCCCCGGAAATGTCCGGCGGAGTATCCGGTGCGGTATCTCCAGGATCGCCGATATAGCCGATGACATGGTTAACCGGAACTACCGCATCGGCTTCGAAGTATCTTTTCAGCAAAACTCCGGAATGATACGCTTCGACTTCAATATTGATTTTATCCGTCATGACTTCAAGGAGAATGTCTCCTTGCTTGACAGGGTCTCCCGGATTTTTAAACCATTGAATGATCGTGCCGGTTTCCATCGTCATGCCGAGCTTCGGCATAAATACTTCGTTTAGCATGCCTTAGGGCCTCCCTGTCGCTTACTTGAGCGTCCGTTTAACCGCGCTCACGATATCGTCGATTTGAGGTACGGCTTTCTTCTCCATGATCGGATTGTATGGAATGGGAACGTCGAGCCCTCCCAGTCTTTGAATCGGCGCATCCAAATAATCGAAAGCATCGCTTTCCATGACCTGGCTTACGATTTCGGCGCCGAAGCCGCTGCGTTTTACCGCTTCGTGTACGACGACCAAACGGCTTGTCTTCTTCACAGACTCTACGATCGTCTCTATATCGAGCGGCACCAGCGTTCTCGGATCGATGACCTCGATCTGAATCCCTTCCTTCTCCAGCAGCTCGGCCGCTTCCAAAGCCTTGTGCACCATGATCGAGGTAGCGACGACGGTCACATCCGTTCCCGCACGCTTGACATCGGCCTTGCCGATCGGCAGCGTATACGGCTCCTCGGGTACATGCCCCTTGGTTCGATACAGCAATTTATGCTCATAAAAAATAACCGGGTTATCGTCTTCAATCGCCGCCCGCAGCAGTCCTTTGGCATCATAAGCCGTAGAAGGCTGAATGACCTTCAGCCCCGGAATGTGGGTCATCCACGCTTCGAGGCTTTGCGAATGCTGCGCCGCTGCACCGGTACCCGAGCCCGCGGGGGTCCGCACCACCATCGGCACTTTCCCTTTGCCGCCGTACATGTAGCGGATTTTGGCCGCCTGGTTGACAATCTGATCCATCGCGATCGTAATAAAATCGGAAAACTGCAGCTCAAGTATCGGGCGCATCCCGGTCAATGCCGCACCGACCGCCGCACCGGCGATGGCCGATTCGGAAATCGGCGTATTGCGAATCCGTTCCGGCCCGAATTCCTCGATCATGCCTCTGGATACCCCAAAAGCTCCCCCATAGACGCCAATGTCCTCTCCCAGCATGAAAACGTCCTCGTTTTCCCGCATGATTTGGGACATCGATTCTCTAAGCGCTTCCAGATAGGTGATTTCTCTCATCATTGATTGCTCCCTCAACCCATGTATTTTGAATGATGAATTTCCAAAAGCCTTCAGGCGAACACGTCTTCGGTGATGGTGTCCGGATTCGGCATCGGACTCGCTTCGGCAAACTGGACAGCCGCTTCGATCTCTTCATATGCTTTGATCCGCAATGCCTCAAGCTGCTCCCTGGAAGCGATCTGATCCCCGATCAGCCTTGCCGCCATTTTCTCAATCGGGTCCTTTTCTTCTCGCCATTGCTGCTCTTCTTCGCGGGTGCGATATTTTTTGGCGTCGCTCTTGGAATGGCCTTTCCAGCGGTAGGTCTTCGCTTCGATTAAGGTCGGGCCTTCTCCTTGTCTCGCTCGCCGCACCGCTTCTTCTGTAACCTTCATCACTTCAAAAATATCGTTTCCATCCACGACAACTCCGGGAATACCGTATGCCTTCGACCGGTCGGCAATGTTCTCGATCGCGACCATCTCCTTGACTGGACCAGACATGCCGTATTGGTTATTTTCGCAGAAAAAGATGACCGGAAGCTTCCAGATCGCCGCCAAATTGATCGCTTCATGGAAGCTCCCCTCATTGCTGGCGCCGTCTCCGAAGAAGCAAAGGACGACATAGCCCAAATTTTTCATTTTGGAGGTAAGCGCAGCGCCGGCTGCAATCGGAATGCCCCCGCCGACAATGCCGTTCGCGCCGAGATTCCCCTTCTCCACATCGGCGATATGCATGGAGCCGCCTTTCCCTTTACAATAGCCGGTTTCTCTGCCGAACAGCTCCGCCATCATGCGGTCGGCCTGCGCACCCTTGGCGATACAATGCCCATGTCCGCGATGCGTGCTCGTGATTTTGTCCCGCTCCTCCAGAACGGCACAAGCGCCTACAGCCGTCGCTTCCTGCCCGACGCACAGGTGGGTCGTGCCATGAATCAAGCCTTTGGCAAAAAATTCGTCGACTTTCTCATCGAAATATCTAACCAGCCACATTTGGTGATAAAGCTCCAGCAGCCTTTCCGTGGATAATTGCACCCCGTCGCTGACCTTCATTGCCATATGCGAACCCTCCATTTACATTTGTTCGTATATATTACATTTGTAAATATAGTTTACTTCCGGCGTGCGTCGTTTGTCAACACCCAATTACATTTGTCAATTCATAAGTCTATCATCCCTAAACGACTCTTACAATTGTACATTTAAAATACATATGTAATCGCACATTAAAAAAGCCTGCCTAGCTGGCAGGAGACTGCCCCCCCCCGTTTTGCGAGACAGGGATCAAAACGCCTAATACGTGAAGCGGAGAGTTGTCGGAAGAGAGGAATGCTCTTTTCATAGGGGGCCAACTTGCTTTTGTCGTCGCCAGTGGCGAGGTAAACATTTCGAGAGTTCGTTGGGAACGGATTACCTGCTGGTATGAATCGGTTGGAAGAGAGTTGAACACAGGCCGACGCGAGATCGCCAAGAGGATTGAGAAGATTGCGAAGCGCCAAACAGCCATCGGCCCGCCAGTGAAAACGGAGACAATGGCTGTTTGAAAAAGCTGTGTTACATATTGTCTTTCGTGACCAGTTTGATATCGACCGGGATATATTTCTCGACGGTCTTGCCTTGCAATAGATCGGCTGCGGTCTGCACCGCCTTCCGGCCGATCAGGTCGAACTGCTGCGCGATCGTGGCGGACAGTTTGCCATCCTTGATCGCTTGCAGCGCATCTGCGCTTCCGTCGAAACCGACCACGAGAATATCTTTACCGGAACTGGAGATAGCCTCTATCGCGCCAAGCGCCATTTCGTCGTTTTGCGCGAATACCGCCTGGATGTTCGGGTTGCCCTGCAGCAAGTTTTCCATCACATTCAGGCCTTTGGTGCGGTCAAAATCGGCCGCCTGCTTGACCACGACGTTGAGCTTCGTGTCGGCCAGCGAGTGAAAGCCCTCTCCGCGTTCGCGTGCGGCCGAGGTTCCCGGAATGCCTTCCAGCTCGGCGACGACCGCTCCTTCCCCTAGCTGGTCGATGATATATTGTGCGGCCATTTTTCCTCCGACCACGTTATCCGAGGCGATCAATGAGGCGACATCGCCTTTATCGGCGGAGCGGTCAATGGTAATCACGGGGATTCCGACCAGGTTGGCCGTTTGCACCGCCGTTGAAATAGCCGAGGAATCGGTGGGATTGATCAGCACGGCATCGACGCCTCTTTGGATCAGATCCTCGACGTCGTTGTTTTGCTTGGCCGAATCGTTTTGCGCATCGACGACAATCACTTCAAACCCCTGTTTTTTTGCTTCCTGTACGACCATATCCTTTAAGTACACGAAGAAAGGGTTGTTTAGGGTGGACATGGATAGTCCAATCCTGACATCCTTCAGTTCCTCGCCGGACTTCGCCTTAGCCCAGGACGGCGGCTCAAGCGAACAACCGTTAAGAAACATCAGGAGCAGTGCGGCTATAAGCAGATGAGTGATTTTGTTCATGTCCCAGTCCCCCTATGCGGCTTTCTTCCGGTCCATGAGAACCGCGATGGCGATAACGACACCTTTAACGACTGCTTGATAAAATGAAGACACGCCCAGCAGATTCAATCCGTTGTTCAATGTGCCGATGATCAGGGCGCCGACCAATGTTCCGACAATCCGCCCGCGCCCGCCGGACAGGCTAGTTCCGCCGAGAACGACCGCGGCGATGGCGTCAAGCTCATAGGAGCTGCCGGCGGTCGGCTGGGCCGAGTCGAGCCTGGAGGTAAGGATGCCCCCGGACAACGCCGCCAGAAAGCCCGCTAACGAGTAAACCATAATTTTGACGCGCTGGACTTTAATTCCGGATATCAGCGCCGCTTTCTCATTGCCGCCGATCGCGTAGATTTTACGGCCGAACGAGGTTTTGTTCAGCAGGACCCAGAGCAGGGCGAACATGATCGCCATGGTAACGGCCGGAACGGGAATCCCCAGGAAGTAGCCCCGCCCGAACAACTGGAATAGCCAATCGTCTCCCAGTCCCGTAATCGGATTGCCCTCGGTAAAGACCATGGTTAGCCCCCGATAGATGGTCATTGTGGCCAAAGTGGCGATAAACGGGGCCATTTTTCCCTTGGTGACCATGATGCCGTTCACGGCACCCAGCCCGGCTCCCAAAATACAGCCGGCCGAGATCGCGATGAGAGGCGGCGTACCGGAGACGAGCATACTTGCCATGATCGCGCTGGACAGCGCGAGGGTAGAGCCGACCGATAGGTCAATTCCGCCCGTCAGAATGACGAAGGTCATGCCGAAGGCGATCAGTGCGTTGATGGCCACCTGGCGCAGCAGATTCAGAATATTAAGCGGTTCCAAAAAAGCCGGATTCAAGATGGTTACGATGATCACCAGAATAATGAGCCCCAGCATCGGTCCCAGACTTGGAATGGCGGAAGAGACAGTGCTTCGATATGAAGTTGCCTTGATCTCATTGCTTGGCATGCTCATTTTATTTCCCTCCTGCGGCAAATGTCATAATTTTCTCCTGAGTAGCCTCCCGGCTTGTCAATTCTCCGGCAATCCGCCCTTCGTGCACCACCAGAATCCTGTCGCTCATACCGAGCACTTCCGGTAGCTCGGAGGAGACCATGATTATAGCGACGCCTCGCTCTGTCAGTTCGTTCATCAACTGATAAATCTCGCGCTTTGCACCGACGTCGACGCCTCTTGTCGGTTCATCGAGGATAAGCACTTTGAGCCCGATACCGATCCATTTGGCGATAACTACCTTCTGCTGATTGCCTCCGGACAAGTTCTTGACCGGCGTCTCGATCGACTCCGTCTTGACTTGCAGACGATCTTTCAGCATTTCGGCAAAAGCCTTCTCCGCTTTATCGTTAATCCATCCGTTTTTTCCGAAGCTGAACAAATTGGGGAGCGCCATGTTTTCCCTAACGGAAAATTCCAGGACGAGCCCTTCATCCTTTCGGTCTTCCGTAACGAAACCGATTCCATACTTGACTGCATCCGACGGACTTTGAATGCGCACAGGCTTGCCGTCAAGACGAATTTCGCCGGAATCAAGCGGATCAAGACCATACAAAGCCCGCATAATTTCCGTCCGGCCTGCGCCCATCAAACCGGAAATGCCGAGAATTTCCCCGGAATGCACGAAGAAATTAACCTGCTCAAAAACACCTTTCCTGGAGGCGTTCTTGATCTCCAGGACAACCGGGCCTGGGGAAACCTCGCGCCGGGGAAAGCGGTCGGTTAATTCCCGGCCGACCATTTTTCGCACGACCTCGTCGAAACCGGTTTCGGGAATCGCCTTCGTGTCGACCGTGCAGCCATCGCGCATCACCGTGATCCGGTCGCAAATTTCAAAAATTTCTTCCATCCGGTGCGAGATATAAACGATGGAGACGCCGTTTGATTTAAGCGCCCCGATCACCTCGAACAATGTGCGGATTTCCCTTTCCGTCAGCGCCGAGGTCGGTTCATCCATGATAATCACTTCGGCTTTGGTCATCAACGCCTTGCAAATCTCGATCATCTGCTGCTGTCCCACTGAGCAGTTCCCGGCGAGCTGGTCCAGGGGAAGCGAGAGGGAGAGCTTGCTCATCTGCTCCTCTGCTAACGCTTTCATTTTTCCGGAATTTAAAAATCCCCATCCATAGGTGTGCTCTTTACCGACAAACAGGTTCTCCAGCACGGTCATATCCGGCCAAATATTCAGTTCCTGGTGAATAAAGGCAATCCCGTAGTCTTCCGCTTCCCGCGGGTTAGAGAAGGAGACTTCCTTCCCGTCAATGATAATGGAACCGGCGTCCCGTGTGTGAATTCCGGTCAAAATATTCATCAGCGTCGATTTCCCGGCTCCGTTCTCGCCCATCAGGGCATGAACTTCCCCTTCGAGCAGTTCAAAATCCACGCCGGCCAGCACACGGTTGGCGCCAAAAGATTTATGAATGCCCTCCATTTTAATATGCACCCATGATCACCTCTTGGTTTTGAGCGATTTCGCCGCCGCTTTCATAAATTAGAATTTTTACTAAACAAAACTAAACTAATCAAAACATCTCATGCCGCTATTTACTTCCACCCCGTATAATTATCGGCTTGAAGTTATCCTAACACCCAAATAAAGCGGTGTCAATATCCATTTTTGCTTAAAATATGCTTTTCCAAACTAAATGTTTATTAAACAATATATCATAATAACTAAACATAAATTCATACGAAGTAGATTTAAACATGAAAATGCTGTCCGAATAACTGACCGTTTTGGGGGATTCATCACTTGTCGGATTGGGCGCCGAGGGAGAGACCGTTGGGAAAGTACATCTGGAGACTTCGCCGATGCTCATGGCGCCGAACGTAATCGCGGAAGCTCGAATGCCGCTTAAGCCGATTTCTTTATATTCCAACATGATTTTCCAAATCAGAAAAAGCAAAAATCGAAAGGTTGCAATGCCAGATTGCGGATTATTTTGGAGATGAACAGTAAATGAAAAAGAAAAGGGCATCTGTTGTCGGATGCCCCCTTGTTTGCCTTATGAACCCCTCAAAAAATAACCTTCCAGTTTTCCTCGCCTTCGGGATTCCATTCAATGCACTTTAGATGATAACCTGCATTTCGGACGACCTCTGCCGCTTTATGCAGAAATCCTATACCTTTGAGTGGAATTTCGTACTGAGAGCAAAGTAAGATGTCAATCTCGCGGCCTTTAAATTCGGGGTAATCGCTGTATAGCTCGCCGCTTTCAATGTAGGAAAGATAAACATTGATCTTTTCTTGCAGTTCATAAAGATGCTGCATTTCATCGGTCCAATCATGCTTATCCACCATCGTTAAAACAACATGCCCTGTTTCTTTATCTGTACCGATTTTATCGATCGTATCCAAATCGCGGATGCCCATCTTATCATCCTTTTTCTAACCACTTTTATCTAAAGATAAATGTAGCGCTATGTTATTCTTCTAAGGCTTGAGGCAGTCTTGTTCCTAAAAGAAACATCGAGACCGACCATCTGGTCTTTCCTTCCCCTCCCTATTGATCCCCTGCATCTCCCGTTGCAACCTCTTCCACCGTGATTGGCGACACCATTCCAAATCGCATAGTCATCTGTTCCAATAAGAGGAAATCACAGCACCGATCATTTAGCTTGGGTTGTTTTTTACTCCTTATGATTTGATATAGTCGTTTGGCTTTTTTCTTAATGAATTCCTCGTTTGCCCTAATAAACAACATTTGTTTTGTTAGCAATTGGCGATATTTCGGGTCCGATTCACTCGCAATATCAATCGGAATAATCGCTGAGGGAAAAATGGGAATCATGTTATTCAAGTTTATGACTCCCAATTTTCCATCATCGATTTTGACAACATCTGGTGCCTTATCCGAAATCCATTGATGTTTGGGCTTAGGAGAAGATAAGGGAGCATAATACGAATGACCATTCACTTCAAGGACAATTCCAACAAACTTTCTTCTTTGAGTCGAATCTTTGCTTACCGATTGATCAAATTGACGCAGGTAGTCTAAATATGCTGATTGGACCCCGCATATCTTAATCGTTTTGCTCATCCTAACTCTCCCAAAAACGAAAGGTAGCGAAAAATCGCTACCTTCGACATACTTTTTTCGTTCCTCACTTATACGGTAGAGGATCTCCGGCTTTTTTCGTTCCTCACTTATACGGTAGAGGATCTCCGGCTTTTTTCGTTCCTCACTTATACGGTAGAGGATCTCCGGCTTTTTATGGAAAACACTTCATTTTCTCATTTATTATTGTAAGAAGGGTTTAAAAATCTGTCAAGCAATGATCCCCAAAAAATCACCTTCCACGGTGTTTTTCCTTTGCTTTTTTTCGCTTGATTTCTCTCTTATATTCCTTGAGTGCTTCCCGTCTGTCTCTGCGCAGA
>NZ_KB905585.1 GCF_000380965.1 Paenibacillus ginsengihumi DSM 21568 | reverse complement strand
GCTCCACGTCAGCGTTCGAGCTCCGCGTTAGCGCGGCCCCTCCCCGGGCACACCCCAGGCGCATGAGGCGACAAATCCTGCAAAAAATGCAACTTTTTCTGCCCCCTTCGCACAAAAGGAAGGGGAATGTTGTATTTTGTGCAACAATTTGGGCGAGTTTGGCTTCAAATCGAAGAATATCTCCCGAAATGTTGCACTTTCTACAACATTGAGCCGCGAGTTTGGGGTATTGCCCCGTTTTTGTTGTACAAAATACAACATTTGCTAGCTCTCTTGAAAATAGCCCCCGGCCCCGCGGCCCGTTTTCACCATCTGATGGTGCCGCGCCAGCGTCATGGGCGTCTATCTTGAAAATTCAGCGGTATCCACACGCTGAATTTCCAGCACCGCAGGTGACGACCGATGACGATAGAATTGCTGTCATAGGCGTCTATCTTGTCATTCCGCTGCGGAGCCGATCATCGTCAATGGTTTGTTAGGCAAATAATGCAGCGAACGGATGTAACGGACGGTTCTGGTTTTGGCGCGCATGACGATGGAATGCGTCTCCGCGCGCTGGTCGGCGAAATACCGCACTCCCCCCAGAAATTCGCCCGGCGTGATGCCCGTCGCCGCGAAGATGACGTCCTCCGACCCGATCATATCCTGCATCGACAGGAGCTTTGTCGGATCGCTCAGTCCCATCTTCCGGCACCGCTCATATTCCTCCTGGTTGGCCGGCAGGAGCCTTCCTTGCAACTCTCCGCCCAGGCAGCTGAGTGCCGCGGCGGCCAGCACGCCTTCCGGAGCGCCCCCCGAGCCGACGTACAGATCGATGCCCGATTCCGGCATGGCCGGCGCGATCGCTCCCGCCACATCGCCGTCGCTCAGCAGCTTGATCCGCACGCCGACGTGGCGAAGCAGCTCGATCTGCTTGCGGTGACGCTCGCGGTCGAGGATCATCACCGTCAAATTGGCCAGCGGCTTGTTCAAGGCGGCAGCCGCCTTCTCCAGAGTGACGTCGAGAGAATCGTCCAGCGACAGCTTGCCGGCGAGGGACGGACCGACGGCCAGCTTCTCCATATACATATCCGGAGCGTGCAGCAGCTGGCCCTTATTGGCGACAGCGACGACGGCCAAGGCATTGTTCAGGCCTTTGGCGACCAATTCCGTGCCTTCCAAAGGATCTACCGCCACATCGACCTCCGGTCCTTGGCCATTCCCTACCTTTTCCCCGATGTACAGCATCGGCGCCTCGTCCATTTCCCCTTCCCCGATCACGACGGTTCCTTGTACGGACACGGAATCGAACATCGTGCGCATGGCCGAAGTGGCCGCTTCATCCGCACGGTTTTTGTCGCCTCGGCCCATCCAATGGGCAGCAGACAGCGCCGCCAGCTCGGTCACGCGAACGATTTCCAATGCCAATTCTCTCTCCACAACCAATCATCCTCCCAAAGATGCCTGTTAAAAATGAGAAACCAGTTAATATAATGCATTATAATATAAATGTGACATAATAAATAGAGGGTATTTTGAATAATTAATGCGGCACATTCGCGTTGTATTCGATCGCTGCATTATTTGGTACAATGGTCGTATAGATCGATATGCTGCGTGAAGAAGGGTGGGATTGGCCATCGAATTGACGGCACGCCAACTGCAAATCGTCGAGCTTGTCAAAAGGCACGCGCCTATTACGGGGGAGCAGATTGCCGAATTGCTCGGCTTGAGCCGTCCGACGCTGCGCTCTGACCTCGCCTTGCTGGTCATGCTCGGGCTTATTGAAGCCAAGCCGAAGGTCGGCTATACGCCGGGGACGTCGGTGAGCGCTTCAGCCTTGACCTCGCAAAAGCTGCTTTCGCTGAAGGTCAAGGAAATTCAGGCCATACCGGTCGTCATCCGCGAGCAGAGCACGGTGAACGACGCAGTCGTGACGCTGTTTATGGAAGACGTCGGCAGCTTGATCGTCATCGATGACGCAGGGTGCTTAAGCGGAGTCATTTCCCGCAAAGATTTGCTGAAGTTTACTCTGGGACACGCCAATGCGGCAGCGATGCCCGTTCATATGGTTATGACGCGCGAGCCGAACGTCGTGCATGTGCAGCCGGAGGATTCGGTCGTCGAAGCGGCGGGCAAAATGATTCACCACCAAGTCGACAGTTTGCCGGTCGTAGTACCGTTTGGGCAGGAAGGACAGGCGCCGGACAGGAAACGATGGGAAGTTACCGGAAGAGTAACCAAGACGATGATGACCAAATTGCTGTACGATCTTGCGCTGAATCGGTCGCCCCACATCGTAAGATCGGAAGACAAAAAGGAGTAGAAAACAAGATGAGAGAAGACCGTTCGTACGAAATTACTATTTGCTCCGATTCCGTCGGCGAAACGGCAGAGGCGGTCGTCCGGGCCACGATGCGGCAGTTTGACGGGCATCATGTGACGACGAAGCGGATCGGCCATATCAAGACGGAGGAAGAGATTCGGGCGATTATGGAATCGGCCGCCAAGCGGGGCGGTTTCGTCGCCTATACGCTCGTTCAGCCGGAGCTGCGGGAGATGATGAAGGAGGAAGCGATCCGCCTCGGGGTGCGCGCCGTGGACATTATGGGGCCGATGATGGAGGCGTTCATCGAGACGTTCAACGATGCGCCGAAGCGCAAGCCGGGGCTGCTGCACCAGCTGGACGAGGATTACTTCCGCCGGGTCGAGGCGATCGAATTTGCGGTAAAATGCGACGACGGCCGGGACACGAGCGCGCTGCTGAAAGCCCAGCTCGTTCTGATCGGCGTATCGCGGACGAGCAAGACGCCGCTCAGCATTTTTTTGGCCCACAAGGGAATTAAAGTGTCCAACCTGCCGCTCGTCCCCGAGGTTAAGCCGCCGAAAGAGCTGTTCCTCGTTCCCGGCAGCCGCGTCGTCGGCTTGACGATGGATGCGGAGAAGCTTTACAAGATCCGCACGGAGCGGCTGAAGACGGTCGGGCTTCCGTTCGGCGCCAAGTACGCCACGATGGAGCGCATCGCCGAAGAGCTGAACTACGCTCATTCGCTGATGAAGGAGCTCGGCTGCCTGGTCATTAATGTGACGGACAAGGCGATAGAGGAAACGGCGGGAATTATTATGGGGCATGTGCAATAAAGCCGTTTAGAACCTTGTCGCCCGCCGTCACCTGCGGCCCGCACATTGCAGATTATCGTCGGCAGAAGCAAAAAAGCAGATTATCGTCGGCAGAAGCAAAAAAAGCGTTAGAGCTCGGATCGGGAGGCATATGATACGAATGATGAGGCTTATAGCTTATGGGTGAGCGGCCGAAGCAGGCGGGAGAAGGCGCGGCCGGGCTTGCGTGGCAGAAGCGTCCGGGAGCCGTCTGCGGCGTTATATTGGCGGGAGGACGGAACCGACGCATGGAAGGCCGGCTGAAGGCGCTTCTGATGTGGCAAGGGCGCACCTTTCTCGAGCGGCAGCTGATGGAGATGGCCTCATGGTGCCAACACCGGATCATCGCGGCCGGCAGCCGGGAGCGCGCGGCAAGGCTGCGGCAGGAGCTGGACGCGATGGAGCCGGGGCATGCGGCGGGCGTCCGCATCGTGTGCGATTTGCGGCCCGGCGGCGGCCCCTTGGCCGGTCTGGAAGCGGCGCTGCATGAGGCCGGAGATGTCGAATATCTGTGGGTGACCGGCTGCGATATGCCTCTCGTCTCTGCGGACGCTGCGGCTTTGATGGCGCTTCGCCTCGAACAATCGGGCCTGCCGGCGGCCGCGCCGCGCATTGCCGGACGGGTGCATCCGCTGCATGCGGTGTACCGGAAGACTTGCCTGGCGGCGGTGCGAAGGCAGCTGGACGCGGAGGACGGCCGAATGATGCGGCTGCTGGAAGACGTGCAATGTATGTACATTGACGAGGAGGACTTCAGGCGGCAGGGCATTGACACGGCATTTGTGCGCAATGTCAACGATCCTGCGGATTATGGCGATTTGATGCGGGGTCAGCTGTGACTGTTCTTTATGATCCCGCAACGATGTGTTAAAATCCTGTTATATAATATAACATTGATATGCGAGGCTTCTCCGAAGGAGGTGTGTCCCTATGTCCCAGCGTTTGACCGATAAGTTCGGCCGGGTACATGACTATTTGCGGATTTCCGTCACGGACCGCTGCAATCTTCGATGCGTATACTGCATGCCGGAGGAGGGGATGCAGTTCGAACCGGAGGAGCGGCTGCTTACGTTCGAGGAAATTGCCGCGGTAGTCAAGGTGCTGGCCGCGTACGGCGTACGCAAGCTGCGGCTTACCGGAGGCGAGCCGCTCGTCCGCAAAAATCTGGAGCAGCTCGTGGCGAAGCTTGCCGCCATTCCGGGCATCGAGGATATTGCGCTGACGACCAACGGCATCTTTTTCGCCCCGAAGGCGGAGGCGTTCCGGGCCGCAGGCCTTACGCGCATCAACATCAGCCTGGACTCGCTGAAGGCAGACCGCTTCCGGCTTATTACCCGGGGCGGCGACATCCGCAAGGTGCTCGGCAGTCTGGAGGCGGCCGAACGGGTCGGTCTGCAGCCGATCAAGCTGAACGTCGTCCTGATGAAGGGGCTCAACGACGATGAGATCGGCGATTTCCTGAGGCTAACGCTGGAGCGGGACATCCAGGTGCGGTTCATTGAATATATGCCGATCGGCCATGACGGTCACGATTGGAAGAGCAGGTATATCCCGCTGTCGGCCGTGCTCGACCGCTGCGCCGAGCTGGGCTGGACGGCGGAGCCGTGGGGCCGTGTGTACGGCAACGGTCCGTCGGAAAATTATCGGATTCGCGGCGCGCGCGGCTCGTTCGGTCTCATTCATCCGGTTAGCGACCATTTTTGCGAATCGTGCAACCGGCTGCGCCTGACGGCAGACGGCAACATCAAGCCTTGCCTGTATTGGGCGGACGAGTTCAACGTCAGGCAATATATCGGCGATGAGAAGGCGCTGGCCGATCTGTTCTTCCGCGCGCTCGACATCAAGCCGCAAAACCACGAGATGGCCAAGGCGCTGGCCGGCGAAGGACAAAGCCATACGCCGACCGCGCGCCGCATGTCGCAGATTGGAGGATAACCGATGTCCGGCTTGCGCTTCAATCGGAAAGCCGTTACGGTAGCGGAAGGCCAGCGGCAAATTTTGGCCAGCGTCCGCACCATGCCTGTAGAGAAGGTGCCGCTTGCCGAGGCATACGGGCGTTATTTGGCGGCGGATGTCGCAGCTGCCCATCCGCTGCCGCATTTCCGCCGCTCCGGCGTGGACGGCTATGCGCTGAGGGCGGCCGACACGGCGCCGGCCCGGCCTGGGCGGACGGCGGAGCTTGACGTTCTGGAGACGATTCTGTGCGGAATGGTGCCTGAGCGGGCGATCGGCCCGGGACAAGCATCGCGCATTATGACAGGGGCGGTTGTCCCGGACGGAGCCGACGCGGTCGTGATGCTGGAGGCGACGGAGCAGGCGCTGGCAGGGCAGGCGGGAAGCGCTCCCGGAAGCAAAGTCAGCGTCAAGAAGCGGGCGGTGCTCGGAGAAAATATCACCTCCGTCGGCGAGGAAGTCGGCGGAGGAGAGACGCTGCTCCATGCCGGAGAAGCGATCGGCCCGGGCGAAGCGGCCTTGCTGGCGGCGTTCGGGCATGAGCTTGTCCCGGTGTACCGAAAGCCGAAGGTGGCGATTTTCCCGACCGGTTCGGAGCTGCTGCCGTTGTCGGCGCCGCTTGAGCCGGGGAAAATTCGCGAAAGCAACAGCTTCATGCTGGCGTGCCAGGTGCGAAGGGCCGGCGGCGTGCCGATCACGATGCCGATCGTGCCGGACGATCCGCAGCGGCTCGAGCGGGCGCTTCTGGAAGCGATGGAGGAAGCGGACGTGCTCATCACGACGGGCGGCGTCTCGGTCGGAGACAAGGATGTGCTCGTCGAGCTGTTCGCACGATGGAGCGGGCGGCTGCTGTTCAATAAGGTGCAGATGCGTCCCGGAAGTCCCACGTCCACAGGGCTCTGGAACGGCAAGCCCCTGTTCGCGCTGTCGGGCAATCCGGGAGCCTGCTTCGTCGGCTTCGAGCTGTTCGTCAGGCCGTATTTGCAGGCGGCGCTGGGCAGCCGCTCCCCGCTTCCGGACGAGACCGCTGCCGTGCTGGATGCCGACTATGCCAAAGGCTCCGCCTATCCCCGCTATGTGCGGGGGGTTGTCCTGCAGGACGGGGAGACGGTCAAGGTGCGTCCGGCCGGCCGGGACAAATCGAGCGTTATGGTCTCTCTCAAAGATACCGCTTGTCTCATCCGTCTTCCGGCGGGAGGGCAGGGAGTGCCGGCCGGAAGCCGCGTAGGCATTATCCGGCTGTAAGCCGCACAACAAAACCCTCGAGCGTTGCAGCTCGGGGGTTTTCGTCTGGAGCGCACGATTACCAGATGAATGCGCGGGACACGATAACGAGCAGAATGAACAGAACCAGAATCACACCTGTAGAGGTGTATAAGCCGCCTGCATAAGCGCTCATGGCACATCCTCCTTTCACGCTAAGCATATTAAATGATATGTTCTTCGTTGCGCTGTGGATTGGACGAATGCCCGTTTTTGCCTTGCTATTTTGCTGGGAGGAACGCCCTTCCATTCGCCCCTGCCTTTGGAAAGTGGTACAATAGCACTGAATGAATTTTTGCTCTCGGAAGGGGATACGTCAATGGACGCGGAGATTCGTCTGCTGCTTGAGGAAGAGATGATCGAATCGATGGAGCTGTCTGAATTCGCTTTTCAATACGAGCAGACGCCGGAAGAGCGGGAACGCAAGCGGGCAGCCAGGCTTCCGTCGCAGAACTGGGGGGCCTTCGTTCAGGAACGGTTGGCGGCGAAGCTGACGATCCTTGAGCTGAAGACATGGATTCAAGGGAAAGTATTCGATATGGGAGGCATTGCCGGAGTAGCGACCTGGCCGGAATACCGCCGCGGCGGTCTCGTATCGAGGCTGCTGGAGCGGGCGCTTGCCGATATGAGGCAGCGCGGGCAAACGGTATCGTTCCTGCACCCGTTCGACTTCGGCTTTTACCGGAAATTCGGCTGGGAAACCTACGCGGAATATAAGAAATATGAGATTCCGACGGCCCTGCTGCCGAAGCTTCCGCCGCAGCCTGGCGCAGTGCGCCGGATCAAGGACGATCTTCCGCTCCTGAGCGGATTGTACGAACAGATGGCCCGGCGCTACAACGGGACGCTGGCGCGCAGCGAGGCATGGTGGCAACACCGGGTACTGCCATCCAAGAAAGGCACGGTGGCCGTATGTTTCGATGCGGCGGGAGAGCCTGCGGGATATGCGATCTACCAGGTCAAGGACCGCACCATGACGGTTCATGAGCTCGTCTGCCTGCATCACGGAGCAAGGCTGCAGCTTTGGCGGTTTATCGCCGATCACGATTCGATGATCGACAAGGTGACGCTGACCGCGCCGGCGAATGACCCGCTGCCTTTTGTGCTGAGCAATCCTCGCATCGGCCAAGAGATCGTTCCTTATTTTATGGCGCGCATCGTCGATGCTCCCGCCTTTGTGGCGGAATACCCGTTCTCGACCGGCATCGAGTGCGAGCTGGAGCTGACGCTGACCGACGAGCGCGCGCCATGGAACGCCGGGCGATTTCGCCTTAAGGTATATGAGGCGGGCGCGGCCAGCATCGAGGCTGCGGCTCACCCGGTCGCTCAAATTCCGCAGCTGTCCTGCAATATACAGACATTCACCTCCATGCTGATGAGCTATCAGCGGCCGGCCCTGCTGCGCGATATCGGCCGTTTGTCGGCGGACGACAATGCTTTGGAGCTGCTCGAGCGCCTCATTCCGGCTGCGCAGACCTATTTGCCCGACTTTTTCTAAAATAAAACGCCGGTGGCGAGCGATTCCGTTCGTCTTCGGCGTCGCCTGCGGTGCCCCAAAAATTGGGCGGCGGATACCGCCAAATTGTCAAGATCACATACAGCCGATTATTTCGGGGAGGAGACGTAAGGCGGGGCCGGCTGCAGCCACTGCTGCAGCTCGTATCGCTCCGTAAAAGGCTGAACATCTTCCCGGCGCATATCGAAAACATAAATCCGACCCTCGCCGCTAAACGCCAGCAGCTGAGGGTTTTCTTGCGTTCGGGCCGGAGAAGGGATCAGCACGAGCAGCTCTTCGCAGTCGAACCCGTGCGTCGGAAGCTTGACGCGAATGCCGGGATGGATCGGAATGCGGACGATCAGGCCGCTGCTGCCTCCGACCTGCAGGCGCCCGGAGATGCTGCCTGCCGTGCTGAGCCAGCGGGCCGCCTGCGCCTGGATATCCGGCGTGTTCGGCAGCGCCTGGACGACGCGCTCCAGCTCGACGGAAAAAATAAGAACCGGAGCCGGCGTTCGTTCATCCGGCTCCGACGGGCTCGGTTCGCGAGCGGATATGCGGATATCGGTCGCAGCGGCAGCGGCATGCCCGCGCTCAGGGACGAGGGGCGCCGCAAGCAGAGCCGCCGTCACGATAACGGCTCCGCAGATCGCCCGCGGCCGCAGCGGAAATCGGAAAAGGGGCATGAAGGTTCCTCCATTAATGGACTTGCGGTTAGTATCGCCTGTTGCCTGCAAGTCATGCATTCGAATTCGCGGCGGGCATATTTTGCGGCGGACATATATAGAGCGTTTCCGCAAGTAAGGAGCTTATTGCTGGGGAGCCCAAGCATACAGAAGGATCTGCCGCTTTCTACTCCGCCTGACCTCAGCCATAAGCGTTACTGGACTTTGGTCCAGTTGAGAAAACCGCCGCGGGTCCGTTTTGGCAGGACGTCATTGCAGCTACAATAAAGACATAGCAACGGGAACATTTGACGAAAGGCGGTGAATACATAGATGAGAATGAACAAAAATTTGGGCATCGCGCTCTTGCTGATTGCTTTCGGCGGCATTTTGCTGCTGAACAAGCTGGGATTCCATACCGGCCATATGATGAGCTGGCTGTTCCCGATCGCACTCGTTTTCCTCGGCTGGATTGGCATGAAAAACGGCCGGACCGCAATCGGCGTAGTTTTGCTGGTGCTGGGCGGCTTGATGCTGCTGGGGAAAATGTCCGGACTGATCGTTATCCTCGTCGCTATCGGCCTGATCGTATACGGCATTACGATGCTGAGGAACAACAATTCCGCATATTAAATATATCAGTAGCCAACGAAAGGTGGTATGACCAGCATGAGTTTGGGCAAACGATTCCGCGACATAACGATCGCGACGTTCAATGAAATGCTTGAGCAATCCGAAGATCCGGTGGCCCTGATCGATAAATATTTGGCTGATCAGGCGCAACAAATCCGGGAGTCCGAGCGGCTGCTGCAGCAATGCCTCAGCCATGCGGCATCGGTTCGTCAGCAGTATGTCGCGGCAGAGCAGATGAAGGAGCGTCGCGAGCAACAGGCGATGCTTGCGCTCAAGGCGGGCGAGGACGAGGTGGCCCGGCTGGCGCTGCAGGAAAAGATGCAGCAGGAAGAGCGGGCGACGCAATACAAAGCGCTGTACGAGCAGACCAAGATGGGCATCGTCGAGCTGGAAGATCAGCTGCAGCAGCTTAAGGCGGATTATGACGAAGTGGTCTCGAAGCGGAGCTACTACATCGCAAGGCTCGAATCGGTCCGGCTGCAGCAGCGCATGAACGAAAGGCTGCGGTCGATGAGCGGCGGCCCTTCTCCCAGACTGTTCGACCGGTTGGAAGAACGGGTCAGCGACCTGGAAATCAATGCGCGCACGCTGCGCGAGATCCGTACGCAAACGCGGGATGCCTGGGCCAGTGCGACGTCCACCGCTTCGCAATTGCTGGAGCAGGAGCTCGGCAAGCTCCGCAGCAAACTGGAACAGGAGGGCTGGCTTAAACGATGACGAAGTTATACCGTTCTGTTTACGATCGTAAAATTACCGGATTGTGCGGAGGAATCGCGCGGCGCCTGAACATGGATGCGACTGTGGTCCGGCTGCTGGCCGTTCTATCCATCTTCGTAACGAGCGGCGTCGCCATTCCGATCTATTTTATCGCCGCGCTGGTCGTGCCGAGCGAACCGTGGTCGGGCAGCCCTTACGGTCCCGGTCCCGGATACGGCGGGTATGACGGATACGGACATTGGGACCCGCATTGCAGCGGCGGGGGCCACGGCTACGGAAGCTGGAAAGAATGGAAGCGCGCCGAGAAGCATTACCGCAAAGCGCAAAAGTACGGCTGGACTCCTCCGGGAGAACAGGCGTATCGGCAGGAGCCGTACGGACCGGCCGCTCCGGGGGCGAGCTTCGCAGCAGAAGAGTCGAGCCCGCTGGACGATATGATGGCCGATATCGAGAAGAAAGCGATGAAGAAGGAAATCGAGCAGCTGCGGGCCCGGGTGGCCCAGTATGAGAAGCAAAACAGGGACAAAGCTTCCGGCAACGAGTAACGGAAGAGCTTGGCCGTGACGACGGAAGACATCAGCTTGAAAAAGACGATGAAATTAAACTAAAAGGAGATGGAAATCATGGGCGTTTTTTCCCGGATTAAAGATATGACAAAAGCATCGCTGCACGAATTGCTCGACAAAGTGGAAGATCCGATCATTATGCTGAACCAGTACATCCGCGACATGGAGGAAGAGATTGCGCAGGCGGAAGTGACGGTTGCCCGTCAAATCGCCAGCGAGCGCAAGCTGAAGGAGCGTCAGGAGGAAGCGGTGCGCCTCGCTGCGCAGTACGAGGAGCAGGCCAAGGAAGCGCTGCGCAACGGCCATGAAGCGTCCGCCCGCCAAGCGCTGGAGCAAAAGCTGTACTACGAGAGCAAAATTTCCGAGTATACGGAAATGCACGAGCAGGCGAAGGCGCAAGCCGCGGAGCTGGTACAGCAGCTGCATGAGATGAAGGACGCCTTCTATCAAATGCGCAACAAGCGCAGCGAGCTCGTCACCCGGGCGCAGCTGGCCAAGGCGAAGAAGCAGATGGCCGAGGTAACGGCGAGCAATGTCATCGAAGGCGGCCAGGCGGTCAAAGGCTTCCGCCGCATGGAAGACAAAATTATGCAGCTCGAGGTCGAAGCCGAGATCGCCCGCAAGCCTTATGTCGGCGGCGTATACTCCACGAATGTATACCGCAGTGAGCCTTCGATCGATCCGGCCAAGCAGCAAAAGATCGACGACCAGCTCCAGGTTCTCAAGGAGAAGCTGAGCGCTGAGAAGAATCAGTGAACGAACTGCGAGAGCGACCCGAAAGTCTCCGCCAGGCGGCCGGAGACTTTCGGCGCATTTCCCGGTGAAAATAGCTTGGAGGCTGTATAGCTTGTATGATATGCTATGAAATTAGCAGGATGAAACGGAAAGGGGGGCGGCACGGATGGACCGCAAACGAAACCGCAACATCGCGCTCGTGCTGGTTGGCGCAGGCCTCGTCATGCTTGCGATCAACAATCATTTCGGTTTTTTTACCGTCGTCGCTCTCTTCTTATTGCTATACGGCGTCCACAAAGTGCGGTCGGGAGCGGTGCGCAAAGGATATGTGTTGATGGCGATCGGCCTGTTCCTGCTGGTCGGGGGCAACCTGACGCTGATCGCGGCGATCGTGCTTATTTCGCTCGGCCTGTTCTATATTAAATCGCGGCAAGTTCACCAGAACGAAACCCACTTCCGCAAGCAAAGCCTTGTCGAAAGCATTCGCTGGGGCCGCGAACCGTGGATTTTGCGGGACATGTCGATCTGGAATGTGCTTGGCGAGCTGGAGCTCGACTTGACCTATGCGATTGTGGAACAGCAGGAAACGACGATTGTCCTGCAGGGCGTGATGGCTGATATCGACCTGATCGTGCCTGAGGATATCGGAATTTCAGTCAGCTCCTCGGTATTGTTCGGCCAGACCGGCATCGGGGAGGAGAAGCAGGCGGGGCTGCTCAACCGGATCGATTGGCAATCGCCCAATTATTGGTCGGCCGACCGGAAGGTGAAGCTGGTGATTTCGTACATTGTCGCCGATGTCGATATTAAAATCGTGTAACAGCTGGAATGAAAGAAGGGACGATTCATGAAAGGCCGCGAACCGCGTCTGACGAATATGATATGGCGAAGCATGGCGGAGTCGATCGGGCTCAGCCTTGTTTTGTTTGGCGTGATCGTGTACTTTTTGCATTCCGGCGGATACATGAAGCCTTTCGCTTCCTGGCGCGAAGGCGTCTATATCAGCTTGACGCTGATTGCGATCGTGTCGATCATCGGCGGGATGTACGGGCTGTGGTACGCGAGCCGCATCAAGTCGCGGCTGGAGACGCTGCGCGATGCGATGCTCTCGCTGGAGAAGGGCAACCTGACGCGCTCCGTCCCGCCGCTCGGCGCCGACGAAATCGGCCGTCTCGGCGAGCAGCTGAACGCCATCACGAAGAAATGGGAGGAGCAGGTCACTTCCCTGCAGCGCCTCTCCAACAATAACGCCCAGCTGGCGCAGAAGGCCAAATATTCGGCGATCGTGGAAGAGCGGCAGCGGCTGGCGCGGGAGCTTCACGACGCGGTAAGCCAGCAGCTGTTCGCCATCTCGATGACGGCTACCGCCGTAGGCCGCACGCTCGACCGGGACTTCGAGAAGGCCCAGCGGCAAATTTATTTGATCGAAGAGATGGCATCGGTCGCCCAGTCGGAGATGAGGGCGCTGCTCTTGCATTTGCGGCCGGTGCATCTTGAAGGCAAGCGGCTGTCGGAAGGGCTGGTCGAGCTGATGCACGAGCTGGCGGCCAAGGTGCCGATGAACATGACGTGGGATCTTGCCGATGACGTGCGGCTGCCCAGAGGAATCGAGGACCATCTGTTCCGGATCGTACAGGAGGCGATGTCCAACGCACTGCGTCATTCCCGCGCTACGGAGCTGGAGGTGCGGCTGACGAAGCCGTCGGCGGAGGCGGTGCGCCTGACGATCAGGGATAACGGCGTCGGATTCAATCTCGATGAAAAGAAGCACGGCTCATACGGCTTGATGACGATGCGGGAGCGAGTTAACGAGATCGGCGGGTCGATCAATCTGATTACGGCGCCGGGCAAAGGGACCCGCATCGATATACGCATTCCGATAATGGCGGAAGGAGGATACGAGGATGAAGGAAGCGACGATTAAGGTGCTGCTGGTCGACGATCACGAGATGGTGCGCATCGGGCTGGCGGCGGTGCTCGGCACGGAGGAGGATATCGAAGTGGTAGGGGAGGCCTCCAGCGGCCAGGAGGGCATTCGCCTGGCCCAGCAGTACAAGCCGGATGTCGTTCTGATGGACCTGGTCATGGAAGGGATGGACGGCATCGAAACGACGCGCAAGCTGCTGCAGTTGCATCCGGACTGCAAGGTGATCGTGCTGACCAGCTATATCGACGACGAGAAAATTTATCCCGTCATTGAAGCCGGGGCCTTCAGCTACCTGCTCAAGACGTCCCGCGCGGCCGAGATAGCCCAGGCGATCCGCGCTGCAGTCAAAGGGCAGTCGGTACTGGAGTCGCAGGTGGCCTCCAAGCTGATGAATCGTTTCCGGCAGCCGAAACCGGCCGCTCTTCCCCACGAGGAGCTGACCGAGCGGGAAATGGAAGTGCTGCGTCTCATCGCCTCGGGCAAATCGAATCAGGACGTGGCCGACGAGCTGTTCATCGGCATCAAGACGGTAAAGTTCCATGTTACGAACATTTTGGCCAAATTAGGCGTGGAAGACCGGACGCAGGCGGCGATATACGCATATAAGCATGGGCTTGTCAAATAGCGGGGCGGCCTGTTCCTTTCGCGGCCTGAGGCGGCAAGGAGATTGCGGGGAGTTGGCCGGGGGACCCGGATCAGGAAGCGGGGCCAGGAAGCGGGGCTAGAAGCCGGGGCCAGGAAGCGGGGCTAGAAGCCGGGGTCAGGAACCGAAGTCGGGAAGCGGGGCCAGAAGCCGGAAGTTCTTGACAGGGCTCGGCGCTTGCAGTATGATGACATTCAATGTGCATAAGCTAAAGGAGACACTCTCCATGGATTGGACCAAGGGCATTGTGATCGGAATGACGATCATCGCTTGTATCATTTTTCTAATATTCGTCGGCAAAAAATATTTGAAATAAGCGCCGGGCTGCCTAAAACCGCCGCCTTAACCAATTTTCGCTCATCGACATACGATGTAGGGAATCGGTTATAGGAAGGCGGTTTTGTTCTATGCTGCGCAAGCGGGTCGCAGGCCGCGACGACAGGGCGATATACCGGCTCGTTGACGAGCTGTTGATTCCTTTCGCCCGGGATACCAAGCCGGATCTGAAATTCAGCATGCCCATCCTGCGCGAGCGGCTGAAGCCGTGCACGACGTACGTATACGCGGCGGGATCGCGAATGCCGTCCGCCTTCATCTCCTTTCGCGCCGGGCGAGACGTGATGCTTGTCGAGATGCTGGCCGTCGCTGCCCGCGAGCAGGGCCGCGGCATCGGCAGCCGGCTGTTGGCGCTGGCCGAGCATCGCGCCCGCGAGCTGCGCTGCCGGGAGATGCGGCTGTGGGTCGATGAGGCGAACACCCCGGCCCAGCAGTTTTATCGGTCGCGAGGGTACGAACCGGTCTATTACGAGCAATCGGTTCGCTGCTATTTGATGAGCAAGCCAATCGCTGGCCGGCAGCGGCAACAGGCGCCGCCCCGGTGAAGGCGCGCCTAATTCTGGCGCGCCTTTTCGGTGTGGCTGACCGGCGTTTGCGCTGATCAGAGCAAAAACAGGAGCGCGACGAGGCCAAGGTCCAGCGTAAGAGGCCCGCCGAAGCCGGGACCTGCTCCGAAGAAGGGGACCGCGTTGACGCTTGCTTTCGCTTGCGTGCCGGCCGTCTTCTTGCCTCTGCCTTTGGCCGGAAGGGACTTGCCGTTCCGCGTTTTCATGGTATCGGCTTTGTCAACGCCGTCTTCCTCGTTCAAAATCAGGCTCCCCTCGTGCACGCGGCTGAGAATGCCTACGATTTCCGTGCCGTCGCGCAGGATGACGCAGACGGGCTTGCCGTAATGCGGCCGGCACGTTTCTTCGCTTATCGGGTTTATCGGCACCATGTTCGCATTCCTCCGATTGAATCATCAGTTTCACTTCAGACTATGCGGCGGCTGCCCTATGGATTGGACGAATGCCCTGTCGGGACAGGCCTATTTTTTGCGGATGTATAGCTGCTGCCGCTTACGGGTACAATGGTTGATAGAATGATAGATTCGGACAAACGATTCCCGTGGAGGTGTCCCGGCATGAAGCGAACTGGATGGAGCTATGCGATCGGCTTGGCCGCTGCGCTGGTGATGGCCGCGGTCTGGATGGTGCAGTTGCCGGAGCGCCCCTCTGCCAGCGCAGCGGGACAGGCCGCAAGCCGCGACGCATATTCGGATACGCGGAAGCTCGTCAGCGCCGCGATGGCGCTCATGGAGCCTTCCGATTCCGGCTGGAAGCTGACGATGAAGAAAGCGGGAGCCTATGCGGCGCCTTACCGCAACGCCGCAGAGATCCGGCGGTTCGGAGAAGCGGTCAGCGCCCGCCTCGGATGGGAATCAGGCGGCTTTGTATCGGCCGAGCCGGATAAGATCGTCTACCGGAACGAACGGGAGACGACAGGCGGCTGCCGCGACTCGCTGCTTGTTGCCGGGCTGGAGCATGGGGAAGGGTACGCTATCCTGAAGCGGGAATGCACGTTGCGGGATAAGGAGGCTGTGCAGCAGGCGGCCGGGTGGCAGCAGGAGGTCGACCGGCAGCTCCGCGGACTGGCATCCGCGGGAACGTGGAACGTCATGGTGCAGGGGCAGGCGGGAGATCCGGCCGCTTCCAGCCAGGGCAAGCCGCATGCCGAGCGCACGCTCTCCCGGGCGGCCAAGCTGCTGCAGGCGGAGGAGGTCGAGCGCTACGAGGACGCGAATACGCTGAGCGTCTCGTATGCTTCCCGGACGCTGCGCCAGTCGGTCCGCTCCGCCGGCGAGGATGTGCACCTGCAAGCGGCCATGCATTGGGACACAGCGGCTGCGCATTGGCGCTTGACGCTCGGCACGCCGGTGATTACGAGCGAATATTGAAACCCGGCCGTAGAGCGTGGCGGGAGGGCGTGGGAGAGCGCGGGATGAGACGGAGGATAGGCCGGCAATTCAGAGGTTGAATACGCCGCTCTTTTTGGATATGCTAGTAGCAAAATATTCTAAGAAAGAATGAGGAAGAGTCCTATGACCAATGCCGTATTTCTCATATTCGGCGCAACCGGCGATCTGGCGCGGCGCAAGCTGTTCCCCGCTTTCTACGCCCTGTACCGCGAGCGCAAGCTCGGCGACCGGTTCGCCGTCATCGGCCTTGCCCGCCGTCCGCGCACCAACGAGCAGTTCCGCGAGGATCTGCTGGAATCGATTCAGGAATTTGCCCGCTATAATGTGACCAAAGACGAGCAGTGGTCGACTTTTGCCAACCATTTCGAGTACATGTCGCTCGATATCAATAACGTGGACGGCTTCCGCCAGCTAAGCGAGCTGACGAACCAGCTCGATGCCAAGTTCGCCGTCGGCGGCAACCGCTTGTTCTACCTGGCACTGGCGCCCGAGCTGTTCGGCAGTGTAGCGCACAATCTGAAGGCCGGAGGCATGCTGGATTCGGAAGGCTGGCACCGGCTCGTCATCGAGAAGCCGTTCGGCTACGATCTGCCGTCGGCGGAGAAGCTGAATGCCGAAATCCGGGAAGTGTTCGACGAGCAGGACATCTACCGCATCGACCATTATCTCGGCAAGGAAATGGTGCAGAACATCAATGTCGTGCGGTTCGCCAACGCGTTCTTCGAGCCGCTGTGGAACAACAAGTACATATCCAACATTCAGATTACGCTGAGCGAGACGGTCGGCGTCGAGGAGCGCGGCGGGTATTACGACCGTTCCGGAGCGCTGCGCGACATGGGGCAAAACCATATGCTGCAGATGCTGGCGGTCATGGCGATGGAACCGCCGAGCCGGCTGCATCCCGAGGATACCCGCGACGAGAAGGTGAAGGTGCTGCGCAGCCTGCGCGGCTTCCAGTCAGCTTCCGAGGTGCGGGCGAACACCGTCCGCGGCCAATACGCGAGCGGCAACATCAAGGGCCGGCAAGTGCCCGGCTATCGCCAGGAAGATTCGGTGAACCCGGAATCGACGACCGAAACGTACTTTGCCGCCAGAGTGTTCGTCGACAATTTCCGCTGGGCCGGCGTGCCGTTCTATATCCGCACGGGCAAGCGGCTGCCGGTGAAGACGACGGAGGTCGTCGTCGAGTTCAAAAATGTCCCGAACAACGTATATTTGGCGAAGAAGCACAAGCTCGACTCCAACCTGCTCGTCTTCCGGGTCAATCCGATGGAGGGCATCTATCTCAAGATGAATGCGAAGCAGCCGGGGTCTGAGGGCACGATCATTCCGGTGGCCATGGATTTCTGCCAAAGCTGCCAGGTCGGCCTGAACACGCCGGAGGCGTACGAACGGCTGCTGTACGACGCCGCGCGGGGCGATTCCACGTATTTCACCCGTTGGGACGAAGTGGCTCTCGCCTGGAAATACGTCGACAAGATTGCGGCCGGTTGGGGCGAACGGACAGACGACCTTTATTTGTACCCGGCCGGCACCTGGGGACCGGAGCGGGCGCAGCAAATGCTCGCCGAGGACGGCTTCCGCTGGTGGCCCGTGCAGGGGCAGGAAGAGGACGAGGTCACTTGGGAGTTCGTACAGCGATAATGAAAAGGCATCTCAAACGAAAAGTGGACATGCATTTTGCGGGTCCACTTTTGCTGGTTTTAGACATGCTGCAAATTCCGTTCCGATTGAGGGCGAGGGAACATGAAGGTCGAGGTCTTCAGCTTTTTCTCCCCAACGATATACGGCACTTCATTCACCAGGATCATGAGAAAAACAAATATCAGATATGAGAAAATGGAATTATAAAAGAACGCTATGCAGTAAATCAAAACGAAATGCAGACCGGTATGTTTTCTGTACTTGAACAAATTGTAGAAGGTATAGACAAGCATCAGGGAAAGCATCAGTCCCCCTGCCACTCCGGAATATAGCAGCGCGGAGAGAATAGGGTTATGCGGATAATCTTCGATATAAGTTGTTGTAAATACATCCCTGTATATGCCGACATAATCGAATCCGCTGCCAAAAAGAAACTTCAGCAGTGGTGTATCTTGGTGCAGCATTTGCAGCGCATACGTCCAGCGATCCGACCGCGAAGAGAAGGTGCTGTCAATATTATCAGGGCTGATGGTCGTAAATCTCGAGATGGTATAAGAGAACTGCTTCTGGTCCATGGACGCCATCAATTTGGAAATCAC
Source organism: Paenibacillus ginsengihumi DSM 21568 (assembly GCF_000380965.1). Lineage (GTDB taxonomy): Bacteria > Bacillota > Bacilli > Paenibacillales > NBRC-103111 > Paenibacillus_G > Paenibacillus_G ginsengihumi. Next base: position 31,158 of record NZ_KB905585.1, on the reverse strand, counting down.
ATTGTTGTCCGAAATATAAGCCGCAGCGAACGCGATCGTTCCGATGAAAAGGATGCTATACAAAAAAGGAATCCAGCGGGCCAATCTGATTTTATGCATATGGCTTCGAATGAGTTTGAACATGACGATGGCAAATACGAGCATCGTTAAGATGAATCCTCTCCTGGACCCCGAGAAAAAAATCGTGGCGGTAAGAGAGAGAACAGGCACCAGATACATGAGGCGATATTTCAATTTGTCGGCACGATGGAATAATGACAGCGCCATCACCAGGCCAATCAGCATAGCCAGCGAAAACATGTTCATATCTGAAGATAACACCGTTCCGTAAGCATACCGCTCGCGAAAATAAAACAGAGGCAAATGTACCCCATGCAGCAGCAAGTAAAATTTATACAGCCCGATCACGGAAAGAATGAACATAAAGAAGACAACAACCTTTTTGGAAAGGTGCAGGAATTTTTGGAAGTTTAGCTCGTGCAGCCCTCCGTAGACAATGGCCATAAAAACGAGACACCACTTGATTCGGTTCATATCGACTTCAACAACCTTATAATCCAGCGCGCCGTCCGAAAGCAGCAATCCCCAAAAAAAACAAGAAGATGCAGCAGTAAAACATAATGGAGAAAGGATGGATTCGGATTCGGATCTTCCCTTGAGGGATGAGTATGGCTAAATAGACCACAAGCAACAGATATATAACGGCAATGCCATCCGGAAAAGCGATGCCCCACAATGCAGCGGCCAAGATCAGGGCCAGGCCGAATTCGGGGCTTAGCCATTTGCGAAACCATAAAGCCATATCAATCTTCCACCTTTTTCTTGTTGGATTTATTCCCTTTCCTTATATGAATTTACGATACAAATTGTATCATAGAATGCGCAGCGTTGCATGCATAGACTTTGAAAATTTTGACGTATGCCGCCCGGCAGGCTGCCGCGCCCCGGGACAACGCGGCAAAAGCTCTTTTTTTCAAGTAACGGACGGGATATAATACGATTGGTACTTCAAGCCAAAGGGCTTGTTCGAACGGAGTCGCCAATAAGAGCGACGCAGGCCGGCAGCGCCGGCAGAGACTGCATAGGAGGGGAGCAAAAATGTCGCGAAGGGCGTTTATCCGTTGGATGCTGGGGCTTTGTGCCATGATCGGAGTCATGCTGACGGGACTGTACAAGCTGCTAAAGCATTCGATCGAATCGCAGCGCCAAGCGAAGGCAGCGGCGGCCGCTGCCGATCATGATCATCAGCGCGCCGCGGGAGCGAATATCGTGCAGGCATCGGCGGAGCAGAACCGGCCGCTGAACTCCTTCATGCTGCTGAGCGACCTGCATATTACGCCTTATGATCCGAACACGCAGAGCAATTTGCGCAAGGCGCTGGACGACCTCGCCCGGTTCGGCTCGCCGGTGGATGCGCTTATCTTTACGGGCGATTTGACCGAATACGGGACGGAGCGGGACTATCAGGAACTGCGAAGCATTTTGTCCGATTATCAGCTGCCGCCGGTGTATGCCAATATGGGCAACCACGATTATTACGATATTTGGATCGATCGCAAGGGAGCCTTCAACAAGGATACGATGCCGAACGGGAAAACCGACTGGCAATCGCGCGAGCGGTTTACGCAGTTTTTCGGTCTGGAGAAGCCGTACCACGACGTATGGATCGGCGACAGCCACATCATCCTGCTGTCGCAGGAGGCGTATGTGCAGGAGAAGCCTGAGGTCGGGGAAGGAGCCTGGTACTCGGACGAGCAGATGAACTGGTTCGCCGCGAAGCTGAAGCAGCATGAGGGAAGCGGCAAGCCTGTCTTCGTCATGACTCATCAGCCGCTGCCGCCGGCTGGAACGGACGGCAAGTCCCATCAGCTGATCCGGGCCAAGGAATTCCGCCAGCTGCTGAAGCCTTACCCAAATGCCTTCGTCTTCTGCGGGCACAGGCATCAAGATTTTGTCGGCACGTTCGATCATTACGTCAAGGAAACGTTCCATTATTTTCACAACTCGTCCGTCGGCCGCGTCATGAACCGCCAGTTCCGGTCGGTCGATAAAAACCGTTCGCAAGGACTGTTCGTTCAAGTGTACAGGGACAAGGTCACGGTCCGCGGCCGCGACTTCGCGGCCGGCGCCTGGCTGCCGGAAGCCGATTGGACGATTCCGCTGAAGTAACGTATCACCGGCTGGCGAAAGCTCAGGCTGCCGCGGCGGCGCAGGACGCTGCTTCGGGGCGGCACGCGGAGGGGAAGCCGGCACGCAGGCCGGGCCTGTTCTTCATCGGGAACGAAGCGAAGCAGGCGCAGGTCACCGGCCGCCGGAAGCCGATGGCGGGCCCGCCTCTTCCAGCCGGCTCCAGGCGGCGTAATCGTGCACAGCGATGCCGCAGTACGAGGCGTGACGGCGCAGCAAGCGATGCACCCGGAGCAGCTGATGGCGCATGTAGTCTGCCCCTTTGCCGTGGAAGGTCGTATACCCGGGACTGACCGCATTCGTTTCGACGGCGACGATGACTCGCTTGCTCAGCTTGTCGGCAATGCGGATCTCGTCCTTGACGGCGTCGACGATGCCTCCGCTCCCTGTGGCCCGGTCCCGATAAGCCATGATCGTCACGTGGTCCAGCTTGGCGATCATCCACTCCAGGACAGACGGAGCGCCTTGCTCCGAAGTGACGGGAATTTGCTCGAGCCAGAAGGGCAGGTCTGCCCCGGTCTCGATGCCTTCCCAGCCTGCGGTTAATTGCGCGAAACGGTCCATGGCCGCAAGCCAGCCGTCGATCAGCTCCTGCCTCTGCTCCGTCTCCCAGGCAGGCAGATTGTAAGGCTCGATATCGACATGGATGCCGCTGAAACGCGATTCCGCCGGGGCGGCTTCATTGAACGAGCGGACCCATTCCGTTAACCGCTCGATATGCCTGGGGCCGTTGCCCGCAGCCCACGACGGATCGCCGTCCAGCGCATGCACCTCGATGCCCGATAAGCGAGCTTTTTCGATAAAGGATCGGTATTGGTTCGGATCGATCTGCGGGTCGATTTGCAAATAAATCCATCGTACGTTATGGCGCTTGGCAAACGACAGCACGGGCTCGCTGCCGCTTGCCGCGAGCTTCGCGTCCCATATCCAGGTCGCCACGAGCGGAGGAGGCGTATAGGTCAGGCACACGCCCGCCGTCATCGCCACGGCCAACAGGGCGGGAAGCACGTATTTTCTTTGCAGCCGGATCATGAATTAGCCCCTTTCGGCCGTTATTCGCATAAAGCGGCGGCCTTTCATCATACCATTCGCACAGGCCGCGCGGGATTGGGCGGCATCGGAGCGCCGCGGGACCGGCGTAGATTTATCCAGGCGGATCGGTGTATAATGGTGACGACCGATGACGCCGAACGCGATTCGCCGCGGCGGGCGTCTGACAGACAAATTGCCGCCATGAAGGGAATCAGGAAGCTCATGTCTAATTTATTGAAGCAAGAAGTGCAGAAACGGCGCACATTCGCTATTATTTCCCACCCTGACGCAGGGAAAACGACGTTAACCGAAAAGCTGCTGCTGTTCGGGGGAGCCATTCGCCTGGCCGGTACGGTCAAAGGGCGCAAGGCGAACCGGCACGCCACGAGCGACTGGATGGAGATCGAGAAGCAGAGAGGGATCTCCGTGACCTCGAGCGTCATGCAGTTCGACTATAACGGCCACCGCGTGAACATTCTCGATACGCCCGGCCACCAGGACTTCTCCGAGGATACGTACCGCACGCTGACAGCGGCGGACAGCGCGGTCATGCTGATCGACTCGGCCAAAGGCGTCGAGGCGCAGACGAAGAAGCTGTTCCAGGTATGCCGCAAGCGGGGCATCCCGATCTTCACCTTCATCAACAAGCTGGACCGCGAAGGGCAAAATCCGTTCGACCTGCTGGAGGAGATCGAGCAAGTGCTCGGCATCCGGTCTTATCCGATGAACTGGCCGATCGGCATGGGCAAGCAGTTTTGCGGCGTCTATGACCGAAAGCTGACGCAGGTGGAGCTGTTCCAGGGCGACGATCACAAGGAAATCAAGCTGCGCAAGGTGAGCGGGTACGACGATCCCGTCGTGAAGGAGATCGCCGGCGATTTCCTGTACGAGCAGCTTGTTCAGGATCTGGAGCTCCTGGACGTGGCCGGGGACCCGTTCGATTTCGAGAAAGTGCGGCAGGGCGAGCTGACGCCGGTCTTTTTCGGCAGCGCGATCAACAATTTCGGAGTGCAGACATTCCTCGAGAACTTCCTTGAGCTGGCGCCTTCGCCGACGCCGCGGAAGAGCGATCAAGGCTTGATTGAGCCGCTGAACGAGAAGTTCTCCGGATATATCTTCAAAATTCAGGCGAATATGAATCCGGCTCACCGCGACCGGGTCGCCTTCCTGCGCATCTGCTCGGGCAAATTCGAGCGCGGGATGTCGGTGCGCCACGTGCGTGCCGGCAAAGAGATCAAGCTGTCGCAGCCGCAGCAGTTTTTGGCGCAGGACCGCGATATCGTCGAGGAGGCTTTTGCCGGGGATATTATCGGCCTGTTTGATCCGGGCATTTTCCAGATCGGGGATTCGCTGTGCCAAGGGGGGAACGTCGTGTTCGACGAGCTGCCTACGTTCTCGCCGGAAATTTTCTCCAAGGTGACGGTGAAAAATGCCCTGAAGCATAAGCAGTTCCAGAAAGGCATCGACCAGCTGACGGAGGAAGGCACGATTCAGGTGTTCAGGACGATCGGCTTCGAGGATCTGATTCTCGGCGTCGTCGGCCAGCTGCAGTTCGAGGTATTCGAATACCGGATGAAGAACGAGTACGGGGTCGATGTGCAGCTGTCGCGGATGACTTATCAGTTCGCCCGCTGGCTCGTCGGGGACGACATCGATCCGAGCAAGTTCCGCATCAACTCCCAGGCTGTCAGAGACAAAAAGGACAATCTCGTGGCACTGTTCGAGAACGAGTACGCGCTGCGCACCGCCATGGAGAAATTTCCGAATGTCAAGTTTCTGGAGACGGCCCCGTAACGAAAAAGTTCATATCGCTGCTCCAGCCTCCGGCCTTTTGCGGCCAGGGGGCTTTTTCGCTTTTCGCCTGGAGCGTCAGGCGAACGCCCGCTGCGTATTTGGGCAAGTATATCTGACCTTCCGAAGGCGCCGCGGCATACAATAACGTGGTGTTGAATACTGGCTGATTCACTGCGGAAAAAAGTGCCGTAGGCTGCAGCTGGCGCCGGGCGGCGTCAAGTGTTCGCCATACGCTAGCGGGAAGCGGTCAGGAAAGGGGCGGGGATCGTATTTTGGCAAAAAAGCGTTATAGCCGGTATGTGGTCAGCAAATGGGCGAAAACGAAGGCGATCATACAGTCGCCGCTGGTCAAAAGCAGCGTGCCCGAGACCAAAGTGATGACTCGTCATGCGCTGCGGGAACTGCTTGATAAGTATGGGATGGTGTACATTAAGCCGGATAAGGGAACGCACGGCAACGGAGTGATGCGCGTCGAACGGAGCGGCGGCGCCTATCGGTACAAGGCCGGCGTCAGAGAGCGCAGCTTCGCCGATTACAATGCCTTGTACGAATCGATTCGCCGGCGGACCGGAGGTCGGCGCTATCTCGTTCAGAGGGGGATTCACCTGCTGAGGCACCGCGGCCGCCGCTTCGATATCCGCGTCATGGTCCAGGTCACGCCGCAGCGGACATGGGAAGCGACCGGCATCTGCGGCAGAGTCGGGGCCCCGGACAGGGTCGTGACCAACCTTCACAACGGGGGACAGGTCAAGACGGTGGAGACGCTGCTGAAGGAGCATATCGGTCCGGAAGGACGGCGGCGGCTGATCGCCGGGATGTACAGGCTTGGGCTGAACGTGGCAAGCGCGATAAGAAAAAAATACCCCGGCGTCAAGCGGCTCGGTCTTGACGTCGCCCTGGACCGGGAGCTGCGGCCGTGGGTATTGGAAGTGAATACATGCCCTGATCCGCACATTTTTAACCGCTTGAAGGACAAGAGCATGTACCGCACCGTGATGCGATACTGCAAAGCGGACGGGCGGCTGTAACAAGGCGCGGGCGCGGCATACTCCGGCTTCGGCGGAGCCTGCTCCGGGCCTGATCGTCTGCCCGAACGGCGGAGCCTGCTCCGGTCCTGGCAGCCCGCCTGAACGGCATTGTACACGAGCTTGGCTGACAAATACGGTCAGTGAAGAGCGAAGCGGTAATATTCCGCCAGCTCCGCGCTGACCGCAGCCATCCGTTCCTTCAGAAGGGGAGGGCCCAGCACCCGAATCGACTTGCCGTAGGACAGCAAAATATGCGGCGGATGCGGTCCGCACGGAAGCTGCGCATTCCGTCCTTCCTGTCATAAGCGGTAGTGCGAGCCGGAAGCGAGGTTACCGCTCGGTGGTTCTTCCCCGCTTCGCATGTCCGCCGCGCGCTTCCCCGGGGCGGCGCGGCGGCTTGTCCTGCTTCATATCCGCTGCAGGCTTCGGCGTAAGGATAGTAAACGTTGAGCCGGAGCCCGGCTCACTCTCCACCGCGATCGTTCCTTTGTGGGCTTCGACCAGCTGCTTGACGATGGACAAGCCGAGGCCTGTCTCGCTGCCGAGCTTCGAGCGGGCCGGGTCGGCCTTATAGAAGCGCTCCCAGATCAGCGCCTGCTCCTCCGCGGTCATTCCCCGGCCGGTGTCGGAAATTTCGATTCGCGTATGCGTGTCCGTCTCCGAGCCCTTCATTCGGATCGTGCCGGTATCGGTAAACTGAATGCTGTTTTTCACGAGATTGATCAAGATTTGCATCAGCCGGTCGTAGTCGCCGTAGATGACGAGATCGTCCGGACAGTCGATGGCGATCTGCAGATGCTTCTTCTCGATCAGCACATCCAGCGATTCCGCGACAATATCGAACAGCTCGCGCAGCGGCACGAGCTTCTTGTTCAGCGTGACCATGCCGCTTTCGATTTTTTCCGTATCGAGCAGCTCGTTGATGAGCCGGATCAGGCGGAACGTTTCTTTTTCAATAATATCGTAATATTTGTCCCGCTCCTCGGGCTGATCGACCATATGGTTTTTGAGCGCTTCGGTGATGCCGCGAATCGAGGTCAGCGGCGTGCGCAGCTCGTGCGTCACGTCCATCACGAATTGCCTGCGGCGCTGCTCGAACCGCTCCAGCTTGTGGGAGGTCGCCTCCAGCCGCTCGGCCATGGAGTTAAAATCGGAAGCGAGCTCGCCGAGCTCGTCGGTGCGGGATACCTCGGAACGCGCTGCATAATTGCCGGCCGCCAGCTGGCGGGTCGTCGCGCGCAGCGACAGGATGCTGCGGCTCATGCTGCGCGAGATCAAGCCGCTGACCGCCACAGCCAGCACGAAGACGAACAGGACCAAATACAGCATCGCCTTGTTGAGCGTCTGCAGCGTTTGCTGAATGCCGAGCAGCGGAGAGACGACGAACAGATAGCCTTCCTCGGACTGGTCGCTCGCCAGCTTGATCGTGCGCGGGACGACGACGAGCGGCTCGTCGGTGTTGGTGCTGATCGTAAAGCTGTCCAGCTCCTGGTCCAGCTGCATATGAGCGCGGAGGCTGTCCAGAAACTTCCGGCTGCGGGTCGGTCCGCCGGCCCGGTCGCGGTAGACGATCTCTCCGGACTTGTCCAGCATGATAAAGGAAATTTTGCGCTCGGCCAGCAGGATGCGAAAAGCCTGCAGGGAGGCGTACGGGTCTTCGGTTTGCTCCGACAATAGCTTGGTGATCGCCTTGGATACGCTGCTTAGCTCGTCGGTCTTGGAAGTGTAAATATACTGCTGCATATAGTAGGACAAGGCGCTGGAAAGCAGCGCCAGAATGAGCAGCGATACAAGCAAGTGACTGAGGAACTGCCGCTGGAAGAAGGTAAACCGGTGCCTGGGTTCGCGCTGCGCTGTCACGTGCTCCTCAATCCTCCAGCTTGTAGCCGACGCCCCAAACGGTGACGATCAGCGGGTATTCGGGCGACGATACTTTGTTGCGGAGCCTGCGGATATGCACATCGATCGTTCGCTCCTCGCCGATGTAATCGTAGCCCCATATATTTTCGAGCAGCTGCTCGCGGGTAAACACCCGCTTCGGATAGCGAAGGAACAGGACGAACAGATCGAATTCCTTCGGCGTCAGGTTCGAGACGGTGCGGTCGCCGACGGTGACGATGCGGGTGGACAAGTTGACCGCAATATTTTTGTAGCTGAGGATGTCGCTGTCGGAAGACCCCGCACCCGCCTCGGAGTCGCCGGCTTCGCCTCCGGAAGAGCTTTTATAGCGCCTGAGCACCGCTTTCATTCGGGCGATCAGCTCCATCGGGCTGAACGGCTTCGTGACATAATCGTCCGCTCCCTGCTCCAGCCCGCGGATGCGGTCCTGCTCTTCATCCCGGGCGGTCAGCAAAATGACAGGCGTATCGGCATTCGCGCGAATTTGCTGACATAAGGTAATGCCATCCTTGCCGGGCAGCATCCAGTCGAGAATCACGAAGTCCCATGGTTCCGCCTCGAGCCGGGCCTGAGCGTTCAAACCGTCGTGGACAAAAGTCGCGTCGAACTGTTCCTTCTGAAAAAAAAGCCGCAGCATCTCGCACACGGATATGTCGTCCTCGGCAATCAACAGCTTCATGGCTCGGATCTCCTTCTAAAAAATTCGTATACTGGCAAAAGCAATTCCTACAGGCGTAATTCAAGCATATTCTGTTCGCGTCCGGAAGGCAAGTGCGCTAAACAATTCGTTCCTTCGGGGCTATTACAGAGGGCGAAGCAGAATAAAACATCGTTGACAGATGCAGAGCGTCATGAGATAATGAACGCGCGTACATTGCAAAAGACTGGAGGTGGCCAGCATCGTAACCCGAAAGGAAGTCGCCGCGTTGGCGGGAGTATCCGAGGCGACCGTTTCCCGCGTCTTCAACGGCGTCGGGCCGATGAAGGAGGAGACGAAGCAGCGGGTGCTTGAGGCAGCCAGAACACTGAACTATCATCCCCACGCGATCGCTCAAAGCTTCGCCCGCCGGCGGAGCGGCAATCTGGGCGTTGTGCTTCCTTACGTGCCGAAGGTGCATATTTTCTCGACCTATTATTTCTCGGAAGTGCTCAGCGGAATCGGCAAACAGGTGATGGAGAGCGGGTACGATATGCTGCTGAAGTTTCGGACTCCCGGATTGGAAAACGATTACAGCAAGCTGTTTCTATCGCAAAAGGTCGATGCCTGCATCATTCTCGGCGCAACCGATACGCCAGGCGAGCGGGCTTCGCTTGACCGGCTGCAGGCGGCGGGGCATCCTTTTTGCCTGGTCAACCAGCATTTTGCCGGGGCATCGTTCAACGAGGTCGAAGCCGATCATGTGCAAGGAAGCTATATGGCCGTGAAGCATTTGCTCGGCAAAGGCTTGCGGCGCATCGCCTTTCTGAACGGCTCGGCGGAGTTCTCCAACAGCCGCGATCGGCTGCAGGGATATCTGACTGCCATGAGAGAGGCCGGGGCGCTCCCCGAAGGGCCGTGGGACGCTTCGGCGGTGCCCGCCCATCTGTACTACGAGGGCAATTACAGCCGCACCAGCGGCTACCGGGCGGCGGAGCGGCTGTGCGCGAACCGGGGGCGAATCGACGCGGTATTCGCGGCGAACGACCGGATGGCGATCGGGCTCATGCAGGGAATGCGCGAGCGCGGCGTAGAGCCAGGGCGCGATATCGCGATCATCGGCTACGACGATTCCGATGCCGCGCGGGTGACCGATCCTCCCTTGACGAGCGTTAGCGTCCCCTTCTTCGAGATGGGGCGGACGGCGGCGGAGCGGCTGCTACAGGCGATCGGCGTCAAAGGGGCGGACGACCGCGGAGCAGGGGCCGCTGGCGAAGCGTCGGCGGTGCGTGAGGTAGCAGAGCGCTCGCAAGCGGCAGGGCGTGAGATTGCAGAGCGTTCGCAAGCGGCGGAATGTGAGGCTGCAGGGCGCTTGGAAGCGGCGGAGACGGATGGCAAGGCGGGAGCCGGGGCAGGAAGTTTTCAGATCAAGCTGGATACGCGGCTCGTTATCCGGCAGTCTTGCGGCTCCTAAAGGCTGCCAGGCTGCGGAATGACGGCAATTTAGAGCCATTATGGGAGGTTGATTCAGGGATGAAGCAAGTCAATGTGGGAATGATCGGCTACAAGTTCATGGGCAAGGCGCACAGTCATGCTTATCGCGATTTGCCGATGTTTTTTCCGCAGGTGGGCCGGCCGGTCATGAAAGCGATCTGCGGGCGCGACGAGAAGGGCGTGTCCCAGGCAGCCGAGCAATTCGGCTGGGAGAGCTGGACGACCGACTGGCGCGAGCTGCTGAAGCGGGACGATATCGATCTGATCGATATCAACGCGCCGAGCGACGCGCATAAGGAGATCGCCCTTGCCGCCGCGGCGGCCGGCAAGCATCTGTTCTGCGAGAAGCCGCTCGCCCTGACCTTGGCCGATTCCCGGGAAATGCTGCAGGCGGCGGAGCGGGCCGGCGTGAAGCATATGGTCGGCTTCAACTACCGGTTCGCTCCGGCGGTACGGCTGGCCAAGAAGCTGGTGGAGGAAGGGCGGCTCGGCCAAATTTATCATTTCCGCGCCTGGTTCCTGCAGGATTGGATCGTCGATCCCGAGTTCCCGCTTGTCTGGCGGCTGCAGAAGGAGGTCGCGGGCTCCGGCTCGCACGGCGACCTGGGCGCGCACCTGATCGACCTGGCGCATTATCTCGTCGGCGATATTCAGGAAGTGATCGGCATGAGCGAGACGTTCGTCAAGGAGCGGCCGATGCCGTCCTCGATGACGGGCTTAAGCGCCAGGGGAAGCAAGGACGCGCCGCGCGGGCCGGTGACGGTCGACGACGCCACGCTGTTCCTGGCCCGCTTCGCTGGTGGCGCGCTCGGCAGCTTCGAAGCGAGCCGCTTTGCGCCGGGGCACCGCTGCACGAATGCGTTCGAGATTAACGGCAGCAAAGGCAGCGTCAAGTTCGACTTCGAGCGGATGAACGAGCTGCAGGTGTATTTTACGGACGACGCGGAGGATGTGCAGGGCTTCCGGCGCGTGCTGGCGACAGACCCGGCGCATGCCTACGCCGAAGCGTGGTGGCCGCCGGGGCATACGATCGGCTACGAGCACACGTTCATTCACGAGGTGGTCGAACTGATGCAGGCGCTTCAGGAGAACCGCCAGCCGGTGCCGGACTTCCGGGACGGCGTCAAATGCCAGCAGGTGCTGGAGGCTGTCGACTTGTCCATCGCCGAGAAGCGCTGGATTCAAACCAACGAACTTTAAGGGAGCGTGAGAGCGATGCCAAAAGCTTTGATCGTATGGGGAGGATGGCTCGGACACGAGCCGGAGCAGGTATCGGCGATTTTCCGGCAGGTGCTGGAGGGAGAAGGCTTCGAGGTCGAGGTGTCCGACACGCTGGAGGCGTTTCGCGACGGAGAGAAGCTGAAATCGCTCGAGCTGATCATTCCCGTCTGGACGATGGGGCAGATCGACAAGGAGCTGGCCAACAACGTATCGGAGGCGGTGCAGAGCGGCGTCGGCCTGGCCGGCTGCCACGGCGGCATGTGCGACGCGTTCCGCGACAATGTGCAGTGGCAGTTCATGACCGGCGGCAATTGGGTCTCCCATCCCGGCGGCGACGGCGTCGAGTATGTCGTCAATATCAAGAACAACTCGAGTCCGCTCATGGAAGGCATCGACGATTTCACGGTAAAAAGCGAGCAGTATTACCTGCACGTCGATCCGGCGGTGGAGGTGCTGGCGACGACGCGCTTCCCGACCGTCCCCGGTCCGCACTCGCTGAACAGGGCCGTCGATATGCCGGTCGTCTGGACGAAGCGCTGGGGCGTCGGCCGCGTCTTCTACAATTCGCTTGGCCACCAGGCGAATATTATCGAGATGCCGGTTGTCAAAGAAATCATGCGCCGCGGCTTCCTGTGGGCGGCGGAAGGCAAGGCGAAGGCGGCCGAGGCGAACAAGTCGCTGCTTGGAAGCGACAACAAGCCTGCGGGCGCGGGCAATTTCTATTGATGCGGCAGCCCCGGCGATCGATGCCGCGGGCATACGTTGGAGGGAAAAGCGATGAATCAAGTCAAAGTGGGCATTATCGGTTGCGGAAAAATCAGCGGCATTTATTTCAAAAATTGCCGATCCTTCCCTATGGTGGAGGTGGCGGCCTGCGCCGATCTCGACCTGGAGCGGGCGCGCGCGGCGGCGGAGGAGCACGGCGTGCCGAAGGCGTGCAGCGTTCAGGAACTGCTGGATGATCCCGGCATCGATATCGTTATCAATCTGACCATTCCGGCGGCTCATGCCGAAGTCTGCCTGCAGGCGATCCATGCCGGCAAGCACGTATATGTGGAAAAGCCGCTGGCGGTGACCCGCGAGGAAGGGCGGAGCATTCTGGATGCGGCCAAGGCGAAGGGCGTGCTCGTCGGCAGCGCGCCGGACACGTTCCTTGGCGGCGGCATTCAGACGTGCGTCAAGCTGATCGAGGACGGCTGGATCGGCACGCCGGTGGCGGCAACCGCCTTCATGCTCGGCCGCGGCCACGAGCACTGGCACCCCGACCCGGAGTTTTACTACGCCAAGGGCGGCGGGCCGATGTTCGACATGGGGCCGTATTACTTGACGGCGCTCGTTGCCATGCTCGGTCCGATTCGCCGGATCGCCGGGGCGACGAAGGTGTCGTACCCGGAACGCACGATCACGAGCGAGAAAAAATTCGGCAAGGTCATCCCGGTGGAGACGCCGACCCATGTCGCCGGCGTGATGGATTTTCACAGCGGCGTCATCGGCACGATGATCACTTCTTTCGACGTCTTCGGCGGGCATCAGCTGCCGCGGATCGAGGTATACGGCAGCCTCGGCACGCTATCCGTTCCGGACCCGAACACGTTCGGCGGTCCTGTGCTGCTGAAGCGGCATGACGCGCAGGAATGGAAGGAGATTCCGCTGTCCCACGGCTACGCCGAGAACGGCCGCGGCCTGGGCGTGCTCGATATGGCCTATGCGATCCGAAACGGCCGCCCTCATCGGGCGAGCGGAGAGCTTGCTTATCATGTGCTTGAGGCGATGCACGGCTTCCATGATTCTTCGGACGAAGGCAGGCACTATATCATGCAATCGTCGTGCGAACGCCCGGCACCGATGCCGCAGCAGCTGGTTCGGGGCGTTCTGGATTAACGGGGCATCATCTTATTTTGGGTCATGACATGGTCAAAAAGCCGCAGGTCGTCCGCCCGCAAGCAGGGCTGACGGTTCTGCGGCTTTTTGTTGCCCGCGGTCGCGATGCCAGGCGAAAAAAGCATGCTGCGATCCGGCCGCAACGTTTTTTAATGAGGAAGATGCTCCTTCAGCTTGTGAACCATCTGATTTTGCAGGTCCGCTTCGCTGTGCTGCCATATGATCTCGAACAGCACGCCGAGGCCGGGAAGCAGCCTTTCTTCGCCTCCGACCGAATCCGCGATAACGCCGTACAGTTCTTCGTCGTTTTTATCCTGCACACGCTGAATAATCGCCTGCCGTAAGTTCAGGTTCATGGACAATTCCTCGCTTTACTTGGGAGTGGGCGTCTATGACGAACGAAGCTTTCCGCATCGGTCGTCACCTTCGGGTGCTAGTCGTGTTACGGTACGTTCTCCGTTCGTTCCTTACGGTAATATGCGCAATTTTCGGCCGCTTCATCCTAACGATTTTGGTCTGGGCGCGCCAATTCTGGTATAATCGGTACATGTGCGTAAGGAAAGCGGATTTTAATACCGGAAGGGGGACGGGCGGATGAAAAAGCAATTTGCGGTCATCGGCATGGGGCGTTTCGGCTCCAGCGTGGCCAAGACGCTGTACAATCTCGGCTTCGAGGTGCTGGCGATCGACAGCGACGAGCACCGGATTCAAGAGGTTTCGAATATGGTCACGCATGTCGTGCAGGCCGATTCGACGGACGAGGAGGCGCTGCGCACGCTGGGGCTTCGCAATTTCGACGTCGTCATCGTCGCTATCGGCCAAGATATTCAATCCAGCATCTTGACCACGATCATCGTCAAGGAGATCGGCGTGCCCAAGGTGGTCGTCAAGGCGCAGAACGAACTGCATGGCAAGGTGCTCAAAAAGGTCGGCGCCGATAAAGTGATTTATCCTGAGCGGGATATGGGCCAACGGGTCGCTCATCATCTTATCTCCTCCAATATCATCGATTATATCGAGCTGTCCGAGGACTACAGCATCGCGGAGATCGAGGCTTCCCGCCAGATGGTCGGCCTGAACCTGCGGCAGCTGGACATCCGCGCCAAATATGGCTGCAACGTGATGGCGATTAAAACCGGAGACAAGATGAATATATCTCCTTATGCGGACGATGTTATTCAAGAGCATGACGTGCTGGTCGTGGTCGGGCGCAACAAGGATTTGCAAAATTTCGAAATGACGTTTTCGGAGCATGAGCGATGACATGGAATAAGCAAGCGGGCGGCCGAGGGCCGCAGACGTCTCCTGCAGCGATTCACTCTGCGCAAAATCCGCGGGTGAAGGAATGGGCGCAGCTGCTGGAGCGCAAAGGACGGGACAAACAAGGGAAATTTCTGCTGGAAGGGATTCATCTGGTCGAGGAAGCGCTCGCCTCCGGATATATTCCGGAGACGGTCATTTACGCGGCGGACAGGGCCGGGCTGTTGCCGGCCAGGCTGCTCACGTTGGCGCAAGAGCGCGGCGTGGAATGCGTGGCGGTATCGGAGCAGGTGCTGGCCAAGTGCAGCGACACCGAGACGCCGCAGCCGATTGCCGCGGTCATGCCGAAGCTGGCCCGGACGCCAGGCGACCTGCTGGAGGCGAGCCTGTCCGCCGGGCTGGTCGCCGTGATCGACGGGATTCAGGACCCGGGGAACCTCGGCACGATCATCCGCAGCGCCGATGCGGTCGGCGCGACGGGCGTGCTGATCGGCCGCGGCACGGTCGATTTGTACAACCCCAAGACAGTGCGCGCGACGATGGGCTCGCTCTTCCATCTGCCCATCGCCCAGGGCGATTTGGGCGAGTGGTTGCCGCGGGCGGCGCAGGCCGGCATCTCCGTCGTCTCGACGCGGCTGGAGCAGGCCGTGAGCTGTTATGAATACGACTTCCGCCAGCCGACCTGGTTCGTTATCGGCAACGAAGGGCAGGGCGTGTCCCCGGCCGTTCAGGCGCTGGCGACGGGGCATTTGACGATCCCGATGCAGGGCCGTTCCGAGTCGCTCAACGCCGCCATGGCAGCGACAGTCGTGCTGTTCGAGGCGATGCGGCAGCGGATGACTACCCCTGGTCAATCGGAATAGGGGAGCTAGTGGCTGCGACGTTTGGCGAGAAACAATGGTTAGCGGCAAGTTCAATGAGTGGCTCGTAAGAAAATTCATCGGTGAAATCCATAGGAGCAAAGAGCGGGACCGGGAACAAGAGGGACGAACTCTCGGGGCTTTCGCCTTGGGCGCATCGCTGGCAACCTGACTGCGGCTCTGGCGGGCGATGGGGGAGGGAACGCTGCATGCACAGGCAGGTTCGCGTTCGCGCTTCTCGCAGTATTCGACGTTTTGGCGGGAGTTATTGTCCACGGCAGGGGATGGACCGCATGCTCGGGGTCCACCCTCTGCTAAACCGCCCATAAGGGAATGCCTGGCGGAGCGGACGTGAAGAGGAGGGGCCGATCACTTCGGAGCAGCCCAGGACGCCTCCGTCAACTCGTGCACAATGAGCTCCAGCGATTTCTCTTTAATCAGCGGGTAATCGCTGATAGTCCAGTGCGGCACGCTGTAGACCCGTCCTTGCTTCACGGCGTTCAAATTTCTCCAGACAGAGGTAGCCGCATATGTCTCATAATCGGCCTGCGCCGCCGCATCTTCGTCGGAGTTCCCTACCTCCAGAAAGAGATAGTCCGGATTGTAATTAGGGAGCGATTCCAAGGAAATTTGTTCCGCTCGTTCGATGCTTTCAATCCCGGGCGCCGGCGTAAGTCCCAGACCGGAAAACAGCACTTCGGCAAATCCGTGATTCGGCCCGTATACCCGGATGACTTTCGGCTGAATGCGCAAATACATGAACGTTTCCCCCGGTTTCACATGCTCGGCGATGCGCTTGCGGGCTTCGGTCAACTGTTGATCGTATTGCTCCAGCCATTTCCGGGCTTCCTCTTGCTTGTTCAAAACGTCTCCCATTTTCAAGAAGCCCTCTCGCCAATCGTCGGGCGTTTCGAGGATCGCGGTCGGAGCGATTTTGCTCAGTTCATCGTAAACTTTAGCATCCCGGGACAGGATCAGATCGGGCTCCGCTTCCGCCACAGCCTCCAGATTGGGAGTGTCGCCGAGCGGGATGACTCCAGTCAGCGCATCGCGATCCAAATACGGAAGCTCCAGAGAGCCCATATAGGTAGCGGAAGCATACGGCTTGATGCCGAGCGCCAGCAGCTGGTCGGCCAGCCTGTAGTCCAGGGTGGCGATTTTTTGCGGTTCGCCGGTAACGGTTGTTTGGCCGGCATCGTGTTGAACGATTCTTTGCGCGGGCTGTTCGCTCGCCGCTGTTTGGCTCGCGGCAGGCTTGTCCGCTTCCACCGGCACGGGCGCTTTCCCTGCTTCGGATGACGCGCAGCTGGCAGAGAGGACGGCGAGCAGCACGAGGAGCAAAATCGTCATCATTCGCCGGAGACGATGAGAAACAGCTTGGTACGATGTCATGGATACGCCTCCACTTGATGTGTAATTAAGATAGCACTCATTAATGATAATGATTCTCATTGTCGTAGTCAAGAGCATCATCCGCGCCCGATTGTTTAAGTCCTTCGGCAAATTTTTTTGGCACCGCAGATGACGGCCGATGACGAAGGAATCGCTGGTCATAGGCGTCTATCTTGAAAATAGCGCTTGGTGCGCCGCGGCTCATTTTCATCATCTGATGGTGCCGTGCTAGCGGCTTGGGCGTCTATTATGGAAAAAAAGAACAAGCAATCTAATTTTATGGTATAATAAATAGTTATCGGAGCATTTCGCATAAAAAGAAAAGAACCGGCCCGCTTTCTCCAAAGTAAATGGTCCTTCTCAGCCATCTGGTGCCGGTCCGCCTTGAAGGGCGACTATCGATGTGGGCGCTGTGGCCCGGAACTGTGCCTAGCAGGTCCGGGTTTTTTAGTCTTTTCAGAGGGAAGCTCCTCTTATACGTTCATAGAATCGGCTGCGCACCTTTTTTGGGGTTCGAGAAATTCATGGCAAACTGTTATAGAGAGCAAGACGCTATTTTCTCCATAGCAACTTTTTACGGCATCCCGAAGGATCGCCTGCTGAGCTTGACTCGCGGGAAGCCCGTTGTCCACAGCCATACGCCGGTCGAGCGCATTTACTACGATGCGGTAAGGATGAATTGCGACCTCGGGAGCAATACGTATTTTCTCGAGGAGGGGAGAGGTCTCGCCCTGGTGAACTTAAGCCAAATGAGCTATGTGGTGTACAAGCAGCATGCAAGAAAGCTCGAGATGCGGACCATTGCGCGTTTTAGAAATTGGCAGACCGGATATCGATTCATGACAACGACCGATGCCGGTCCCCATCCTCTTGTACGAAGGATACGAAAAATGTTGCATTTTTTGCAGGATTCGTCGCTTTATGTGCCCGGTTGAGCCTGGGGAGGGGACCGCTAGCGCGGAATCCGTGTCGGGCAAGCTGCAGCCGAACGTCAATGCCAAAGCTTTGGCCCAGACGCTGGTCGTCTCGTTCATCGGCTTTACCAAATAATGATGAAATCGCGCCTGGAACGGGCTTTTGTCGATAATGCGGCGCTAGTCATACTGACGCAGGAGGTAGAGACATGTTTTTGCGCAGTCTTGAAATTAGGAGAAAGCAGGCGGATCCCGGCAAGTATCCGTTCAACATTCCGGCGATCGCGCAGCTGACCACCCTGGAGTTCAAGACGAACGTTACGTTTTTCGTTGGCGAGAACGGCTCGGGAAAATCGACGATTTTGGAGGCGATCGCCTATCAATGCGGGTTTAACACGGCGGGCGGCAGCCGGAACAACCAGTACGAAGTGAATGCCTCCCAGGCGGTATTGGGCGATCATATTCGGCTGTCGTGGCTGCCCAAAATTACGAACGGCTTCTTTCTGAGAGCGGAGACGTTCTACCAGTTCGCCTCACACCTGGATACGATGCCGGAAAGCCTTCGCTATTACGGAGGACGATCGTTGCATAAACAATCGCACGGCGAAGCGTTCCTGTCGCTGTTCAAGCACCGTTTTGGCAAAAAGGCGATCTACCTGCTGGACGAGCCGGAGGCGGCCCTTTCGCCAGCCAGGCAGTTGGCGCTGCTGCGCGTCATCAAGGATTTGGAACGGGAAGCCCAGTTCATCATTGCGACGCATTCGCCGATTTTGCTCGGCTACCCGCAGGCGCAAATATTGAACTTCGACGACCAGCCGGTGTCGGAGATCGCCTACGAGCAGACGATGCATTATATTATAACGCGGCGTTTTCTCGAAAACCGGGACAAGGTGTTGGAAGAGGTATTTAGCGACGAAGAGGAACAGGAAGGCTGCCGGTGAATCGCAAATACAGCTCTAGCTTGCAGCCGTCCAATCATAGCTCCAAAAAGGCCAAATAAGGCGGCCGCCCTCGTCCGCGACCTTCAACGTGCTAGGCGGCGCGGAGGATGCGCCCGCCACCCTCAGCGATTGCCGCCGCCGCTGCCTGGCTATGCGAAGGGGGGCCGGATGAACGCGGACAGCATCGTCTTCGCGATGGCTAATCCGGAGCCTGAGATTGCGCCAGGGGACGGGCTGTTTTATGCTAGGGTATATACGACAGGTCGCAGCGATTACCTGAACCAGATCAACAACGGGCTCGCTTTTCCCGGCATTTTCCGGGGCGCGCCCGACTGCCGGGCGAAGCGGATCAACGAGCCGATGAAGCTGGCCGCCCAAGCGGGCGAATCGCTTCGGTGATCGCAGAGAACGAGCTGAAAGAGCATTACATTATATCCAGCCTGTTGAGCGACCAGGTCGTCAAAAAAGTGCGCCACGCGATCATTGAAACGGCGATTTTGCCCGGCGAGGCCGGCAAAATTCCGGCTGATCTTCGCTAAGGAGCCGGTTCGGACGCCGTTTACGTTCGACGCGGACGCCGGGAGGAGGAGTTCACAACGTGAAAACCCGTACAGAAAAAGACTTTTTAGGCTCAATGGAGGTGCCGGCCGATGCCTATTACGGCATCCAGACGCTGCGGGCGGCGCAAAATTTTCCGATAACCGGGTATCGTATACATGAGCGGCTGATTGTCGCCCTGGCTCTCGTCAAGAAGGCGGCGGCGATGGCCAATATGGAGATCCGGCTCATTCCCCCGGGCTTGGGCAACGCCATCGTGCAGGCGGCGGAAGAAGTCGCAGGCGGCCAGTGGCACGATCAGTTTATCGTCGATCCGATTCAAGGCGGGGCGGGCACCTCGATCAATATGAACGCCAACGAAGTGATCGCCAATCGGGCAATCGAGCTGTTGGGCGGGACGAAAGGGGATTATTTCAAGGTCAGTCCCAATTCCCATGTGAACAAATCCCAGTCGACGAACGACGCTTTTCCCACCGCGGTACATATCGCCGCCCTTTCGCTGATCGAAGAGCTGCTGCATACGATGGAGGAGCTGCATCAGTCGTTCGCGGCCAAGGCGAAGCAGTTCGAGGCGATTATCAAGATGGGGCGCACCCATCTGCAGGACGCTATACCGATCCGTCTCGGCCAGGAGTTCGGCGCGTATGCGGCGGTGCTGTCGCGGGATATCCGCCGGATCTCGCGCTCGCGGGAGCTGCTGTACGAGGTGAATCTCGGCGCTACCGCCGTAGGCACCGGGCTGAACGCGGACCCGCGATATATGAAAAGGGTGAACGAGCTGATCGCCGAATTGAGCGGTTTTCCGCTTCGCCTGGCGGCCGATCTGGTCGACGCGACGCAAAATACGGATGCCTACACCGAGGTATCCGCGGCGCTGAAAATATGCATGATCAACATGTCCAAGATCGCGAACGATTTGCGCCTGCTCTCATCCGGACCGCGGACGGGGCTTGGCGAACTCAAGCTGCCGTCCAGGCAGCCGGGTTCGTCGATCATGCCGGGCAAAGTCAATCCCGTCATGTGCGAGGTCGTGAACCAGGTCGCGTTCCAGGTCATCGGCAACGATCACACGATTGCTCTGGCCTCCGAAGCCGGGCAGCTGGAGCTGAACGTCATGGAGCCGGTGCTCGTGTTCAATCTGCTGCAGTCGATAAGCATGATGAACCGGGCGTTCCAGGTGTTCAAAATATACGCGCTCGACGGGATCGAGGCTGACGCTGCGAGATGCCGGGAATATGTCGATAACAGCGTAGGCATCATCACCGCGCTCAATCCTCATCTCGGCTACGAGACGGCGGCCCGCATCGCCCGCGAAGCGATCGAAACCGGCCGGTCCGTCCGCGAGCTCTGCCTGGAGTATCAGGTGCTGACGGAAGAGGAGCTTGACGTCATCCTCGATCCGTTCGAAATGACGCGCCCGGGCATCGCTGGCGCCCATTTGTTAACCCAGTCATAACAAAATGCATTTTCTCTTAATGGAGTTGACGTCGGCATGAAACGGATCTTATTGATCAATACGGGGGGCACGATCTCCTCCTCGCCGTCGGGCAGCGGCCTCGTCCCGGCGCTCAGCTCCGCCAATCTGCTTGAGCAAATTCCGGAAGTGAAGCGGCTGTGCGACGCCCAAGCGATGTCGCTGATGTCTGTCGACAGCACGAATATGCAGCCCGAGCATTGGGCGGTGCTTGCCCAGGCCGTGCGCGCAGGGCTGAAGCAGTACGACGGCATCGTCGTTGCCCACGGGACGGACACGATGGCGTATACGGCCGCGGCGCTCAGCTTCATGCTGGGAAGCCTGGACAAGCCGGTCGTGCTGACCGGCTCGCAGCAGCCGATCGGCAGCGCCGGCGGCGACTCGCGCCGAAATCTTCTCGACGCCTTCGCTGCGGCGTGCGGGGATATTGCCGGCGTGCTCGTGGCGTTTCACGGGAAGGTGATGAAGGGCTGCCGCGTGACCAAAGTCAGGTCGAAGAGCTTCGACGCCTTCGAAAGCGTCAACTACCCCGATCTCGGATACATTCGGGATGGGCGGCTGGAGCGCAATCCCGCCGCCCCCGCTCCCGGCGGCATGAAGCCGCTGCCATACAGCGACCGGCTCGCTCCCGAGGTGTTCCTGCTCAAGCTGGTGCCCGGCATCAAGCCGGATATTTTGGAGGCGATCCGGCAGCTCGGATACAAGGGGGTCGTCATCGAGGGCTTTGGCCTCGGCGGCGTCCCTAACCGCGAGCAAGGGCTCGTAACCGCAATCGAGCGGTTGATCGGGGCCGGTATCTGCGTGGCGGTGACGACCCAGTGCCTGTACGAAGGCTCGGACCTTACCGTCTACGAGGTCGGCCGCAGCGCGCTGGCCGCCGGCGCGATTCCCGGCTACGACATGACGACGGAGGCGCTGGTGGCTAAGCTGATGTGGGCTATCGGGCAGTCCTCCGAGATCGGCACCGTCAAGGGCATTATGGGGACGAATGTGGCGGATGAAATGACGATACCGGATTAACCGGAGCTGCTGTGCGAGTAGCGGCCCTGGCCCTTGCGTTTCGCGCGGCTGGGGCCGTTGCCATCGGCCTGCTGTTGCTTCGGGGTTGCGCCAGCCTGCCGGCAAACCGCAATCCGATTGTGTGCTGCTATCTTTCCGCACCGTTCGCGGCCGCCGCCGGAAAGCTCGGCAACGGAACGCGTTTTCTGCTATAATAAGGTCTAATCGTAAGATTTATGGCGAAAGGCGGAACAGTGATGGAAAAGACGATCCAGGAGCAATGCGACGAAACGTGCGGCGGCACGGCTCATATCGATGACGTCAAGGATCAGTTGATTTCCGACGATATCGCGGTCCGGGTGGCCGATGTGTTCAAAGCGCTCGGCGATCCGACCAGGCTGAAGATCATTCATTCGCTGCTTCAAAAAGAGCTGTGCGTGCATGATTTGACGGTCGTGCTGGACATGGGGCAATCCGCGGTCTCCCACCAGCTCAGGTACTTGCGCAATTTGCGGATCGTCAAGCGGCGGAAGGTGGGAAAGACCGTATTTTATTCGCTCGACGACGATCATATCGAGCAGATCTATGTGCAAATGCTTCAGCACGTCAAGCATCATTGAACACGGTGATGGTGGGGGCTCGCCATGCTATAGGCCGAAAGCCTAGCTAAGGACGCCTCAAGCAGCATGCTTTAGCTCCTGGCTGGAGCCCCATCGTTTTCCTGGCCTCATATTCTCCTTCTCTAGTTATTCCGCCCGTTGCGGTGAACGAAACCTGCCTCTTGCGCCTCTCTCTTCCTTTTCAGCCCCCAAAATGATTCCATTGCCCGCACCCGCTTCGCATCGCCAATGTCCTGTCGAAAAGCCCGCTCCGTACCTTTTGGCCCGACAATACACATAATAAGAAAGATCAAGCCGATAGCGGCAAAAGACCGATTGACAATAAACAGCGGGAGGCATATGATAAAATCAATAAATGAATAATTAATCATATGATAATTTTTACGAAAAGGGGGTTGGGCCAGCATGAAGCCGAAATCTTCCTCCCGCAGCGACGGAGCGGAAACGGGGCCGCTTCCGCCGCATGGCGATGGCGAGTGCGGCTGCGGCCACGAGCATGCGCATGGGCCCCAGCATGAGGCGGCTAAGCCGCATACGCCGCATGGCGATGGCGAGTGCGACTGCGGCCACGAGCATGCGCATGGGCCCCAGCATGAGGCAGCTAAGCCGCATGCGCCGCATGGCGATGGCGAGTGCGACTGCGGCCACGAGCATGCGCATGGGCCCCAGCATGAGGCAGCTAAGCCGCATGCGCCGCATGACGATGGCGAGTGCGGCTGCGGCCACGATCATGGCGAGGCTGAGCGCGAGATAGCGGCAGGCAGTCATTCATTCGCGTCAGGCCGGGCCGACGGAGCTGCGGCGTTCAAGTCGGTCTTTCGCATCGACGGCATGGATTGCGCGGACTGCGCGATGAAGCTGCAAAAGCGAATCGGCGCGCTGCCGGCCGTACAGCAAGCGGTCGTCAATTACGGCGCCGCCAAAATGACGGTGCTGCACAGCGGAATTGCGGACAGCGCCATTATTCAGGCGGTCCGGCAGGCGGGCTATACGGCCGTACCGGAGAAGGGTGCGGCGGCTGCCTCTTCCGAAGAAGCCCGCTTTTGGCGCAAAAACCGCAAAGCGCTGTCGACACTCGTCTCCGGCGCGCTGTTTGCGATAGGCTGGCTGCTCTCCTTCGCGCAGCTGATTCCGCAGCCGATGGCGGACGCGCTGTACGCTGCGGCAATGATTGCGGGCGGGTACCGCATTGCCTGGACGGGATTGCACGGACTCAAGTCCCGAACGATCGGCATGGATTTTTTGATGACGGTGGCTGCTGTCGGAGCAGCTTTGATCGGGGAATGGGAGGAAGGCGCGGCGGTCGTCTTCCTGTTCTCGCTCGGGGAGACGCTGGAGGCGCTCACGATGGATCGCACCCGGAGATCGATTCGCGGCTTGATGGAGTTGTCCCCCAAGGAAGCGACTGTCCGGCGCGATAACCGCGAGCTGACGCTGAGCGTCGACCGCATCGAGATCGGCGACATGATGCTGATCAAGCCAGGCTCCAAGATCGCCATGGACGGCATCGTTACAAGCGGCACATCGGCGGTCAACCAGGCGCCGATTACCGGAGAGTCCGTTCCCGTTGAGAAGCAGCCTGGGGACGAGGTGTTCGCCGGCACCGTGAACGGGCATGGAGCTCTGGAGGTGCAGGTCACGCGCCGCTCCGAGGATAATACGCTGTCCAGAATTATTCACCTCGTTGAAGAAGCGCAGGCGCAGAAAGCGCCGTCCCAGCGGTTCGTCGATGTGTTCGCCCAATATTACACCCCTGCCGTGCTTGTCGTCGCCGTCGGCATCGCCGTGATTCCCGTGCTTTTTCTGGGGCAGCCGTTCGACGTCTGGTTTTACCGGGCGTTAATGATGCTGGTCGTGTCATGTCCGTGCGCCCTGGTCATCTCGACGCCGGTCGCGATCGTTGCGGCGATCGGCAATGCAGCCAAAAACGGCGTGCTGATCAAAGGCGGCGCATACCTGGAACGGCTCGGAGCCGTATCTGTCGTCGCCTTCGACAAGACGGGCACGTTAACCCGCGGCGTCCCCGAGCTGACCGAACTGCGATCCTTCGGATCGCGGACGGAGGAAGAGGTGCTGGCCGTCGCCGCGGCGATCGAGAAGCGCTCGGAGCATCCCATCGCGCAGGCGATCGTCCGCAGGGCGGAGGAACGGGCCGTGCCACTTCCTGCCGTCTCGGAATTCACCTCGGTTGCGGGCCGAGGGGCCAAGGCAGTCGTACACGGTACGGAGCTTTATATCGGCAGTCCCAAGTGGTTCCTCGAACAGCTGGGTACGCCGATGAGCGATGCCCTGGAGACGATTCGGCGGCTGGAGCGGGAAGGGCGAACGGTCGTCGTGCTAGGCACCGCGGCGGAGCTGTACGCTGTCTTCGCCGTGTCGGACGAAGTTCGCGCCGAAAGCGCGGAGCTGCTGCGGCAGCTTAGCCGGGCCGGCATCGCCCGCACGGTCATGCTGACCGGCGATAACCGCGGCACGGCCGCAGCGGTAGCGGCCAAGCTCGGCGGCATCGAGCACCGGGCAGAGCTGCTGCCTCAGCATAAGGTCGCCGCCGTCAAGGAGCTGATGGCAAGCCACGGCCAGGTGGTGATGGTAGGCGACGGCGTCAACGACGCCCCGGCGCTCGCTACTGCCACGGTCGGCATCGCCATGGGGGCGGCCGGCACGGATACGGCGCTGGAAACGGCGGATGTCGCCCTGATGGCCGATGATCTGGGCAAATTGCCGTATGCGATCCGGCTCAGCCGCAAGGCGCTGCGGATTATTAAGCAAAATATCGCCTTTTCCTTGCTGGTCAAAGCGGTCTTTCTGCTGCTGATTTTCGCCGGTTATTCAACCTTGTGGATGGCTGTGCTGGCCGATACGGGCAGTTCGCTGCTTGTTATCGCCAACGGCATGAGGTTGCTCAAGGAAAGGGCGTCGGCCGATTCCGATCGTTCAACGAGTGCCATCGGCGGATGATCGTAGCCAAGGCGACGACCGATGACGAAGGCACGTTTGACATAAGCCATAGGCGTCTAAGTTAGGCCTACCTTCGTGCGCAACCTTCTTAAAAATTACAAGGAGCAATACGGCAAATCCCTGGGACATTCGCTCCCAGGGATTTATCATTGATGTATGCTCGCACCGGCCGACAGGCCTGTCAGTCGAACTGCAGACAAAGATAGCTCAAGCTTCCGTATTGGTAGCTGCGGTGGATGGCACGACCGTTCAGTTCGTCGCCTCCCGCTCCCATGGCGATGAACATCGGGACGAAATGCTCCGCCCGCGGGACAGCCTGCCGCGCATGGGGCGCCAAACGTTCATAAGCGAACAGAGACTTAAGGTCCCGCTCCTTGATGCGGTCAAGAAGCCAGTCGTCGAATTCGACGGCCCAGCGTTCGGGGGCGGCGGCTCCCCCATTCAGCATGCGCAGATTGTGAACCGTCACGCCGCTGCCGATCACCAGTATATTGTTTGCGCCCAGCCCGCGCAGCGCCGCGCCGATCCGGTACTGATCCTGTGGCGGAAGAAACGGATTGACCGAAATTTGCACGACGGGGATGTCAGCCGCCGGATACAGCCGGTGCAATAACGTCCACGAGCCATGGTCGAGGCCGCGGGTATGATCGAGGCGGACGGGGATGCCGTGCTGCTCGAAACGGCTTTTCAGAAAGGCAGCGATCCGGGTCGAGCCTGTGGCAGGGTATTGCACGGCATATAATTCATCCGGGAATCCGCCGAAGTCGTAGATCGTCTCGTATATTTTATCGGTCGAAGAGATCGTCAACGTTTCGCTTTCCCAGTGGGCGGTGAATACGACGATGGCGTCCGGTTTCAGACTTGTCCCCAACTGTGCGAGGAATGCCGTATATTCCGTGTCCTCGATCGCCAGCATCGGGGAACCGTGCGCCAAAAATAAAGCGGGCATCATAAGCTGACGCCTCCTTGTTATTTAGTTACTTACTGTTAGTAAGTATAAGATCGGCGCTCATAAATGTCAAGAGACCCGCTTCTGCGCGAAGCCGTCGCCAGCCAAGCTGGCGCACCCGCCGACAAAATTCCATGCCTCAGGTGACAGCCAATGACCAAGGAATCGCTCGGCACAGGCGTCTGTTAGCGCGCAATCTTCATCTAATCTTCATGCAGCGAATGACGTGAAGGTGCTAATCTATAAGTATAGAAAATTTTTGTCAGCGGGCCCGGTTATTCGCCGTCTTCGTCTCAAGAACGTCCGGACTCTCCTGTCGATGGGCGGTCGTGAGCCGCCCCGCCGCCCGGCAGCATAGTGCGGATCACAACGGCCGATACCGCTATGCAGACAAGCACCGCGACGGCGCTGTACTGGAAGACGCTGCGCATGCCGAAGCTTTCGGTGGCGACGCCGCCGGCGAAGCTTCCGATGACCCGGGCGGCGCCGAGGCTGAGCAGGCCGTTGAGCGTCTGGCCGCTCGCTTTCAGCTCGCTCGGCACCTCGTTGTTGATGAAGGTGGCCATCGTCACCGCCAGCACGATGAACGCCAGGCCGTGCAGCGCCTGGGCCGGCAGCAGCCAGTACGGATTGTCGATCACGGAGAACAAGTACCAGCGCAGCGCCATCGCCGCAGCCGCCCCGAGCAAAATATACGGCACCTTGACTTTGCTTAATATCCACCCCGACAGCAGCAAAAACGGGATTTCGCTGAGCGAGGAGATAACCATCGACCAGCCGAGCAGCACGTTGTCGCCGCCCATTTCCTTGAAATAAATCGGGAAAAAGGAGTAATAATAGCCGAGCGTTACCTGCAGCACGAAATTGATGGCCAGAAACAGGACGAGCCGGCGGTTTTTGAACAGCACCCAGACCTGCATCTTTCGTCCCGACGATTGGTGGCCTTCCACAGCGGGAAAGCGCAAGGTGAACAGCACCGCCGCCGCCATAATCAGCGAGTAGACGACGAACAGCGAGCCGATGCTGTCCCTGGCGATCAGCCCGAAGCCGATGGACATCGCGGCGAAGCCGATCGTCCCGCCCATGCGGATCAGGCCGAACGTTCCCGCCTTCCGCTTGTCCCGGTCGAGCGTCTCGAGTGTAATCGCGTCGCTGACGGCGAAGATGGACGTCTGGAAAAAAGTGAAGATGCAAATCATGACGAGCAGATAGACGAATCGGTCGGATATCGGATACAGCAGCATGCATATTCCGCTGCCGACGATCATCAGCTGCAAAATCCGGTTTTTTGACCTGGCCCGGTCGCTCAGCGCGCCCCAAACCGGCTGGGCCAATATGGCGACGAGCGGCCCGAGGCTGAGCAGCGTCCCGATTTGCGACGGGGTGAAGCCGATGTCGGTGAAATAAACGGGAATAAACGTGCCGTAAACCGCATTACCCATATAAATAACGATATAAAACCATAAGAAATAGGCCAGATTGGCAGGCATGAGATATTCGCTTCTTTCGCGGCGTTTTCTTTATTGTGGTACAGAAGCGGCAATTTGACAAGACAAAACCGGCGCGTTGACCAAAGCGGAGCGTCGAGGCTACCATAGGAATCATTCCTTGAACCGACCAAAATACATGCAGAAAGAAGGAATCCGGGTGGAGACTGGAATCGACAACGAGAACCGCAACGCAGAGAAGCTGCTGAAGGTATTAGTGTTTACGCTCATTTTTTCGGTAATGAACGCCTCGATGTTTAATGTCGTGCTGCCTGTCATTAGCGCTGAATTCGGGTTATCTCCGTCCGAAGTAAGCTGGATATTGACTTCCTATATGATTGTTTACGCGATCGGCTCCGTCACATTCGGCAAGCTGGCG
This sequence comes from Paenibacillus ginsengihumi DSM 21568, assembly GCF_000380965.1. Lineage (GTDB taxonomy): Bacteria > Bacillota > Bacilli > Paenibacillales > NBRC-103111 > Paenibacillus_G > Paenibacillus_G ginsengihumi. Next base: position 3,194 of record NZ_KB905585.1, on the reverse strand, counting down.
GACAAATATCGCCTGAAGGATTTGCTTACGTTTGGCCTGTTGTTTTTTGCGGCGGGTTCGGTTGTCGGACTGCTGGCCACCGAATATTGGATGATCATTCTCGGCCGCGTGCTTCAGGCTTCCGGAGCTTCAGTCATCCCGGCGACGGCGATGATTATCCCGGTCCGCTATTTTGCGCCGGAGAAAAGAGGGCGGGCGCTCGGAACCTCGGCTATCGGACTAGCGCTGGGAACGGCCCTCGGTCCGATCGTGTCCGGAGTCATTACGAGCTTCTCCGATTGGCGTTTTCTGTTCTTCCTGTCGCTGCTTCCTCTCCTGACACTGCCGTTTTTCCGAAAATATTTGGACGACAAGCGGGGGGAAGACAGCGCCATCGATTACTTGGGAGGGTCGCTGCTGGCCGGAACCGTCGCCCTGCTGCTGCTGGCTATTACCCAGAGCAGCGCGCTGTTCTTTTTCATCGGGCTGGCTTTGCTGCTGCTTTTTGCCTGGCGCATCCGCACCGCCGCGGTACCGTTCGTGCAGCCGGCGCTGTTCAGTAACAAGAGCTATTCCTTCGGACTGGCGGTCGCTTTTCTGGCGACGTTCAACAGCTTCGGACTGCCGTTCGTTACGCCACAGTTTCTTGACAAGGTGAACCATCTCACGCCTGCGCTGATCGGTCTGGTCATGTTCCCGGGAGCGCTCGCCTCCGCTTTGATGGGCCGCAAGGGAGGCAAGCTGGCCGACGAGAAGGGGAATTCGTATTTGATGATTTTGGCCGCCTTGCTGCTGTTCGCCTGCTTCGTCCTGCTGTCCACGTTCGTCGGCGTGCCGCCGCTCGTGATCGTGCTGCTTCTGATCTTCGGCAACCTGGGCCAGACGTTCATGCAGATTGCGATGTCCAATACGATATCCCGCACGCTGCCCAAAGAGCAGACGGGCGTCGGGATGGGGATGTATTCCATGCTGAACTTTATATCGGGAGCGACGGCGACGAGCCTGATCGGCAAGCTGCTGGACTTCGGGGAGCCGGGCTTCCATCTGAATCCGGCCGTCCACGACCCGGCTGTGTTTACTTACAGCAACATATTCTTCGTGCTCGCGCTGCTGGCCGTTGTTGTCGCCGTTCTGTATTACATGCAGTTCGGGAGAGAAGTCCGGCATACGGGCGAATCATCGGCCTCCTGAAACGGTTCGCCCTGTCCCCCGTCAAAATTCGAAGGCCAGCTGCACGGGTTCCGGACAGTACGATGCGGGAGGCTGCTTTGGCGCTTGCGGCACGTCTGCAGCCAAGCCGTACTTGACCAGCAGGCGCCGGGCTAACCGCTGCCGCGATTCGATGTATTCATGATCGGCGTAGGCCGAGCGGTACAGCTTCGCATATGGGCCGACGAGCTGCGGAAAATAAGTGTTCAGCGTATGGAAGAACCACGGCTTGACGTCCGAAGACAGCCGCAGCACCGACGCCATGGCGAAGGCGGCCCGATGCTCTTGAGCCGCGGCCACGAGCGCTTCCAGCGACTCCTCCGAATCCGTCAAATACGGGAGGATCGGAGCGATGAAGACGCCGGCCCGGATGCCCCGCTCCGCGAGCTCCCGGACGGTGGCGAGCCGCCTGGCCGGCGGCGGGGCGGCCGGCTCCAGCTTGCGCGTAAGCCCGGCGTCCGTCGTATTGATGCTGATGTTCACCGAGGTCACGTGCATCTCCGCGAGCAGGTCCGCGTCCCGCAAAATGAGCGGGGAACGGGTCGTGATCGTGGTCGGCACCCGGTATTTGGCGAGTACCTTCAAGCATGCGCGGGTAATGCCCGCTTTTCCCTCAATCGGCTGGTACGGGTCTGTCGCCGTGCCGATCGCCACCGCGCCGATCCTCGGCCCTGCGTTCTCCGGTCTGCAGCCCATGCGCCGCGCCATCGACGCCAGCTGGGCCTCCAGCGCTTCAGCCGCATTCATTTTCAGCAAAATATGGTTCTGGAACTCATCCTCCGCCCCCATACCGATAAACGACTGAAACTGCCTCGCGTAGCAAAAGCTGCATCCGTGAGCGCAGCCCCGGTACGGATTGATCGACCAGTCGAATGGCATGCGCTCCGCTTTGACCTTGTTGAGAGTGTGCTTCGTGCGCACCGGTTCGTATGTTTTTTTCGGCATAGGACACCTCGGCAAGCTTGTGATCTTCTTGCGGAAACATACGTTCGCATTTTTATTTAAGCTTACCATACTTTTGCTAAAATACAACTGGAAGTTATTGGCGCACGAACTCCGCATTGGCGTGCAGACTCCGCGTTGGCATGCGGCCTCCGCTTTAGCGCTGCCCTCTCCGGGCACATGAAGCGACGAATCCTGCAAAAAATACAACATTTTTCGTATCCTTCGTGCTAGAGTCAGGGGAATGTTGTATTTTGTGCGATAATTTGGGCACGATTGACTTCAAACCCGGGAACAGCGCCCGAAATGTTGTACAAAGTGTAGGCCTGTTGATTTTCCAATTTTAGTCAAGGGAAAGCAACATGGTTAGCCAAATAAACGATCCATTCGATCGGTAAATTTGCTTCGTTCATCAGCCGAGCGAAATCCGCAAAAGATATTCGCGCGGAAGGATGAACGAGTTGGTTGCCTTGAACATACAAAAATTGAAGAAGCACATATACCACTAAAGCGCTGTACAATTGACCATAAACCGCGTTTGGCGTAGTGCCGAAAAGCTTGGGCACATTCAGGTGTTGCTTGATCCAACGAAAAAATACTTCCACCTGCCACCGTTGCCGATAGATTTCTGCAATACGTTCGGCCGATGGCTTGTGCAGATTGGTTGCAAGGACAACAGGACGACCTGCTGGATCCTTCAATTTCACGACCCGAAATCGATGTTGGGTCAGCGTGGCTTTGCTTCCCAATTGGCACGTCACGTCTTGCTCGATCGTGCCTTTGAATGGGCGTTTGCGTTCTCTCGGGATGGGTTGATGCAAAATCGTATTGTCCCGTAGCCGGATTACAAAGTACTGGCGCTCGTCCTGCTTCCATGTAAGCATCAAATTGTTTATGTTTGCCGTAGGCGCGATCCGCCACCAGAATGAACTGGGAATCCGTCACATCCTGACAAAAGGGCAGATCATGCTCTCTGCCTATCGACTCCGTTACTTGATGGAGTTTGCCTTCATCAGCCAGGAGAGATACATGCAGTTTCACGCCGGATCGCTCCCCTTTCATAG